>JBBQRQ010000112.1:0-16110 GCA_038214755.1 Verrucomicrobiota bacterium
GAGAGGGAGAATATTATTCAGCGCTGGAAAATATTCACCGTTTAATGCCTGATGGCGGACCCTGCTGGCAGGTTCCCTCTCCTCGGGGGAGAGGGTTAGGGTGAGGGCGAGCAATCTGTCCAACTGAATCGTTCCGGCTAAGCGGGCATCCCGCCCGCGAAACCCGGGGCTGGAAGCCCCGATGGCAGACAAGATGTCCGCCCCACTACTTTGGTGGTAGGGCCAACATGCGCTTTTTCATTTGTTCAAAAAAGTTTTCCCTCGCTGGAATCTTTTTTTCATGTAGTGATTTGCGACGTATGAAAACTAATTTCCTCGCTTGTCTGGTCGCCGCACTTTTGGTCGTTGCCGGTGTTCACGGTGCAGAGCCGAATTCTTGGCGGGGCAAAACCAATGTTCTCTTCATCATGTCCGACGACTTGACCTGCATGTTGGGTTGTTACGGCGAGAAACAAATGAAAACGCCGAACATCGACAAGCTGGCCAAACGCGGCGTGCTGTTCGAGCGCGCCTATTGCCAATATCCCCTCTGCAATCCAAGCCGCGCTTCGTTGATGACGGGCCGCCGTCCCGACACGACGAAGGTCGTCAATAACAGTTTATTTTTCCGAAAAACTTTGCCGGATGTCGTCACGTTGCCCGAGCTGTTTAAAAATAATGGTTACTACTCAGCGCGCGTCGGAAAAATTTATCACTACGGCGTGCCCGGCCAAATCGGGACGAGCGGCATGGACGACCCGCAATCGTGGAATGAATTCATCAACCCGCGCGGGCACGATAAGGATGTCGAGAAACAAGTGATCAACTACATGCCGAACAACGGAAATCTCGGCGCGGCGCTGGCCTGGCTCGACGACGAAGCTAACGACGAAGACGAAACCGACGGGAAAGTCGCGACCGATGCGATTCATCTTTTGGAACAACACCAAGACAAACCATTTTTCATCGCGGCAGGATTTTATCGTCCGCACGTTCCGGAAATTTCACCGAAAAAATATTACGAGTGGTATCCATTTGAAAAAATTTCGTTGCCCAAAGAACCGCCGGAGCACATGGCCGCGATCCCGCCGATGGCCTTTCACGTGAAGCCGCCGAACTACGATTTGTCCGAGGAGAAATTGCGCCGGTTCAAACGCGGTTATCTGGCGAGCGTGAGTTTCATGGATGCGCAAGTCGGGCGATTGCTCGACGCGCTGGACCGATTGAAACTGGCCGACAACACCATCGTTGTTTTCGTGAGCGATCACGGCTGGATGCTTGGTCAACACGGACAATGGCAGAAGCAATCACTCTTCGAGGAGTCGGCGCGTGTCCCGATGATTATTTATGTGCCGCATGAAAAATCGAACGGCCGAAAGTCGTCGTGCGTGGTAGAGATGATCGACATTTATCCGACGATCGCCGAACTGTGCGGCTTGAGTGCGCCGGCGGGATTTGAAGGAAAAAGTTTGGCGCCACTTTTAAAAAACCCCAAAGCGAGTTGGAGCAAACCGGCGTTCACGCAAGTCACGACCGGCGAGCGCAATGGCCGGAGCGTCCGCACCGAGCGTTGGCGTTATACCGAATGGGACGACGGGAAAGCCGGCGTGCAACTTTACGATCACGACAGCGACCCGCATGAATTGAAAAATCTGGCAAAAGATCCCCGCTACGCCAAGACAGTGGGAGAAATGAAATCGCTTTTGAAAAAATCGTAGCGCGAAAATTGTAGCGCAGATTTCCAATCTGCTGTGTCGCAGCGCTTCCAGCCTGCATCGCGTGGAATAGTGTGGAACTGGAATGGTTGCGCGCTGCCGGTTAGAGAATTGCAGGTATAAATATTGGTCACCAGATTGGGTTAATCAGATGAGAGCAGATTCCATTTATAAATTCGGTTTTGTTTTTCTGCTGTTGCTGACGGGGAGCCACACGGCGAAGGGAAAAGAAAAACTCCTCGGCGCCAGGCCGACCGAGTGGAACGTCACGAACTGGTTCAACTCGTCTCCGCTCGAACTAAAAAATCTACGCGGCAAGGTGGTTCTGGTTCGTTGGTGGACGGCGCCGGATTGCCCTTATTGCCGCGCGACCGCTCCCGCGCTTAATGAATTTCACGAGAAATATTCCGCGCGCGGTTTACAGGTCATTGGCTTTTACCATCACAAATCCGACGAGCCTTTGCGGCTGGAGGATGTCAAAGGCTATGCAAAAACTTTTGGCTTTAAATTTCCAGTAGCAATTGATGCCGATTGGAAAACGCTTCATCGCTGGTGGCTCGATCAGGGCAAGGAAAAGGGGACCAGCGTCAGTTTCCTGCTCGACCGGCAGGGAGTCATTCGGCACATCCATCCTGGCGGTCAATATGTCAAAGGGGACAAAGACTACGTCACATTGAAAGCGAAGATCGAAGAGTTGCTCTCGGAGAAATAATCTGTAGTTAACCTTGCCGCGACACAGGAAGTTTTTCTAAACAATGGACATGATAAATAATTTCCAACTGAGATTGTTTTGGTTTTCTCGATTTTCTTGGGGTGCAATATCGGAGACGACCGTTGTCTTACCGCAAAGGACGCAAAGGTTTTTGCAGAGGAGCGCAGAGTGAACCTTCCTGCGGAATTTTTTTCTCTTGAGTGCTTCCCTTTGCGCCCTCTGCGTGAACCTTGGCGCCCTCTGCGTTTAATCCCGGCAAATCACTCGAAACAGATCAAAGCCTATGACTCACAAGAAACGTCGAAGAAACTTATTTTTTTCAGTTTTGATTTGTTCTTTTGTTTTTATCTCCTCGGCTGCGCCTCTTCCTCAAGAACAACCTTCGGACATAGAGATCGATGCCGTTGAAGTGATTCGCTCCGCCAATGAGTTCTTGCGGGAGAACGTGGACGAGTCGGTGTGGGACGCGCTCGGCGTGGACGGGGAACGCGTGCAGAAGTTTTTTTCCCAACTGGAGCGGCAATTTCAATCCACTTATGTTTATGACCTCGGCGCGCTGCAAGAAACCGCCAGGGAAATTCTCCCGGTCTTGCAGCAATTTGAAGAGACCCAGCCTTACGCCGCCTGGTTGCAATCGCGTCTTGATTACTTTGAGGTCGCCGAAAAATTGCGCGGGCAAATTGGTCCAAAAACTATTGCGCCGTCGCCTCCGCCTTCGCCCAAAGCGGAACGCAAAGTTTGGGTCGAGGCCGTCGAACGACGACCGACTCCGCCGCTGGCTTTCAAACAAATCGCGCAATTGAAAACAATTTTTCTGGCCGAACGGGTGCCGCCGGAATTGGTCTGGCTGGCAGAAGTGGAATCGTCGTTTGACTCCCGCGCGCGCAGTCCCGCTGGCGCAGTGGGTCTCTTTCAGCTTATGCCGGTGACGGCACGGAGCCACGATCTTTCGGTCGGTTTGTTTCGCGATGAACGTTTGCAGCCGGAAAAAAATGCGCGAGCCGCCGCGGAATACCTTCGAGAACTTCACCATCGCTTCGGCGATTGGCGTCTGGCGCTGGCCGCTTACAACGCCGGAGAAACGCGCGTCGCCAATTTGTTGAAGAACCAAAAAACACGCACCTTCGACGCGATTGCCCACCGCTTGCCCGCTGAGACGCAAATGTATGTTCCTAAGATTGAGGCCACGATTCGCAAACGAGAAGGTCGCTCGCTGACGGATTTGAAACTTCCAACTTTAATCCGAAAACCCGACTGACTCCGACAGAAGGAAACGAAGAGAAGAAAAGAACGATTGCCGATCGCTCCGACAGGACGGACTGATGCAACGCCGGGACTATGGCAAGCGCTTCTACCTTTGTTTTCGTTTTTGGCTTCGTGCAATGAATTTTAGCCAGCGAACGCCGGAAATTTACTTTGTCGGAGAATAATCCGTCGGCGCGAGAAAAAGCGATTTCACTCCGTCCTTGATCGTGAGCGAACCATTTCTTTCGCTCGCTTCTTTTGCGGCGACCCAATCCGGGTCTTTGCGAAATTCATCGAAGGAAGTTTTTGCGGCGTCCTGCGATTTGTGCGCGAGAAAATAAATCAGCGTGGTGTCGGCTGCGGGTTGATCGGGCATTTTGTGGAAGTAGGCCCAGTTCTTCATTCCGTGTTTTTTGAAAAGCGCGATGGTGTGCTCGCGAAAACGGGCGTCCAGCTTTGGCAGCGAACCGGCGGGTGTGGTGTAGGTGCGAAGTTCAAAAACTCCGCCGTTGGAAATGTTTCCCGTCTTGACCGCTGGCGAAAAATCCGTTCGTTGCAGAAAAATTTGTTCGACCTTCGCCACGATTTTTCCATTGGCCTCGGTCGTTTTGACGACGGCCTTCCAATCGGGATCCGCCATGAACGCTTTCCACGAAGCGTCGCGGGCCGGGCGATTTGGATAGGCGAGAAGATAGACCAGCGTGTTGTTGGTGTTATTGGCCGGGACCCAGTAGGCAATGTTTTGCATGCCATGCTTCTGAAACAAATTCATGGTGTGGTCGCGAAAGCGCGCATGAAGCTCGTCGAGTTTTCCGGGCGGCGCGAAATAGGTGCGCATTTCATAGCAACGCGTGTCAGCAGTCATATCAGGCTCGGCCGCGCGACCAGAAAAACTGACGGCGGCCAACGCGATCGATCCGAAAACAAAGAATTGATTCATGCCATCATCTTGCCCTCAAAAGCCGGTGGGCTGTCAATGAAATCTCCCGCGATTGCCAAAAAAAAAGCGGGTTTAACCTTGCGACCGTAGCGCAGGTTTCCCACCTGTGGTATCGCCGGTTTCCAACCCGGCCGATGGTGAACAATTGAATCGTGGTCATACGGCGGACGGAATTTCGCTCTCAGCTGCTTCGGCATAGGCAATTTTTTCCCTTTAAACATCCCAGTCTGCCGAATGGAAAAGGCCATGCGCCTCTCCTATCATTACGGAAAGCTGGTTGCCTGCGCCCATCGGATATCGGTAAACGGCGAAGGTTCCGGCGCATTGATGGCGACTCCGAAGGGAGCATCGGGCAACCCTACTCCTAGCACTCCATTCAGAACCCAGTGATGAAGGACAGCATGACCATCCGCATAAGATAAGACGCCGCCATGATTATGATGGCTGGCCGGAAGGTTCTGCCACGTATTGTTCGGCGCTGGGTTCAAACCGAAGGCGCCATTGTCGATGCTGCGGGAATCCTCGTCCCAGAAAACCGATTTCTGCACCGGCCCCGGATTTTTTATCTGCGAGGACTTTTTGATAAACCGGGGATTGCCCGCGACATTCCCCCCCAAAACGTAGTCAATGGCATAGCTGCGATTACGAGGCTGTCCGTTGTTTCCCATAACCGGATAGGTGAGGGAAGTGTCGGCAGGACAATGATAGATTTTTACCGAACGGTTGTAGGGAAAAAGGATTCCGTTTTCAATATTGACGGTCGTTAAATCTGTCTTGGGATTTCCTATCACCCAGGAATTGGTCAAGCTTGCGGTGGGCACGGCTTCGTTCGGTGGAAGGGTATCATTGTTGTCACCCAGATACATCTGATAGCAAATCTGTAGTTGCTTCAGGTTGCTCATGCTGGAAATGCCGAGACCCTTTTGCTTGGCCTTGGATAACGCGGGCAAGAGCAACCCGGCGAGGATGGCTATGATGGCTATTACCACCAACAACTCGATCAAGGTAAACCCATAGGTACTTCGATATCGAATAGATCGTAACTTCATAACGGACTCTCGCGATGAATCATTGTTGATGCAACCGATAGAAACCATTGCCAGTTGCGGCGTTGATCGTGGCACTGTTCGTACCGTTCACGCTCGTCACGGTATTGGTCGCCGTAGTCCAGGAGGCGCCTAAGGCAGATGTCGTTTCCAAAACGAAGTTCACGTTCGGTGTCGGCCATGACAGGACAACATTGTTTCCAGAACGGGAAATAGAAATCACTGGGGTGGGTCCGAGAAGGACTCCGTATTTTGCGGCCAGATAAGAATCCAGCGCGGTGCGATCCGCGTCAGAGAGGGCGGACGCAAACAATAAAATTTCCTGCATGTTGCCATTCATCTTCGGGCGCAAATCAAAGCGCGTGCCGATGCCCAAAGGATTGCCCGTATCTCCAATTGGCGCGGTCAAAGTTCCCACGGCATTGATCTGACTATCCAAATACTGGACGGCATTCTGTCCGCTCATTTTTACAGTGAGAAGATGAGTTGTTCCAAGAGAAGGAGCGTTGGAGCCGGTGAGGAAAGAACTGCTTGTCCCATCTCCACGGAAGAAGCGGGGTAATCCACTATTTTTCAAAAGATAAAAATCATAGGAGGCAGGTTGGTTACCGATTGTGCCTCCTGATTTTCCCAGCAAGCTGATTTCGTTGGTTTGAGAAATGAAATCCTTGATTTGCGCTGCGACGTAGATGGTGAGGTCTCCGGTCAGCGCAACACCAGGAGAATTATTGACGACAAGGTATTGGTTGGTTCCATTGAAGTTGAGCGCCGGTTGGCCGCCCGGCGCGCTGGCCACAAACAACGGCGCGCTATCCCCGAAAGCGGAAGCCGTGTTGTTATTGCCCGATTGGTCGGCCCATGCGCTCACCAGATTTTGCGCATCAGCTGTGACACCCGTATCCGCTTTCAACCAAAGCGCCAGCGAAGGTGGATAGACCCCGCTGATGACGGTTGTTTGAACCATCGTGTTGTTAAACAAGTCCTTCACATTTTGCACGGTCAACGAATAGGTCGTGGCGGGGTTCAAGCCCGATACGGTGAGGATGACCTGGTTAGGAGTATCGCCTATGGTTGCAGAGGTGATCGTCGCGCCGTTGTCCAGAGCATAGTTGGAAAGGTTCGTCGCGGTGGAAGGAGAAACTGCTTCCGAAAAAACCACCACAATCTGGTTGGTGCTCCAGACCCTTTTCCCAACGGATATAACGGTCGGGAGTTCACTGTCCGGCGATACGGTGAGAGTAGCCGAATCACTGATGACCGGTGAACTGTTCAATGGGGTAATGATGACGCGATAGGTTGAACCGCTGTCAGCCTGCGTGAGAATTGGTGTAGTGTAGGAAGCGTTGGTTGCGCCGGGGATATCCACGGTGCCCCTTTGCCATTGATAACTAAACGCTGCGGGTCCGGCCGAAGCCAACACCGTGAAGGTCGCAATCTGTCCTTCCAACCTGGTGATGTTCGTTGGCTGAGTGATGGTAAGAGGAAAGTATTTAAAACCGAGATAAGAATCAATCGCCTTGCGATCACTGGTAGAGATTGCGGAATTGAAAATCATTACCTCGGCGATCTCGCCATTCATATAGACATCCAACGCGTCTCTTGAACCAATGCGCAATGGCCGGCCTGCATCAGCCATGTTGGTTGCAAGAATGCCAGTGCCATTAGCGGCGCCATCCAGAAAATGGCTGACCGAAGTTCCGCTCATCACAACGTTCATCACGTGCGGCACACCAAAGGAAGGTATCGCTGTTTCTAGCACACGCGCACTGACCGTGCCGTTTCCGCGGTAGAGCGTCCCATTCGCGCCGTTGTGAACGTAGTAGTCATAGGAAGCAGGTTGATTGGCCAATGTTTTGCCAATGAAATGGGCATAGCCATTCGCGGCCAAAGGAGCAATCCGGGTCACAACGTAAAGAGAAATGTCATTTGGAATCGCCAGAGTAGGAGAAGACGCCGCCTGAAGATAATTGCTCAAGCCATTGAAGGTAAGAGCAGGCTTACTGTTAATGGAACTGGCAAGCAACGTAGGTCGAAGCAATGGCCCGGCAAATTGCGAAGCGTTGTTGGTATTAGAGCTTTGATCGAACCATTGACTGACCAATCCCGATCCATCCGCAATCACACCTGAGTCCGCTCTTAACCACAGCGACATGTTGGATGGAAAGAGCAACGCGGTAGTTTGAACGATGGTGTTGGTAAACAAGTCCTGCACATTTTGGACCGTCAATAAGTAACTCGTGGTGGCATTCAATCCTGAGGTGGTGAGCACAACCTGATTGGACGAGCTACCCATCACCGCCGAAGAAATGGTAACTCCGTTATTGAGGGAATAGTTGCTGACATTGGTCGCGGTTGCAGGCGCCACTGCTTCGGAATAGGTGACGACGATGTCGGTTGTGCTACCTGCCTTTCTCGTGCCCGAAGAGAGGGCAGGGGATTGCGTGTCGGCAATAACCGTCAGCGTGGCGGCGGAACTGGCGTTGGTAATCCCCAGCGGAGTTGAGACAATCGCCCGGTAAGCGGCCCCGTTCGCTGCCAGGGTCAAGGCGGGTGTCGTGTAAACGGAATTGGTTGCTCCGACAATGTTCACGCTATTGCTCTGCCATTGGTAGTTGATGGTAGGAGAGCCGGCGATAGCGTTCACCCAGAAGGTTGCGGTCTTGCCTACCTGTGCCGTGGCGTTCTGCGGTTGTTCAGTAATAGCCAGCGCGATGACGGAGATGCCGTACTTTGCGCCGAGATAATTATCGATGGCAATTTTTTCCGCGCCGGACACCGCGCCGCGCAGTAGCATGACTTCCGCAAGGTTGCCTTGAAATCTGGTGGCCAAGTCCTGCCGAACGCCCAGCCGTATGGGATAGCCGGTGGAAAAAATTCCAGTGGTCAGAGAAGCCGTCCCGTTAAAATTGCCATTTAAATAGGAACTGGCGTTGGTCCCTTTCATGACAATTGAAACTAAATAATATTGATTGATGGCAATGGCGGCGCTTCCCGAGAAACTGGAGAATCCCATGCCGTTCCCTCGCAAGAAACTGAGTTTACCCGTGGTCCTGACGATTTGCAGATCGAAGGAACCAGGCACATTGGTCGGACATACGCTGATGGGGCTTTGGCCATTAACAGTAGCAGTAGAAACCAAGGTATCCGCACTCAAGACGAGATAGAGGGTAAAATCGCGGTCCGCTGTGAGGCTGGCAGTGCGAGCAATTTCCATAAGCTGAGAGGTTCCATCGAAATGCACCACAGGATTTCCGTTGACCGCTCCTGTTACTAATGTCGGCTGAACACCATTGGTGGTTTGAACAGCGTTGTTGCCATTGCCGGATTGATCGTTCCATTGACTGACAAAACCGCTGCCGTCGGCCGTCACGCCTACATCCGCTTTTAACCATACCATTAACTCCGGAGCGATGGTCACTGGCGTGCTGGCCACACTGATCACGTTGTCAATATCGCGCACGTTTTGCACCGACAAGGTATAGACTAAATTCGAGTCAAGAGTGGAAGTCTGCAACAGAATGCTGTCGTTGTACACATTGGTCGCTGCGCTTAAAATCGTCACAGTGTTAGTGCCACTGGTGATAGAATAATTTGTCGCATTGGTAGCAGTGGAAGCCGAGACAGATTCTGAAAACTGGACGGTCACCTGATTGCCCGAGTAACTGCGCGTCGCCAGCGTCACGGTGGGTGGAACTGAATCGTCAATGAAGCGGACCTTGCTCAAGCCCACACGAGGTTCCGTGGCTAAAAAATTGGTCAAGACGTTGATGCGAACATAACGCGCCGACACTCCGCCGAAATCGATCAATTGGAAAAAATTGGTAAACAAGCCCGGGGCGCGGGTGAAAGTCACGTTGGGAAAATTAGTGGTGAAGATCAGGTCTTCGCCGGCCACGGATATGTCCGCCTTTTGTATTCCGCGTTGCGAGTTAACGCCGCTTTCGTTGTAGTTCCACACCTTCATTCGGTTGACCGTATGCGCTGAGCCAAGATCGAAGGTCACGAACTCGTTCGTGAAGTTGCCAGCCGTCGCGGAAAATGACAGCCACATATTTTGAATCGGGTCGGTGGTATGCACATCCCCAAACAGACCGATGTTGGACACGAGGTTGGTGACGCGACGATGATCGCGCCCCGCGCTCGTAAACTCCGAGGAAAATGCCTTGATCGTGACTCCTTGAACAAATGCCGCATGACTCGTGGCGGGCACATTCAAAAGAATGCAGAAAGTTATTAAAGGAAACAGGGAGCGACAAGAGAGCGATTGGTTTTTCATAAGGTGATAACACAGTAATTAAAAAATTCGGTCGATCAAGTCAATCACTTTGGGTGTGATTTCGAGTGGCGGTCAAAACGTAGCGCAAGGTTTCCGACCTGCTGTGTCGCCGATTTCCAATCGGCAGAGCATCACCACTCCGACCACATTCGACGCGCCGCAGGCTGGAAGCGTTGCGATACAACAGATTTGAAATCTGCGCTACGACTGGGGGTTGACCGCCGGTTTAAATCACACTCAATCACTTTTACGACATAGCTTTCTCTTCTTTTTTTCTTTGTGCTCGATGCGTAGCGAATCGCTTAATTTTCCCGAAAGTTTCGCCAGCACGAGTTCTTCAGTCGCGAATTGTATTGCGGAATTCTTGCGAGGGCCAAAAACAGCCAGCTTTTGCGCGATGGTGAAAGAAAATTAACACGAACGTTTGCACAGTGACACGCGAAACGGTTTGCCTTGCCGCTGGTGACGTGAAGATAGATCGGGAAGTCTATCGAGGTTGTTTCCCCTGGCTCACTTTTTTTGGGAAGCAGGTGTGAGGCGAATCGAACTAGATATTTGTTGTGACATTGAAGGGTCTATAAAACAAGACCCAGGCACCGGCGGAGGAACCTATGTCAATGGTTCCGCTCGGATTCTTCACATTGAACTTATACCATTGAACATGACCGTCCTCGAAGAGGAACTGGCCGCCTTGCGGAGCGTTGCTCCGGTCGCGATGACTAGCCCACTTTAAGCCGCTGGGTCGGTCCACCCATGAGATTGTCCCGCCGTTGTTCTGTGACTGAAGTTGATCGCTAATGATGGGAGCCATTCGATACTGGCTGCCAAATTTCTTTCGGTACGCCCAGCCGCCCAGTCCAACGGAGTTATAAGGCCAGCCGACGGTATCCCGACCTGGCAGGTAGAAATAGCCGATCAGGTTTATGGGATTATTTAAAGCTTCGTAGGTCCGATGGTAATCACTGGAGGGGCAATAGATAAGATCATTGATGGCGCGCTGAGTTCCCGCTGATCCTGGTCGGTTCTTGTAAAGGTAAGGCTTATAAAAAACGGTATCCATGTTCAGGGGCATCCAACTCAAATCTTTGGCGCCGGTAGGAGTGGTGCAATCTGGAAAGGAGTTGTTGTTATCTCCCGCGTAGAGGTTCAGAGCGATTCCCCATTGCTTTAAATTATTGGCGCATTGGATTTTGATCGCCTTCTCCTTGGCCTTTGCCAGCGCCGGCAGGAGCAATCCCGCAAGGATGGCGATGATGGCGATGACCACCAATAATTCGATTAGAGTAAATCCTTTTTTATCCCAAGTTTGATTACAGGTCGTTTTCATAACTCAAAAAATTTCCCCTCAGCATGGAATTCTCGTGTGTGAGAAAGAAGCTAGTAATAAATGACTCATGCGTCCAGCCAAATCAAGCCGGTCACTTTCCTGACATTTAGCTTTTCCAATTTGCCGTTTTCTCTTTTACTTCGGTCGCTATGCGCAACGAATCGCTGAAATTTCTGGAAACTCTCGCCAACACTCCAAGTCCTTCGGGCCACGAGTATCGCGGGCAAAGGGTTTGGTTCGATTATGTCAAAGAATTTGCCGATGAAACTTTTTCTGACTCATACGGAAATGCCGTCGCTGTTTTGAACAAAGGCGGTTCTCCTCGCCTGATGCTCGCTGCGCACGCGGACGAAATCGGCCTCACCGTCAATTACATCAATGATGAAGGATTTATTTATGTAAAAAAACTGGGCGGGATCGACCCGGCCATTACGAAAGCGACTCGTGTCACCATTCACACAAAAGACGGGCCAGTGCGTGGCGTCGTTGGCAATGTCGCTCCGCATTTAAGGAAGTTTGAAAAAGATCCGCCGCCGCCAAAGATTGAGGAGTTGTTCATCGACATCGGTGTCGCTTCAAAAAAGAAAGCGCAGCGTCTCGTGCAGATTGGCGACCCGATTACGCTAAGTCATTTTTTTGAAACCTTGCGCGGCGACCTCGCCATAGCGCGGGCGTTCGATAAT
Organism: Verrucomicrobiota bacterium; assembly: GCA_038214755.1. Taxonomy (GTDB): domain Bacteria; phylum Verrucomicrobiota; class Verrucomicrobiia; order Limisphaerales; family CANJXF01; genus CANJXF01. The sequence goes on from JBBQRQ010000112.1 coordinate 11,924, forward strand.
CGCGTCGGAACTTTTGCTGTCGCCGAAACGTTGCGGCTTTTGCGCGGGAGCAAAAAGAAAATCCAAGCGGAAATCTGCGCGGTTTCCAACGTGATGGAAGAGGTCGGCTTGCTTGGCGCGCGACAAATTGCTTACTCGCTCAAACCGGACATCGCGCTCGTGGTCGATGTTACGCACGCGACGGATTATCCGACGGTTAATAAACAACAGCATGGCGACGTAAAAATCGGACAAGGGCCAACCTTGACCCATGGCGGATGCAATCATCCCAAACTGGTTGAACGACTCGAAGCCATCGCCGCGAAACAAAAAATTCCGCTTCAACACGAAACAATGTCTGCCACGAGCGGGACGGACACGGATGTGATTTTTTGGACGCGGGGCGGTATTCCCAGCGCATTGGTTAGTTTGCCCAATCGCTACATGCATTCGCCGGTCGAGTTGGTCAGCCTAAAAGATCTGGAACAAATCCCTCTCCTTCTTAGCGCATTTTCCCTTTCCCTAAAAAAGGGAGAAGCGTTTACCGTCAGCATTTAGTCTTTCTAGACCCTCCTCCTTAAAACGATCCGTTCTCTTCTTGTTCCGGATTAAAGGCTGGGTGGCGAATGCTGTCCAAATTGTAGAGCTTCGGGGGTAGGGTTTAAGTTTTAAGAAGCAGATCGCACGTTACCTTTCATTGTAATGGAGCGCGGCTGTGTTGAAGACCAGCCGCAGCATTCCATCGCGCTGCGGCTGGCCGAGGACGACACAGCCGCGCTCCACAAATTTCAAATCAGAACGCTCCCTTCATTTTCCGCCCTGCCAAATAAACCATAAACGCAATCGCGAATCCGATGAACCACGCATAATGGTAAATCTGCTGAAAAATTGTCGGAGCATTTTTCGCGGACACCACATTGATCTGGATAAGAAAACCCGGAAGGTTGGGCAATATCGCAATCACCAGCGCCACCAGCGCCACGACGCTGAATCCATTGGTGAAACGGTATTCGCCTTCGGCCTGATAGAGAGCGACGAGGTTGAGTCTCTTCTTGCGATAGATAAAATAATCCGCGATCAAAATTCCGCCGATGGGCCCGAGCAGCGCGCTGTAACCAATCAACCACGTAAAAATGTAGCCGGAAGGATCAGCCATTAATTTCCATGGCATCATCACAATTCCAACGATCCCGGTAATAAGCCCGCCGAGCCGAAACGAAATATGTCGGGGCGCAAGATGGGCAAAATCATTGGCCGGGCTAACCACATTTGCCGCGATATTCGTGGCAAGAGTAGCAACGCAAAGCGCGAGCATGGCGGTGACGAGAACAACGGGATTTTTAAATTGCGTCAGAACATCGACGGGATCCCAAATGGTTTTTCCATAGATGATGGTGGTGGCCGAAGTGACCGCCACCACCGATGAATGAGTAAAGCGCCATCGTCGCTGGCAGACCGAGCGCCTGGCCCATGATTTGATCTCGCTGCGAATGAGCGTAACGCGAAAAATCTGGAATGTTAAGGGACAGCGTCGCCCAAAAACCAATCATGCCCGTGAGCGCTGGAAAAAAGTATTTGAAGAACTCACCTGCTTTAGGCTGACCTGCGGCAAACTGCGATGGCTGCGAAAGAATCGGTCCGAATCCGCCGGCGTTGCGATAAGCCCACCATAGCAGCAGTAATCCCAGCGCGATCAACACCGGCGCTTTGATGTTCAATAGCCAGCGGATGCAATCGATTCCTTTGTAAACCACCAGCATGTTGATGCCCCAGAAAAACAGGAAGCACAGAAACTGTGCGCCGGTTATTCCTAAAAAATTATTGGTAGAACCTGACGCGAGCGCGGGCTGAAACACGGCGAGAATTTTGTAAATCGCATTCCCGCCAATCCATGTCTGAATACCGAACCAGCCGCATGCGACGAAGGCGCGAAGGAGCGCCGGAACATTCGCGCCTTTCGTTCCAAACGCCGCGCGACAATAAACTGGGAAAGGAATTCCGTATTTTGTCCCCGCGTGCGCGTTGAGAATCATCGGAATGAGCACGATGGCGTTACCGAGAAAAATGGTGAGAATGGCCTGCCACCAGTTCATGCCGATCTTGGGATCAATCAATCCCGACGCGAGCATGTAAGTCGGGATGCACGCGGACATCGAAATCCAGAGCGCGGCAAAACTTCCCACGCGCCATTTGCGTTGTGTTAAAGAAACCGGAGCGAGGTCTGCGTTGAACAATTTGCTTTGCTCGATTTCGGCCAACTGTTCGGAATTTAAGTCGGCTGGGAGGGAATTCATGAGGCTTTTTACATTGCTTCTCGCCGATTTCGCAAGACGTTACCTAATTGAAAACTTCAAGGCCATATTCAACAAATCTTTCATCTGTCGTCACTACAGAAAGGTGATTCAGCTTCGCACTGGCAATGATAAATCGGTCGCAAGGATCGTCGTGCGCGCCAACAACTCTTTGTCGGGATCGAAGGCTGGTACACCCACGCCGCCGTCACAGCGCCTCGGGCTGTCAATCTCCAGTTGCTTTTGAAACGCAGTTCATGAAAAACTAACGACCTTAAACCCCTTCCGCCCCCGTCCACCGTTTCGGGGGAACTTCAACTTGTTTTATAGATTATCTCACGGACAGCCCTCAGAGATTCTATAAAGTTTCTCAGCCGTGAGTTTAAGAGTTAAACAGGCACGCTAGCGAAGAATCGTCTGTCGCAACAAATCGAGCGCTTCCTGCGACGTGACGAATTTGAACGTCTCCCGATCATAGCGAAAAATATGATGCTGCGCCACCGTTTCGCTCTGCGTCGCGAGCGCAATCCACACCGTCCCGACAGGCTTCCCTTCCGTGCCTCCGTCCGGGCCGGCGATTCCAGTAACGGCCAGCGCATAATCCGTTTTGCTTCCCGCTCGCGCGCCTTCGGCCATCTCCCGCGCCACAGGCTGACTGACCGCGCCAGATTGACTTAAAGTTTCTGTTCGGACCCCCAGCAGTTTTTGTTTCGCTTCGTTGCTGTAAGAAATTATTCCGTTGAGAAAAACCGCGGAAGCGCCCGGGACGTTCGTGATGCGGTTGGAAATAAATCCGCCAGTGCAGGATTCAGCCAGTGCGAGAGTCTGTTTCCGTTCGGTCAATAGCCGCACGACAATTGCTTCCAACGAATCGTTTTCCGTCCCGAAAATGTGCGTGCCCAGCGAAGCGCGAATCGACTTTTCCGCGTCCGCAATTTTCTCGCCAGCCCCCGAGCCGCGCGCAGAAATACGCAGTTCAACCTCGCCGACGCGAGCGCAGTAGCCAATTTCAATTCCTTTCCCGGCAAAGTTTTTGACATCGCTGGAAAGTTTCTCTTCGACAAACGATTCACCCAGGCCGGTCGTTTTTAAAATTCGGCAAACAAAATTGTCTGGTTGCGGAAAATGTTTTCCCAGGAGGGGGATGACCTGTTGCAAAAACATTGGATGCAACTCGCGCGGCGGGCCCGGCAGCATGATGAGAAACGTTCGGTCTTTGCGTGGCGCTACCGGCGGATTTACTTCCATAACCAAACCGGGTGCGGTCCCGTTTTCGTTTTGCAGAACGGTTGCGCCTTCGGGGACCATCGCCTGCACTTTCGTGCTTTCGGGCATTCGACGTTTACGTTCTGCGAAAAAGTTTTCGATGCGGCGAAGCACTTCGGAATTTAACTCCAATTTTTTTTCAAGTAATTTGGCAATCAAATCGCGGGTGATGTCGTCGGAAGTCGGGCCAAGCCCGCCGGTGGTGATAATTAAGTCTGCTCGACCCAGCGATTCTCGAACTGCATTTTGAATCGCCGCGCCCTCGTCAGAAATTGCGATCTGACGTGTGACGATAAATCCTAAATCCGCCAACTGACGGCAAAGCCATTGTTGATGCGTATTGAGGACACGACCCAGCATCAGTTCGCTGCCGGTATTAATGATTTCGATTTGCACGACTCCATTTACTTTTGCTTTCTGTTTTCAAACTGCAAGACGCAAAAGCGCGAAACGCGGCGGGTGTGATTTAAACTGGCGGTCAGTTGGTCAGTTGTAGCGCAGGATTGCATACTGCCGTAGCGCAGGTTTTCAACCTGCGAGATGCCGCCAGAACGGGATACCTTCGAAACCTAAAGACTCTCTCTATTTGCGACGTTCAGCCGGTTTCAAACCGGCGATACAGCAGGATGCAATCCTGCGCTACGTGACCGC
>JBBQRQ010000113.1:0-16066 GCA_038214755.1 Verrucomicrobiota bacterium
CAAACCGGCGCTCCATCACGGGAAAAACTATTCTTCAGAGACTGCAATCATATCGAACGTGACGCTTCGCCCGTTCCGGCCAACGCTTTTCACCAACGCCTTGGATGCGGCTGGCGCGCGTTTTGGATCGTAAAATTGTGGACGAATTTTGTTCAGGCTGTCGCTGGCCGCCGCGTCTGAAACGTAATACGTCGCTTTCGCCAGCGCGTTGAAATCACTGCCCGCTTGCATCACTACCCGTTTCAATAAATCGAAAATTTCGGTCACTTGTTTTGGCGCGTTTCCTGGCGTGTCTCCGTAAAGGCCGGAAATATAAATGAGTTTTCCAAAATTCACTCGCGCCACTTTGCTGTAAACATTCGATGGTTGGAAACCCGGCGGCGTGAGGTAACTGACCGATTCTTTCGTGCCACGATTTTCCGGCGCGGCAACGATCATCTCAATTTCAATGGGAACCGATGGGCTGATCCAATCGACGAAAACGAGCGGCGGAACTTTTTCTCCATGAAAAAATTTGGCGATCTGTTTTCGCGCAATCTCCACTTCCGCCATTGGCTGAATGAACGACTTGATCTGAATGACATCCGATTTTTTTAAGCCAAGAAAAGTTAAAGTGTCTTGCAAACTTCCCAAAGTTTTCGTGGTCGCTTCAGCCAGGTTGCCGGGCTTGGCCTGTCCTGAAATGTAAACGACACCACCTTTTGGCAGAATGCTGACATGCGCAAAGGACGACTCGCCACCGAGGGAAGGGATGTGAAAGCGTGATTTCGTTTTGTCATATTTTTTACATATCGCCACGGCATCCATCGCCACGAGCGCATCAGGGTTCGGCAAGGTTCCAATCACAAAACTGACGGCCGGTTTGTTTTTGCCTTTGAATTTCTTGGCAAATTGTTTTTGCACTCGCGAAACAAGATCAGCGTGAGTGGCGTAAACATTTATTTTCACGATGCTCTGCAAGTCAGAATTCGCCGCCCGTAACGCGAGCGATAAATTCTCGATCGTCCAAGAAATTTGTTTCTCGGAATCTTTCCCGACGACTTGTCCTTTCTCATCCAGCGGCATCAATTGCGCGGTGTGCGCCAGGGCGGAACCGTCCGTCACGACGGCCAGCGAAGTGCCGCTGGCGGAGTCGGACTCAATAAATTTCGGCGCGGCTTGCGCACTGAAGATGGATGCAGCCAAAAGTAACGAGACGCAAAGTAGCGCAGTGCGTCTCGCCTGCGCCGGGAGAAAAGTAACGAAGCGGCCTGCGCAGGCGGGACGCGCTGCGCTACGTTGGCCATCTTCGACCCACTTGGTGGCTGCTCGGGTTCGTGCGATGCCATGCCGGTTGAAAACCGGCGATACGGCAGGATGCAATCCTGCGCTACGAGAGGCACTTCCAGAATGCGCCCACCGTAACGAAGCCGCAAAAAAGAAGATTGTTTTCATAATTTTAAAACGTGCGTCACAAAAAAGTTAATGAATCGAACGGAGAAATTTCTCGAGCGCGTCGAGGTTGTCCGCGCCGATCAAATCGACGTTCGCCGCGATCAATTCACGCCAGACTTTTGGTTTATCGGGCGTCCCCCAAAACCGCAGACGGCGGCCATAGCGGTGTGCTTGATGGGAAAACTCGCGCAGCAATTCTTTCTCGTCATAAGGAATTTCTCCATCGCCTTGCCAGAGAAAATAACTTCTCCAATCCTCGCTCACGAGCGGAAACAAATCGGGTTTAATTTCCGAGCTGAGTTTGTCCAACCGCCCGTCGCAGGACGCGAGACGATTTTTTTCCCGGGTCATCATTTCAACGGGCCGATTGCCGGTGATGATCACGGTCAGCGCGTTGGTCTCCGTTTTGTCGGAATCAAATTTCGTGAGCAGAGCGGAGTAACTCTCCAAAAGTTTTCGCAAGACGGGGTAAGTGCTTTGCGGCTCCGACTTGACGTCAATCAACAAAATTACCGAAGGCCCGTCTCGATAAACGCGAGCGCCATTTTTCAAAATTTGTGCGCGCAACGGTTGGAGATAAAGTTTTTCCAATGTGAGTTCCGGGCGGACATTTTTCAAATCGTGCGCGACGAGCAATTGCCCGTTGGTCAAATGAATGTCCGCCTCGATGCTGCAAAACCGATGTTCGAGCGCCTCGAACAAAGGACGTTTGTGTTCGTAGTCATTGTGGGCGTGAGCGCGGAGCAGAGGCGGCGAATTGGTCTCCGCGCGGAGAAAGAAAATGCTGAGAAATAAAATGGGCAGAATTCGTTTCGTCACTCGTGAGATAAGTTGGAAAAATTGGAACGGCGTGGCAACTGGAAATGTTGTTCGGGATCGCTTGATTGAGCGCATATTCACAGTGCTCTCTGGAACTGGCGGCTGGAAGCCGCCCCAACCTGCACGCAAGGATGCGTGCGCTACGTAGCGCAGGCTTCCAGCTCTTGTCATTAGCCACAATTCGTCGCCGGCTTTTCAATCCCAATTCCTTTCAGGATTGAAAAAAGACACGCTGAGATGTGGGTAATGAGAAGGAGTAAACGCCGCGCTCCGTTCCGAGTCACAGCCTTCCGTCAAAATGCCCCGCTCGATTTAAATGGCTGAAAATCGATTCGCAGTCTTCCCTCAAAAACTGCGTGCGCGATCAAAAAACTTCTGTGTTAATTTCTTCAGCGTGAGCCAGGAAAGAAACATTCAAAATATCGCTCTCGTCGGGTTTATGGGCACGGGGAAATCTTCGGTTGGCCGGCTCGTTTCGGAGTTGCTTCAATTTGGTTTTGCGGAAACCGACGATTTGATTGAGAAGCGCACGGGAAAATCAATCAGCCATCTTTTTGTGGAAGAAGGAGAAAAAATTTTTCGCGAGCACGAGTCGCGCGTCGTGGAGGAACTTCAGAATTTGAAACGCGTCGTCATTTCCACCGGCGGCGGTGTTGGCGCCGATGAAAAAAATCTCTCCAGCTTGAAGAAGCACGCGCTCGTCGTTTGCCTTTGGGCGTCGCCGCAAATTATTTGGAATCGCGTGCGAACCCAGACACATCGGCCTTTGCTGCAAACGGCCAACCCGCAGGAGAAAATTCGGGAATTGCTCAACGCTCGCGAGCCAGTCTATCGGCAAGCGGATGTTTTGCTGAACACCGAAGTGCGCTCGGCCAAAGAAGTCGCGCAACACGTCGCCCTCGAATTTCATCTGGCCATGCGCCGGCCATGAAAAAAGCCATTCAGGAGAAAGCGCGGGAATTAGGATTCGACGCGTGCCATTTCACGACGGCGAATCCGCCGGAACATTCCGCGCATTTTCAAAACTGGCTCGCGGCAGAACGCCACGGCGAAATGTTCTATCTGGAACGCAATGCTCACAAACGGGTCGAGCCGCAACTCGTTTCGCAAAATGCGAAGACGATCATTTCTCTCGCGGTCAGTTACGGAAACAAAGACGGTTCAGAAACCGTCGAGGCGAAAAATAATTTTGGCGCCGTCGCGCGCTACGCTCGTTACGCGGATTATCACGATGTCCTCGGAGAGCGCCTGAAATTGTTGGCGGATTTCGTTAATCATTTCGATCGTGAGAAAACGAGGTCGCTTTGGTATGTGGATACCGGCCCGATGTTGGAACGTGATTTCGCGCAACGCGCCGGCGTCGGTTTTATCGGCAAGCACACCAACCTGATCAGCCGCGAATTGGGCAATTGGATTTTTCTTTCTGAAATTATCACCACGTTGGAATTGGAGCCGGACGCTGCTGAGGAAAATCGCTGCGGTTCATGCGTTCGCTGCCTCGCCGCTTGTCCGACGAACGCGATCACCGCGCCGTTTCAACTCGATGCGCGGCGTTGCATTTCTTATTTGACGATTGAGTTGAAAGGTCCGATTCCCATCGAGTTTCGCCCGGCCATCGGCAACCGCATTTATGGCTGTGATGATTGCCTGGCCGCTTGTCCCTGGAACCGATTCGCCCAAGCGGGAAAAATGATGAAGCCCTTCGCGAAACCGGAAATGGCGTCGCCGGACTTGATCGAGTTGCTCGAATTGAGCGCAGAAAGTTTTCGCAAACGTTTTGCGGGCACGCCGATTTTGCGCGCGAAACGCCGCGGACTTTTGCGAAATGTTTGTGTCGCGTTGGGGAATGTTGGGGACGCCTCGGCTCTGCCCGCTTTGCATCGAGCTACTTCCGACCCGGAACCATTGATCGCCGAACCTGCGCGTTGGGCGATTGAGCAAATTGAAAAAAGAAATCTTCCGGGGTGGGGCGAGACTCCGTCGAACCGTGGAAAATAAATCACGTTTCGGGATAATACGGCTCGACGGAGTCTCGCGCCACCGGGCGCATCTTGACACCCACCAACCGGTTGATGTTTGAGCATTCGTTTTATTTCGTGCTACGATTTCGATCCAGTGAATTCAAACAACATTGTTCCGCTGACGGCCGAGGTGGACGAACTCACGCTGAAAGAGCGATTGAAAACTGCGACCGGATTCCTCGAAGCCATCGCGAACAATCGCGCCTTGCTCGCCGGAGTTTCAGAGGAGGAACGAACGCGATTGCTTCAGGCGGCGGGACAGGTTTCACGACCGGACGCGATTGACCGGCGGCGGCTGCGCAAAGCTCAACTTCAGCAGCGGGACGCGGCCCGGGTTCGACGTGACCAAAATGTTCTCAACGAAACCGGCATTCGCGTGTTGCGTAAAAAACCGGTCTTCACCACGCCGAATATTTATCCGCCGCTCGGATTCGAGCAGGAGGAAGTGAAAAACGATCCCGACTTTCGCGAAGTGGTCGAGCCGCAGAATTGTTACACCTGCAAAAAAGATTATTCGACCATTCACCATTTTTACGACCAGCTTTGCCCCTTGTGCGCGGAACTGAATTTTCGCAAACGAACGGAGCTTGCGGATTTGCGCGGGCGTGTCGCGCTGCTCACGGGCGGTCGCGTGAAAATCGGTTATCAAGCGGGAATAAAATTATTGCGAGCCGGCGCGCAACTCATCGTCACGACGAGATTCCCGCGCGACTCCGCGTCGCGATACGCGAAGGAACCGGACTTCGAGCAATGGAAAGATCGTTTGGAAATTTTCGGATTGGATTTGCGTCACACGCCGAGCGTGGAAGCGTTTTGCCGTCATCTGCTGGCGACGCGCTCGCGGCTGGATTTCATTATCAACAACGCCTGTCAAACCGTGCGACGTCCGCCGGATTTTTACGAACACATGATGGCTTGTGAAACTGCGTCGGTGAACGAGATGCCGGAGAACATTCGTTGCTTGCTCGGCGCGTATGAAGGATTGCGCGGCTACCACATGTTGCCCGAAGGAGGCGCGACGCCCGCCTTGCTCGAAAGGAAAATTTCCGAAGTCGCTGGGATCACTCATGGCGCGGAGATTTCACAGGCGCCGTTATTGCCCGAAGAACTCGCTGCGCAAAAAGATTTATTTCCCGCCGGACGACTTGATCAGGATTTGCAGCAGGTCGATTTGCGCGACCGAAATTCCTGGCGGCTCATGCTGGCGGAAGTTCCGGCGGTCGAGTTGTTGGAAGTGCATCTAATCAACGCGGTCGCGCCATTTATCCTGAATGCGCGACTGAAGCCATTGATGCTGCGCACGTCCGAACGCGACAAACACATCGTGAACGTCTCCGCCGTGGAAGGACAATTTTATCGTCCGAACAAAACCACGCGGCATCCGCACACCAACATGGCCAAGGCCGCGCTCAACATGATGACGCGCACTTCGGCGGCGGATTATCACGCGGACGGAATTCACATGAACAGCGTGGATACGGGCTGGGTGACCGACGAAGACCCGGTGCAAATCGGCGCGCGCAAGACGCAGGAGCACCGGTTTCATCCGCCGCTAGACATAGTTGATGGAGCGGCGCGCATCGTTGATCCAATCATCGCAGGCTTCAAGACCGGCGAACATGTCTGGGGAAAATTTCTGAAAGATTATCAACCTACCGATTGGTAAACCTCGCCGAAAATTTATTCTCAGAGCGTGAGTGGGATGGTAGCCGCCGAGGTGAGGAGGCGGATTCCGGGGAGTATCGGCTAAGGCTTCCGCCTCGTCACCTCGGCGGCTACGGACTCTGTCATTTTCAATCTGGCTTTAAGGTGTGCCTGTCATTTTTTCCCGGACGAAAATCGCGTCACCGACGCAAATTTTTCCTGAACGCACCACTTGCGCGAGCACGCCCTGGCGATTCTCCTCCATCAATTCGCGCAGCCCTTGGCAGACGTCATCCATTTTCCAACAGGGCTTGCGCGCTTCGTAAACCAACAGGACCGCGTCGCCAATTTCGATTTGCTGTCCAATCAGCGAAACGAGATTCACGCCCATCGTCTCAATGTTGGAACGAACCATGCCGGGAGAAATTGTTTCCATTCCTGACGCGGCGGCGTGTTCGGAAATTTGTTCGCGCTCGATCAGAGTGATGTGGCGTTTGCTGATCTCTCCGCTGCGACTGCGACGGGCAAAGTGGCGAGGGTTGCCGATGATTCCTTTTCCCGCTTCGACTTCGATGGTGTTGACGGATGGCATGGGTTCGTTCGATTCGAGCGAATGCAAATGAAGTGAGACGACGTGACCAGGTGAAGAAGAAAACAAATCATTCATCTACCAAAAATTAAATGGACAACGAAAAGTTTTACAGAAAGAAAGTGCGCTGCCTCAAAGAAGTCTCAAGCCATAAAAACTGTTACGCATGAGCGAGGGGGCGTGATTGAAACGGGCCAGCTATCGGTGAAATGCGGGCTAGAGAAAATACTGAGAGTGGTCAACGCCCACGAATCAACTCCCATGATGCTTCGTGTCAGCATCTACGGGAATTCTGTGACGAGCGCAGGTCGTTTTTTCTCGCCGACGGCGGAGTCATCCGTGTTTAAATCAACAGGGTTATGCCACTGCTCATCAAGAACGGGGAAATCGTTACCGCCAGCGAACGCTACATCGCGGATATTTTTTGCGAGGATGAAACCATCACGCGCATCGACAAAGATATTTCTCCGCCTGCCGGAACGGAAGTCATTGACGCAACGGGCCAATATATTTTTCCAGGATTCATCGATCCGCATGTCCACATTTATCTGCCATTCATGGGGACGTTCGCCAAGGACACGCATGAAACCGCCAGCCGCGCCGCGCTCGTCGGCGGCACGACGACGTTCATCGAAATGATTTGTCCCGGTCGCGAGGAAAAACCGCTTGAAGCATTTGAACTTTGGTTGGGCAAAGCGCAGGGAAACAGCGCGTGCGATTTCACATTTCACATGGGCGTCACGCGCTACGACGACGAAGCCGAACGCGACTTCAAAGAAATCGTCAAACGCGGTGTGAGCAGTTTCAAAATTTTTCTCGCTTACAAAGGCGCGCTGGGAGTGACCGACGAAGAACTTTACAAGACTCTTTCGCTCGCAAAAAAACTGGGCGTGATCACCACCGCGCATTGCGAGAATGCAGATTTAATTCTGGAACTGCAAAAGAGATTTCTCGCCGAAGGAAAAACCGGGCCCGAGTGGCATCACGAAAGTCGCCCGCCCGTGGTCGAAGCGGAAGGCGTGCATCACTTGATGACGTTCGCCGAGATGACCGGCGCGCACGTTTACATCGTGCATCTCAGTTGCGAGGAAGCATTGCGCGAGGCCATGCGCGGGTCGGCGCGGGGCGTCAACGTCTGGGTCGAAACGCTCATTCAATATTTGCTCTGCGACAAAACCGACGCCGAGAAACCGAATTTTGAAGGCGCAAAATTCGTTATGTCCCCTCCCTTGCGAGACAAGAAAAATCAGGACATTCTTTGGAACGCGTTGCGCAAAGGTTTCGTCTCCACGCTCGCGACTGACCATGCGCCGTTTGATTTCGCGACGCAAAAGCAAATGGGCAAAAATGATTTCACAAAAATTCCCAACGGAATTCCGTCGCTCGAAGATCGCGTCAATCTGTTTTACACCTATGGCGTGAAGCGCGACCGCATTGATCTGCATCGCTTCGTCGATGCCGGCAGCACGCAAGCCGCGAAACTCTTCGGACTTTTTCCGCGCAAAGGAACGATTCAACCCGGCTCCGATGCCGACCTCGTGATTTACGATCCAAAATATCGCGGAAAGATTTCAGCCCGGACGCACCAGATGAATCTCGATTACAACGCCTTTGAAGGAATGACGATTGAAGGACGTCCGCACGTCGTCACCGTTCGCGGAAAAGTCGCCGCGCGCGATGGAAAATTCGTTGGAGATAAAGCACGCGGCCAATTTCTGCAACGCGAGCCGAATCATTTTTCGGGAGGATGGAGTTAATGCAAACGGTGAATTTCCTTCCGCTTGATTCTTACAAATGGCTTTTCTACCGCCTTCGCTTGTCCTGATCTTCCGACCTGGTAGCGCCCTAATTGAAATAAAACACTAACCACGCAAGAAATGGAGAATCCCGCCTAATCTAAAATCATTTCGCGCCTTCCCCAGTGGGTTGGCGGCGCATTCCTGGAGTGCAAAACGATTCGTTGGAAGCGGTCGTCGTGCGGCTGTTGACCGAGCGGAAACAAACTCTGAAGATTAAACCTCGGGATAATATTTGGCCCGCTGCAACCAGTTCCGCTCAAGAAGCCGCTCGTTTTCGTTTAGCCGCAGCAGTGTCACCGTCACTTCTCCTACCAATGTGCGCCCCACGATTTTTGCGCCCTCGATTCTGAAATGTTCAGTCCAGTGATCTCGACGTGGATGGAAGAGCCGTATGAGCGCTCCACTCGAGAAATGAATCGACGCCACATCTGTTCCTTTTGCTCGATTACAGCGGGCGCACGACAGAGCCAGATTGGGCAACTCGGTAGATCCTCCGTGTTTGCGGCTGATGATGTGATCGACTTCGCAACCTGCCAAAAGCAACTCCGCTGAGACCAGGCATTACTCGCAGCGTCCTCCGGCGCGCGCGTAAACCTCGCGACGAAGCTGCTGGCTGATTGTCTCAGCCATGAGATGCCAGCGACTTGGCTTTAGCCAGAAGGACTAAATGTTCGAGCTTGAAATAGTCGTCCAACTCCAATTTCTCCTCGGGCAGCAGGCCGGATTCTTTTTCCTTGGCAATCAGCGCCCAAATTCGCCGACGCGACTGTTCTGATGCTTTGAAATTGGCCAGGGAACGTGCCGGAATTTGTTCGACCAGAAAATCCAGAATCTCATCACTCGCGTTCATACATCGAATCTACTTCTTGCTCCCAGGGGTCAACAAGAACTAAAGGACATTAATTCCGATAACGCCCAGCAGGCGCACGAACGCGAAGCAAAACGGATTATGCGTTGGCCGTGACTGGAATCGCCGGCCCGGACGGTGGTACAGAAGAAAAGCCAGTCGGCCCGGTGTGGATTGCGCTCGCAACGAATAGCGAAACAAAGGTGCAACATCATGTTTTCCGTTACGACCGGGAGACATTTAAATTTGTCACGTCGCAGGAAGCGCTCGATTTGTTGCGACGGACGATCCTTCGATAGCGTCTTTCCGACTGTTATTCTCGCCGCCATCTAAACGGATCAATCAATAAGCAATGACGCGATAAAACCTTTGATTAGAAGCAGGGGCAAGGTCGGAGATTTGTCCTTGACCATCGGAGAGACTAACATTGCCGTTAACGATTTGCCAGTAAGGATCGGTCAAGTTGTTCTTAAACTGGACTTGGTAAGTTTTCCCCGAAACTATAGGCCAGCTTAGTGTAGCAGGAGGAATAATTTTTACGGTGAAGGTTGGATCGGAACTAAGTGTATAAAGACTGAACGCGAATAGATCGCTGCCTTGGTTGAAATCTTGCGGAAAAAGATCGGAAGCCCAGCTTTGGAAGAGGAGAGTTTGTGCATCGCTACTGAAAACAGGCGTGAGAGATCGGTTATTCGCGGTTGTGCTTCCATAGCTGCTGATACTCATGAGTGTGTTTGAGGCGGGGGCGATTTGACTGGAACGATGGCGAAAAAATGGGCCGGATATTTGGCTGGAACGCGCTCGGCGTTACACGTCACCAAAGAATTCGCGAATCGGCGTCTTCACCGCTTTGGCAATTCGCAGGAGAGCTTCAATAGATATGATCTTCTCTCCGCGCTCGACTTCCCCAAGATATTTTGGATTCAAGTCGGCTTGCTCTGCCAATTTTTCCTGGGTGAAACTGACTGACTTTCGATGGGAACGAATTGCTTCGCCAATCGTCTTTCGATGTCTGAGAACGGGCCGTCGTTTTCTCTTGGGGCTTGCCACAGCCCTGAAACATTAGAAAAGCCGCACTTGAGGGCTACACCAGCAACATGCTGGTATTTTTTTGGTTGCATTTCTCCGAGCAGATGTTCAAATGATCGCGAAGACCACGCATTATGAAAACAAATCGTCTTGCGGCCGTGCTCGCCGCAATCGCAGGAACTGCGGGAATGTTTTTCAGTTTAACCGTCAACGCACTCGCTCAGTCGGATTCCGTCGTCGCGGCGCTGGCGGAGGCGCAGGGACTACCCTTGGTGCAACCCGCCGAACTTCCGTTCTTCGGAACATTCTGGACGGTTCAAAGCTTTATTCCATGCATCATGCCGCCGATGCCCTATCCGCCTTTTGATTCCAGCCTGCCAGTCTATGCAATCGGTGCTGGCCAGTTTTTGGTGGACCAAACGGGCGGGAAGTTGATTTCCAAAACGAACGAACGATACACACCTTCCTCGGCAGACTATTCATCTCTGCTTGAGCAGCAGGTGAAGGAGATATTGAATCTCATCGCGCAAGTTCAAAAGGCGGAGTTGCGGCGTTATAGACAAATGAGCACAGACGAGGACGGCGGCACGAGTCCGCAATTCAACGCCTTGGTGTACACAACGAACGACCTATGGCTTGAAATAATCGGAAAGACTAATGCCACTGGCTATTTCGTTCTGCATCCACCGACGGCGGAAGCAACCACCGGCGTTTACGATCTTTTTGGAACAACAAACTTAAATTGGAGCGGGCCGGGGTTGAACGCCACAAACTGGATGTGGGTGCTTCGCACAACCCCCAGTCAGACGGATGTCACGGTTTCAAATCTGACGGCGGAGCAGGCTTACTTTCTCGCCGCCCGGACAAATGACTTGGATGGTGACGGAATGACGGACGCATATGAACGACTGGTAAAACACTCGAATCCGACAATTCCTGACAGCCCAATTCGCCCCGGCTTTAACCAATATACCTTGGCGGCCAACGACGATGGCTCTACCGGGTTGGTTCCAATTGGTTTCCCAATCAGCATTTTCGGGGGTTCTCAAACGCAGCTTTACATCAACAACAACGGCAACATTAGTTTTGATGCTTCGCTGTCGGCGTATTTAACGACGCCCCTTCTCAATCTCGGCACGAAAATTATTGCTCCCTACTGGGCCGATGTAGATACACAAGGGCCAGGCTCGGCTCTTGTCAGTTATGGAAATTCAGTTGTAGAGGGTCATAATGCATTTGGGGCTAACTGGATTAACGTAGGTTATTACTCCGCTCACACTGACCGGCGATTAAGCTGCCAGTTGGTCATCATTGATCGCTCGGATATTGCTCTCGGAGATTTCGATATGGAGTTCAACTACAGCCGGGTTGAATGGGAGTGGGGAGATGCTTCAAATGGGTATCCTCCTCGGGTTGGATATTCAGACGGCATCGAAAGTTACGAACTCTCAGGGTCAGGTGTTTCTGGCGCATTTCTGGATTCAAACCACGTTACCGGCCTTAAATATCATACCTTGAATTCCTGGCAGCATGGGCAGTACATTTTTTATTTCCGAAGCGGAGTTAGCTTAGTGCTTCCGCCGGTCGATATTGATCCTCCCGGCTCCACTACTCTCCCCGTCACCGTGAACCTATCGGTCTCTAATCATCCGAACGCCACAATCTATTATACGTTGGATGGCTCTTTGCCCAATGACTCGAGCCTGGTCTATACGGGATCTTTAAATTTCACCACGAGCACGACTCTGAAAACGTTCGCGTCAGAACCGGGCTGGACAGACAGCCAAGTAAGCTCCGCTTACTTCATGCCGCCGGTTCCTCTGATCATTCTCACCCAACCGCAAAGTCAAACTGTGGCGCTGCATTCTGACGCGACCTTCAGCGTAGTAGCGACCGGGGCTGATCCATTGACATATCAATGGATACACAACGGTAATGTTGTCGGAAATCAGGCGTTCCTCGTTTTGCATGACGTGCAGGCCGCTGATGGTGGCGACTATTACGTCGTTATCACGGACATTTACTCCAATGCGGTTTCAAGTTATCACGTGACGCTGACGGTCAACTCCATATCAACGCCGCCGAGCGTCACTATTGCGTCTCCAGCGAGCGGCACAAACGTCAGCGGGGTGATCACCGTAACGGCCATAGGCGTTGATGATGTTCGTACGGTCCGTGCCAAGTTATTTGTTGATAGCGAAGAGATCGCGGCGCAAATGTATGATTCGCCCTACAACTTCATCCTCGACACCACCATTCTATCCAACGGAACTCATCAATTGATCGCGAAAACTTACGACATCGACAACTCGGCAGGTACTTCGAGCGCAGTAACCATCACGGTTGATAATTTCATTTCAAACTGTAAAGCCTCTGCGCGTGCTTTCACACCCAATGGAGCTACGAATACTACCGTGACGTTCAGCGCCAATTTTGAGGCAACGGCAAACTGGACGTTGACGATTACCAAGGCAGATGAAACATCACAAACGAACTTCAGCGGAAACGGCAGTCAGTTGTCTTTCAACTGGAATGGGGAAGGAACTTCTGGAACGGGAGAGTACCTTTGGCAGTTAGAAGCAACCGCTGCGAGTTCTAATCCGTCATCAGCGGGCAGTTCCGGCGGAAACCAGAATCAACCAACACCGATGTTTATCGATGCGGGGGCTCCCAGTTGGGAAAACGTCAACAACATCAATTACCACGCCTATTGCGCACAAATCTATCAGTACAATTGGGTCCACGTTTTACGCATTTATTTCTACACGTATCTCGGCGCGGGACCCTGGCTCTTCCCCTTGCCTCCTGAAATCTTCACCTATCAAATCCGCACATGGGCGACGTTAATGGGATACAACGGCGATATAGTTACCCGCTTCTCAGCCGCTGAGGGAGGTGATCTTTCCGATTATGTCCGGTCAGATCATGTCGTGTATATGCTCGGTCATGGCGGTGGTGTTGCCGATCAAGCAATAACAACGATGTTCGATGGGCCAGACGACGATGCAGAGGGATTCGGTGGCGGAAGTGTGAGACGATGGACTCGCAATTCCGGCAATGCATACGGTTTCATGTTTGTGCAGATGAACGGCTGCCACAGCGCTACCTATATTGATGCTCAGGGAAATAACGACATGGCAGAGGGATTTGGAATTATGACCAATCCATTAACTGACCGACGCGCCTACCTAGGCTGGGACGGCTATATTATTCCAGGACCTGGAACCCTCTACACCTTTGATGCAACATTCTGGAATAACCTCTATGATGGCTGGACGGTGGCGGATGCCGCCGCAGATGCCTTCTCCAATGTGCCTGGCGTTTTGGCGCATCCGGTAATTATCGGCGATCCACAACTTATACTCCCTCAAACCTTCTGAACGCTCGACCTATGAAATCACTAAGACTCCTTGTATGCCTACAGTGCCTAATTCACTCGGCGGCAATCCCGGTGAGTTATAGTTCCGAGATTTCCTCTGAGGCATCCGCTAATGTTGTCACCACGGCTATTTCCGATTTCTGCAGGAAGTATCGAAGCGACCTGATGACTCCACAAAACAATTGGAAAATTGCTGTGACCACGACAAATGGAGTAGCCATTCTCCCCATCCCGCCGAGTGACGAACGAGAAGTATCCTTAACGGTTGATTTAAAACAAAAAGAGGTAACAGCATTTTCCGCGTTCAAAGGTTTCTCCAAGAAGCGCTATGGCACTCAGACCAAGGATATTGAGGCAATGGTGGCTACCCGAGCCGACGCGATACGACGGGATTTTGCGGTAAATACGAATACCCTGAAACCCATGTACGCGCGAAAGTTTCATTTCGCAGAACAGACGCAACAAAAGGTGATTGAGTATCTCTGGCAACGACAAACAAACGGGTTCGCCTTCAAGGACGATTTTGTCAAAGTCATATATGATGCCCAAGACGGCGAACTGCTTTCATTAAGAAAATCCTGGGGCAACCTTCCTGACTCTTTACACGTGAAACTGGCGCTACCCGCCGCAAAGGAAATTGTCTCCAAACAAATAGGGAACGGCGTCAACGCTAAGGCGCTGAGGGTCAACTCAGCGGAAATAGCCGTGGTTTCTCCGAACGATTTTCTAACTGAGACGAAATCTGTCCCCAAAGGAAGAAGGCTGGCATGGGTTTTTGAATTGCCAAAACAATTCCTACTTGAGAGTTCGGCTGAACTTTGGGTGGATTCGGAAACCGGAGTTATCTTGGGTGGTAAAGCCCTTTTCTGAGAATGAGACCCGTCTTGCTCACTGTTGCGATAGTGGGTTACGTGTTCTGCGTGGGCTGGGCCTTACTGCCAGCGCTCACCCCTTTTTATTTCACAGATGCATTCATGGGTATGTCGGCGTGTGCGTTGATTGCGATAACATCCTCCCCAAAGTCTTATCGCTGGCTCGCGGTGGCGTTCTTAGGTTTTTCACTGGCAGGAGCGGCCTATAGTTGGCGTCATAACAGCACGCTCAAAGCCCGAATGTTGGAACAGGTTACGGAATCTCGTGAATAAGCCATCATCAGACAAAAGCCTTAATATGAAGAATGAAATTCTGAAATCTTTTCGATGGGCCACCGTCGCGAAACAATTGCAGATTTTGTGTTTTGTTGCGCTCCTAGGCGCTTTTACAACTGAAACACAAGCGCAAGGAAATCTTGTTTCCAATGGCGGGTTCGATACTGACGCCGCGGGGTGGACCACAAACAATCTTGGACTAGGGGCTGGTTATCGCTCTAGCAAAGGCAATCCAGGTGGGTTCTTCGTCCTTGATAGCAGTCCATTACTTGTAGCTGATCCCACCATCAGTCAAATAATCACGGGCTTGGCAATTGGTAACACTTACATAATTTCCGGAAACTACCAATATAACATTGACCGAGGGGGAGGTAGTCCGACCGATGCCAGCCTCGGAGTAGCCATTGACGGCGTTTATCTGTTCACTACTGCGAAGCCGTCGCTGATAGACCTCCCAAAATGGTTGAATTTCAGTTTTTTTTATACTGCAACCTCCACCAGCGCGGCGTTGAGCTTATCGGCTCAGATGAACAATACCGGTGTAGCGTATGGGATAGACAATATCTCCATGTCTCCTGTACCGGAACCCTCGACTTGTATGCTTCTTATGGGTGGCAGCGCCACGTGGTTTTTCTTCCACCGCGCCCAGCGGCAACCTAAGCGACTGGCTTGAACCTTATCTTGTGTGTGCCGCGTTTAGTTAGGAAATCCGTTAAAAGGCCAAAAAATTGATTGGAAGATTCTTTAATCAATTAACCAAATGCACCAACTTTCTGTCCCTTTATCGAAGCAAGCTCAGTTAACTAAGGCTAACTGGATAGGCCGTTCTACTCGTCTTGGCAATTTTCATGGTCAGTTTCAAAAGTACGCGTGAGTGGAACCATTTTAAAAAGAAAAAAGCCGAAACTTTCGTTTCGGCTTTTATTAAAGTTCTGGCGGTAACCTACTCTCGCGGAAGCTATACAACCACTACCATTGGCAAGACTGCGTTTGACGGCCGTGTTCGGGATGGGAACGGGTCGGACCACAGCTTTATAACCACCAAAGTGCTGGCGCACGGCCACTGCGAGAATTACTCACCGGTGGGTCAGCTCTCAAAGCTGACTGCGCAAAATGTTAAAGATCATTCCTGAAGTCAGGAAGTTCTCTGAAAACTACACACAGACTTACTCGGGACAAATTAAGTCACTGAGTAAAAGCTTGATGTTTAATCTTCATTCCGAGGAATAAAGAAAAAGTAATCAAGCCGCACGACAAATTAGTATTAGTCCGCTAAAAAGATTACTCCTCTTACACGCCTAACCTATCAACCAGGTAGTCTTCCTGGAGTCTTTAGGGTCTTGCGACCGGGAAACAA
>JBBQRQ010000114.1:0-15857 GCA_038214755.1 Verrucomicrobiota bacterium
GAGCGCCGGTTTGCAACCGGCTTAACCCCCGGCACATTCTCAAAGCCGCCAAGCCGGTTGCAAACCGGCGCTCCGTCGCGAGAAAATTTTGTCGAAAACGCGAAATAAGATTGCTTAAGGAAATTGTGGAATTGATATTAAGGGAAACTTGCAGCCGATTTTGCGTCGAAACCATTTTTATTTTCACCCACCATGAGAACTTTGCTTGTTCTGGCGCGTCACCCAGACTTGGCGAATGACATTCGCGAGGGGATCAGCGCAACTGCTTACAAAGTCATTCACCGCATCAACGTCGAGGAGGCGGAGCCGTTGATGGTTCACAGCCTGGTCGATGCTTGCATCATTGACATGGACCTGACCGACGTGCAGGGAATCTGGAGCGTGGAAAAGCTGCGCCGCGCGTTGCCCACCTGCCCGGTTATTCTTTTTGCCACTGCGACCAAATGGGAATGGGAAGAGGAAGCTTATCTTCATGGCGTTGCTCACATTTTGACCAAACCCCTTCGTCCCCGTTTATTCAACGCGCTGCTCGAACGACTTTGGGTAACGCCGGTTGCGAAAACCGAGACCCGTTTCCTGGCGAATCCCCGGTCGGCGGCGGCAGCTCCTCTTGTCGAAGGCGGCGGACAAAAAGCGTTTCAAGCGCTGGAAGTTTTGCGCAAGTTTTCGGCGATCCTGACCCACTCCCTTTGCGCCGAGGCGATGCTCAAACAGTTTTTGCTTTTCTTGCGCGAACTGATCGGGGTCAACCGCGCGTCGATTTTTTTGCGTCAACCTGCCTCGGTCTTCACCAAAATCGGTTACGATGAAAGCCGTCGTTTGCGTTCGGCCTGCGCCATTGGATTGTCGGCGGGTCTGTTGGAACATTTCCAATTGACCTTCGATTCGGGGATCGGTGGAAATCTTTTTCGGAATGGAAAAATCCTTCGTCGCGAAAGCGCGGATGCTCAGAGCGATCCTGAAATCCAAAAGGAATTTGAATTGTTGGGCGCGGAAGTGGTGATTCCCATTTTGGACCGCGAGGCCTTGATTGGAGTTGCGGCTTTCGATGGCCGAGTCACGGGCGAATCGTTGAGCAACGGCGAACTGGAATTGATTTTTCATTTGCTGGAGGAGCTCGGCCTGGCCGTAAAAAATATTTCCTTGCACGACCAGCTTTCGTCCAACCACGAAATGATGGCCGACATTTTGCGCCAGCTCAGCAGCGCGTGCATCGTGGTCAATCGCGACCTTACCCTTCTGCACGTCAATAAAATGGCGCGAAAATATTTTACTCTGGCCGGTCGCCGCAACACCGATTTGGAATTCAGCGATTTGCCCCAACTGCTCGGCAGCAAAGTGTATCAAGTCCTGAAGACAGGCACGGCCATGGCCACGTTTAAATATAATCCGGCGGAAAATCCCACCACGGTTTATCACGTGACGATCGTTCCGTTCCAAGGGGAAAATTCCGTGTTGCCCAATTCGGCTTTGCTCATGGTGGAAGACCACACGCAAAGCGAGCAGTTGCAGCTTTTGGAAATTGAAGCGGCCAATTTACGTCTGGTAAAAACGATGGCGGACCGGCTGGCCCATGAAATTGGAAATGCCATGGTGCCGATCTCCACGCACCAGCAATTGTTGGACGACAAATATAAAGACCCCGAATTCCGCGCCTCACTGGACATAGCGATGGCCGACGGAGTCAAACGTGTTGGAAGGCTGGTGAACCAAATGCGTTTTCTGGCCAGAGATTCCATTCCGTCCCTTGAGGCGTTTCCGCTGGCTCCGCTCATCGAAGAAGCTTTCCAGGAAGCAAAGAAACATCAGCAGGCGAAATCCTCGCAATTAAAATATGAGAAAGGCACGCAGCCGATCATCGTGGAAGGGGATCGCGCCGCGCTCAAACATGCGCTGGCCGAAGTGATGCTCAACGCGCTGCAAGCCAACCCGAATGACGCGCAAATCGACGTGCGGACCGGCGCGAGCGAGGCGCAGGGAGCCGGCGGTGCAAATGGCCACCTCAATTCTTCCGGGCACGGAAGAATCTCCATTGAAGTGGAAGACCACGGGATCGGTTTCACGCCTGAGACTGCGCAAAAAGTTTCGGAAGCATTTTTCACGACGCGAAACGTCGGGCTGGGCTTGGGTTTGACTGTGACGCAAAAAATTATTGAAACGCATCACGGCAAACTTGAGATCGCAAATTCCGCCATTGGTCATTCCGGTCTGGTGCGGATTTCGCTGCCGCTGGAGGAACATCTAGTGGGCAAAGCAGCGGTCTCCCGAAGTGTCCCTAAGTGAGATTGCGGCGGTGATTGCGCTTGTGCAGCAAGGTTTTTTCGCTAGCCTTAAGGACACCATTACAAGAGCGAGCGGGGTTTTTTCAGAATCGCCGCCCTAGTTTGTGGAAAGTTTTTTTTGATTCGGCCAACGCCATGATTAACAGAACGATTTCAAAATCCAACGGAGAGTCGCCCACACGCAAGCACACTTTGTTGATTGTCGATGACGAAGAAGGCCCCCGTCAATCGCTCCGCGTAATTTTTAAAGATGATTACCATATTCTCCTGGCTGAGAGTGGAGCGCAGGCAATTGAGTTGGCGCAGGAAAATCACATTGACGCCGTCATCTCGGATATTCGGATGGCGGGCATGTCAGGAATCGAGTTGCTCGAAAAACTAAAGCAAGTGGATTCCGGGGTCGAGGTCATCATGCTCACCGCGTATGAAACGATCGAGACCGCCCGCCAGGCATTGCGTTTCGGCGCGTGCGATTATCTCAACAAACCCTTTGACCTGGGAACGGTGCGCGCGGCGGTGGCTGGCGCAATCGAGCGGCGGACCCTCTCTCACGAAATGCGGGTGAACAACCTCAAATTACTCGAGCTGCAAGCGCAATTGAAGAGTCAAAAGGTGCGCGACGAAATTACCCAATCCAACGGCGAAATTTACGCGAGCATCATCCATGACATCAACGGTCCGCTCACCATTATTTCCGGCTTCATTCAACTGATCAACCAACACATCGCCGACGCCAGTCGGATCGAAGGAGAAGCATTGGACATGGTGAAAGATCGGTTGAAACGGATGACGCGACAGGTGACAAATTGCATCGAAATTTCCCAACGCTACCTCAGCTTCATGCGCACGCGCGCTCCGCAAAACGCGAGGATTCGAGTCAACCAGGTGCTGAAGGATTTGGAGGAACTTTTGCGCGCTCATCCCAGCGCCCAAGCCCATGAACTTTCCGTTGGCTCCTTGCCGCAGGACGTGACCCTGGAAATAAATGGAACGGATTTGATCCAGATACTGCTCAATCTCTCCATCAATGCGCTTCAAGCCACCGACGAGCCGCACTCGGTCACAGTTACTGGGCAAGTGTTTGACGACGCCTCCGAAATGCCAAAATTGCAAATGGGTCTGACGGATGTTCTGCTCAACCAGGACGGCTTTCAAAATTCCGGGCCGATCTTAAAACTTTCGGTGCAGGATACTGGCCCTGGCATCCCTCCCAAACTCCTCTCGAAAATTTTCGCCCCTTATTTCTCGACCAAGCCGGAAGGCAAGGGCACCGGCCTCGGTCTGTCGATTGTGCAACGTTTATTAAAAGAAGCGCGCGGCCTGTTGCATCTTCGCTCGATTGTCGGTGAGGGAACGACGTTCGACCTCTACTTGCCTGCGGTCACCGTTCACGAATAGTTTTAACTGGGTAGCATCTGCCTCCGGCGGGTGCGAAATCTCCAAGTGCCAGGAATCAATAGCAAGAGTGTTTTCAGCCGTAAATCCGAATTCCGATGGCCGAAAGAAATCCGAGGCCCGAAGGCCGAATTTTCGCCTCGGACGGCGGGGACAGGTCTCCGCTTTGGCTGCCTGGTGGCAAAGGCGATGGCCTGAATTAGCTCGGGGAGTTTCCAATGTCAGCGAGGCGCGCAGGAAAAGCGGCGTCCTGCCGCCGCAGTCCACAGCACTTTGCCGGGCGTTGGCGGCAAATCGTTTTCGGTCTTCGGATTTCGGACTTCTTTCGGATTTCGGTGATTCGGATTTCGGATTTACGAGAAGCTTGTTTCCTCGTTGCTGGCTTCGGAGTTAAATCTTTCCGGAACGAAATTCTTAAACATGGAAAGACCTTCCCGGACTACGTTCATCGCATCTTTGTCCACGATCTGATAATACCGATTCCGTTCCACCAAAATGTTGTCGAGCGCTAGTTCGACCGAGTCGAACTCATCGAGAAAATCTTTGATGCCACCGTGCGAGCGGCCGACATAATAAGTAAAAACCAAATATTTCTTCATAGTTGCTAACTGACTCCGGCTTGGGGTCGGCTTTGCTACTCGCGATGTTTAGCAACCGTTGTGCCGCTGTGTCCTGGAGGCAAAACATCTCAAATGAAGAAGACTTTTCTGTATTGCTTGTGGACGGGTGTCTCGCCGTAGCGCACGGAAGATGTGTTCTGCGCGGGAGGTCCCAGTTAAGCCGCTAGAGCGAAACTCCCGGCGAGCTTCAATTTAATTTTTTTCTGATTGGAAAAATATCCGAGATGGAGGGAGCCTCGTTCTACCGTTCTGCGCCTCCGACGCCAGGAGGTTCTTGCTTCTCAATGAACACTTCTTGTTTCATTGAGTCGGCCTGATGACGGAGTGCTGGAGAGCGCAACGAAAATCCTAAAAATCTATTTCACAGAATCATTACTCCGCCTTGATCGGTCGAATCCTGATATTGCGGAACGAGACTTGTCCGTGGTCGCCCTGCAAAGCAAGGTAGCCAGTATCCGACTTGGCGAAGAGCGGCATCTTCCCGAATTTGCTCTTGGCTACCCGCTCCTTAAAATCCTCGCTGCCCAACACATACTCGAAGTATTTAACGCCGTTGACGAAGTGCGCACACTTCTTCGGGCTGATGAGGATGCGGAGATGGTTCCACTGCCCGGCGGGCTTGGTGGCGTCGATAGGCTCGCCCGTTTTGGGATCAGTGGGTGGCTGGTAGAGACCGTATAACCAGCCGCAACGTTGCGGGTCTTTGGCTGCCTGATTGTCTTCGAGTTGAATTTCCGGCCCGGTTTGCCAGGCTTTTTCGCCTTCATCGGTGACGTGAAACATGATGCCGCTATTGCCGCCAACAGAGATGTTGTAGTCCAACTCGAATTCGAACCAATCGAACTTATCGGAGGTAACTAGGTCACCGGCGTCGTGGGGATCAACACACACCAACATGCCATCTTTCACTTGCCAGCCCGGGCGGACATCTTCGGCTTTGAAGTTATGCCAGCCGGTAAAGTCTTTGCCATTGAACAGGAGTTTCCATCCCGTTTTTTTTTCCATGGAGGTCAGGGCATTGGTCTTTTCAGCGGCGAAGATACGAGGAGTGGCAAGGGTGATAAGAGTAAGGGTAAGTAAAGCAAAATGTTTCATAGTTGGATAAATTGTTCAGGCATCTTAGTTGTCCTTCACGTAACGAGCAACATCGTTGTGGTTGCCGACCGTGGCGAGAAAGATGTTTCCGTCAAAAAGGTAAAACAAAACGCGAAGCTGAAGTCCAGCCCGGAACTCTAAATATTTTCCAACGCGCCGAATGCTGATGCCCGAATGGGAGTGAGGTTTTCCAACGGCATCTGACAATCGAGCCACAGCCGCATTAACCGCCGATTTTTCCTGCGGGGTGAGTTTTTTAAAAGCGCGGTCGTAGGCGGCGCGGTTGAAAATTTTCACGGCTTCCATTCCGTGAGCTTGCCTGCCTTTTTCAGCGTGCGCGTTTCGCGAATGTCTTTCTGGTAACGCCGCTCTACTTGTTCAGCGGTCACTCCGTATTCCGCCAGCGCGTCGTTCGTGCCGCAAAAATAATTCCACGCGGCTTCCTGCATCGCGGCGGAAAAATCCTTGAAACGGCCGGAGGCAATCTGGCTTTTGACAAGCTCAGTAACCGGCTCGGTGAGAGTGACGTGATGACTTTTCATGATGCG
Source organism: Verrucomicrobiota bacterium (assembly GCA_038214755.1). GTDB lineage: Bacteria > Verrucomicrobiota > Verrucomicrobiia > Limisphaerales > CANJXF01 > CANJXF01. Next base: position 5,941 of record JBBQRQ010000114.1, read on the forward strand.
TATTCTGACACAATGGGTATTCGCGGTCAATGTGTGGCGACAACACGAATGCAATGGCTTTATAACAAAGTTGCCTACGCGACTTCGGCAGCGGTCTTGGTCAGCGGCTTGACCAGTGGCTGGGGTGAACGTTGAAACCATGTTCGCCACCCTTCGCTGATTTCCAAAAAGGCCCAGCCCAGGATTGCCTTGACGATAGGAATGGAACTGCTGTGAGCGAAAGTGAAACCGCCAAACATGAATCGGCGATTATCGTTTTTTTCTCCCAGCTTTTCTCGCGCTCGCCGGGATCGCGCCATTTGCGCAAAACGTCGGTTGTATGTCCGCATCAAATGGTAAAAAGGAACGGACGGCGTCGTGCTGAAAAGCGGTTCGCACAGCGCCTGCTCGCCGCGTTTGAAGGGCTGCGCTGCGACGCCCAAATAGTAAAACCCCAGGTCCATCAGAAACGCCAGTTTCACTAAATCGAATTCACCAAAATATTCATACTTGTCCCGATAGATCGCCTCGAACCAGCGCGTGTAACTCCGGGCGAAATCGCGATTATGCAGTTCAACTTTATCCTTGATGCACTCACCTCGTTGTTGCGCGACGATCAAAGTTTTTGTGCGCGTCGCGCTGAACGAAATCCAATCCATCCCCGGACTGTAAAACGGATCGATGAACCCGGCGGCGTCGCCCACAATGGAAAAACCGTCACCGGCGAAAGTCGTGCTGAAGTAGGGAAGATTTTTCCGCCAATGCACGTCGCCTTCCGTCCACTGCGCGTCGGCCATCAACTCGCGCGCCACCGGATGTTTCGTCAAGAAAGTTTTCAAACGATCTCCGATGGCGCCGTCCTGAGGAAAATCTACCAATCGCTGATCGAAGGTTACTCCGATGCTCACGTCGCCGCCCTTGAGCGGAATCCACCAAGCCCACCAGCCGTCGCCCATGAGATGGTTCGTGGCAGTGCCGCGAACGCCGTAACATTGCATCGCCCATTTCGGAAATTTTTTGGCGAGCGCCGCATCTTCAAATTCTTTCACGTTTTTCCAACGCGACCAAACGGCGGTGGTTGGGTGCGCGGAGTTGGCGCGCCACCATCCTTGTTGCCGCGCGAGAAATGCCGCGACGCCCGAAGCATCCACCACCCAGCGCGCGCGAATTTGTTCGGTGCGCTCGCCTTCTTTCAACGTGACGATTTGTTCGCCGCCGGAAATGAGTTCAATTTTTTGCACGCTCGCCGGACGGCGCAATTGCGCGCCGAGCAAACATGCGCGTCGCAAAACTTCTTCATCCAGCGCGGCGCGATCCACGAGGTAGGCTGGGACGCGCGACAAATAGCGTCCGCCAATTTCGCCGCATTGATCAATCGATTCAGTGCGGTTGTTGGCGAACCAGAAGCGCAATCCATTTTTGTTGATCTGCGTTTCGTTGAGATATTTGGTCAGGCCGAGAGAGTGCGTGAGAAAATAGGTGCTTACTTCCACGGTCGCTTCGCCAACGCGCCGGGTGAAGGCGGGCGATTTTTCGACAATCAAAATTCGCAGCGTGGGAAGTTCCTGCAAAAGCAATGTCGCGGTCGCTGCACCGGACAGCGCGCCGCCAAGAATCACCACGTCAAACGCGCTCTCATTTTTAGCTGCGTCATTCATCGCATCAAAAAAAATGCGGCGGTTGGCAAACCGCCGCTGGAGAATTCCAAATCAATCCACCCGATTGATGTGCAGATCGTTTTTCACAACCTTGCCGTCGGTGGCGTTGACGAAGACTTCGCCGATATCGACGGTCTTGGTGGTATCACGAAGTTTCGCGGCCCAGAAGCGCACCTTCCAGACTGGCTCGGCCGACCAGCGTTCGAGTTTCATCTGGGTCGAAGTGAGCGTGAGATTATTCAGAAGCGAATCTTTTTTCGCGATGTCCAACGCTTTGTCGGAATCAATTTTTAATTTTTCCTTGGGGATTTCCGTGTTGCCCGAAGCGAACTCCAAAATCCGCGCGGGCCGTTTCACGGAAAGTTTTTTCCCGGCGCCAAATTTCACTTCCGTCGCTTTGGCCGTGGCATCCGGGTCGTAATAGACGATGTACCAAATGTTCGGCACGAGAGTGCCGACCGATTTTTCAGAGCGGATTTGCGCCACTCGATCTTTGGCTTCTTCGCCGACGTGTTTATTGCCTTCTTTGACCAGATCAAAGGCCGTGGGTTCTGCTCCCGCCGCCAGAAGCGGCGCTGCCAGTAGGGTTGCTGCGCCACAAAGGGCGAACAGGTTTAAAATATTTTTCTTCATGCAAAATATTTAACCGCTCTGCGAAAGGTTGGCAATGGGCAACCCTCTGTTAAAAAGCAATCGCCAAATCTTTTTTGCGATCCGACAAGTGTAGTCATGTGCCAAGCCGGGGTCATTCAGAAAAAAGAAAGCTTTCCTTTGCGAATGGTTAAATTCTTTGCACAGCGTTTCCTTCCGGGTTAAATCCCCGCACTCATGAAACGAACGCATTTAATTTTTATCGTCGCGGTGGGTTCTTTGTTTGGAATTCTGCTTCCTGTTGCGCAAGCGGCCGCGCGCTCGCCCAACATCATCATCATTCTCGCGGACGACCTCGGATACGGCGACCTGGGTTGTTACGGACATCCCAGCATTCGCACCCCTAACCTCGACCGCATGGCTGCCGAAGGAATGCGCTTTACCGATTTTTATGTGGCCGCGACCGTTTGCACACCGAGCCGCGCGGCCTTGCTCACGGGCCGTCTGCCCATTCGCAATGGGATGGCGGGCAGCGAAAGTCGGCGTGTGCTTTATGGCGTTTCCACTGGCGGTTTGCCGCCGGAAGAAATCACCATTGCGACCGCTCTCAAGACAAAAAATTACGCAACCGCCTGCATCGGCAAATGGCATCTCGGACATCTGCCGCAATATTTGCCGACCGCGCACGGGTTCGATTCTTTCCTCGGTTTGCTTTGGTCGAACGACATGGAGCCAAATAAAGATGTCAAAATGCCGAAAGCCGCTTCGATGGATTTGAATCCCGACCCGCGCTGGTGGAAGCCGTCGCTTTATCGCGACGGCAAAATCATTGAGCAGCCCACCGATTTATCCACCTTGACGAAACGCTACACGGCCGAGGCGAAAAAATTTATTCGCGAGAACAAAAAGAAACCGTTCTTCCTTTATTTTCCACACACGTTTCCCCACGTGCCGCTCTTTGCCTCGAAGGATTTCCAAGGCAAAAGTTCGCGCGGCTTGTTTGGCGATGTGGTGGAAGAACTCGATTGGAGCGTGGGCGAAATTTTGAAAACGCTGCGCGAAGAAAAACTGGCAGAGAACACATTTGTTTTTTTCACGAGCGACAATGGTCCGTGGCTCGTCAAGGAATTGGCCGGCGGCTCGGCGGGACTTCTGCGCGAAGGAAAAGGCAGCACGTGGGAAGGCGGGATGCGCGAACCGGCCATTGCCTGGTGGCCGAAAAAAATTAAAGCCGGTGTCGTGACCCATGAATTGGCGGCGTCGATGGATTTGTTAAACACCTGTTTGAATCTCGCGGGCGTGGCCGTTCCAAAAGATCGCGTGATGGATGGCGTTGACATGGCGCCGATTTTATTCGACGGAGAAAAAAGCCGGCGTGACACGATCTATTATTATCGCGGCGCGGAATTGTTCGCCGTGCGCAAAGGCCAATTCAAAGCGCACTTTCAAACCGCGCCGGGCTACGCGGGCAATCGCATTCAGGAAAAATTTGAGAAACACGATCCGCCGCTCCTGTTCAATCTCGCGCAAGACCCGTCGGAAAGATTCGACGTCGCCGAAAAATATCCCGAAGCGCTCGCCGACATTCAACGCGAAGTGGAACAGCACACGAAGAATTTGGTGCCGGGTAAGCCGCAATATTAAAACGGCTGTGATTCCCAAACGGCAGTCGCTATTGGTGCCGTTAAAAGCGGCGGAGGGCCGCCGCACTCCAAGACGCTCGCGCGAATTTCGACGGCGCATCAACGGCGCGAAGCGTTTTGGAGTGCGTCAGTCCTCTGGCGCTTTTGTTCTGATCGCCAGTTTAAATCACATCCTATTAAATCGGTAAACGGAAACGGAACCAGAAGAACGTCCCCTCGCTTATAATTTATCGTAGATGGCATCTTCGGCGTTTTCCCAAAAAGAAAAAGCAGGTTGCGCGAGGTGAGTCCACGCAAGATCTTCGGGAGAAATTTTTAAGTGCTGAGGAAGGTCTTGCACCAATTTCATCTGGTCTTTGATTTCGAGTCGTTCAATTGCTTCCGTTATTTCCTGCACTGTGCTCATGGCTGCTTTGATAACGTGAAGGTCGCGATGTTTCAAGTTCGTTCAAGCTCCCATCCCGGAGCACTTTTTAACCGGAACTATTCAGTGAAGAGAAACGCTCGACCTCACCCCGGCCCTCTCCTCCGAGGAGAGGGAGAATATTATTCAGCGTTGGAAAGTATTCACCGTTGAATGCCTGATTGCGGACCCTGCTGGCAGGTTCCCTCTCCTCGGGGGAGAGGGTTAGGGTGAGGGCGAACAATCTGTCCAACTGAATCGTTCCGGTTTAAAGGGGCGCCGTTGCGCGGGTTAAGACCATTCCCGCTGTATTCGATTCGATGCGAACATCACACGCTGCGGCCGGAACAGAGTCTTCGCTTTCAGAAAAGAATTTTGAAGGGAATATCCAACGATTTGCCTGCGGAATTAGTTTCCTGCCCACCCGAATCGATCAAATCGGCTCCGACCGAATAAACGATTTTCTTTTCAACTGAATAGCGCAACGGCTTTCCGTCAAAATCATCAAGTGGAATTGCGGAAAGAAATTCGGGAACAAGATCGGTCAATGACTTTGGCAATTGGCCGTATTTCATCTTGTAACATTTCAGAGCGAGAATGGCTTGGGTTGCGGAAACGGCAACATTCTCCTCGCACTTTCTTACGAGAATATTTTCAGAAAACGCGAGCCAGTTGACCATAACTTCGCCCACCACATTCCCCGAAAGAAACTGCGGAACAGTAAAAACGTTTGTGCTCACACTCACCGAATTGTGGGGCTTGTCGTGGAAGCAATGAGGAATGCATGACAACTCGAACCGGGCACGCTTCGCGAACTTCGCTCGCGTCTTTTCTTGATTTAAAAGCGTCATCGTTATGAGCTTGGCGCTGACGTATTCCGTCGGATTCGTCATTCCCGTAACTTTTCCTCTCTTCCACTCTTTCAGTAATTTGACCTGAAGCTGGTATTCTTTTTTGATCGCATTCGTTAAGCCCATGCCATTGGCAGAGAGTTGAGCCAATCCACCTCGAAGGTTTTGGATTGAGTCATAGGAAAACGTGGTGTTCCCGACCATTTCGCGCAGTGTTTTTAGGGCAAGCATTTTGATCGCCGAGCCCGCCAGATAATGGTCCAGAATTCCGTCAGACTCTTCGACCTGGTGACCGAAACGGGCTACGCGCCCGATCGTATCCACCGCTTCCTTTTCCTTTCCCTCACGAAATTCGGTCAGAGCGCGAAGCAAGACAACGCGACTGAGATTTTTGAGATCTCCGAGATACTCAAAGTTCTCGTCGATGCTCTGTATTTCCGGAATTTGAAAACGCGGGAGGCGAAACATCTCGTCGATGAATTCCAAACTCTTTCGATTTTCTGCCAAAATTTCATCGGCTGCTTTGCCGTCCCACGATGACCAATCGAGAATATCTTTGCGGTTCGGCATTTTCGGCCAATACAGTTCTTCGCGGGCTTTTTCAAAAACGAAAAAACCATTCTCGTTCGATGAAACATTGGAACGGGTGAACCGGAGATCGGCATCGGAAACCACAGGGGATTTTCCGCGAAGCACTAAAAGAGTACCGATCAGGACCGCTGCCAGCGCCACCACACTCGCACCTGCAATGAAAAGTTTTTTCTTCACGCGCTCGAATCTTAGTCGCCACCGGAATTACTCCAGGGACATTTCAACAAAATCGCCCGGCTTTGGGGGCGGCTACTGTGGCGGCAATTTATCTTCCATCCGTCTGAGCGTTGGCCAGTCGTTCGTCGGCAAAGCCAAAATTGAAAGTTTTCGACCAAAGACAGCCTGTTGGGTATTTGAGATTTCGATCGCTGTTCAGAAATGCGTCGAACTCTAGTTCCACGGCTTGAAGCAACGCGCCATTTTTTAATCTTCCCCAACCCATTTCCTGAGCGGTCTTGACAGTGTGGGCGGCGAGAAACTTTCGTAGTGGGCGCGGGAGGCAAGCATCCAGCAGAACTTTCATGCAGGTTGGAGGAGCGTCTTGTGGGCGTATTCCAAAACGGCAACGGCCTGCTCGCGCGTGACGTCGGGAAAGCAATCCAAGTACTCGGCGAGGCTCAGGCCGCTTTCCAAATTGTTGAAAAGGCTCTCCACCGGCACGCGCGTGCCTCTGAAGCAAGGCGCGCCGCTCAACCGTTCGGGGTCAACCCAGATGGGAATGTCCGCGGGAAAATTGAACGTCGGCGCTGATTTCATCCGCGTTCATTTTAGCAAATGATCACGGATTGTCACGCGGCGTAATTTTCCATCCCCACGCAAGAACAAACCAAGTTGCGGTCGCCATAAACATTGTCGATGCGCCCGACGCTTGGCCAAAATTTATTTTCGCGCGACCACTGGGCGGGGAACGCGGCCTGTTCGCGCGAGTATGGGCGACCCCATTTGTCGCTCATGACGGCTTCGGCGGTGTGCGGCGCGTTTTTGATGACGTTGTTTTGTTTGTCCACTTTGCCGGATTCGATTTCCAAAATCTCCGCGTGGATGGAAATCATCGCTTCGCAAAAACGGTCGAGCTCTTCCTTCGATTCGCTCTCGGTTGGCTCGATCATCATCGTGCCGGGAACGGGAAACGAAATCGTCGGCGCATGAAATCCGTAATCCATCAAACGTTTCGCGACATCTTCCACACTCACGCTTCTGAACTGGCGCAAATCAACAATGCACTCGTGCGCGATGAAATTATTTTTACCTTTGTAGAGCACGGGGAAAAACGAATCGAGCCGATGCGCGATGTAGTTCGCATTGAGAATCGCCATCTTCGTCGCATCCGCCAAACCGCTTCCGCCCATGAGCGAAATGTAAACCCACGAAATCGTCAGAATGCTCGCGCTGCCCCACGGCGCGGCGGAGACAGAACCGATTGCCGATTGCCGATTGCCGATTGGCGATTGCGGAGAAACAACCGGATGGCCTGGCAAAAATTCCACAAGATGTTCCGCGACACCAATCGGCCCCATTCCCGGGCCGCCGCCGCCATGCGGAATGCAAAACGTTTTGTGCAAATTCAAATGACAAACATCCGCGCCAATATCGCCGGGCGAACACAAACCCACTTGCGCATTCATGTTCGCACCGTCCATGTAAACCTGCCCGCCGTGTTCGTGAACAATTTTACAAATCTCGCGAATGCCCTCCTCGAACACTCCGTGGGTCGATGGATACGTGACCATGAGCGCCGCGAGATTATTTTTGTGCGATTCAGCTTTGGCGCGTAGGTCGTCCACGTCGATGTTGCCGTTCGTATCGCAGGCCACCGCCACAACTTCCATTCCCGCCATGACTGCGCTGGCGGGATTCGTGCCGTGCGCAGATGTGGGAATGAGACAAATGTTGCGATGATTTTCGTCACGGCTCTCGTGAAATTTTCGAATGACGAGCAATCCCGCGTATTCGCCTTGCGATCCGGCGTTCGGCTGCAGCGACACGGCGGAAAACCCAGTAATTGCCGCGAGCCATTGTTCAAGCTGACGAAAAACAATCTGATAGCCGCGCGTCTGTTCCAGCGGCGCGAATGGATGAATCTTGGAAAATTCCGGCCACGAAACAGGAAACATTTCCGCCGTCGCATTCAACTTCATCGTGCAGGAGCCGAGCGGAATCATCGACGTGGTGAGCGACAAATCTTTTATTTCGAGCCGCTTGATGTAGCGAAGCATTTCCGTTTCGGAATGGTATTTGTTGAAAACGGGATGGGGGAGGAATGGCGATTTACGATTTACGAATGACGAGTCCAGCGAAGTTTCCGAAATCAATTCTCCGATGGAAAATGTTGGCGGCTTGCCGCTGTTGAAAACAGAAAGAATATCGACGAGGTCTTTTTCCATCGTCGTTTCGTCGAGGGAAATGCCAAGCGTGTGCTCGTCGAACACGCGGAAATTCATGTGATGCGCTTCGGCAATTTTCAAAATATCCGCGCTCAGTTTAGTGCCGAGGTGGATTTGAAGCGTGTCAAAATAGGGCAGGCGTCTCGCCTGCCCATCTTCGCGAGATGTCGCTTCGGGGCTGGGCAGGCGAGACGCCTGCCCTACTTTGTAGCCGAGCTTTTCCAGTCCAGTCGCCAACACGCGGGTTAGATTATGGATTCGTTGCGCGATTTTTTTTAAACCTTCCGGCCCGTGATAAACCGCATACATCGACGCCATGTTCGCGAGCAACGCTTGCGCCGTGCAAATGTTGCTCGTCGCTTTTTCGCGGCGGATGTGTTGCTCGCGGGTTTGCAACGCGAGACGCAATGCCGGCTTGCCGCTGGAATCTTTGGACACGCCAATCAAACGTCCAGGCATCTGTCGTTTGTAAACATCGCGCGTGGCAAAAAACGCGGCGTGCGGCCCGCCATAACCGAGCGGAACTCCAAAACGTTGTGCGCTGCCCACGGCGACATCCGCGCCAAATTCTCCCGGCGGTTTCAACAACGTGAGCGCGAGTAAATCCGCCGCGACAACGAACAACGCCCCTGCCTCGCGAACTTGTCTGGAAAAATTTTCGTAATCGTAAATCGCGCCGTCGGTTGCCGGATATTGCACGAGCGCGCCAAAAACTTTTTCGTTCGCGTGAAACGTTTGATGATCACCGATGATGACTTCGATTCCGAGCGGCTGCGCGCGAGTTCGAATCACCTCGATGGTTTGCGGATGGCAAAGTTCCGAAATGAAAAAAACATTTCGCTCCGGCTTCACGTTTTGGCAAAGATGCATCGCTTCAGCGGCAGCAGTCGCTTCATCGAGCAAAGACGCATTCGCGATTTCCAAACCGGTCAAATCAGAAATCATCGTCTGAAAATTCAGCAGCGCTTCCAGACGGCCTTGGGAAATTTCCGCCTGATACGGCGTGTATTGGGTGTACCAACCGGGATTCTCAAAAATATTTCGCTGGATGACCGGCGGCGTGATGCAATCCGAATATCCCATTCCGATGAAGGAACGGAAAACTTGATTCTTCGAGGCGATGGCGCGGAGTTCATTCAAGACGGCGTGCTCGCTCCAACCCGCCGGAAGTTGCGGCGGATTTTTTAAACGAATTTGTTGCGGAACAACTTTGTCGATAAATGCGTCGAGATCGCGGCAGCCGAGCAACTGCAACATGCTGGCGGTTTCCTCGGCATTGGGACCGATGTGGCGATGAACAAATTTATCGGTGTGGGCAAGCATCGTTTGAAGATTTTGACCAGCGGAAGTTTCCGGTGATTTGGCAATTAAATTTTCCACAAACAAAAGTGTTGGCGTTCCGATCATGCGGCGAAAGTAAAATCCCTCGAAAGCAAAGCAAGCGGCCTTTCTAAACCGGAACTATTCAGTGAAGAGAAACGCTCGACCTCACCCCGGCCCTCTCCTCCGAGGAGAGGGAGAATATTATTCAGCGCTGGAAAATATTCACCGTTTAATGCCTGATGGCGCACCCTGCTGGCAGGTTCCCTCTCCTCGGGGGAGAGGGTTAGGGTGAGGGCGAACAATCTGTCCAACTGAATCGTTCCGGTTAAGACCGGAGGGGCTTAACGCAGTTTTCAGAACATCTGGTTGCGCCGTAAAACTTTCGGCGTATCTTGGGCGCATGGACTGGCAGGAAATTATCGCGTTGAGCATCGTTGCTGCGACGGCTTTGGTATTCGCTTTCCAAAAATTTCGCCGGAAAAAATTCAGCTTCC
>JBBQRQ010000115.1:0-15776 GCA_038214755.1 Verrucomicrobiota bacterium
CGCCGCTGCGTTTGTCCGCGCCGCACCGCCAACACCATCGCCTGCCGATCTTTTTCAGAGAGTTTTTCATGCTCAAAACTGTAGCAGACTGACCTAGATCAGATGACACTTCCCTGACCAACATCAGATGACACTTGCCCGATCAATTCAAGCTGATCTGACGAATCGTTTGCTCGCCGCTTACCAACAAGTTCAAATTGGCAATCCGCTTGATCCAAAAACTTTGATGGGGCCGCTGATTGATTCCGGCGCGGTTGAACAAATGCAAATCGCGCTCAAACAACTTCAGCGCGAGGGCGGAAAAATTTTATACGGCGGCGAAAAATTGCGCGGCGCGAATTTTCCTGGCGGCGGCTATGTCAGACCGTGCATCGCGACGGCCAAAGCAAAATTCAAAATCGTTCACGAAGAAACCTTCGCGCCCATTTTGTATCTGATTCCCTATCGCAAATTGGAAGACGCGATTGCCGAACATAATTCCGTCCCGCAAGGACTGAGTTCCGCGATTTTTACGAACGAACTTCGCGAAGTAGAATTATTTTTGTCGAGTCGCGGCAGCGATTGCGGCATCGCCAATGTGAACATCGGAACAAGCGGCGCGGAGATCGGCGGCGCGTTCGGCGGTGAAAAGGAAACGGGCGGCGGTCGGGAAAGCGGCAGTGATTCGTGGAAAAATTACATGCGCCGCCAGACCGTCACGATCAATTATTCGAATGAGTTGCCGCTCGCGCAGGGAATTAAATTCGGCGGCAGCGCGACGGCATAACTCTCCCATTTTTTGGCCTTGACAACGGCCAATAAAAGCATTGTCTCGTCACATTGCCATGAGCTTTCGTCACTCCACGCTGGCCGCTGGATTTTCGATGTCCGTTTTAAAACTTATTCAACGAGGCCCCTCGTCGGCAGGATTTTCTCACCAACTATTAGCTTAAGAAAGGAACCGCTCCAATGAAAACGGTAATTAAGCGTCTGCTCGTCCTCGCTCTCCTGGTCCTTGGTTCGGCAACAACCTTCGGCCAACAAATTCACGTGGATGAATTTGGCGGCATCACGACCAATGGCGTCCGGGCTTTGTCGGGTGAGAGAATGCCGGATCCGTCTGGCGGACTGCTGGGATGGAATGTCCTCGTTTATAATTTGCCGTTTGTTGGGATGCAGGGGGACGTGCTTATTCAGGATCCATTTGAGTCGGGCAGTCCAATTCTTGACGTGCTCCGTTTCGACGGACAATCCCACCTGATCTTTTATTCGGATAGCATCCACGGAATTAGCGCTCCAGCCGACACGCCGGGACCGCCGAATCCTTTGTACGCAAATATCATTTTCATTAATGAGCAGGTGACAAACAACTTTAGCTTTGCCGACTACACGCCACTGGCAGGGCAACCGGGTTGGGACGCAGTGAATCCAACTTACCGTTTTATCAGCGAAGGCGTGGTGCCGGAACCGCGGAGCACCCTCCTCATCCTGGGCGGCCTGGGAGTCTTCGCACTGGCGCAGGTTCGCAGGAAATTCGTTGCGGGCGCGAAAAAATGATCGGCGCCCTCTCCGTAAAAAGTAGAATGAAAATGAAACACCTCGTCCGTATTTGCGTCGTGACAGCCGCGCTGATGTCGATCGCCGTGGCTGCGCCCAAAGAAGAACCTGCGGAAGAGACGGAACTCCCCGTTGGGCAACAAGCGCCTGGCTTCACGTTGCAAGACCAAGCTGGCCGAGAAGTTTCGTTGGAGACGCTCCTCAGAAAAGGCCCGGTCGCGGTGGTTTTTTTTCGTTCGGCGGACTGGTGTCTCTACTGCAAGTTGCAGTTGGTCCAACTGCAACGAAATCTGAAAGAGATCAAGGCCTCCGGCGGCCAGGTCGTTTGCATCAGCTATGATCCGGTCGAGAAACTAAAAAGCTTTGCTGACCGGCAAAAAATTTCCTTCCCGCTTCTCTCAGACATCGGCAGCAAGACGATCGATGCCTACGGCATGCGCGCGCCGGATGGAACCGCCCAGTACGCCGGCGTTTCCCGTCACGCCACGTTTGTCTTGGATCAGAAGGGCGTGATCCGCGAAAAGTTTTCCGTTTTGAGCTATGAGGATCGTCCGGCTATCAGCGCCTTGGTCAAAGCGCTGAAGCAGGCGCAAACTGTGAAGGGAGGAATCGAACCATGAACACATTCAATCCGCCAAAGAAACACCAGAACGCTACTCCGCGTCGCCGCTGGGGGCGCGAACGGACGCGCGAACCGATAAAAAGACGTGGTTATAATTTTATCGGCACGTTCGCCATTTTGATCACCACTTTCTTCGAGTGTTCTACTTCGGCCAAAACAAATTTCGTGGTAAACACCAGCAGCGATCCGGCCAATGTTTTTGAATGTTCCCTCACCGCGACTCCCATGGATGTGACGATCGCCGGCAAAACTGTCCATGCGATGACCTATAAAGACGACGCTCCCGTTGCGGTCGCGCCTTGCCCGTGCGATGGCATCCCCATTCTGGTGATGAATTTGAAGGTGGGGCAGATGGTCATTTGCCATTTCAAAAACTCCCTTCCCATCGCCACAACGCCCGAGGGTGCCAGTATTCATTGGCACGGGATCGAACTCGACAACGAGAGCGACGGCACGGCGGTGACGCAGGATGCTCTTCAGGAAGGCCAAACCTATACCTACCGTTTCAAAGTGACGCGGCCCGGTCTGTTCTGGTTCCACTCCCACATGACGCCTGGCAACACGACCTTTGCCGGGATGTATGGAGTGATTCTGATTCCAAACAATATCGAGCCAACTCTCGTCACAGCCAACAAACTGCCGCCTTCAAATTTCACTTACACGATGGCCTTGAGCGATATCGAATTCAATCCAACCAACTCCGCTCCCGACTACGGCAAAGTCGGCAAGCTCCTCGACGGTGTCTGGACGGATATTAACGATCTGGTCAACAAGTGTCACCAAAATCCCGGCAATGGCAATGACGCCTGCAACGCGGCTGGAACCCCGGGCAAGACTGTCCTCTTAAATGGTGAAAACCCCAACACCACTCCGACCACCAATGATGTGCCATCCGGACAACGCGTCCGCCTCCACCTCCTCAACGAAGCTCTCTCCAGACATTTCAGACTTAAACTTCTCAACGCAGCGAGCAATCAGATCTCTCTTTACCGCATCGGTGGGCAGGGTGGGCTGTTGAACAACCCTCGACTCGAAGGAGGAGTGCAAGGGACACGGGACACAGGATTCGACCCGGGCGAAGTCGCGATCGGTTCTGGTGATCGGGTGGACACGATTGCTCTTTTGTCCGGCAACGAGGGAGACATCATCCGGTTGGTCGGCAATCCTCTCAAGAAGCCGCCCGGTTCGACGTTGCCACCTACTTTTGCGTTGGATAAGGGTCTCCCCGTAAATTATCCCGTTGCCTTCTTTAGAATTCGCGGGGTCAAACCAACCCCGGATCCCGTGCCATGTACTTGCGATACTATTCTGGAAGGCACGTCCGAACAGGTTCCCAGGCTCACCGGCCCGACCAACTCCCTGACCGATGGCCGTCCGTGTCCGGGGACTAATAACCACGTCATCCGTCTGACCAACGCGCAGACGGTCAACGGCCAGAACAAAACGGAACCTGCCATCGACTTGTCCGAAGGCGCTCTCGAAGGGAATGCGGGTAATGGTGATTTTTTAACTTTGCCGCACCCGACTACCGCTCGTTACGCGCGTGTGGGAGATTTACTCGAACTTTCCGTCAGAAACGAAACTGAAACCGTTCACCCCTTTCATCTGCATGGCTTCTCGTTGCAGCCGATGCGCGTTTTGGATAACGCGTCGGGAAATACAATTTATACTTACAATTACAATGAATTCGTAGACACGATCGACGTGTATGGCGGTGGGCTGGACGCGGCCACCAACAAAACCCCGGGACAGACTCTCGTCTTTCGAGTGCGGCTGGAGGATCGCTCAAAGATTTGTGATCAGGCGACAGGTCCAGTTCTCTTGCCCTGTGGTGACGGACCTCTCGGTGGGGCGGTTGGCCGATGGTTATTCCATTGCCACATTTTCAGCCATGCCGGTCTTGGCATGATGAGCGAATTGGTCGTGCTGGATAACTCCCAGGAAACCAAATGGCGCCAGCGGCCAGACCTGACGCCAACCGGGGTGGACGTGATGGCTACAGCCAGCGCCGGATCGAAAACGGTGGCGGAGGATTTCCTGTGCAGCAGCAATGGCTGGATCACCGGCGTTCGTATTTGGGGCTCGTGGATAAATGATGTCGTGGATGCCAACGCCACCTTCGAATTAAAATTCTGGACGGATGTTCCAGCTTTCGGCGGAACCCCGAGCCGTCCCGGCTGGCAGATTTGGCGGAGGTTATATCCAGCGGGCACTTACACCAGCAGCCTCGAGGCCTTTGTCTTTCCTAACGAGGCTTTTTATGATCCCAGTCAGAACAATATAATTGGCTTCGACACGCAAGTGCATCGCTATGGCTTCGCCATTCCACAGTGCCGGGAGACATTCGACCGATTGCTTCCCAACACCGCGAGCGGGTTTTATCAACATTCAGGAAATATTTATTGGTTGAGTGTTACGGCCTACACAACCAACGGAACGTTCGGGTGGAAAACTTGCGTGCTCAACGACCGTTACAACGATGACGGCTCCTGGAGTCCAACCCTCATCGGTCCTCAATGGCGCGAATTGCGATATCCATCCAGCCACTCGTTCGCTCAACAAAGCATGGGACTCGCGTTCGAACTCGACAACCCGGCAACCATCGCGATGCCGACGAACTCACCGGTGCCGCCGATCATGTCCGCGCCTCCACTTTCCGTCGGGTTGTCCGGCAATCAAATTATTATCTCCTGGGAAGTGGGAGGGATTCTGCAATACGCCGACAACATCACTGGACCCTGGACCGATTTGGATGGCGCGGCGCGGCCCTACCTGACGCCGGCGGACGCGCCTCGTCGCTTCTACCGCGTCCGGATGCCGTAGCGAGTGCCGAGTCTGCGGCAATCCTGTTGATTCTGCGCGCTTTTTCCTTAATTTGGGAAGGACATGAGCGCTCCACTTGCTGAAACGTCTCTCGATGAGACGACCAATCCTCAAGGAAATTACGACCCGACGAAGTTCGATTGGCCGCTCGCTTTCGACGCGGAAAATTTTCTTCGCGAACGAATCCAAACTTTTTTGGGCAATAACCAGTTCGCCGCGCAACTCGCTGCTCGGATGCAAAATGAAACCGGCACCGATTTTTTCGAGTGGATCGATCATCTCGTCCTTTCGCCCGACGACGAAACCGGTTTGCGCAAAGTTGGCTTCGTGACTCAAAAACTTGAAACACCCAACGGCGAAGTCGTGTTGCATCATCCGCGCGCGACGCTGCCCCGCGCGCTTTTGCGCTCAAATGGAAAAAAAAATCCCACTGCCATCGCATTGCGGCCCGAATTCATCGCCGATTTTCTGCGCGCAAATAATTTGACGGCGACACCGGAAGGCGAGCCATTTTCCCGTTACCGCCGCCTGTTGGTTTCTTCGGAAAATGGAACGCGACTCGAAGCGGTCGAGCGCCATGCTTATCTCGGATTTATTCCCGCTCCTCTGAAAAACGATGAGTTGAAAAACAGGATCAAAGCCAGGGAACTTTGGCGCACCCGCAAACGCCAGTTCGCCGATGCCGCCGAGGGTTTCGCGCATGCCAATGAAATTCTCGATGAATCACTGAAACTGGTTGGCCGCGATTTGTCCTGCGAATTTTATTTCGCCGAAGAACGCGCTTACTGGGAAAGCCGCAATCGCGCCGCGCGCATTCAGAAACGCCGGCAAGACACGCTCGGCCTGGGCTGGGGCAATCACGATCACCACACCTTCCGCAGTTCACGCAAACATTTCGTTGACCTCATGGCCTTTCTCACGCGACTCGGCATGGAGAAACGCGAACGCTACTACGCTGGAGCAGAAGCTGGGTGGGGCGCGCAAATCTCCGAGCAAGCGGTCGTGGGCATCGTCGTTTTTGCCGACGTCGATCTGATGCCGGACGAAACGCAGATTGATTTTTCAGCCATTCGCCTCGCGCCCGCGCCCAATCTCGGCACCGTTGGACTTTGGATTGGTTTGCATGGCGAAAGTTTTCTCGACGCGGGAATGCATCATCTGGAAGCGCGCTTCGATTTTGATTTGCTGCGCGATCAGTTGAAGGAACAAGGCGTGAACACGATGAATCCCTTTTCGAATTTTGAATTTCTGCGCCAGGCTTTTACGGAAGGCGAACGCTGGAAAGTTTCAAGCGCACGCGCCGAAAAACTTCTGGCAGCGAAACTGATTACGCCTGAGCAATCAGAAAAATTCCTGCGTGAAGGGGCCATCGGCAGCCATTTGGAAAACCTGCAACGTCGCGGCGGCTTCAAAGGTTTCAATCAAAAATCCGTCAGCGTGATCATCGCCGGAACCGATCCGCGCAAGCAGCATTTTGCGGCGTGAATTTTGAGCGGCTTCAAAGAATGCCCGCCCCGGGTGTGATTTCAACTGACGGTCAGGACAAAAGCGCCAGAGGACTGGCGCACTCCAAGACGCTTCGCGCCGTTCATGTGCCATCGAAGTTCGCGTGAGCGTCTTGGAGTGCGGCGGTCCTCCGCCGCTTTTAACAGCACCGGTAATGACCGCCACTTGGAATCACGCCCGCCCGCGTCTCCTTGACCACTCTTAATTCGGCGGGCATTGTCTTCACATGAACAGAGCTCCTGAACTTTTTCCGATTGACAGCATCACTCCGCTGGAATGGGCGTGGGTGCAGGATTTGATCCAGGAGGTTCAGCGACAGGAACTGGGCGATGCCTTCGCGAGAAATTTGGGTGAATGGGATTTGGCCGTCCGCCAGTTCCGCAAAGTGGAATATCGTCGCATCATTCTCGGCTCGCCGACGGAAGATGACTTTCTTCATCACGCGGCTTGCCTTCACGCATTGCTCGCGTTGGGAAATATTTTATTGATGGAAACGCGCAAGTTTTCCGATTCCGATCTGACCGCCCTTGGCATTGCACGACAAACAGTGGCTGCTTATGTCGCCGAACTGGAACAAAGTTTTCGCGAATGGCATCACGGTATTTCTGAAACAGAATTGAACGCCGTAAGGGAAAAAATTTTCGGTGGCACGCCCTGACTACATCGCGCAGCTTCACGCCGCTAAATACGATTTGAGATTTTGCAGCGGCGAAGAAAAATTAGGTATGCTTCGTCGATACCGCGCGGCTCTACAGGAAGCAGCTCGGAAGGCCGGCATCACGGAGTATCTTTTGGAAGCGGCTGTAGCGCGTGATTTCGGTGAATGGGTGAAACAGGAGAAACTTCCCAAACCGCCCAAATCTTCGTGACCAAAAAACAACTTTGCTTTCGTTTGATTTACGATACGTGTTACCAATGAGGACTGCGCGATAATGGCGCCAATTCTCCCCCGATTTTTGCCATTCAATTATTGCGGCCCACTCAAGAATTTCAAAAGTAAGAAGACGCAGCCGCCCGGCGAACGACGTTGCGGGCGGCGAGTAGTTCATTAAGATTAAATCCATGAGCGCGATTCTAAAAACGGACGGAGTGATTTCGCCGGAGGAATATATCGAAGGCGAATTGTTATCGGAGATTCGGCATGAATACGTGGAAGGCCGCGTTTACGCAATGGCAGGTGCGAGCGCCGATCATAACCGAATTGCGGGAAATATTTTTGGGGAACTTCGGGAACGATTGCGTAGAAGCAAATGCGAGGCCTTCATCAATGACATGAAAGCCAGAATTCCGCCGCATTTTGCCGATGCTTTTTATTATCCCGATGTCATGGTGACTTGCGACCCAGCGGATGACGCGAAGTATTTTCGCGAACGCCCCTCCTTTATTTTCGAAGTGCTCTCGCCCGACACGGAACGGACCGACCGCCGGGAAAAAGCGATCTCTTACCGACAGATTTCTGGTATCAAAGCCTATGTCATTTTTGAGCAGGATCGCATCGCGGCCACCGTTTTGCGGACTGCGGAAGTCGGCTGGGCCAGCGAAACTCTCGAAGGGAAAAGTGCGCTGCTAAAACTGCCGGAAATCGGCATTGAGATTCCATTGGAAAAATTTTATGAGCGCACTACAGCCGGCAAAAAATGAAGAAGGGATGGAAGACTCAAAGCGCGAAACTCCTGCCCTCCCTGATTTAAATCCCGAATCATAGCTTTGCAGGATTGTCGCTCGACCATTCAAGTTGTGCGGAAAGTTTTTTCCACGTGGCGGGCTGCTACACTCTGCTAAAAAACAAGACACTCAGCCACGTTGGAGAAGCATGAACGAGAGGAGAGTGCTGAGGCACACGGTTTGCTCAGACGCGCGGACGAGGGAGACCGTTCTTTTGTTTATGCACTCGCCATCAATTTACTCGCATCAAGCGCGGCTGGCTTCCTCGCTTGGGAAACGTCCAGCGACCCTCGCCGGGCAAAGAAGGCCGACCTTTCAAAAAGGAGTCCTGCTCGTGGAGGATCACGCGGCGGTCCGGACTTTTTTGCGGGGCGCTTTGAATTCCCACGGTTACCACGTTTTTGAAGCAGACGGCGAAGCTCAAGCGTTCAAGATTTGGCATAAACATTTCCATCAAATCGATTTATTGCTGACGGATATTTGCATTCCTTACCTGACGACCGGCGTGGAACTAGCCAAAAAATTCCGAAAAGAAAAACCGTGGCTTCAGGTCATTTATATGACTGGTTTCAGTTCGGAAATTGTGGCGACAGAAGAAATTGTGCTGGTGGAAAATGTGAACTTCTTCCGGAAACCATTTGAGGCGGACAAGTTGTTGGACGCGGTTCGAAAATCTTTTGTCAGTCGATCCCCTGCGCTGGCCAGCGAAAAAACGGCCGACACCCGGCGCATTTTCAAAATAAAAAGGCGGGCAGACAGCCTGATGCACGCGAATGCGGAAGAGTCATAACCCGTCAGTTTTTCTCGATTTCGAAACATTAAAGGCTGCCCCCTCTCTCTCCTGGGTTAAGCAACACGCCATCCAGATCATTCCTATTTCACTCGCGAAAAACTCTCCGCCATCGCCACGGCTTTCAACATCGCCCTGGCTTTATTGACCGTTTCCTGGAATTCGGATTCCGGTTCCGAATCATTCACCCAACCGCCTCCCGCCTGCACATACGCTTTGCCCTCTTTGATCAGTGCCGTGCGAATGGTGATGCAGCAATCCAGGTTGCCGTTGAACGAAAAATAGCCGACGCATCCGCCATACGGCCCGCGCGTAGTTTGTTCCAGTTCAGAAATAATTTGCATCGCGCGAATCTTCGGCGCGCCGCTGAGAGTGCCGGCCGGAAATGTGGCGCGCATCAAGTCGTAGGGCGTTTTGTCGCCGGAAAGTTTTCCTTCGACCTGCGAAACGATGTGCATCACGTGGCTGTAACGCTCGGTGGTCATCAAGTCCTTCACTTGCACGGAACCATACTCGCAGACGCGGCCCAAATCATTTCGCGCGAGGTCCACCAGCATGACGTGTTCGGCTCGCTCTTTCGGGTCGGCCAGCAATTCTTTTTCGAGGGCCGAATCTTCTTCGACGTTTTTTCCACGACGACGTGTCCCGGCAATGGGACGAATCTCCACCTTGCGATCTTCGCAGCGAATGTGAATTTCCGGCGACGCGCCCACCAGAGAAAATCCATCCAGCTCCAGCAAAAACATGTAGGGCGACGGATTGATTGTGCGGGCGGCGCGATAAATATCCAGCGGCGACGCCTTCACTGGCACGGAAAAACGTTGCGAGCCGACGACCTGAATAATGTCCCCGTCCGTGATGTATTTTTTGGCTTTGAGAACATTCTCGAAAAACTTTTCCTTCGTGACGTTCGAGGCGAATGGAGGTTCAGGAATTTCTCTCGGCGGCGTGACGGGAATGTGTTCGGTCGGTTGTTCGAGGAGCGCGATCAATCTTTCGATTTCGCCGAGTGCGTCTTCGTAGGCCTCTTCCGGTTTGGTGTTTTCTTCCAAAATGGCGTTGACCAAAACCGTCAGCGTTTGTTTGACGCGATCAAAAATAAGCAACTCGTCCGCGATTAAAAAATACATCGTGGGCGTTTTCAATTCGTCGTGCGGCGGACGCGGCACGACGGGTTCAACATCGTGAATAAATTCGTACCCGATAAAACCAACCGCGCCGCCAGTGAAGCGCGGCAGTTCCGGCAGCGATACCGCTTTGTATTTTTTCAGAACGCCTTCGATGACTTCCAAGCCGTCACTGACGCGGTAGGGCGCGTCACTCCGTGCGCGCCGCTCGTCGGGTAAAGGACTGCCCGCCCTGCCTTTGGTTTCAAAACTTTCAACGACTTTTCCATCTTCAATCACCTCGACGCGACTGCCCGTTTGTTTGATGACGGCGCGCGGATGGCAACCGACAAACGAGTAACGCCCGATGTGTTCACCACCTTCAACCGATTCAAAAAGAAACGATTCGCCTTGCCCTCGAATTTTTCGATACGCGGAAAGCGGCGTTTCGAAATCAGCGAGAATCGTGCGAGTGACGGGAATTAAATTTCCCCGTTTCGCGAGATTTAGAAATTCAGATTGCGTCGGATGATACATGCAAAAACTATTTCATATCGCGCAGGCGGGATTTCCAATAGCCGGGTTTTCGTTTCAAATGCATGACCGCCAGAATAAAGATTCGCTCGTCGTCCACGACATAAATGATTCCGTACGGAAAATGGTGCGTGAGACAGCGGCGGGTTTTGCGGGAAAGTTGTCCCCAAGTAAGCGGATTCTGACAGACCCTGGAAATTCCATCCTCAATCTCGGCCACAAATCTGTCTCCCAATCCCTCAGCTTGCTGGTCGTAATAATGGGCCGCGTCGGAGTATTCCTGTTCTGCTGCTGGATGAAACTTATAGTTCATGAAACCGGCAGAACGTAGTTCGACAATCCCGTCAAGAATTTTATATGCAACCAAACCCTACTTTTTGCGATTGCGAACCCGTTGAAGAACCTGAGGCCCTGGGATCGCCTGCACTTTGCCGGATTTAATTTCTTCATAACGTCGATCTGCTTCCTCGGCCCAAAGAGCGTCCAATTTCTCATTCTCCAACTCAAGGCTTTCTAAAAGTTCCTGCGCCAAACGCGCCCGTGTTGAATGCGGCAAAGAAAGCGCCTGCTCGCGAAGTTCTTGTAAATTTTGAGTGGCCAGAGTCATTGGAAACACTTAACAGACGCAGAATTGTCGGTCAAGAATTCAGCCTTTCCGCCACGGCTAACGCATCTAAATTTACATTTCTCATTAACACCGTGGCTTTAGCCCGGTGTAGGGCGCGCGACGAGGGTTTAGCCGTTTCAACGGCTTGTCGAACGTTCGAATACAATCGATTTAGAAACCGAGAATGACTTTGATCAACTTGCAGAAAAAATTTGAGGTTGGTGCGTTCAGGAAATGAGAAAGAAAAGTTTTCGAAACGCGGTTGACGGTATCGCAAAGCTTTTACCCGGCCTAAAGGCTTAAAAGATTCTAGCCTCTCTTCCGTATTCGCCACACCGAAAGCAACGTGTAGAAAAGCACGGTGATGGCGTAAGCGACGATTCCCAAACCGATGGCGAGCGGAATGGCGTAACGGCTGAAATAAATCAGCGCGCCGCCGACCAAAACGAACAGAGCGGTTTGCGCGACGAGACAAAATAAATAAAGACCGAGATGCGTTTCAATGAGACGCGCCACGAACCAATCGCGATAACCTTCTTCGCCCAGCGTGCGCATGAGCCAGGCCTGTTGGAAATTTCGCGCTGCCACCAGAATACTCGTCGTGGAAATGATGATCGACATCATTGGATAAAAAGAAAACGTGACGCAGAGGGCGACGTTTACCAACAGGCCGAGTTTCCAACCGAGTTTTTTCGCGAGCGGATTTCCTTCGAGGACCAGATTGGGCGTCGCGATCCACGTGCTCAGAAAATCCGCGCCGCGTGAAAACAAAAGCAGCGCGAGCAAAATAAAATATTCCCGACTCGCAAATAGAACGGCGTCTTCCATGAAAAAATCTCAGCCGCCCACGTGTAATGAGGTAGGGCGCGTCACTCCGTGCGCGCCGTTCGGTATTTGAGCTTGCGGCGCCAATGTTATTCTCCAGTTCATTTCTTGCCGTAAATTTGTTCCGGAGTTTCGAGTTGCGCCTCGGTTATTTTGAAATCGTTTTTATTTTCCACCGAGCGAAAAAAACAGGATTGATAACCTTCATGGCAAGCCGCACCGGTTTGTTCGACTTGAATAAGCAGCGTGTCGCCGTCGCAATCGAACGAAATATCTTTCACGGTTTGGGTGTGGCCGCTCTGTTCGCCTTTCCTCCAAAACTTTTGGCGCGACCGACTCCAAAAATGCGTTTGGCCCGTCTCGATGGTTTTCTCCAGGGCCGCGCGGTTCATCCACGCCATCATCAACACGCGGCCAGTTTTTTGTTCCTGCACGATTGCGGGAATCAGACCATCCACAGTGAAGTTCAATTCTTCAAAAAAGCTCATTCGCAATTAGTGATCGCTGATGTCGGTTAGTGATTTGGGAGCCGCGAGTGGCTTTTCCGGGGGGAAAGTAAACGCCACCGCCGCCAAAATGCAAACGAACGCCGCGCGATGATTCCATTTAATTTTTTCGCCCAAATAAAAAGTAGCGAAGCCGCCAACCACAACTAGCGTGATAACTTCCTGGATGATTTTCAGTTGTGTCGCCGAATAAAAACTATTTCCCCAGCGATTGGCCGGAACCATCAAACAATATTCAAAAAACGCGATGCCCCAACTCACAAGGATCGCCAGCACGAGCGGCTTGCTCTTGAATTTCAAATGGCCGTACCAAGCAACGGTCATGAAGATGTTGGAAAAGGTTAACAGCACAATCGGCAGCGAGCGGGATTGGGAATAATGAGTTCATAAATCTTCAGGAGCGATCTCGCCCAGGGCCAGACGCGCGCCGTGGCGGACATGCAGGATGTGGACGTCGCCTTCGCTCACAGTGAAAAGGATTCGATACTTGTGCTGACGGCGACCGTGGAAAATCTCGCGAATTTCAGCGTTGAGAAACTTGCTTTCAGGCGCGAACGGGCAACGTTCGGGAAAAATCTCCAGCGACCCGATCGTGTCGTAGATGCTGTCGAACCAGCGGTCAGCGGCGTCTGGATCGCGCTCCGCCAGCCACGCGTGGGCTTCCGCGATGTCCTGCTGTGCGGGAAGTTCAACGATGACGTTCCACCGCTTCATTTTTTGCGGCGGGGAATCTTGTGCTTGGCGCGGATTTCATCAAGCGCTTGGCGGAATGGCTTGCCTGTGCCGGTTTTCATCGCATCCAAACCGCGTTGGATGCCACGGATGGCGTCCAACATTTCCTCAAATGCGGCGGCATCCTGCACGATCAATTCCGCCTTGCCGTTGACGGTCAAAACTTCGGGTCGCCCGGTGACTTTGAGACGGCGCAAATGGCTTTTGGTGTTCCGCTGAAAATCGGTGAGCGAGCGAATGTCTTCTAAAGCAATCATAGCGTTGAATTCAATGTTTTTTCCATGCTGCATTAAGACGAAGTGGGAAGCAAGTCTGCGAACATCTTGAAAATGTTCGAGCAGATGAGCAGCACAATCGGCAGCCAGCGGGATTGAGTGCGTTCGTTCATTTTTTTTTGGAAATTTAATTTTGCGTGGGTCTCCTCAAAAGCGACCGTGACGGACGTGTGTTACGATTCCATTTCTAAAGCAGGCAGGTCCATATTGCCAGGCCGCACCCGCAATAGAATTATCTGCTTATCCTCCTGCACAGAGTAGAAGATCAGCCAGCGAGGAAATTGTTTGATTCGCCACGAACGAATGCCCCCGGTCTTCAGGTCGGCTCGTTCCCTGCCGACCTGCGGATGTTGCTGGAGAAAGCGGATCGTTTCCTTCAACGACTGATACCAACGTTCAGCGACTTCCGGCCCGGCGTTCTGATTCAGCCAGGTCAATTCCTCGGCCAAATCCAGCAGAAAGCGGGGACGTTTTCTGACCGCGATCATGCCTTGCGTTTCAAGACCCGGTCACGAATTGCGTCCATCTCCGCTTCGGTCAACGGCGATTCCGGCCCGCTCGCCAACGCCTCGTCCACCCACCGTTGATCTCGTTTGGTGTTTAGCGCCGCGTCTATCTCGAACGTCCGCTCAAGCCGCGCCAACGCTTCCTGAGTCAACGAACGGAAATTGGCGGCGGCCTCATTTTCCAACTGC
Source organism: Verrucomicrobiota bacterium (assembly GCA_038214755.1). GTDB lineage: Bacteria > Verrucomicrobiota > Verrucomicrobiia > Limisphaerales > CANJXF01 > CANJXF01. The sequence continues at coordinate 14,223 of JBBQRQ010000115.1, forward strand.
GCGCGCAAATCTTGGGGAACATCTTTCAAGGTGATGTCGGACATGGGAGAACGATAACAACATTGGAATGGTTTTCAAGCTCGCGCCAATGTTGCGTCCAGCCGAATGCAGACCGATGACCCGAACGAATTTCAACGGGGTGAACGCGAGATTTTATATTTGGCCCGAATGCGATCCAAAACTTTGCGTGCCGGTTTGCCTTTTCCCTCCTTCATCGAATCCAATCCACGTTGGATTCCGCGAATAGCGTTGACCATTTCTTCGTAGGCAGCGGCGTTCTTTTCCAATCGTGACTTTCCAGCACAGCACGAAGTTGAGGAATCGCTGAACGTGCGGCGGGACCGATCTCACCGAGAAATCCGGCCGCTTCGGGTTGTTGATAAAAGTGAAGCTCTGTATTCAACAAGCTGGCAACTTGCGCCACAACTTCCGGGATGTGTTCGGGTGAACTGAGGTTGAGCGCCTTGGCGGCGGCAAACCTCATCGTTCCCGAAGATGATGTCGTCATGATGTCGCGCAGGACGGCCACACCCTCTGGCTTTCGCGCGGGCGCAAGCTTCATCAGAGTCTCCGCAGCCGCAATCCGTACCGGCTCTTCTTTATGAGCGAGTAACTTCGTCAACTCTACCAGCACCGGGGCTGCGCAAGCCGCCGGACTTCAAATCGGAACGTAGCAGCCGACGTAAGGAGGCTCTGACTTTTCCGAATTAGAATGAGCCTCCTCACGTCGGCTGCTACAACCGCACCGGAATATTTCTCTCCGCCAAAAATTTCTTCACGTCGCCAACGGTGTAATCCCCGAAATGAAAAATGCTCGCGGCCAAGACGGCGTCGGCTTTGCTGTTTTCGTAACCGGGCATCAGGCTGGTTGCAGCGGGGAACCGGAAGTTTTTTCCAAAGCCGTTTTCGCCAATCGCCCCAGGCGGACGGCGCGTTCGACGGCTTTGCGCGCGTAATGGTGATGCTCCCGCGCGCCGGTCAGCAATCCTTCGACACCGATATCGGCGTCAAGCTCCGGCCAATAGACTGACGAACCATTGATCTCGAACCGACCGCGCTCCTGCGGAGTTGCCAAAGGGAGCGTTGGATAAAATGCAATTGGCACGCTGATGAACCGACCGTCTTCGAGATGGAAGCCAAGCAGTTCGTCGGTCACGACCACTTCAGTTACGGTTGGGGGCATTTGCATACGCAGGCAGAGTCTAATTCTCGTGGCGCCCGTGTTCAAGCCAGCGTTCAACTATTTCCGCGCGGCGTTCCGAAATCACTCGGCGAATTTCGGCGGTTTCGCTCGGTTTGAATCCTCGATTAAACCCGACCGAAAGATCGTCCAGCCAAACCTTGCATTCGTGGCCGGCCTTGAAGACGTGAACATGCATCCGTTCAGCCAAATCATAGCTGTGTAAGCTGACCCGCTAGTCTAGTGTCCCATAAATGACTATACTTATTTTCTTCGCTTTTTCCGCTTTTTCTTTTGCGACCAGCCCGGCTTGATCGTTTCCAAGGCGGCTCGCCCCCGCGCGACCTTGTCCATGATTTTTTGAACCGTCGCGG
>JBBQRQ010000116.1:0-15102 GCA_038214755.1 Verrucomicrobiota bacterium
GCTGGGTTGGGCGGTGGCAGAGTTGGCGGCGCGGTCGAAGGGTGACACAAGAAAGATTCGGATAGCGCAACGGTTGCGGACGGAGACGGCCGTGACGTTGAAATGGATTGCAGCACAGTTGCACATGGGGACGTGGACTCATGTCGCCAACTGTTTGCAAAAGACGAAGAACAAAAGTCAATTGAACCAACACGATAAACTCAGATTGGTGTAAATACTCCGGACTGACCCCTTTATAAAGCTACAAAATGATTCCTCCCGGGAGAGGTTAGATGAATTGGAAGCAACCGCAAAATCACCTCACCCAAAAAAATAAGGAGCTTATTGCAAAATGGATTCTTCTTTTGACCTTGTTATTTCCCGTGTTGTCGGCACAACCTATGTCTTCATCGGCCCCCTTCCAACTCGCAAACGTTCCTTCGTCTGGCAATGATGGGCTGATATGGCAGAGTAAAATTATGATTTCAAATCCATGGGCGGCAGGCGCTGTGGGAACAACTATTTTGTTGATTTCGCTCTTCGCACCCATGTTGACGACCGCGGATGATTGGCCGCATTGGCGCGGCCCGCAACGGAACGGAATTTCGGCTGAAAAAGGCTGGAGTTCCAATTGGCCGAAGGATGGTCCGGCCATTGTTTGGAAAGCCTCCGTGGGATTGGGCTTTTCCTCGGTTTCAATCGCCAATGGGCGGGCAGTGACGATGGGTAATGCAGACGGGCAGGACACTGTCTTTTGCCTCGATGCGAAGTCGGGGAAGGAGATTTGGAAACATAGTTATCCGGCGGAACTGGGGGATAAGTTTTTCGAAGGCGGTACTACCGGAACACCGACTGTGGATGGCGGTCGCGCATTTACATTGAGCCGATGGGGGGATATTTTTTGTTTTGAGGCGGATTCGGGAAAGATAGTGTGGAATCGGAATCTGGCGAAAGAGACCGGCGCGCGGGTGCCAGCCTGGGGGTTTGGCGGCTCTCCTGCTGTTCATGAGAACATGCTCCTGCTGAATGTCGGTGAAGCCGGAATGGCTCTCGACAAGGCTACCGGGAAGACGATCTGGCAATCTGCGCAAAAGGACGCGGGTTATTCCACTCCGTTGCCGGTCCGGGAAAATGGGAAGTGGGTGGTGTTGCTGGGCTCGGAAAAATCCTATCTGGGGGTGGCCCTCCAGTCCGGCAAGGAGCGATGGCGGATGAAATGGCTCACGGAATACGGCGTCAACGCTTCGGACCCTATCCCGGATGGCGACCGCGTTTTTATTTCGAGCGGCTACGGGAAGGGTGCGGTACTGCTCAAGATCACGGAGCAAGCTGAGCCTGAGGTGATTTGGAAAAGCAAGGTGCTGAAGACGCAGTTGAACACGTCAGTGCTATTGGATGACTATCTCTATGGCCTGGATGGTGACGCGGGAGACGACGCACCGCTCAAATGCGTAGAGTACGCCACGGGAATCGAGAAGTGGGCTTATCCGCACATGGGCACAGGCGGGCTAATCGCTGCGGACGGAAAGCTTATTGTGACAGGATCGAGAGGCGAGCTTTTCATTTTTGCAGCAAGTTCTGCTGAGCCGAAAGCTCTGGCGCGGGCGCAGGTCATGGGCGGAAAATGCTGGACGGCGCCCGTGCTGGCGAACGGACTCATTTATTGCCGGAATTCGCGGGGAGACATCGCGTGCGTGGATGTGCATAAATAAAGAGCTATGAACCGACGACGATTCCTGAAGAACTCGATGGCGGCGGGCTTGGCGCTGGGTGCCACGCCATACGTTATCGCGCAGCAGCCCGAACGCAAATTCCGGACCGCGTTGATCGGTTCGGGTTGGTGGGGAAAGAATGTTTTAAAGGCAGCGATGGCCTCGGAACGTTGCAAGGTGACAGCGCTCTGCGATGTGTCGACTTCGATACTGGAAGTGGCCGGCGATCAGGTGAACGATTTGAGCGGGGAGAAACCAAAGCTCTTTGGCGACCATCGCGAATTGCTGGAGAAGGCGAAGCCGGAGGTGGTCATCATTGCCACCCCGGATCACTGGCATGCGTTGCAAACTATCGACGCACTAAAGGCGGGTGCGCATGTGTATGTCGAGAAACCAACGGGGCACACGGTGAACGAGAGCCGGGCAATGTTGAAGGCCGCGCAGGACAGCAGGCGGATGGTACAGGTGGGATTGCATCGCCGGGTCGGGCCGCATCACGTCAGTGGAATGAAGTTTCTCAAGTCGGGAGCGATTGGAGAAGTTGGGATGGTGCGGTTGTTCGCCGATAGCGGGGGCGGCCGGGAGCGGCCCAGCGCTAACAGCGAACCGCCCGAGGGGATGAACTGGAATCTCTGGTGCGGTCCTGCGCCGTTGCGACCCTTCAACACGAAGATTCATCCGGGCGGGTGGCGGCATTTCCTCGATTACGCGAACGGGACGCTAGGCGATTGGGGAGTGCATTGGCTGGATCAGGTTTTGTGGTGGAATGACGGAAAATATCCGAAGCGAATTTATTGCACCGGCGGGAGACCTATTGCTGGCCCGGCGGTGCTTAATGCCAAGGAGCAGACGACAGATGCGCCAGATCATCAGGTCGCGACTTACGAATTCGAGAATTTCACCTGCACGTGGGAACATCGCCACTTCGCCGAGAACAACACGGAGAAGCACCAGATTGGCGCTTACTTCTATGGCACGAAGGGCGTGGTGCACATCGGCTGGCGCGATGGATGGACGTTCTACCCAACTAACAACCGGGACAAGACTGTGCATGAAGACTCACAGCTTGAGGAGCCTGATGGACACAATATCAAACTGCTCTGGGCGGACTTCATGGACGCGATTGATCAGAAGCGCGCGTCGGCGGCGGGAATTGAAATCGGCCACCGGGCGTCAGTGCTGCCCTTGCTTGGCATGGTCTCATGGAAGCTCGGACGCAGCATCCAATGGGACGGCGCGAAGGAACAAGTGATGGACGATGCCAAAGCGACAGAACTTCTTAGTCGGACTTACCGGGCACCTTGGCACTATCCCGCGGTCTGATCCGTTAATGGAGTTGTATATTGTAAGAGCTAATTTCAAGCTGTCTCGTTGTCTTGAGCCGCCGTGCCGGATTCTCTTGCTGCTCAATGCCATCAAACGACTCTTCGCATCTTTCACGAAATAGCGCACCCCGGGAAGTTAGTCGAAAGCCTCGATCAATTGCCGGGGATTGATCAGTTGCGAAAGAAATAGTCACGCAGCCGAAGCTGTTGGGCGAGCGGGCGCGTTTTTGTCGGAACCGGCCGAACCAATTTTTTCCTGGTAGACGAGGACCGTTTCATGCCGGGCTTAATCCTGTTTTATTTCGTCGAAGCGGGCGCCGGTGAAATCCAGTTGGTAAACCATGCCTTCATAGCCGACAGCGTAAAGATTGCCTGCTTCATCGTCGCTGAACGAAACAAGCCCCTGCGGAACGACCCCGATTTGTCGCACTGTTTTCAATTCGCCTTTCTCCTGCGTCACTCCGAAAATGCGCTTCGACACGTAATCACCGCATAAATAAACGCCATAGAAGGAAGATTTTTTATCGCCGCGATAGACGTGGCCGCCCGTAATGGAATTTCCATATTTTCGTTTATAGGCAAACACCGGCGCAGTGAAATTCCGCCCTTCTTTTCGAAACTGGTTCGAGAATGGTTCGAATGCCTCATAGACATTCCAGCCGTAGTTCTCGCCGCGATGTACAATATCCACTTCTTCGACGCGATCCTGACCCACATCTGCCAGCCAAAGATCGCCGGTGACACGATCGAAGCTGAAGCGCCACGGATTGCGAAAACCGTATGCCCAGATTTCCGGCCGCGCATCACTCCGCCCGCGAAAAGGGTTATCAGACGGAATGGCGTAGGCGTTCCCATTTTCGCTGTGGTCCACGTCGATTCGCATCAGCTTCCCGAGCAACAGTTCCAAATTTTGCGCGTGCCCATTCGGGTCGTTGTGCGGCCCGGTGTCGCCCATGACAATGTAGAGAAACCCATCCGGCCCAAATTGCAGGCAACCGCCGCTGTGATCTTCCGCGACGCTGACGAATTTTATAATGCGGCGCGGCGCCTTCCCTGAATCGGTTTTGAAATCCGCATCGAACTGCTTCTCCACGATGATGGTGCAAACCTTGCCGTCCTCGAACACCTGGTATTTCAGGTAGAATTTCCGATTCTCGCGAAACCTGGGATGGAACGTCATGTCCAGCAAACCGTTTGGTCCGCGGTCGCTGAATACCTCGTCAGTCAAATCAGCAAATACCGATTTCTCCTCTCCGGCGGCGGTCTTTTCCATCTTCCAAATCATCCCCTTTTGATGCAGCACGAGGAAAACGTTCGTTAGTCCCGGGAGTTGCCGCAAGGACGTCAACCCGGTTTGCTGTTTCCCGCGAGGCAACTTCAACTCCTGCGAAAAAAAAGGTCTGACGGCAATGGGCTTCGCGATTTGCGGAATAACGCTCGGCATGCCGTGATTACTCGCGAGCGTGCTTTCCGGTTGCTGCAAGGTCGCCAGGTACTCAATCAAATCAGTGAACTCACGTTGCGACAAACCGGCCTGCAATCCTTCTGGCATCAGTGAAACAGCGCTTCCCCGCTGCTCTTTGATATCAGCGGCAGCGATCGAAACCAATTGCCCATCGGCCCCCATCAATTGCACTCCGGCGTCATTCGACTGCTTGAGGATGCCCTGGTATTCCGCTCCCGCTTTCGTTTCCACTATGACGGTGCCGTACCCCGGAGAAATTGTGGCTGAGGGCATCAAGACCGCATCCACCAGATCGCGCCGCCCGAACTTGTCCCCCACTGCGAACAAATCCGGCCCTGCTTTGCTGGCGCGGCCATCCACCGAATGGCACTTCGAGCATGCCAGCTTCTGCTCGTCCGCGAACAATCTCGCGCCACGCGCGACATCCCCCTCGTGGGTCAGCGCATACTTGCGATAAGACTCCAGGTTTGAACTGACGGCGGGACCTCCAGCGGTTGGGGCTTGAGCGACGATGGGACGTTCAGCCGCCCACAAAGCCAGCGGTATTGTAAAAATAAGGAGGTGTTTGGTGATGGCTTTCAATTGATGGACAAGGGTGAGGAGTTTGACCATCGGAGGTCAAGTCTCCAAGCGTCGCATTGCCAAAATTCATGAGCCGTGGTTCGGCACGTGGTAGAGAAAAATTTTCACTAGCGAAGACAGGCTGGACAAGGTAGGAATTGTGTCATGCAAATTTCTTTCTGCCGACTCGCTCTCGTTTCTTTGATTGCTTCCGTTTTCCTCAATTCAGTTCACGCACAGACGTTGAAACGGGTCGAGCAGGCTGATTTTGGGAAAACCCAGGATGGCTCCGAAGTAAAGCTAATCACCCTCCGGAACTCCAAAGGCCTGAGCGCCCAGATCATTACCTATGGGGCAATCATCAAAGAGCTTCATGCCCCTGATCGGAATGGAAATTTCACAAACATTTTGCTCACGACCGACAGTTTGCAACGATTCCAACGCGGTTTTAACGGCGCCGCTGCCGTCATTGGCCGGGTGGTCAACCGGATCGGAGGCGCGCAATTTGAACTGGACGGAACGACTTATAAATTGACCGTGAACGAAAAGAAAAACACCATTCATGGCGGGCGCAAGGGTTTCGCCCAGTCGGTATGGACGGTCGAAGACGCTCCGATCAAAAGCAACGAGTCGTCAGTGAAGCTGACTTACCTAAGCAAAGATGGCGAGGAAGGTTTCCCGGGCAACCTGAAGACCTCCGTGATCTACTCTTTAACGGACAACAACGAACTCCGGATTGACTATGAAGCCGAGACCGACAAACCCACCATTGCGAATCTAACCAATCATGCTTACTGGAATCTGGCTGGCGGCGGGAGCTGCCTCGATAACATCTTATGGATACCATCCGAGAGCTACACTCCGGCCGACGCTGAGTTAATTCCGACAGGAAAGATACTGCCGCTCAAAGGCACACTCATGGACTTCAACCAACCGACCCGCGTTGGGGATCGCATCGAGCAGTTGAAGCCGAAGATGAACGGCTATGACCACAATTACATCCTGGGTGAAGGAAAGGCCATGAAGATAGCTGCCCGGCTTACTGAACCTAAAAGCGGCCGCATCATGGAAGTGCGAACCACCCAGCCCGCGGTGCAACTCTACACGGGAAACCATTTAGGACATACCGCAGTTTGCCTGGAGACGCAGCATTATCCCGATGCCATCCATCATACGAACTTCCCGTCAATCGTGGTCAGGCCCGGGGAGCCGTGGAAAGAGACTACCCTGTTTACTTTTCTGGCGAAGTAGGCCGACAAGAATCTGAATACCTCCAACTCACGCACAAACATCACAACATGAAAAACAGAACACTCCTTTCTGCGCCACTCGTCGCAATCTTCCTTGCCGGAATTCCGCCGGCACCCGCGGTCGACATGCCGCTGCCGCGAAGCACGCCGGAGTCCCAAGGAATTTCGTCCCAGGCCATTCGAGAATTTGTCGAAGCGGCTGATAAGATCAATACGCTGCACAGCGTCATGGTCGTGCGACACGGCCACGTCATTGCCGAGGGCTGGTGGAAACCTGAAGCTGCGGACAAACCGCATGTGTTGCACTCGCTGACCAAGAGCTTCAACTCGACCGGCGTTGGACTGGCCATAGAAGACGGCAGATTAAGCCTGGATGATCATGTGCTGAAGTTTTTTCCCCATGATTTGCCGGACGATCCTTCTGATAACCTCAAGGCCATGACCGTGCGCGACCTTCTCACCATGACCTGCGGCCACGACACCGAGCCGAAGTCCATAGGCGGGGCACCGTCGGTGAAACAGTTTTTGGCCCATCCCGTCCTGCACAAGCCCGGCACGCATTTTCAATACAACAGCATGGGCAGTTACATGCTATCGGCCATTGTCACCAAGGTTACCGGCCAGACCGAACTGGAATATCTGAAGCCGCGATTGTTTGAGCCATTGGGCATCGAAAATCCCACATGGGCAACCAGTCCCGAAGGTAATTCAATAGGCGGGAGCGGCCTGTTCCTTCGCACGGAAGACATCGCAAAATTTGGCCAGCTTTATCTGCAAAAAGGAAAGTGGAATGGAAAGCAATTGATCCCACAAAAATGGGTCGCACAGGCCACGAGCAAGCAGGTGCCAAATGACCAGGAATCCCACACCAAAATCGGCCCGGATTGGAAACAAGGCTATGGCTTTCAATTCTGGCAATGTACCCATAATGCTTTTCGGGGTGACGGTGCTGCCGGTCAATTCTGCGTCATGATTCCCGAAATGGATGCTGTAATCGCCATCACGGCGGACACGGGCAACATGCAAGGTGAGTTGAATGTAATCTGGGAAAAACTGTTGCCCGCCTTCCAAGCCGATACGTTACCGGCTGATGCCGCCGGTCAAGAGAAGTTGAAGCTAGTAATGGCTAAGCTGGAAGCTCACCCGGTGAAAAAGGAAAAGTGATTTCGGGCGCTCGCGTTGTGCAACCATGCCCCATTGAGTATTCTACCACCATGAAATATTTATCTGTTTTATTTACGGGCCTTGTTGCCTTCGGCTTCGCCGCGCAGGCTGCTGATGATGCTATCATCGCTGAAGGAGCGAAGGTAGAAGTTCTGAGCGAAGGCTACTCGTTTACGGAAGGCCCCGCTGTCGATCGCGATGGCAACGTGTTCTTCACCGATCAGCCGAACGACCGCATCGTAAAATACAACGCGGCAGACGGTTCATTTTCCGATTGGCTCAAGCCTGCGGGCCGCAGCAACGGAACCAAATTCGACCAGGCGGGAAACCTCCTCGCTTGCGCGGATGAGAAGAATGAACTCTGGTCCATTTCGCCCGACAAAAAAGTCACGGTGTTGATCAAAAATTTCGGCGGCAAATTGTTGAATGGCCCGAACGATCTGTGGATTCGACCCGACGGCAATCTCTATTTCACAGATCCGCTTTATGCCCGCGATTATTGGAAACGCGACAAAGCGATGCAGCAACCGGGAAAATACGTTTACTACTTCGACCTGAAATCGAAGGTGGCAAAGCCCGCGGCTACAGACTTGAAAGAACCCAATGGAATTGCCGGCACGTCCGACGGAAATACGCTTTACGTGGCTGACCTCGGCGCGAGAAAGACATATTCATACTCAGTCAAACCCGACGGCGCCTTGGAAAACAAAACTCTCTTCTGCGAAATGGGTTCGGACGGTATGACGATTGATGCCGAGGGGAATGTTTATCTTACCGGACGCGGCGTGACTGTGTTCGACAACACCGGAAAGAAGCTGATGAACATCCCAATCCCCGAACCCTGGACTGGCAACGTGACCTTCGCCGGCAAAGATCGTCACTTGCTATTCATCACGGCGAGCAAAAAAGTGTACGGCGTTAAGATGCGGGTCAAGGGTGCTCACTGAACCATCGAAGGAGAGTTGTGCGCAAACCACCAGCAGACCAACACCGGGCAATGCAATCGTCACAGCGAATTCGTTCTGCGCGGACTGCTGTGTTTTGCTTCGCGGTGACTTGCGCGGCAATGACAGCCCAAGCATTCACCGCCGCAGATGCAGACATACTGCTTGATGCTCACACCAAGGCCTTTTACCGGGAGAAGGATGGGCGGGCCTGGTTCAAAGAAAGCACGGAGGGTGAAAAGAAAGTTTCTTATTGGATGCGCGCGGAACAAATGGAGATGGTGCTGGACGCTTACGAACGGACCACCCATGCACAGCAGCTCGTGATGTTCACCAACCTGTTTCGCGGATTCCTTGCCGACCACGGTACGAACTGGTTCCACAACCCGTTCAACGATGACATCATGTGGATGGTCATCGCCTGCACCAGGGCGCATCTACTGACGGGCAATGCTGAGTTCCGCGACGTGGCGCGGACAAACTTCGACCTCTGTTTCGCGCGGGCGGCGTCCACGAATCTAGGGGGTGGCATCTGGTGGAAGACCAACAACCAGTCGAAGAATGCCTGCGTGAACGGGCCGGGGTCTATCGCGGCTTTTCTGCTGGGGAAGGCGACGGGCGAAGACGCCTACTTCATCAAGGCCACCAACATGTTTCTTTGGGAACGCGCGACGTTGTTTGATCCGATGACGGGGCGGGTTTCTGACAATATTAGCGACAACGGCCGGGTGGCTCGCTTTGCGTTGACCTATAACCAGGGCACGTTCGTTGGTGCGGCCAATCTGCTGGGTTATACGAACGAAGCCCGCTTGGCCGCGACCTTCACCATGAATGAACTATGTAAAGACGGGTATTTGCCCGCTGCCGGAGAGAAAGGCGACGGTGGCGGTTTCAATGGAATTGGTGTGCGGTGGATTGCGCGGTTCATGAACCAGCGCGGTTTGCAAGCCACCTTTGAGCCGTGGTTGCAAAAGAACGCCGAATCCGCATGGCAAGCCCGGCGCTCCTCGGACAATCTTTCCTGGTGCCGCTGGCCACAGCCAACGCCGGACGGGCTGAGATACTCCTGGGGTTGCAGCAGTGCGGTGGTGATCCTGCAGGTGGTCCGCCCGACGGAGACGGTCAAACCGGAAAACTCAAAATAAATCGACCGTCATGGACAGCGGCCGTTTTCAATGGCAAAATATCCCGTGATCCGAAGAATTCCAACGTTGCTCTGGATGATTTGTCTCTGCGCTTCGATGTTGACTGGAAACGGCGCCACGCAAACCAATCATACCAAGCCCGAGCTTTGGTGGTCGTTGAAACCTGTCGTGCGACCCGCGTTGCCGGATGGTGACGAATCCAACCCGATTGATCGTTTCATTAATGCGGAACTCAGGAATCGCGGGCTCAAAGCAGTTGGCGCCGCGGATAAATTATCTTTGCTGCGACGCGTCTATCTGGACCTGATTGGCATTCCACCTTCGCCGGCGGAGCAGGCAGCGTTTTTGGCGGACAATTCGGCGGATGCATACGAGAAGGTGGTGGATCAACTTCTGGCGAATGAACAGCATGCGGTTCGTTATGCGCGGCATTGGCTGGACGTGTTGCGATATGCGGACGCGGACGAACGGATGACGGCCGCACCGGGAATTCATTTGTGGCGTGATTGGGTGATCAACGCTCTGCACGACGACGTGCCTTATGATCAGTTCGTGCAAATCCAACTCACGGGACGCCGCGCGAACGAGCGCACGCAAATGTCGGCCACGGGTTATCGTTCGCGCAAAGAGCCACGACCCGGAGATGAGTTTGCCCTCGGTTTTCTGGCGCGGGGCACGGGCGAAAATCCGCAAGACCTCGCGATCTCCGCCGTGGACACAGTTTCAACCGCGTTCATGGGCATGACGGTTGGTTGTGCGAAATGTCACGACCACATGTATGACCCGATTTCGCAGACGAATTATTACGCGATGAAGGCCCTGTTCGATCCGCTGGTCCTGCGCAAAGTCACGCTGGCGAGCGCCGCGGAATTGATCGCGAGCGGGAAAGCACTGGCGGAAGCGGCGAAGAAACGCGCGCCCCTGGAAAAGGCGGTCAACGATTTTGCCGCGCCTTACAAAGCGAAACTTTACGAAGAGCGTGTGTTGATGCTGCCCCCTGAGGCTCAGGCGGTCATTCGCAAACCGGAAAAGCAGCGGACGGTCGAGGAACAAAAAATCGCGGACGATTATTTTCCCATTCTGCGCATTGACGGCGACAAGCTCACCGAAGCGATGCCGGAGGAGGCGCGCCAGAAATACCAGGAATTGCAACGAAAGTTGAACGCGGAAAGTCCGGGAGACAATGGCCGCCGCGGGCCGCCGTTGCCGGTGTTTTACGCCGTGGAAGTGGATCGTCTGCGCGAGCAGGAGAAGAGTTACATTCTCACGAGTGGCGATCCGTTGCGCCCCGAAAAGGAGCATGAAGTAAAACCCGGCTGGCCCTTCGCGGCTGCGGAGCCGGATTTTCGAGAGGGGCGCATTGAAGCGTTTGCGGACTGGCTGACGGCCCCGGAAAACCCGCTGTTCGCGCGTGTGGCGGTGAATCGCTTGTGGCAATGGCATTTCGGCGAAGGCTTGTTGAAGAGCGTGAGTGATTTCGGCAAATTTGGCGGCAAGCCGTCGCATCCAGCCCTGCTGGATTGGCTCGCTTCGGAGTTTGTGCGGCGCGAGTTCAGCATGAAGCAGATGCACCGGCTGATGGTGACGTCCGACACTTACCAACGTGCGTCGGAAGCGGGCGGCGAATTTGCGGAGAGTCAAAAGATCGATCCGGGCGACACAGTGCTCTGGCATTTTCGATTGCAACGTTTGTAAGGGGAGCCGATCTGGGATGCGATGCATGCCGCGGCCGGCAACCTGGATTTGAAAGTGGGCGGACCCTCCTTCAACACGCATGATGGTGGCGATGGTAATGGTCGCCGCAGTGAATCCGCCATCCATGGCAGCGCGAACGCGACACGGCGCGCCGCCTACATGGTGCGCGGGTATTCCTCCAGCCGCGAGGTCACGCCGAATTTCCTGCAGGCGTTTGATGTGGATGATGGGCGCGCGCCGTGTCCCCTGCGCACGCAAACAGTGACGGCTCCGCAGGCGCTGTTTTTGATGAACAGCCCCGACGTCGATAAAGCGTGCGCGGAATTGGCTGCTCGTGTGGAAAAAGAAACGAAGGGTGATTTGCCATCGGCGGTGGACCTCGCTTATCGGCTTGCCCTCTCACGCCCGCCTTCCAGCAATGAAAAGAAAAACGCCCTCAGCTATCTTGGAAATGACGCCTCGCGGCTGAAGCAGCTTTCGTGGCTGCTGGTTAACCTGGACGAATTTGTTTATGCCAAATAGCGCGGGATCTTCAGAAATATATCCGTGCGGGCGCCTGGCGCGGCGCGATTTCATCCATCAGATCGGCGGCGGATTTTTGGGGCTTGCGCTCGGCGGGCTTTGGGCGGAAGCGGGCGAAATCAAGGACGTTGTCATCGGCCCGCACCACGCCGCGAAAGCCAAGTCCGTCATTTTTCTCTTCATGTGCGGCGGGGTCAGTCACATCGACACCTTCGATCCCAAAGACAACAAGTGGGCCGGCAAATTTATCGATGCGATTGGGTTTGGCGACAATCTCGCCGCCATGAAACGTCCGGTGATTCCGTGCCTGCGCACCTTCACTAACTACGGGAAATCGGGCATTCCAGTTTCGGATTGGTTTCCGCATGTTGGCGGCGTGATCGACGAAATTGCGGTGGTCCGTTCGATGTGGTGCCACGAGGGGAATCATTTTCCAGCGGTCATCGAAACCCAAACGGGCCATCGCGGGCGGGCCTTTGATCATCCGACTTTTGGAAGCTGGGTTTCGTATGCCTTGGGCAGTGGCAACAAAAATTTGCCGACATTTGTGAATCTGGGACGGCCCTCCTCGCCGGTGCAATTGACCGGTGGTTACCTCGGAGCGTCCGTGGCCGCGACTCCATTCCAAGCGGGTGAAACGCCGATCCCGAATCTCTACCCGCCCAAAGGCGGATCGAGCTCTGAACGCGACCGGCAAATGCAATTGCTGCAAACGATGAATCAGGAATTTCGCGAACGTTACGCGATCAATTCGGACATCCAGGCGCGGGCCAAGGCTTACGAACTGGCCGCACGCATGCAGCTTTCCGCGCCCGAAGCGGTGGATTTGTCGAGTGAGCCCGAGCACGTGAAAGCCTTGTACGGCATCGACGAAAAAGAGACGGAGGAATTCGGCAAACAACTATTACTGGCGCGGCGGCTGGCCGAAAAGGGAGTTCGTTTCATCCAGATTTGTCACGCGGGCGGCGGCAACGGCGCGTGGGATTCACATGGCGACATGAAAACGCACGGGCCGCTTTGCCGCGCAACGGACAAGCCGATTGCAGGGTTGATCAAGGATTTGAAACAGCGCGGGATGCAGGATGAAACGCTGGTGGTCTGGACGAGCGAATTCGGGCGCACGCCGTGGTCCCAGAACACCACCGGCCGCGATCATAATCCCAAGGGTTATACCGCGTGGATGGCTGGCGGAGGCATCAAAGGCGGCATCGTTCACGGCGGCACAGATGAGGTTGGCTACAAGGCCGTGGATTCACCGCATTACTACAGCGACCTGCACGCCACGATCCTTCGTCAACTCGGTCTCAACCATAAAAAGATGGAAGTGCAAGCCCTCGGGCGGACGATGCGACTTGTCGAAGAAGGTGGCCCGATCAAAGAAATCATCGCCTGATTGAAGCGGGCCTTGAGAAGCCCATTTACACGATAGGCCGGTCAAGTCTTGCGATGGGTTTTCGTGTAGCGGATTCAACGCGAAGCCAAATTTCTGCCTGGAAATTCCGGTTGTTCCCCTCATCCATCACGCATCCCAGCGCAGGCTTCAGGGCACCAGGCAGACGACTCATAACTTATGCCTGATTTACGCAGGAGTGGTTCAATAATACCTCTTCGACGTGCGCCCACCGCGATAGCTCATCCAAGTGATGTCCTTGTCTCCTGGTGCTACCACTGTAGCCGTCACATTGTTAAGACTGGTATCCACTCTTTTAGCCGCAGCTGTGGAGAGAGAGGCGACCCACCTGTGGATTTCAGAATGACCATCGGCAAAGGCGACTCCTGCCGCTCCGTTATGGTAGCTGGCCGGCTGATCAACCCACGCGGGTCCCTTAGGGTTGAAAAACCCTGCATCATTGATGCTGCACGGATGCTCATCCAAAAAGACCCACGTCTCAGTGGGACCTTGAAAAACAAACTCAGAAGTTTTTTTGACGTGCTTGTAAATAGGGTCCCACGGGCCGGTTTCCGCATTGCCTTCGCCGACGCCAATATTGCCAGAAATGCTTCGGACGCGCGCAGTCCAACCTACCCTTTTTTGGTCCGGGCTCACGTAAATATCGGCTGGGCACTTGAAAACGTTTTTGTTTTTCCCCAAATATTTTCCCAGCTTCGCATATTTGTCGTCGATCAGGAAAAGAATGTTGGTGTTGTCACCGGAAGTAGTCCAATCAAGCCAACCAACCACCCACGGGGCCGCGTTCGGGCTTCGGGTAATAATGGCCCCATTCCTGGCATCACCACCGTGATAACTCTGGACGATGCGGTCGTTATTATCCCCATTGTACATTTGCCACGCGAGCATGACCTGCTTGGTGTTGTTCATGCACATCACGCCTTGCGCCTTGGTTTTTGCCTTGCTCAAGGCCGGCAGCAGCAGCCCTGCGAGGATGGCGATGATGGCGATGACGACGAGGAGTTCGATGAGGGTAAAGGCGGATTTACGGTTTCGCATGTCAGACTGGTTTTTCATAGCCTCCAGCCCTGGCCGTCGCGCTTTCACATCAAAGAATCCGAGACTCTGAGCCGACAGGTGGGGTTTCATGGCCGTATGGTAAGCCTCCTTCTCTTCCCCGTCCATTTATTTTTCAGCTATCCGAACTTTTTTTACAAACTTGCCGAGGCTGTCGAGGCGAGGTCTGCAGCCCTGATGCTATTTTTTTGGAGTGCGTTCGGCCAGCCAGTTTACGTCTGGGTTATTGGGACCTGCGTTGGGACTGGATGCCGAATATATAAAGGGGTCAGTCCGTAGTATAGACACAACTTTGGACGTCCGATAGAAATCTTTTCATGCCCCGCGCGTTGCGCATCGAATATCCCGGCGCAATCTATCATGTGATGAACCGGGGCGACCGCCGCGAGCCGATCTTCCGCGATGACAGCGATCAAAAGCGATTCCTTCTCACTCTGGGCGAGGCTTGCGCCAAGACGGATTGGCAGGTCCACGCCTATTGCCTCATGCAAAATCATTTTCATCTCATCGTCGAGACGCCCAATGCCAATCTGGGATCGGTTGCTGGGCGAATTGGGTATTCCTCAAGACAGCGCGGCTGGCCGAGAGCAATTGGAGCAATCCGTGGAAACGCGGCGACTCCAGGAGGACGGTGATGAATTTAAAAGTATTCGGCGCGGCTGGTGTTTGGGTGATGAAACGTTTCGCAAGGAACTATTGGAGAGCGTTCACAATCGCGCCACGGAAAGTCACCATGCCAATACCCGCCGTGAAACCACCGATGAAAAAGGCAGTCGCATTTTGAGAGAAGAACTGGACAAGCTGGGTTGGGCGGTGGCAGAGTTGGCGGCGCGGTCGAAGGGTGACACAAGAAAGATTCGGATAGCGCAACGG
>JBBQRQ010000117.1:0-14811 GCA_038214755.1 Verrucomicrobiota bacterium
AAGTTGCGGAAAATTTTCACCAAACGCGGCGTGCCGCTGACGACGGCGCTGATTGGGGGAGTGGTTTCAGCGAATTCTGTGCAAGCCGCACCGATTGGTTTAGCGATCACGGTCGCGGCGACGGCGGCAAAGGGCGCCATAATTTCGGCAACACTAACAACACTGATAAAAGGAACTATGAAAACAATGACCTGGTTAAAACTCAAATTGGCGGCGGGTGTGGGCATGGCGGCATTGCTCGCTGGCGGCGCGGCGACGGTGGCGATTTCGCAGACGGGCAACGGCGACAAATTGACGACGGCTGAAATTTTCAATAGAACACAAGCGGCCTACGCATCACTGACCAGTTACAGCGATGACGGGAAAAGCGTCGCGATCTTGAACGGCACTTCCTTCACACATACGTTTTCCATCAAGCTTGGCCGACCAAATCTTTACCGGATTGAATGGGAGCAGCCGGTGCAGGCAAGCTACACTAACAAAGGCGTTGTCTGGTCGTCGGGGGAAGGTGATTTTTTGGTCATGGGAGAGCGTAATGCGCGAAAAGAATCGAGCAAGGAAAGCGCGTTGTCCAGTGCGACCGGTATTTCCGGCAGCGCGGCGGCAACCATTCCCGCAACATTTTTCAAAATGAACTGGGGCAATCAGCTTGGTGGCACGGTGGCGGGTCAAAAACGGCAAGCTGACGAGAAGGTGGGCGATGTGGATTGCTACGTTTTCATGAGCGACTTGAAAGGCCGGGCGAAGACGATGTGGATTGGCAAACAGGATTTTCTGATTCACCAAGTCCGAACCGTGACGAGCGCTGAAAACATGAAGGCAACCATGGCCGAGGCCGCCAAACGCAATCCTCAAATCGCCGCTCGAATGCCCAAGACTAAATATACAGACAGCACTTCCACCGAGACACACGAGAACATCGTGGTGAACCAGAAGTTTTCGCCGTCAGATTTCGCCCGTTGAAAAGCGGTAGAGGACTACCGCACTCCAAGACGCTTCGCGCTATTCCGTGCCTCATCGAAATTCGCGCGAGCGTCTTGGACTGCGGTAGTCCTCTACCGCTTTTGCAACAGCGCAATTAAATTCAGCTTCACTTGCAATTCACCCGACGGCATTTTTATCTCATGCCGGAACCCAAAACGCCCTGGCCTCACGCCCCAACTCATCAGCTTGCCACGCGCGGCACTTATTTTGTGACGGGTTCCACTTTCGGACAACTTCATCATTTTCGCGGCGCAAAACGGTTGCGGGTTTTGCATCGCGGCTTGCTGACAGTGGCCGGAGAATTTGGCTGGCAATTGGAAGCGTGGGCGGTTTTCTCGAATCATTATCATTGTATCGCGCATTCGCCGCGCGACGCGACGGATGCTTCCAGCTTGAGCGCGATGTTGAGCATGTTGCATGTGAAAACTGCCGGTTGGATTAACAAGTTGGACAACGAACCGGGCCGACAGGTGTGGTTCAACTTTTGGGACACGCGACTGACGCATCAACGGTCTTATCTGGCGCGATTGAATTATGTCCATCAAAACGCGGTGAAGCATGGGCTTGTGCCGGTGGCGTCTCAATATCCGTGGTGCTCGGCGGCCTGGTTTGAACGAACTGCTTCTCCGGCGATGGTGAAATCCATTTATCGGTTTAAGACGGATCGGATTTCGGTGGCGGATGAATTTGAGCCGGAGGCGGATTGGTGATGAATGCCAGTCTTGGTCGCGTCGCAGAAAGCGCCAGAGGACTGGCGCACTCCAAGACGCTTCGCGCTGTTCCGTGCCTCATCGAAATTCGCGCGAGCGTCTTGGAGTGCGGTAGTCCTCTACCGCTCTGGGAGGAACTCAACCGCGATTAAATTTTTCCACGATTTCGCGGATGGCGCGGGTGTGTTCGGGGGTGCTGCCGCAGCAGGAGCCGATAATGTTCGCGCCAGATTCAAGCGCGGCAGGAACGCCCAGCGCGAGGTCAGCAGCCGATTGTTTGTAAACGGCTTTCAAATTTTCCAGCACGGGAAGTCCCGCGTTCGGTTGCACCATCACCGGCAAGCTACAACTCTCTCGGTAAATTTTTGCGACCATTGCTGCGCCCGGCATGTCCATGCCAGTGCCGCAATTTAACGCGATGATGTTTGCGCCTCGTCCTTCGACGAACGCGGCCGCTTGATCCGGCATCACGCCCATCATTGTGACGTAAAAACTTTGGTCTTGCGAAAGGTCGTAGGCGAATGAAGCTATTATGCACGGCGCGCCCGCAGCTTTCGCGGCATCAATCGCGACGCCGATTTCTTCCAGCGAAGTTTGGGTTTCGATGATGATCGCATCTGCTCCAGCCTCGACCAGCGCGGCAGCTTGCTCTCGATACGCTTCGAACGCTTCTGCGTGCGGCATGTCGCCATAAGGTTCGAGAATCGCGCCGAGCGGACCGAGATCGCCGAGAACAAATCCTTCACGACCGCCAAATGCTTCGCGCGCGATGCGAACTCCGGCTTGATTTATTTCGCGTAAATCTTCCAGGTGCCCGTGTCGCTTCAACATCGTACGGCTGCCGCCAAAGGTGTTTGTGATGATGCAATCGGCGCCGGCGTTCGCGTAACGTTTTTGGATTTCAAGAACGCGTTCGGGATGCGTGAGATTCCAGTGTTCGCCGCAATTGCCTTGCTCGAGGCCGGCGAGCATGAGTTGTGTTCCCATCGCGCCATCGCCAACGAGACGTCGTTCGCGCACGATTTCGTGAAGCAGCTTTCGGTTGTGACTCGTCATTCGTTTTAAATTCAATTCATCTGCGCTGCCAGATCCGAAGCTCCAAATTCCAAGCTCCAAGCTCCAGAGAAACTTCAATCACCAAGCACCAAACAAAGTCCTATTGCGCCTGCTAAACCTGGCAACACCCGGCAAAATTTGAAGCTTGGAATTTGGTGTTTCTCTGGATCTTGGAGGTTGGTGCTTGGAGCTTTTCCAATTTACGCTGCAATCAAAATTTCCGTGTCCGTGATTTGCATTTCCACACCAGCGGCTTTGGCGGCTTCTGCCAACGCGGCTTTCAGCATGACCACGGGATCAGGACTGACATCCATACGGCGCATGAGACCTTCACCTTTTTTGGCGCCGACGGTGAGAGTAAGTTTGAGGCCTTTGCGTTTGCAGGCGACGCGCGTGCCGTCCGCGAGTTTGGTGTTCATCGGTTTGATGAACGCGTCAGTGTAATGCACGCCGATGCGGGATTTATCAATGGCGGTTGGCGGAAGTTTTTCGACGGCAGCAGAATTAATATCACAAAGTTTGGTCATAAATCGGTTCGTAGTTTTCGTGAATTTTCACTCTTTGTCGATTGCTCTTTTGCCAGAGATCGGTAGGGCAGCCTTTTCACCCTGCGGACGGTAGAGTTGAAAGATTCTTTTCAGGCCGAACCTTTTTGCGCGAGAGCAAAATGGATCACTTCAAAGATCATGCCCCACTTGTGTTCGCGGCTCGCGGCTTCGCAAAAACATCCAGCGGGATTGGCCGCCCGTTTCCAGGCGAGGACATCGTTGAGCGGGCGACCCAGCAGCGGTTGGTCAGCAGCCACGCGGCTCATGAACTCGTCGGCGTCTTTGATGAATTCGCATTGATGGGGGTGCCCGGTGTCGCCCTCAGCGGGAGCGCAACGGGCTTCCGCGATTCGATAGGCTTGCGCGCGCGGTTGCAGTCGGACCTGGTAATCATACAAAATGGGCCGGCCAAAATTTGAGCAGGTCGTGCCTTCGTAGCGGAAGCTTGCGTTGACGAAGCCGTCGTTCGTTACTTCAAGTTGCAATCGTTCTTGCGACCACTTTTTCAGCGCTTTGGCGTTGACGGTGTAACGGGCCAGTTTGTCGAGGACAGGGCCGCTGATAATTTTGGGCGCGGTGATTTCCACAACATTGATTTCCTGGCGACTGACGCTTTCCGACTGCGGCATAAAATAACGATACGGGGCGCGGCGATATTGGCAATTCGGGAAGGAACAATTTTCACAAGGAATAAGTTTTGAACCGGGCGAAACTTTTTCGGGATGTCGCGTGAGACCGAAGACCGTGAGCAAAGATTTTTTCGGGCGCAACATTCCCGTTTCCATAACTTCGAGGTCGGCGGGAAATGGCGATCCGTTGTTTCCGCGAATGATGCTCCACAATTTGGGCTGATCGGAAACGGGCCAACTGGTGTAGCCGGGGCTATAATGCGGCAACACAGCCATGCCGCTCTTCTCGGCTTGAGCGCAGATGCGTCCGGCGGCGTGAGTGATAAGATGCTCAACAACCGCCGAGCCGTACATCTCCAGGAAAAAATATTCGTCCGGCTTTCCTTCCTCCCAGCATTGGCGCGCTTTCTCCTCGCATTCTTTTCCGGCGCTGACGGCGACGAGCATGGCATCGTGCGCTGCGGCGGCGAGGAATTGCGCTTGCAACCTTTCGGAAGAAAATTCCGCGCCCGCCAGAAAAATTTTATTCGTTTCGATTTTGAGTTCGCCCGCGCCTCTCGCGAAAACCCACGGTTGTCCATGTTCCGCATACCATTGACGCGCCCAACCAGCGAGTTCGCGCGCGCGTTCGCTGGGCGTGTGATCGCGCGGGTAGCCGAGGAGTCGAAAATATTCCGGCTCCTGCACGTTTAACCGCGGGGCTTTATCGGTGAATTCAAACATGGAAATCTCCCCGGAGCGCGGCTGTGTCGTCCTCGACCAGCCGCAGCGGCTTCACAACGAATGGCTGTTGAAATAAATCCGATGCGTCTCGGTGTGGCAAGGTGGTGCGGCTGGTCGAGGACGACACAGTTGCGCTCCGATGTTTGCTCGAACCGCGGGTTGATCGGACTCCGCTCACGACGTTGCTCCTTCGGTTTCGGTCTTGGATTCGATTGGATTGAACTGACAACCCTCGACAAAAAAATCGAAAAAGTTCAGGTGCGTTTCCAATCGGCAATGCGTGACGCGCCTGACTAAATTCTCCAACTCGGCGCGTTTCGTTTTCGAAAGCAGCGCGATGCATGCGCCTTCGATGGAAGCGTTGCCGACCTGAATAATTTTTTCATCGGCGATGTTTGGAATCAGCCCGATGCGTTTTGAGGACTGCACGTTCAAGTGTCGGCCAAAACCGCCGGCGAGATAAAAAACGTCCACGTCCTCGAAGCGAACGCCGAAATTTTGAAACAGGATTTGCAGACCGGCGACGTTTGCGCCTTTGGCCTGAGCCAATTCGTTGATGTCGCTCTCGGTGAAAAAAATCGGATGGCTACTCTTCGCGTCCACCACGACGCGATCTCCATCTTCCTCGAAACGGCCGAGGGAATTCATGCGCTCGACGCGAAGCAATTCGCTCATGAGATCAACCAGACCGGAGCCGCAAATTCCTTCCGCCGGGCCGTCGCCGATGACTTGAAGGCGAATCGATCCATCGGGTTCGATGGCGACTTTTTCAATCGCACCGGTCAAGCCTGGCATGCCGCAGGAAATTTTTCCGCCTTCAAATGCCGGCCCCGCCGGACAGGACGCGGCGTAAATTTTATCTTTGTTGCCGAGAATCAATTCCGTGTTCGTGCCGATGTCCATGACGGCGACGAGACGTTTTTCATTCGCGATGTCCACCGCCAACATGCACGCGGCCGCGTCCGCGCCCACGTGTCCACTGATAATGGGCAAGCCGTAGATGCGCGCTAGCGGATGAATTGGCAGATGCAATTTTGCAGCGGTGTCTGCGAGGCTGGTGGTCGTGCGGCGGCCCTCCGCCATTTCAATTTCCGTGATGGATTGATACGGATTTTGTCCGATGGAATAAACGTTCAGCCGAAAAAAAATGTCGCGCATGGTGGAGTTGCCAGCCACGACAAGTTCGTAAATGGATTTTGGATCGACGGGAAATTCTTCGATCGCGTGAGTGAGATAACCGATCAAAGTTCGCTGTAGCAATTTGCCGGGTTCATGCGTGTCGTAATGGATTCGCGACATCACATCCGAGCCGCCGAAACGTTGCGGATTTTCAATCGAAGCGTCCGCCACAATTTCTCCCGTTTCCAGATTCAACAACCGAATGACCACGGTGGTTGTGCCGAGATCCATCGCGATGCCATGAATCGGGCCGGTGCTACGCGCAATTTCTTCGCCATCGAGGAGAATGCGGTCGCCATCGCGCGTCACGGCGGGATCAAGTTCCATTTTCTTTCCGCTGGAAGGCAATTGAAACGCGTGGCGTTCGATCCGCATATCTCCGCGACGCAGGGTGTGGCAGCGCACGAGGCCAGAGTCTTGGACGATTTTACAGCGACAGGACAAACGGAAATTTTCCCGCAGATGGCTCTCCTCCTTCGTCGGCGCTGAGAGACAATCCATGCCCTCAATTACTTCGACCAAACACTCTTTGCACTTGCCTTGCTTACGACAGGACGTGGGAACTTTTATGCCCAATGTCTCTGCGTAATCGAAAAGCGAGGAGCCGGGAGTAACGTCGGTTTGTTGAAGATTAAAATGTAATTTCACGCTCATCTGTTCGCTCGCAAAATCCATTTGAGCGGCTGCGAGCGTGAGGTTAAACGTGAGACTAAAAACGTCAAGGTTCGCATCCGCGATTTCACGTAGCGCAGGATTGCATCCTGCTGTATCGCCGGTTTGAAACCGGCTGAACGTCGCCAACAAGGAAAGCCTTTAGTTTTCGAAAGTCTTCCGTCCTGGCGGCATCTCGCAGGTTGAAAACCTGCGATACGGCAGGATGCAATCCTGCGCTACAACTGATCGATTGACCGCCAGTTTAAATCGCACCCGTCCGCGAGGCCCTACACTATCCCGGACTGCGACCACAAAATAGGAGCGCGGACGTTCTTCGTCCGCGAGTTTCTGAAGAGAATAATCTCCGCTGCAACAAACGCGCGGACGAAGAACGTCCGTGCTCCGTTTCGATCCACGCGCTCAAGCCAGGCGCGCGCGCGAAAGTTTGGACGAGCCGCAAAACACTTGCCTCGCTCGCAGCGCTTCGATAAAACTTTTCTGGCAATGGGATTTGCCTTCTCGCGAGTGCGGGAAAACCGCCTGAAAATTTTCAGCGCTGATAATTCCTACCGAAAACAAAAGGAGCGACGCTCGCCGAGGCGAACTTTCACAAAGCCGCCACAGAGGGCGGCGCTCCGAATCATCGGTAGGTTTTTTTTATGCTCAATTGTCTTTTAATTGCATTCGGTGGCGCGATTGGCAGCGCGGCGCGTTTTCTGGCGTCGGGATTAGTGGCTCGCCTTTTTGGTGAAACATTTCCGTGGGGCACCATCATCGTCAATATCACCGGATGTTTCGTCATCGGTTTTTTCGCCGCCTCGACGGGAACAGAAGGTCGCTGGCTCGTCTCGCCTGCGATCCGGCAATTTTTCATGATCGGAATTCTCGGCGGTTACACGACGTTTTCCTCTTTTGGTTTGCAAACACTCACGCTCGCCAAAGAGGGAGAATGGTTTCAAGCAGGAGCCAACATCGTTGTGTCGGTTGTGCTCTGTTTGACCGCAGTCTGGTTGGGCCATGTTCTGGCGATGAACTTCAATTCCACCAAAGGATAAATATGCAAATTCCGCACGACGCAATTCTCTTGCGAATTTTTCTCGGCGAATCCGATCGCTGGCATCATCAGCCGTTGTATGAAGCCATTGTTCTCAAAGCGCGCGAACGGCATTTAGCCGGAGCGACGGTCTTGCGCGGCCCGATGGGTTTTGGAAAATCCAGCCGCTTGCACACTGCAAAAATTTTGCAACTTTCGAGGGACTTGCCACTGGTGATTGAAATTATTGATAGCAACGAAAAAATTCAAATGTTCCTGCCGGTGCTCGACGAAATGATGAGCGGCGGTTTGCTCACCCTCGAAAAAGTCAAAGTGATCGAGTGCCGCGCAAAAGACATCGAAGGAAAACAAGAAGAGGATGGATCGAAGGAACAGTCCCATCCGGTTTGAGAGTCACGCCCATTTGATTCCAGGATGCGCGTCGCCACTTTGCAACCGTTCAAATTGATTGCCGATGAGTGAAAAAATTGCCGTCACGCAATCCTCGCCGCCCTGGCTGAACCGTACGGTGTTGGGCATTGGACTCGCCTCGTTGTTCAGTGATTGGTCGCACGAAATAGCGACAACGGTCATGCCCGCCTTCCTTGCCACGATGGGCGTGGCGGCTGTGTGGCTGGGAATTATCGAAGGCGTTTCGGACGGGCTTTCCAGTTTTGCCAAACTGGGTTCGGGATTTTACACCGACAAACTGCGGAAACGAAAACCGATTGCCATCGTCGGCTACCTTGTCACGGCATTGGGAACAGCATCGTTTGCATTCGCGACAAATACGTGGCATGTCCTGGTCGCTCGGGCTTGTGCCTGGCTGGGTCGCGGCGTGAGAACTCCCATACGCAAGACGCTCCTGGCCGGCGCAGTCAGTCGCGAAACGTACGGACGCGCTTTTGGATTCGAGCGGATGATGGATACAGTCGGAGCGATTGCC
Organism: Verrucomicrobiota bacterium; assembly: GCA_038214755.1. Lineage (GTDB taxonomy): Bacteria > Verrucomicrobiota > Verrucomicrobiia > Limisphaerales > CANJXF01 > CANJXF01. The sequence continues at coordinate 8,463 of JBBQRQ010000117.1, forward strand.
GGCCCGGCCACCGCATTTTTGCTCTTGCCGTTGGTGCATCACCACTATCCGACGTTGTTCGCGCTCACTCTTATTCCGGGTCTCATCGCTGTCGCCGTCATCGCATTCCTTGTCAAAGAAAAGGAACGCAAGCCAGTGACACACGTCAGTTTCGGCGAGAGTCTGCGCGCGTTGCCAATGCGCTTTCGGAAGTTCCTTTTCGCAGTCGGGTTGTTCGGACTCGGTGATTTTGCGCATACACTTTTGATTCTGCTCGCCGCTCAAAAACTCGCGCCGAGTTTAGGCGCGGCCAAAGCTGCGGTCGTTGCGACCGGTTTGTATCTGTTGCGCAATATTTTCTACGCGAGTTTCGCGTTCCTCGCGGGCTGGCTGGCCGACCGTTTCAACAAAGGGCGACTCCTGGCGCTCGCTTACTTCCTCGCCTCGGTTATGTCATTCACCTTGATCATACTTCCTCTGAACCCCTGGACGCTCGCGTTGGTCTTCACGCTCGGCGGGATATACGTCGCGATGGAGGAAACACTTGAAGACTCCTTCTGCGCTGAACTCGTCGATGAAGCACATCACGGCATGGCGTTCGGAACGCTCGCCACCGTCAACGGCATCGGCGATTTTGCGTCCAGCATTGTCGTGGGTCTGCTTTGGACTACGTTCGGCACTTCGGTCGCTTTTGCCTACAGCGGAGTTTTGTTTGTTGTTGGAGCAGGGCTGGTGCTGCGAACCGGGATGTCAAAAAGCTAAACGGAATTCGTGCGGCGTTGACCGCACTCGGCACTTTCTCGAGCTTCCGCGCATAGCGAAAAACTCTTCCTCTCGATCAGTAGGGATGAGTTCGACCTCATCCCCAATTTCGTCTGCTAAAAAGAAAGTCGGGGACGCCGTGGAAGTCGTCCCTACCAACACGCAAAATGTCGCAGATGCAAAGATTCAATAAACCACGACCAACACCGCTCCTTGTTCGGCGGATTTCACCACGTCATCGAACTTTCGTTCTTTGGTGTTGGGTTCTTTTAGTTTGGCGTGGTGGCCCTCCGCTAGGAGTTCGGGCACCGATTCGAGGAAGCTGAGAAGGAAACTGCTTTTCACCGCGTAATTCACATTTGTAGCGTCGAGCCTGTGGCTCGAATCCATCGGCGCACAGCGCCGACACTACACTGCATTTAGCTTGGCCGAAACCACGCCGACGACATTGCCGCGTTCATCCACCAACGCGCCGCCCGAATTTCCCGGCTGCACCGGAACGCTGATGGGTGTCGAGTAAAAACTGCTTTGGTCATGTGCTTACGTTTAAAATCTTTTTCAGTTGGCGAATTATTTTGTCAGGAGAAGTTTTTAAATCGTGTTCCCACACCCGAAAAACTTTCCATCCATTGTCTGTTAAAAGTTTGGAAACTTCCGCATCTCTCAAAGTGTTTCGTCTAACTTTTAAATCCCAATACTCTTGGCGCGAATTGGGGCGACGATAACACTTCGGGCATCCATGCCAAAAACAACCGTCAATAAAGACCGCAACCTTTTGTCGCGGATAAACGAAATCAGGTTTGCCTTTAATTTGGTAATTTCTTCGCCAGCCTTTTAATCGTTCGCTTCTAAGAATCGCAACCAGTTTCAACTCGGTGGATTTGTTACCTTTTGAGCGAACACTAGCCATGATCCGCGAGCGTTCGCGCTGGCTAAACGTGTCCATGCCATTAAATAATTTGTACCCAAGAATTATCAAAACCGACTTGTTCAAGAACAAAGTTGGACGGAAGTCGTGTTGGCTGTTTGATGCGAATTGCCACCCGATCTTTAGGAACATTCTCAATTATCGTGAACTGTGCGCCGTGCGGTTGCCAAGTGAAGCAGTGCGTTCCATGCCGGTTGAACCCTTGCAAATTTTCATTTTTATTCCACGTCCAGGTAAATTCTTTTTCGTCGTAAGCCAATGTCTCGAATTCAAAAACCGCGACTTCAAGCAAATCGTCTGACTTAATCAGAACCACCGTTCGCAAATGCTCATATTTACCGCGAACTGCCCAAACCCGCGTGTTGTAAATTGAAAGGATTTGTTTTCCCAACTCCTGCTTGTCCATTGTCTTCACGTCTTTTGCTCCGAAGGAGTAAATTAGCGAATTCCGACCTGAGATGAGTCGAATCTTTTTGGCAGAAGACGGCTTGGGTGCTTTGACTGTTTTGGCTCCCCAAGCGCAATTGGCTAAAACAATATCATCAAGCCCAACGTTCGATGGCAGCCACTGTGCGCCCAGAGTTCTTGCGAAAACTGCTTCCCACTGTGTTCCCTCAAGAGCAGGCGTGTTAGTGGCTAAGTGGTAAACGAGTTCCCGTCCCAGTTTAAAAGGGAAGTCGGCTGGAAACTGATTAAGCCGATAAGGTGGCTCGCGCTTTTCTACCGTTCGTAATCGGGGTTCTGCCATAAGGTGGAGATTTTTCCAAGAGTCGCATTTGTGTGGGGGAAGACAAAGGATAAGTTGCGCTTCCGTGTTGTTCGCGACCAATCCATCCTTGCGCTTCAAATACTCTTTGCGCGACTGCGCGAACCAGATTCACAGGCACACTGTTCCCAGCTTGCTTGCGAGTCTGTGAATCCTTACAGACAACTTTGAAAGTTTCAGGGAAGCCTTGCAACCGCAGCATTTCTCTAGGCGTCAATCTTCGCTCGCCATTCACCAAAAGATAATTGTAAGAAGCCCCAGCTCGTAAAGCGCAAGAGAACGGATATGCGCTGATATGACCGGCCTTGTTTTCGTGCCAGATACTCGGCTCGCGAGTTGGCTGCAACTTACTCAAACGGCTCAAACGGATGTGCTCAGAGGCGTAGTGTTTTTTAGCGACCCCCTTTTCCAAAATGTCTTTTAGCGGCGTCATTGGAAAACCACCTTCTGGCCATTCAAATTTTGCGAAAACACCCGCGCTCTTAAATCCCACGATAAACACTCGTTCACGTTTTTGTGGCAACCCAAACTTTAAAGCATTTAACACACGAAACTCAGTGTGATAACCAAGTTCGTCCCGCAACGTTTGCAAAATCCGTTTCAGTGTTTCGCCCCGGTTGTGTCCGACCAAAAGTTTTACGTTTTCCAGAATGAACGCAGAGGGTTGTTTCGCTTTTAGAACCCGCGCAATGTCGAAAAATAGGGTGCCGCGAATATCTGTAAAGCCTTTCATGTGTCCAATAATACTGAATGGCTGGCACGGAAAACCGCCGAGCAATAAATCGTGAGAGGGGATTGTATTTTCGTCAACTTTCGTAATGTCACCGGTTGGCTTATGTCCAAAGTTTTCTTCGTAAGTTTTTTGGCAATCAAGATCGATGTCAGAGGAGAAAACGCAGTTCGCGGTGAATTGGTTTTCTCTGGCCAATCCGTCAATTGCCAACCGAAAACCGCCAATGCCGCAGAATAAATCAACGAAGTTTAGGGATTTTTTGATCGGTTTTGCATCGGGTCTTTGCATGTCTAAACAAATACGAGGTTTCTCATAAAGTATCCAATTAAATTCTGTCCACCGCGTAGATCGTGCGTCCGTAGTGGGCGGAGAGTCGGTGGATTTTGTGCGCGCGGAGACGCGGATCGAATGGGTTCTCTTTGAAAATCGGAAAGGCATGTCGTGCGATCTGCTGCTGTTCGCGCGAGAGCTTGCTCCAATTGCGCCAGAAGGATTTGGCGGCGCGGAAGCGATAGCTCATTTGTCACCCGGATACGGTTCATTCAAAGCGGTGTCCAAATCCACCACCCGTCCGGCGGCGATGTCTTCCATCCCTTGCTTGAATTCCGCAGGAATCCAAGAGTCGTCGTTTTCCACAACGAACTTGGCTACTTGCGCGCGTTCGGGTTGCGACAGTTCTTTGAACTCTGCGATGACTTGCTGTTTGCTCAAGGGTTCAAGTATGCACGAAGAATTGTTTCGGGCAAGACCAGCCATTCCTTAATCGTTTCGTTAATGCAGAACCTGGCCGTGATCGAGGGCTTCGCGAATCAGCGGGTCGCCTTCGCGATAACGCCGCGCGGTGTCGTCGGGCCGCCGCGCGAGCAGGTCAACGGAAAAACGCGGGTTGACGCGATTCAAAATTTCCAGCGACTTGCGAAAATTCTTTCCTTCAAAAGGAAGAACGACGAGCAGGTCAACATCCGAATCGGGCCGGGGATTTCCACTGGCATAAGAGCCGAACAAAATAACGCGTTCGGGGTGAAACTCCTGGACGATGCGTTCGGTCAATTCACGGATGTTGGCGGTGGAAATCATAACTCGCATACGGCCAGAACCGGATGATCAATTCGGCGGCGCGCATAGGTCAGGCGGGCTTTGAGGTCTTCCGCTTCGAGATCGGGCATTTCCTCCAAAATCTGCGCGGCGGTGAGACCGGACGCGAACAGATCAAGCACGTCGCTCACGCGAATCCGCATCCCGCGAACACAAGGGCGCCCACCGCATTGCCGGGGGTTGACGGTGATTCGATTTTGGGAGTCCTGCATGTCCAGAGTATCAAATTGATCGGGAAAGAATTCAACCAGAATTCCGGCAGTGCGAAATTCGGAACTGATTCGCGGATTTCTGGCGCGCATATTTGGAAACTCTTTTCTTAAATTCGTTGCCCCACCAAGTCGCCTTCCTATAATGCGCCGATGCTCGACATAAAGTTGATTCGCGAACAAACCGATCTGGTGCGCCAACGCCTCTTCATCTTCCAAGCGATTCAGCCCTTGTAAATATCGTGCGTGCCGATATCCACCGTGACAACGCAATCGCGCTCGATGTAGAAAACGGCGCGCAAGTCGCCCTCTATTTCCACGGCGTAGATGGTTCGCCCATACTGAGCGGAAAGGCGGTGGATTTTGTGGGCGCGCAGCCGGGGATCAAAAGGATTCTGCTTGAAGATTTTCCACGCCCGCCGCGTGGATTCTTTCTGGCTGGAAGTCAGATCGTAAAAGCTTTCCCAAAACTGCCGGGCGGGCTTGTAGCGGAAGTTCATTTACGCCGGCGCGGCGGCGGCTTCGCTCCGCTCAAAACAGTTTCCATGTCCACAAAGCGTCCGGCTTCCGCGTCCGCCATGCCTTGCTTGAAAGATTCCGGCACCCACGAATCGTCCTGTTCCATAACGAACTTCGCCACTTGCGCGCGTTCGGCGGGCGGCAGTTCTTTGAACTCTGCGATGACTTCCTGTGCGCTCATGGGTTTAATTATGCACAAAGAATTGTTTCGGGCAAGATAGCGTTTCCCAGCGCTTACTTCGATAATTCGGCGGCGAACGCGGTAATCATTTGTTGCCAAGCTTGCGCGACGGCCCGGCCATCGTCGGAATGCAAGCGTCCGATTTTGTGATGGACGAGCCGATAGTCAATCGTGGCGAGTTTCGTCAGGCGAATCGTTGACGCTCGCGGCAGACCGGTTTCGGACCACCGTTGCAAAGCCACGTCGGAAAGTTCTCGCGGCGGGTGGGTGGTGATACGTGCCACCAGCAGGTCAACGTCGCCGCTGACCAGCACCAGACCCGGACGGCGTTTGTGGGTTTGAAGATCGGAAAAGGGAAATTCGACCGAGACAACATCGCCGACCTTAAACGCGGTCATAGATTTTGTCTTCCGGCGAATCGTCCTGGAAAAAGTTTTCGAGGCCGAGCCGCTGCCAATCGAGGTCTTCGGCGTTGCGTCCGATCAATTGCGGCATGTCCTTGTAAAGCCGGAGTCGTTCGGGCAAAGGCAGGGTTTCAATCGCCTCTTCAATTTCATGCAGCGTTTTCACGGTCGAAAGCTATCGTTCGGTTCAATTGTTTGCAAGTCGCCGTTGCCCAACGAGCCGCCTTCGCCGAGATCGGCACCCCTTCGGCCCGCCCCTGCGCCCAGCCCGGAATATGAGATTGAGAGTCGAACGTTGAGCGTTGAGAGACCGATGCCGGATGGAATCGGAACCGCTTCACTCCTTGTAAATGTCATGTGTGCCAACGGACACCGACCAAATGGTTTCGCCCTCTACGTAAAAGGCGGCTCGCAAATCCCCCGCCATGTTCACCGCTTCTTTGCCCCGTCTTCGCTCTGCCGCCCGATTCTGGGAGAGATTCTACGGAATCTCACGCCCGTCCGGCGCTTGACCGGGAAGCAGGAACGTCTTGACGAACTCGCCTTCGCCGCACACAACAAAGCCGGGAAATTTCCTGAACCACTTGCTTTCAGGAACGTCCGGCCCGGTATCGAGCCAGCGCGCCAGCAGGAGGATTTGTTCGTGCGAGATGTTGCGCTGGCGCATTCGCGTCAGAAGATGAACGAGCAGTGATTGAGGCAGTTTGTGGCGGCGGATTTTAGGCATGAGACTGGTCGCCGTAGAAACCGCGCACGATCTCTTCTTGCAGCCG
>JBBQRQ010000118.1:0-14752 GCA_038214755.1 Verrucomicrobiota bacterium
CAGTGCTTCTGGGTCATTGCCCAACGGCCCGATCCCAAAAATCCGGTCTGGCCAGATGTCCTGGCCCATCACCGCCTCTGATCCAAAAGCCGTTTCTCATTTTGATCTAACATCTTTTCTCATTTTGAACTGTCGCCGACAGAGCCGGTGATATTGCTTGCGCAAATTAGTCGCGATCCGACTGATGATGTTTTCATCGCGACCGCGCTGGCCGCAAAGGCTTCTTACGTCATCACGCACGATCCTGATTTGCTTTCTCTGAAAAAACCGTTCGGCATCGAGATGATTCGCCCGCGAGAATTTCTTCGGAAGATTTAGAATTGTCTCCAATCCGCTGTAGCCGCCGACGTGAGGAGGCGGTTCCGATGGTGTTCAAAGTTCAAAGTTCAATGTTCAATGTTCGATGTTCGATGTTCGATGTTCGATGTTCGATGTTCAGCGTTCTGCAACGAAGGACCATCGAAACATCCCACCATCCAAGTTCGCAAAGTTAGCCCGCCTCCTCACGTCGGCGGCTACGATCCTGGCGCAGTTCCCTTTTGCCTTTTCCATTTGTTGGCCGCATTTTCCTCGCAGCAAAATTTATGAGCAGAATTGTCGGGATTGATTTGGGCACAACGAATTCGCTGGTCGCGACGGTGGATTCGGGAATTCCCTTTGTCATCGCGGACGCAGAAGGGCAACGGCTCACTCCATCGGTCGTGCATTTTCCGGACGCGACGAGTGCGCCGATTGTTGGACACAAAGCCAATCGCGTGCGCGTGCTCAAACCGGCGGAAACGGTTTATTCAGTGAAGCGTTTTATGGGAAGGCGCGGTTCGGAAATTTCGCGAGAAGAAATGCTAGTCACCTATCCTGTCAAAGGCGAAGGCGCTGGCCCGGTCACGATTGAAATCCATGGACGCTGTTACACGCCCGAGGAAATTTCCGCCGAGCTTCTGAAGAAGCTCAAGCGCGATGCGGAAAATTATTTCGGTGAACCGGTCACGCGCGCGGTCATCACGGTGCCCGCGTATTTCAACGACGCGCAACGCAACGCCACCAAACGCGCGGGCGAACTCGCTGGCCTAACCGTCGAACGAATCGTCAACGAACCGACCGCCGCCGCGCTCGCTTACGGTTTGGACAAGTTGAAGGAAAAATCAAAGATCGCCGTTTACGATCTGGGTGGCGGCACGTTCGACCTTTCGATTCTCGAATTGAACAACGGCGTCTTCCAGGTTTTGTCCACCAACGGCAACACGCGTTTGGGCGGCGATGATTTGGATAAGCGGCTGGTGGATTTTTTGGTGGAGAAAATCAAGGCGGCAGGCGGGCCAAATCTAAACTCTGTAGGAGACGACGTGGGAAGTCTCACTTCAAATCCCGGAAAAAAATCAGAGACTCCTCACGTCGTCTCCTACGAACAGTTGCCGCTGCTTTCGCGCATTCGCGAAGTGGCGGAGCAAACCAAAATTCGTCTCAGCACGGAAACGGAAGTCGAAGTTGCGCTGCCCTTTCTCACAGCGGATTTCAGTTTCAGTTACAAACTGACGCGCGGCGAATTGGAAAATCTCACGCGTGACATCATCGCCCGAACGCGTCCGCATTGTCTGCGCTCGCTCTCCGACGCGAAACTCGAAGCCAAAGATTTGGATCAAATCATTTTAGTCGGCGGTCAAACGCGGATGCCGCTCGTGCGCCAGATGGTTTCGGAAATTTTCGGCTGCGCGGAGTTTGAGGAAGATCGCGGCGGGATTCGTCTCGGCGCGGATTATCACAAAACCAAAGGGCCGCAACTCAACACGTCGCAAAATCCCGATGAAGCCGTGGCGCTAGGTGCGGCGATTCAGGCGGAAATTTTGTCAGGCGGTTTTAAAAATGTTTTATTACTCGATGTCACGCCGCTTTCGCTCGGCATCGAAACTTTCGGCGGATTGATGAACGTGATCATTCCGCGCAACTCGACGATTCCGATCAAGGCGGGCGAGATGTTCACGACGGCGGTGGACAATCAGCCGAACATGTTGATCCACGTTTTGCAGGGCGAACGCGAACGCGCCAAGGACAACTGGAGTTTGGGAAAATTCACTCTGGAATTCGAGCGCGCCCCCAAAGGCGTACCGCGGGTCGGCGTGCAATTTGAAATTGATGCGAATGGGATTTTGCATGTGCTCGCGCGCGACATCAAAACCGGCAAGGAAAGCATCGTGCAGATGAAGTCGGCCGTGGACGTGGATGACGCCGAAGTGCAAAAAATGGTGGAGGAATCGGTGGAGTTTGCGTTCGATGATTTGAAAGCGCGCCAATGGATCGAAGCGAAAATCCGCGCGGGAGAAACCATCACCGCCACGCGCAAAACGACGGCGGAATTTGCGAAGGAACTTGAAGCGGATTACAAAAAGCAAATTGAGGAAGCGTTGGAGAATGTGGAGGCAGTGCTTTCGACTGAAGAACCAAAAACCAAAACGGGCGATCCGAAAAAATTAAAGGACGCGACAGCCGCATTGGACGAAGTGACGAAACCATTGGCCGACCTCGCAATGGATAGAGCGATGGAAACGATGTTACGGAAAAAGGGATTGATCGAGTGAGCAACGGGTAGCATCTGCCTCCGGCGGGTGCGAAGATGATTCAAACACAGACGCACCCGCCAGAGGCAGATGCTACCCATTTGTAATATAATGCGCAGCGATATCGCCTGCCGTCACGGCCAGTATTTCCGCACGACAACCGTCTTACAGCACAGTTTCTTGAAAAAGGTTTTCCAGGTGTAGATCGAGGCCGGCGCTCCATTTACGGTTTAGGGGTTGAATCCCAAAACACCGTTCGTATGATTCGCCGAGCCTGATGAAAAAAATTCTCGCGCCGATTTTCTGGTTCATCATTGCCGCACTCGGCGCGGGCGCTTACGCCGTGCTCGCCTTTCGACGCGGCGAACAACTCAATTCGGTTTACATTCTCACCGCCGCGCTTTGCACCTACGCGATTGGTTTTCGCTTTTATTCAAAATGGATTGCGACCCGCGTCCTTGTCCTGAACGACCGCCGCGCCACGCCTTGCGAAGTCCACGACGACGGAAAAGATTTTGTCAAAACGAACAAGTGGATTGTTTTCGGTCATCATTTCGCCGCGATCTCCGGCCCCGGCCCGCTCGTCGGCCCCGTGCTCGCCGCGCAATTCGGTTATCTCCCCGGCACACTTTGGATTTTGATCGGCGTCGTCCTCGGCGGCGCGGTGCAGGACTTCGTCATTTTATTTTGCTCAATGCGCCGCGATGGAAAATCGCTCGGGCAAATGGTCAAAGAAGAGTTGAACAATCCCGCCGGCTACGTCGCGATGTTCGCGATTCTTGCCATCATGATTATTCTTCTCGCCGTTCTCGCGCTCGTCGTGGTCAAAGCGCTCGCCGAAAGTCCCTGGGGAATTTTCACGGTCGGCGCGACGATCCCCATCGCGATGTTCATGGGCGGTTACTTGCGTTTTTGGCGCGTTGGGAAAGTGATGGAAGCCTCGGCCATCGGAGTTGTTTTGCTGTTGCTCGCGGTTTGGGGCGGAAAGTTTTTTCACGAAAGCGCCACGCTCGGAAACTTTCTCACGCTGTCTCAAGAACGACTCGCCTGGTCAATCATCCTGTATGGTTTCGCCGCCAGCGTTTTTCCGGTCTGGCTGCTGCTCGCTCCGCGCGATTACCTGAGCACCTTCATGAAACTGGGGACGATCTTCGCGCTCGCCGTGGGAATTTTTCTCGTGCTTCCAAAATTGCAAATGCCCGCCGTCAGCAAATTCATCGACGGCTCCGGTCTCGTGGTTGCCGGAAAACTTTTTCCATTTTGTTTCATCACGATTGCTTGTGGCGCGATTTCCGGTTTTCACACGCTCATCGCCAGCGGCACGACGCCAAAAATTATCACGCGTGAAAGTTACGCCCGCACCATCGGTTACGGCGCGATGTGTTTGGAATCGCTCGTCGCGATCATGGCGCTCATCGCGGCTTGCACGCTCGATCCGGGAGTTTATTTCAGCATCAACGTCAAAGGCGAACCGGCGGAAACTGTCGCGAAAATTTCCGCGCTCGGTTTTCCCGTGACGACGCAGCAAATGGATTCGCTCGCCGGCGAACTCGGCGAAAAAACTTTGTTCGGTCGCACTGGCGGCGCATCCACTCTCGCGGTCGGCATGGCCAATATTTTTTCCAAAGTCGTGCGCGGACACGGACTCGATCTCTGGTATCACTTCGCGATCATGTTCGAGGCGCTGTTTATCTTGACGACGCTCGACGCCGGAACGCGCGTGGGAAGATATTTGCTTCAGGATTTGCTCGGTCACATTTGGAAACCTCTCGGCGAAACAAAAAATGCCACAGCGACGTGGCTGGCCAGTCTGCTGATGGTGAGCGCGTGGGGATATTTTTTGATTCAAGGCGTGCGCGATCCACTCGGCGGAATCAATTCGCTCTGGCCACTGTTCGGAATCGCCAATCAACTTCTCGCCGCCATCGGACTCTGTCTTGCCACGACGGTTATTTTGAAAATGCAACTCGGCGGAGAGTTTAAAGTTCAAAGCTCAAAGTTTAAAGTGGGGCGGCCGGCGTTTGCGCTCATTACTTTGGTTCCGCTGGTGTGGTTGATCGCGGTGACGATGACGGCGGGTGCGCAAAAAATTTTTCATTCGGATTCCAGAATTGGGTTTTTATCGGCAGCAAAAGTTCTCGATGAAAAACTGCCGCGGTTACGTGAAGCCGTCGTTGAGGCGAAAGAAACAACCAACTCAAGGTCTTTAGAATGGGTGGAGAGAGAGTTGCGAAAGAATCGCATTTTGCATTTCAATGCGTGGCTGGATGCGATTGTGACGGGGGTTTTTCTTTCGATGGTGGTTTTGATCGTGGCCTTCAGCGTGCGCGAATGGATTTTGTTGTTGGCGCGAAAACATCTGGCCACGCTGCGCGAAAGCGAACCTGTTTGGCTGCCGGATTACGCCATTGCCGAATCCAAACCGTTGCATGTTTTTTCCATCCTCGCGCTGGCCTTTGCGCTGGCCAAGGAACTCTCCGGCGAAGCGGCGGTGGAACGCGCGCAAGTTGTTGGAAAAAATTGCTGCTGCATGGGGGAAAATAAATTGAGCAAAATGGATTCAGAGAAACGAGCGCTGGGAAAAACTTATGCCCAGGAAACCGAGCGACGCTTCCGCCCCGGCGCCAATCGATGCTGCTGAGTTCTGGAACGTAGCGCAGGTTTGCAACCTGCCGTATCGCCGGTTTGCAACCGGCAGAAGCTGATAAGAATCAAGAGCGGCTCGCGCAAAATCGAGCCACGCAGGTGGAAAACCTGCGATACAGCAGGATGAAATCCTGCGCTACAATCGGGTGGAATCCTGCGCTACGACGCGACGCGGCTGGCGACCAACAAAAAAAATTTTAAAAATGGAACGCATTGGTTTACTCGGCGGTTCGTTCGATCCGGTTCATCTCGGACATTTGCTGGTGGCGCAGGCGGCGCTGGAAGAATCGCACCTCGACCGAATTTTTTTTATTCCCGCCGCGCAATCTCCCTTCAAACCTGAGGCAAAACCGACGCCGGCGGCGGAGCGATTAAAAATGTTGCGGCTGGCTCTCGCGGGAAATTCGCGCGCAGAAGTCGATGAACAGGAAATCAAGCGCGGCGGAACTTCCTACTCCATCGACACGGCGCGCGATTATCAACGCCGTTTTCCGGAGGCAAAATTATTTTATCTCATCGGCGCAGATAATGTTTTGCTCTTGCCGAAATGGCGCGAGGCCCATGAACTCGCCCGGCTCCTGGAGTTTTTGATTATTCCGCGCCCGGGCGAACCGGAAGTGGAAATCCCCTCGCCCTTTCGCGGAAAATTTCTGTCTGGATTTCCTCTCGGGATTTCTTCGTCGCAAATTCGCGGCCGCGTCGCGGCGGGTTTGTCCATCGAACATCTCGTCCCCGTCGCCGTCGCCGAAGTGATTCACAACAATCGACTTTATCTTTGAATTCTCTGGGTTATTTTTCCCCCAATGGATGCAAAGAAATTGGCGTTGCTCTGCCGGGATTTGGCCGAAAATAAAAAAGCAGAAAACGTGGTCATCCTCGATGTCTCCAAGATTTCTTCCATCACCGATTACTTTGTCATCGCCACCGGGTCGAGCCAGCCGCATTTGCGCGCGATCATGAACGAGATCACCGACACGCTCCGTGAAGAGTATAATTTGCGCCCTCGCGCCATCGACGGCGAGTTGCAAACGGCGTGGCAGGTTCTGGATTTTTTCGATGTGATCGTTCACGTGATGCGCGCCGATGTGCGGGAAAAATATGACTTGGAATCTTTGTGGGGTGATGCGCCGACGCTAAAACCGGGAGGGATAGCAAAACCAAAAACGCGCGGAAAAAAAGTGAAATGATCAGGCGCCTTCTTTGGGCGGAAGCTCTTTGCTCGTTATCACCATTTCATCGAGAATCTTCTTAAAGTCCTCAAGCCCAGTGGCGGGGATTATCACGTTGTCACGGCGGCCGTTGACGTCTTCGGTGATCCGCAAAAAGCGTCCGCGCGGATTTTCTTTCAAAGTAAAAATAAAAGTTTTGCGCTCGATTTGGACCCGGTCCGTTTTCAAGGTGTCCTCGGCGACGAACGGTTTCGGCGGGCCGGAATTATAGCCCGAGTTGAAGCCCGAACCGTAACCGCGATTGCCGCCATAAGGAGATGGACGCTCGTTGGAAATCATAACTGTGTTTGGATGCGACCCCGATTGGCCGACCGTTTAAAATTTCTTTTATACTGGTTCGCCAGCGAGGTTGTTTTGTCAACCCCGGAACTTTTGTTTGCTGATGAATCGCGAGGAGTTCGATGAAACGGACAGCCGCCAGAAATAAACCACCAATCCGCCTATCATGAAAAGATTCAACGTCTGAGAAACACCGTGCCAGATTTTGAAGGATTGCTCGGCATCGGACCGCAGTGCGATTGAAGATCGCGCGTCATATTTTTTTAAATGCAATTGTTTCAATTTTGGCTGCAACCAGAAGCCGCCCAGCAGCGCGAGGGAGATGGCTAATGCGAGCGTGAGCAGCGTGAGTCGCTCAAATTGTTTTCCGAGATAAAGTTTTTCCAGAATCAAATGGAGCAGCGCAATCCCACCGCAGCAATGTAACAAAATAAAATATCGCTGAATGACAATTTCCGCGGCGACGCCATTGTGGAACGCGGGCAAAAGCGCTTTCATCTCGCTGGAAAAAAACGCAGGACCCAACGCAAAGGTAAATGAAATCGCCGCGCCTAACCAAACGGCCGCGTTCAACAAACCCAGAAACCTTAAAACACCGATCACGCGCCCATTGTAAAAAAACTTTTTGCTCTGCCAAGTCTGGATTCGGGCGCGGAGAATCAGCGCGCGCATTTTAGTCCAAAAACCGAAACTCCCGAAGTAGCGGCGGCGAAGCCGCCGGGGGGGCGCATCTTGACACCACCACCAATCCAATCAGATGTAGTGGGGCAGGCTTCCAGCCTGTCTGAGCGGGCATCTTGCCCGCGAACCTGGGGCTGGAAGCCCCGATGGCAGACAAGATGTCTGCCCCACTACTTTGGTGGTGGTGTCAAGATGCGCCCGCCGCCGGGTAGCACAGGCGACCCGCCTGGGCCGAGCGGCGACTCGCCGCTCGGAATGGGAGGAGCACACAAACTTTTCTGTAAATCTCCTTCCGGCGCTGATGTCCTCGCCGTTCCGTCCGGCCGGTGGCCGGACGGCACGGGCGGGTCGTCCGTGCTACCTTCAAACTCGCGGGTTCTTTAATCAGCGGGGGAAATTGGTTGCCATTTGCGGGCTGGGTGGGAGCGGAGGGAACTTCAGCCCCGGCGGCAACGGGGGCATTTGCGGCAGCTTGTTGACTAGTTCGCGCCACGCCTTCCTGTCGGTGGACGACATGTTTTGCCACATTTCTGCCTTCTTTAAAAACTCGTTGCGTTCCGGCAGGCTCATACTGGCGAATTTGCTGAAGGACCTGATGCAATGACGCCGCTGCTCAGGCTGCAACTGCTGAAATTTTTGCAGCGTCCTTTCCATTTGCGCGCGCTCCTGCTCCGATAAAGCGCCCAACGTTTTTTGTTTCTCTTTCGGATTCAACTCGAAAAATTCCTGAAACCGATTGCACATTCGTTCGCGTTGTTCGGCGGGCAACAAACGCCATCCCTCCAATTCCTTTTCCACTTTTTGGCGGCGCGCTGGAGGCAAGTCCTGCAACAGATTGGTTTTCTGTTCGGGGGCGCTGGACTGCAAGCGCAGAAAATAATGGACCGTCATTTCGTTATCCAAAAATTCTTTTTGCTGGCTGGCGGAAAGAGCGTCCCAGCGTTGGAGACGATCTTCCACCAGCGGTCGTTTTTCGGCGGGAATTTCATTCAATCGTTCGGCGCGATCCGCCTGAGGCGCTTTCATCAGCGGCATCAAATACCAACGCAACTCGGTGACCGCCAGCCGCAGTTCCCGCTCCTCGGCGCTCATTGATTCGTATTCTTTGAATTTGGCCAACAAAATTTTTCTTTGTTCGGGGACGCGTTCGGCCAACGCGCGTTCACGATCAGCCGGCGCCAGAGCCAACAATTCTCGAAAATATTCAATGGGCGCTTTGAACACCGGCAGTGGCGGCGGCAGCGATGCGGGAGTCGGCGGCAATTTTTCTTTTTCTTGCGCGTTTAAAAACAAAGGGGCAGCGACAGGCGCGATGAAGATTCCGCAGAGAACGCACGCGCCGAAATTAGAAATGGCCCGTCGAAAATTCATGGACTATTTCAGAGCGGCGAGAAGTTCATCGTCCACCGGTGGCTGGCTCAAATGGTTGATCGCCTCAAAATCCTGGAGCCATTCCGGCGGCAACGTGGCGGCTTGAGAGACGGCGGCGATGTCGCGCGCGATCTCCTTTCGTTGCACCGAACGATATTGATGAACGGAGAAAATTACCCCGCCGACAAAAGCGCTGGCGATGGCAATGCGCGGAAGCCAATTGAATTTGGGTCGATGGAAAAATCGTTCGCGTTGCGCGAGGGCGGTCTCGCGTTCAACCACCTGCAAAACTCCTGCTGTAAAATTGGTCGAAACGGGTGTTTTCGGCAATTTGCCCAACAGTTGACTCAAACCCGATTCTTCCTCCCACTGAGTCCTCGCTTCGGGGTTGCTCGAAAGATGATCCGACAAAAGAATCTCTTCTCGCTCCGTCAACTTTCGCCGCCAGCTTTGCTCGATCAAATTGGTGAATTCAATTTCGTTCATAGGCTCCCTTTTGTTTAAAACCATTCCATCGGCAAAGTTGCTTTTAATTTTGTCACGATTCGAAACTGGCAGCGCGCGGCGGTGTCGTCCTCGACCAGCCGCAGCGTGTCGCATCTGCTGCGGCTGATCTTCGATACAGCCGCGCTCCGTTCAATTTGGATACTGCTTTTAATTTTCGCTCTCTTTCCACACGCCGCTGCGCAAGTAAGGCTTGAGTTTTTCCTTCAACGTTTCGCGCCCGCGATGGATCAAAGATTTTGTGGCCGAGAGAGAACAGCCGAGCACTTCCGAAATATCTTCGTAAGACAATTCCTCCTCGCGACAGAGCAAAATGGCGGTGCGCTGATTTTCGGGCAACCCACTTAACGCGTCCTGAATTTTTTGCTCCAATTCGTTATGCAAAACTTTATCGGACGGAGAAAAAGTTTTGATATCCTCAAATTGCCGGGCGGGATGAGCTTCGCTATCGGATTGCGAATCATCCAATGAATCGGCTGGGTGACGGGAGCGCCGGCGGATTTCGTTCAGGCAAAGATTTCGGGCGATGGTGAAAAGCCAGGTGGAAAATTTCGCGGTCGCTTGATAGCGGTGGGCGGATTTGAAAACTTGCACGAAAACATTTTGCGCGAGGTCCTCGGCCTCGGTTGGATCGCGCAGACTCCGGGAAATCACGTTAGTCACCGGCTGTTTGTATTTTTCCACCAGTTCCTCGAAGGCGCGCACGTCGCCTCCCTTGACGCGCAGCATCAAGGCAGCATCCGGTTCGAGATTGGTCGCCATTCGGGATTACTTTATTGAAAACCAATTCTTCGACAAGGTTGCGCGACGGGGTAGCCTCTGCCTCCGGCGGGTGCGTGGGAGTTGGATTGGTGGATTATTCCAATGAGCGTTCAAGATGAGACTAAGCTCCACTCTCCCACTCTATGGGGAGACCGGAGTTTGGACATTTTTGCAGACGTGGCGGGCCGTAAGGCACACTTTGCAAAGTGTGGATCAACTCCCCCCTCGGCTCTCCACCCGCCAGCCGCGCCAGCGCGCGCCCGAAGGTGAGGACACTGAGGCACACTTTGCAAAGTGTGCACCAATCCTCGCCTCCGTGGCGTGGGCGGGCGCGGCTCGGCAGGGTCAGCAAAAAAATTCCAAACGGGCAGTCTCCCCACGCGACGCGGGGTGAGGCTTTCCAAGATTAGTCTCATCTTGAAAGCAACTTAGAATTAGTGGATTGTTGTTCAGTTGCTTGCTGTTTTCAAACATCGAACATCCACCTTTTAACCAGTCCAATAATCCATCGATCCAATCCACCTTGCCGCACCTGCCGGAGGCAGATGCTACCCGTAAGCTGAGAATCAAACTGTGTCCGAATTTCGATTCAGACTGAAGGTAATGTTTGATTGAGTTTGAAACTTTATGTTATCTTCCCTGCGTTCAGTAGAAAAAGGATCGTCTGAATTATGGTCGAAGTCACTATTCAATTGCCCGACAGCCTGGCCAACACGTTTGGCGAAACGCCTGCTTTGCGGGCGCGCCGGCTCATCGAAGACGCGGCCATCGAGGAATACCGCGCCGGGCGGTTCTCACAACGGCAGGTCGGCGAGATCCTGGGCCTCGACTACTGGGAGACCGAGCGCTTTCTTTCTGAACGCAATGTATCGCTCAACTATTCCCTCGCTGATCTGGAGGTGGACCGCACGACGCTGGACAAGCTCCTCGGCCACAAGTGAGCGCCGTTGTTTCCGACACATCTCCGTTGCATTACCTCGTCATCTGTGAGGCTGTGGAAATATTGCCTCAGCTATTTCGCGAAATTCTTATCCCGCCCACGGTTCATCGCGAACTTCAACACGAGAAAACCCCGCCTCTTGTCCGCACATGGGCGCAATCACTTCCCGCTTGGGTCAAAGTTCAAGCTCCTGATTTCCTTGACCTATCTCTAAATGTCGATGAGGGGGAACGCGAAGCGATCTGTCTGGCCTGCGAAGTTAAGGCAGCGGCCCTTCTGATCGACGACCGGAAGGGAAGATCCGCAGCCGTTCGCCGCGGCCTGCGTGTGATCGGGACTCTCGGGCTGCTGGAAGCGGCCGCTTAACGCGGGCTTTTGGACTTTGCGAAGGCTATTCAGAAACTGCGCCAAACAAATACGCGACTGGACGAAAAGTTGATTCAAGCCGCTCTGTCCCGGAACCGAGCAGGTGGACGTACTTGACGACGCGGCAAACCGGGAGCGAATTGGAATTCAGCAGGTGGCATCTGCCGCCGGACTGAACAACAATCCACTAATCCAACAATCCCATCCCACGCACCCGCCAGAGGCAGATGCTACCCGGGGCTGTCGCTTCCTTGATTCGGAACATCGCGATGGGTAAGCTCGCGTCAGATGCCGACATTGCTCGAAAGGATTGAGACAAACGCCGCGGGAAGGTTGGTCTTGCCCGAGGGCCGGCCACTGCGCGAAGAACTCGAGCGCTATAAAAAATTTCTCAAAATAGAAACCCATCGCCTGAGAATCCTGCATCGCGCCGGCGCTGGTGGACGCGCAATTTGCCTGGCCCGCTCCGGGATACTCGACGTGTCTCTGCGCTACCTGCTCGCCGCCATCACAAACAATTTGTCCCAGCAACAAGAAACAAAAACGCAGTCGTTGTCTCTCGTCGCTCTCGGCGGTTACGGACGCGCGGAACTCAATCCGCAAAGCGACATCGACATCATGTTTTTGCACGATGGGGAATCAGTCTCGCGCGGGAAAAAAAATTCGACGTTGACCGCACTGGCCGACGTATTGATCCCGACGCTGTGGGACCTCGGCTTGCGCGTCGGCCATTCGGCGCGAACGATTGACGACTGCGTGAAGATCGCCAACAGCGACATGCAATCGAAGACTTCGCTGATCGAAGCGCGGCTCATCACCGGCAGCACGGAACTATTCGATAAATTTCAGAAAACGGTTTTGGCAAAATGTGTCGCCGGCCACGAAAACGAATATATCGCCGCGCGCGTGCAGGACCAGGCGGCGCGCCGCGCGAAATTTGGCAACTCCGCTTTGATGCAAGAGCCGCATCTGAAAAATGGCTGCGGCGGGTTGCGCGATTATCAGAATTTAATCTGGATGACTTTTTTCAAATATCGCACGCGCTCTCTGGCCGAATTGCAGGAGAAAGAAATGATCAGCCAAAGCGAGCGCAAACAACTGGAAGCCGCTTATGATTTTCTGCTGCGCGTCCGCAATGAAGTCCACTATCTGGCCGAGCGGCCCGTGGATGTGTTGGGCAAAAGTTTGCAACCTTCCGTCGCGCAGAATCTCGGTTATCGCGACCGATCCGCCAGCCAGCGCATCGAAGATTTCATGGGCGATTTTTATCGGCACTCGCGCAACATCGATTTGACCACTCGCACCGTCGAACAACGCCTCGCCTTATTGCCCCAGCCCAGCCGAATCCCCTCGCTGCGGCGAATGTTGCAAAACCAAACCGATCGCATCCGCCAGCAGATCATCGATGGCTTCAAAATCTTGAATGGAGAAATTCATGCGCTGACTCCGAGCGTTTTTCGCGACCGGCCCAAACGGTTGATGCGCGTTTTTCTTTACGCCCAGCAACGCGGCTTGAAGATTCATCCCGAACTCACCCAGCTCATTCGGAATCATCTCTCGTTGGTCAATAATTCTTTCCGCTGCGACCCGCACGTGCGCGAAAGTTTTTTGGAAATTCTCGACCAACGCGGCAGCGTCGCGCCCATTCTTCGCGTCATGCACGACGTCGGTTTGCTCGGAAAATTTTTGCCTGAATTCGGCCGGCTCACTTGTCTGGTTCAACATGAATTTTACCATCAATACACCACCGACGAACACACTTTGGTTTGCCTCGAAAAACTCGATCAAGTGTGGAACGCCAAGACTCCGCCGTTCGACGCCTACGCCGAAATTTTTCAAACGGTCGAGCGCCCTTTCATTCTTTATCTCGCGTTGCTTCTGCACGATTCCGGCAAAGCGGCGCGCTCCGGCAAGCACGAAGAAGTCGGCAGTCGCCTCGCGCTGAATGTTGCCAAACGACTCGGCCTCGATGGCGCGACCACTCACACTCTCAGCCTGGTGATCGAACATCATCTGACCCTGGCGCAAGTTTCGCAGCGGCGCGATCTCGACGACCCCACCGTCATCGCTAATTTCGCGCGCCAGATTCAAACGGTGGAAAACTTGACGCTCCTGACTTTGCACACGTTCGCCGATTCCATGGGCACGAGTGATAAACTTTGGAATGGATTTAAAGACACGTTGCTCTGGAATTTATTTCACAAGACCCGCCAAGTGTTGGTAGGCGGAACTGATTTTTTTCACGCCGAAGAAAAGCAGCGCGAATTGCTGATCGACGAGGTGCAACAACTCATGCCGGCCAGCTTCGGTCACGACGAAGTGCGGGCCCATTTTGCCAATTTGCCGTCGCGCTATTTTCAGATCAACAACGCCCGCGAAGTTCTGACCGACCTGACTCAGGCGCACCGCTTCATGCAAAACCAATTGTCGGAAGAAGAAGATGCGCTCTCGCCCGTCATCTCATGGCACAACGAACCTGATCGCGGCTACACTTCCGTCCATGTTTGCACCTGGGACCGCAGTGGTTTGTTCAGCAAAATCACTGGCTCGCTTACCGCCGCCGGCTTGAACATTTTGGGCGCGGAAATAATCACGCGCGGCGACGACATCGTCCTCGATACTTTTTTTGTGACGGATGCGAAAACGGGTTTGGTCGCCAAACGCGAAGAGCGTCAAACTTTCGAAACGCTGCTCAATAAAATTTTGACCGGCCAGGAAGTTGATCTGGCACAATTGATCGCGTCTTCCCAAAAAAATGTTGGCTCCTCCAAAGTTTTTGAAGGTGAAAAAATTCCGACCGTCATTGATTTTGACAACGAAACGTCTAAAACCCGGACCATTCTCCAGGTTGAGACTGAAGATAAAATCGGTTTGCTCTACGCCATTTCGCGAGTGCTCAACGAATTTAACCTGGATATTTATCTCGCAAAGATTTCCACCGAAAAAGGCGCGGCGATTGATACTTTTTATGTCGGCGAATTCGGCGGAGGCGCCCAACTCACACCGCCACGCCACCAAGCCATCGAAGCCAGGTTGCGCCAGGAAATCAGCCGGTTGGAAAGTTAATAGGCCGGGTAGCATCTGCCTCCGGCGGGTGCGAAGACATTTTTTCGGAACGCCGATCTCCTGATCGGCACCGGACCAGTAATCAAGGAACGAGCCGATCGGGAGAGCGGCGTTCCGTGTGGTTTTGCCGCACCCGCCGGAGGCAGATGCTACCCGCCGCAGTCTGTAGTTGCCCAATCAGCCAGGAACTTTGCCTTTGAACTTTTTCGCGTGAATCGTAATCTATCGACATGAAGCATCTGGGAAAAATCGCCCAAAAAAGTAGCGCAGTGGGTAGAGCCCCCGCAGGGGAAAAGGCACAGGTGGGGGGGCGGCGCCAGCGAGAAGCAAAGCGCAAAATTTGACCACACACTGAC
>JBBQRQ010000119.1:0-14401 GCA_038214755.1 Verrucomicrobiota bacterium
GCTTTGACGATTCCATGAGCGACGAGCATGACGCGATTTTCGCCATACCATTTCACATCTTCAAGGATGACCAGCTTTTCAAAAATGTATTTCACAGTGGACAATTCCGAGATGGTTTGCACCTGCTTCAAAAGGGTGGAGGTGTTCTGAATCTGCGGCGCGGCGGGTCTTTTGAATCCGCGAAAGAGAACGGCAGTCAACACGCCAAGAAAAATCACGAATGCAATTGCGACCGCGCCAATGACGACTCGTTTGAACATGCGGAAAGCTTAACTTCTTAAGCTGAGATGAAAAGTGGCAAGTAATTCGCCGGGACTGCTGCGTTAGAAAGTTTCTCGCCCTCACCCCGGCCCTCTCCCCCGAGGAGAGGGAGAATGATAGAGCATCCGCGGGCGTAAAGCATCGTGTGGAAGTTTGTGCATCGCGAAGTTCTTCATTTACGGACGGAAGCAACCATGGGCAAATCACTCATATCACCCAACGGTTTCTAATATTTCTCCCTCTCCTCGGGGGAGAGGGCCGGGGTGAGGGCGAGCGTTGATATTTGATATTACTGAAGCGCACTTATCGCGGTCAGCTTCCGGCATTGCCGCCCGCAGGCCACTTCACTAAGTTGCCGCCATGAATTTAAATCCAGTTGGGCAATTCCCCAATTATCGCCCACGCCGTCTGCGGCAATCATCGGCGCTGCGAAAACTCGTTCAGGAAACTCGTTTGAGCGCCGACCAACTTGTCCTCCCACTTTTTGTCCGCACCGGAAAAAAGTTGCGCCAGCCGATTTCTTCCATGCCGGGAGTTTTTCAATTTTCGCCGGATGAATTATTGCGCGCCGCCGAAAAAGCCCACGCCCTCGGAGTGCCGGCCATTTTGCTTTTCGGCATTCCAGAAAAAAAAGACGCGAAAGCTTCGGGCGCATTTGCGGCCAACGGAATTGTCCAACAAACGATCCGTCTTTTGAAAAAAGAGTTGCCCGAATTGCTCGTGATCACCGATGTGTGCCTTTGCGAATACATGAGTCACGGCCACTGCGGAATCGTCGAGCCGTCACGCGGGAAAATTTTGAATGACGCGAGTTTGAAATTGCTCGCGCGAGTCGGCGTCAGTCACGCCGAGGCGGGCGCGGATATCGTAGCGCCGAGCGACATGATGGATGGCCGCGTTCGCGCCATTCGTGGAGCGCTCGACGAAAATAGTTTTCTGGACACCCCAATTCTTTCTTACGCCGCCAAATTCGCTTCCGCATTTTACGGCCCGTTTCGTGAAGCGGCGGAATCCGCTCCACAATTCGGTGATCGAAAAAGTTATCAAATGGATCCAGCCAATGCGGAGGAAGCGCTTCGAGAAGTGGCGCTGGATATTCAAGAAGGCGCTGACATGGTGATGGTCAAACCAGCGCTCGCTTACCTCGACATTTTGCATCGCGTGAAAATGGAGTTTGGTTATCCCACCGCCGCGTATTCGGTGAGCGCGGAATATTCGATGATTAAAGCGGCGGCGGCAAAAGGTTGGATCAATGAACGCGCCGTGACGATGGAAAGTCTCCTGGCGATGAGGCGGGCGGGTGCGGATGTTTTGATCACGTACGCAGCGACAGAAGTGGCCGGTTGGTTGAAGAGTTGAGCCGGGGGTCGAATCGCGGCGGGTAGCATCTGCCTCCGGCGGGTGCGAAATGTTTTTTTCCTGCGGAATGTTCAGGGTTGGAGGTTTTTTATTTTCGAACATCGAACATCCAACGCTGAACATCGAAATCGTTTCTTCGCACCCGCCGGAGGCAGATGCTACCCTGTGATCAAGGAGTCGGCCCCATGTGTTTGGACTGAACGAAAACAAAATACAAGATGATGCAAATAATAATCGCGCCGATGACACCGGCGACGATGATAAACAACTTCGTTCCTTTGTTGCTCTTTTTTCCAAAGGGCGAAGTTCCGCCGAAATGAACAGGTTGTGTTCCCGTGTCGCTCGTCCCCAATTTCACGCCTTGCGGAATGAACATCGTTTTGTCGGGAAGTTTTTTTCCAGAAATGCTTTTTGATTCATCGGATTCCAAACGCATTTCAATTTGCCCAAGCCGCAAAATTTGTCCCGGCTTGATCACCGCTTCGCCGGTGATGGGCTGTCCGTTGATGAAAGTGCCGTTGGTGGAATTTAAATCTTTGACCACGACTTCGGCGTCGCGCAAAAAAACTTCGCAGTGATGGCTGGAAATGGAGCCTTCCGGAATGGGGAAAGAATTGTCGTCCACCCGCCCGATGGTGCTGGCGCTATCCGCCTTCAATTCGTGGGCGCGTCCGGTCAAACCTTCACTGAGTACGACAAGTCTCGGCATAAATGATTAGCGCGGGGATTATGTTCAGGAACGAATTCAAGTCAAAGGTTTTCCCGATGACGCTCCAGTTTGCAAACAAACAAAATGGTTGAACCATGTTTTCAACGCAGAGGTCTCAAAGGTTCTCGCAGAGGCGCGCAGAGAAAAGACCTTTGCGTCCTTTGCGAGAACCTCCGCGCCCTCTGCGTTGAAATTCTTCTTCAAACGATGGGGAAAAATTTTGTCGATTCAGGATTTTTCAATCAACTTTCGGAACTCGCCGAAAAGCGCGGTTGAATCATGCGGGCCCGGCGACGCCTCTGGATGATATTGCACGCAATAAATCGGTTTGGTTTTGTGGCGCAGTCCCTCGACGGTTTGATCGTTTAAATTAATTCGCGTCACGGAAACTTCCGACGGCAACGATTTCGCATCGACGGCGAATCCGTGGTTCTGTGAAGTGATTTCAACCTTGCCGGTTTCCAAATCTTTTACCGGTTGATTGCCGCCGCGATGTCCAAATTTTAATTTAAAAGTTTTTCCACCAAAAGCCTGCCCGAGAATCTGATGACCGAGACAAATTCCGAAAATAGGAATCCCGCTCTCGATCAAATCTTTGGTTGATTGCACCGCGTAACCCAGCGCGGAAGGATCGCCGGGGCCGTTGGAAAGAAAAATTCCCGCTGGTTTATATTTCAAAGCTTCGGCGGCGGGGGTGGAAGCGGGAACCACTTGAACTTTGAAACCCCGCTGACGCAATCGGCGGAGAATATTGTATTTCATTCCGAAATCGTAGGCGACGATTGGGATGTCGGCGGGCGGCATTTCGTCGCGGACATTGCGCGAATCCAACGTCGTGTTGCCGCGAATTAAATTAAAGCTCGCGCTCTGCTCATCTTTTTCGTCCCAGAGAAATGGTTCCTGGTGCGTGACCTCTTTCACGTAATCGACGCCGAGCAGCCCCGGCCAGTTTTTCGCGCGCGAAATCGCGTCCGCATCCGAAATATTTTCCGTGGAAATAAATCCTTTCATCGCACCGCCGACCCGCAATTTTTTGGTCAGAGCGCGGGTGTCAATTCCTTGAAGTCCCGGAATGCCATTTTTCTCCAGATATTCCGCGAGAGAAAAATCCGCGCGCCAATTGCTGACCACCGGCGAGAGTTCGCGAATCACGAAACCGCCGACGTGCGGCCGCCACGATTCCACGTCCTGATTGTTCACGCCGTAATTTCCGATGAGCGGATAAGTCATCGTCACGATCTGTCCTTTGTAGGAAGGGTCGGTGAGAATTTCCTGGTAACCGGTCATCGAAGTGTTGAAGCAAACTTCGCCACAAGCGCTGGCCGTCGCGCCAAATCCGCTGCCGCGAAAAACCGATCCATCTTCGAGAGCTAAAATTGCGTTCATCAAAAGTTTTGTAGCGGCGCGTCTGTGACTGCCGCAGTCGCGCGATGCTACGACGGTGAGAAGTTTGGTCAAGCGCGAGCGCCAAACAAATGCGGTATCACGGGAGTTTTGCCTTAATCCAACTTTCATCGCGGCGACAATCTACAACCGCATAAATGAAAGCCGTTTGGTTAAAAACTTTGTAAAAAACCGCGAACGGAAAACGTTTGGATAACAGCCGATGATAATCTTTGTAAACCTTGCGGTGAATGCCCGCGTAAAGTTGGAGCGACTCGATATCCGAATAAACACTGGTTAGAAAATAATCGCCCAATCCCGTCTGTTGCTCTTCGTAGAAATGAAATCCTTCATCGAGATCAATTGCGGCGCGGTCGAGAATCTCAATCTTCATTTCCTTCCCGACTCGATCCGCGCCTTCGCCGTTTCCCAATCGAGAAATTGCGCTTTCCCTTCCTTGACCGAACGCTCGCGTTCATCCAGCAAATCTTTATGCCATTGCGGGACGACGATGTCTTCTTCTCGGCGGCTCAGATTTTCCCAAAGGAGTTCCATGGCGCGAAGTTTTTCTTCGAGCGTCATCTGTTCAATATTTAGCAATGCGGACATGCAATGAAACTAGGCTCAGGATCCTGCAAGTTCAATTACGGTTTTCTTAAGCGATAAAACTGCGCGCTGCCGGAAATGGAATTGGTGACGGTGAACTGCGCGCCAACGGTGGTTGGCGCATTGGTGGAATCAATCAAGTTGGTGGAAGAATTCAAATCCGCCGCCGATTGCAACGTGAACCCAAGCGCATTCGTCGGCCAGGAGAGAACCAGTTCATTGCCGCTTACCCGACAATTTAAAGCGACGGGCATGATGATTCGGAAAACTGTTCCTGCATTATTTGCGCCTCCGGAATAAGTTGTGCCGTAGTAATTACCGTCCTTCCCCTGCACCAGTCCTCCATAAGGATTACCACCATCATAGCCATGAAATGAGAATAGGCTGGTTAGCGTCCCGTCGGGCTTCATTCGAAACACACTCCCAAAATTCCCAGCGCCTTTCGCCGCTGTGCCGTAAAAGTTACCATCATGACTTTGAATTACCCCGCTATACGGATAATACCCAAGTGCGAAATTTAATTGAGCCAACTTCGTCAATACTCCTGTGGTTGTCATACGAAAGACAGTCCCGCGATTGCCGCCAATAGTTGTGCCATACAAATTTCCATCGCTCCCCTCGATCAATCCACGCGGGCTATTGATATCCCTGCCAGTGCCATCGAATGAAAACAGCGAAGTTATCGTGCCATTAGTCGTCATTCGAAATACCGAGCCAGGATGTATGTCGCCAGCACCGCAAATTCCATAGAAATCGCCGTCGCTAGCTTGGATCAGCACGATGGGGCCAACGCCGTTGGTACCATCGAACGAGACCAGCGTCGTGAGCACTCCATCCGGCGTCATTTTAAATACCGTTCCAAAACTTTGCCCATCCGGCCTCGCTATGATACGCGCCACCCTTCACAGTGATGCCGTAGAAATTGCCATCAGTCGCCTGGACCAATCCCCGCGCATCCGCGCCATTGGTGCCGTTGAATAAAGCCAATGTAGTCAAGGAGCCGTTGGTTGTTATTTTAAATATCGTTCCGAAACCAGCGCCGCCATTCAGCGAAACGTCGCCGCCGATAGTTGTAGTGCTATACAAATCGCCATCGTTCCCCTGCAACAGACCCACTGTCGGGTACATTCCATTGGTGTATTGAAATGAAACCAAAGTGGTCATTCCGCCGGAGGGAGTCACCCTGAACACAGTTGATAAAGTGGTGCCATAGAAATTGCCGTCGGTCGCCTGTATTAATTCGGAAAATGGAGAACCGTCTGCATTTTGAAATGAGTGAAGCAACTCGAAACTTTGTCCGCGCGCCAACGGCGCGAGCGCAAGGATTAGACCCGTCAGGAAAAGTTGGTTGAATTTGGCGAGCATTGGTGGCCCGGCAACTTTACTCGACTATCTCTGTTTTTCATAACGGTTTTATGAGCAATCACAGTTTGGTAAAAAAAAAGCGCGGCGAAAATCGCCACGCTTTCACTCGGTAGAGCGAGAGTCCTCTCAAGCTCCATTTGTTTTTCGGAAGTCAGGGCTCGACGGAGTCGCGCCCCCCGCGCAAACGGTTACGACTTCTTCAACTTATCCAATTCCGCGATGAAGGCTTTTGGTCCGCCTTTCATGTAACCGAGTTGGCCGACTTTTTGGCCGTCGCCGTTGAGAACGATAATGGTGGGATAGCCTTCAATTCCATATTTGGACTGCAAAGCATGGTTCGCTTTTTTCAACTCGGCGCTCTGTGATTTTTTGCGGGGGAAATCCACTTCCACCAAAACCAAATTGTCCTTGGCATACTTGGCGAATTCCGGCGTGCTAAAAACTTCCTTGTGCAATCTGATGCACCAGCCGCACCAATCCGAGCCGGTGAAATCCATCAGCACCAATTTCTTTTCCTTCTTTGCCTCCGCTTGCGCTTTGGGCAAATCGGTCGTCCATGATTCAGCCGCCTTGAGCTGGAGCACGGCGAAACAGGTCAATAAACAGAGTGTCAATTTTTTCATAATTTTTAGAATTCAAGTTTCCCAATCGAAGTTAGACTGCGAGCAATTCGTTTTGTTCACGCCAAATTACTTTCCCGCCCACGATTGTCAAAACCGCTTTTCCGCGCAATGACCAGCCGTGAAACGGACTGTTGCGCGACTTGCTTTCGGATTCGTCAAACACCCATTCGCAATTTGTATCGAAAACTGTGATATCCGCATCGGCGCCAATCTTCAAAGTTCCTTTCGGAAGATTGAGCAGTCGGGCAGGGGCCACAGTAAATTTTGCGATCAAATCGATCAGCGGCATTTTGTGAGCGTGATGAAGTTGCATGAGGGAAAGCGAAAGTTCGGTTTCAAAACCGGTGATGCCAAACGGAGCGTAATCGAACTCAACTTCTTTTTCGTAATCGCAGTGCGGCGCGTGATCGCTGCATAAAATTTCCAACGTGCCGTCGAGCAGTCCTTCGATGATCGCCTCGCGATCGCGCGCGGAACGCAATGGCGGATTCATTTTGAAATTGGTGTCGTAGGACGGCCAGGAGGGACGGTGGGATGTTGAGGGTTGAGAGTTGAGGGTTGAGAAAAGATTTTTTCCGTCTTCCGCCCAGAATTTATCGCTGCCGGCGATGGCGGAATCGGTCAAAACAAAATGATGTGGGCAGGCTTCGCCCGAAATCGGGAGGCCGCGTTTTTTTGCGTCGCGGAGAAGTTGGACGCTGCCAGCGGAACTCAAATGTTGGCAATGAATTTTCGCGCCGGTCAGTTCAGCCAACAAAATATTTCGCGCGACGATCATTTCTTCGCCCGCCGACGGCCAGCCGCTCAAACCGAGATTCGCGCTCCAATAACCTTCGTGCATCATGCCGTCGGCCACGAGCGAATAATCCTGGCAATGATCCATCACGGGCAGATCGAACATCTTTGCGTATTCGAGAGCGCGACGCATCAAGTCGTTGTTTTGAATGCAATGCCCGTCGTCGGTGATGGCAATCACGCCCGCTTTTTTTAACGAACCAATCGGGGCCAATTCTTCGCCCGCGATGTTTTTTGTGATGGCTCCGGCGACAAATAAATTCACGACACTTTCGCGCGCGGCCTTTTCGTGAATCAAGGCAACGGTCCCGGCATTGTCGATGGGCGGAAAAGTGTTCGGCATGCAGACGACGGAAGTGAATCCACCGCGCGCCGCCGCCATCGTTCCGGTGGCAATTGTTTCTTTGGCGGATTGACCCGGCTCGCGGAGATGGGCGTGCAAATCAATCAGGCCGGGACAGACCACAAAATTTTTTGCGTCAAACGTTTCGCAATCGCGCGGCGCTTTGGTTTTTGCTTCTTGGCCGATTGCGGAAATTTTTCCGTTCACGATGAGCAAATCGGCGACGGAATCAACTCGGCTGGCCGGGTCGATGACATGTCCGCCGATGAGAAGCAACGAACTCATGCGCGGGAGAATAACGAGGCGAATTGACAACGCAAGCGCGGCCGATATAATTTGGCGCGCATCGAAGCGGGCGTAGCTCAATGGTAGAGTTCCAGTCTTCCAAACTGGCCACGTGGGTTCGATTCCCATCGCCCGCTCCACTTAAAACCTCCCTGTAAAATCAATCGGAATTTACCACTCCGCTTTTGACTGTTCCGTTCGCCTAACGATTTCGCATAACGCAGCAGTTTGTTCTGAACGTGTTGTTTCACTCCCTTGCGAGTCGCAACACGAAAAAGTTTTTACCAAAAAAAAATTCCCTGCCTCTTTTTTCGTGCGGGTTCAAGGTCGCTGCGTTGCTACCTTTTGCACCGTCGGGTGATAAAACCCTAATCTAGCAATGAAACCTCCTTTTGGTTTGACGTCGAATCTTACGTTAATGGTATCCCGTTTGTTTTTTCGTCGAGGATTGATGGAATCCGAATCTCCATTTGGAGACGGGCGATTAAATTTCTTTTTCGTTTTCAAATGTCTTGAAACGAGTTCGGCAATTATTCGGGATCAATCTACCGCATTGTTGTTACGCCTTGACCAATTTTTTTACGCAAAAGCTGTTCAGACTTTCGCCAGCGGCCATAGCTTTGGCAGCAAGCCGGCGATGTAATACAGGTTCGATGCGCAGCACAAATTTGCCGCTGAAGTCACTCGTTTTTCCAAGCGGTTCGGGCAAGTCGTGGCCGTCGCTCTCCAAAAGTTCAATCCATTCTTCCACGATTTGACATAACTCGGCATAAACCTTGGCTTCGGCCTGACCGTGGCAGCACTCACCTATGAGCGGTGGCGCACTGCCCACAAAACAGCCGTCTTCCTCACTCCATTCCACGATCTTCGTGTAATGAGCCGCCTTGGATTTTAATTCGCTCTTTTTCATTTTTGACTTTCCTCAATTTGACGCCGCACTTGCCGTTCCTGGTAAGGGTGAACGTCCTGCCCGGAATTGCCGCTCAAAGTGACGCGCGCCCCGGTCGAATGAATGTAATTCCGATGACTGCCTTTGCCGCCGCGATTGGTGAATCCCGCTTTTTCCAAATCTGCAATGAGTTGTCGCACCTTGCGTGGCATTCAGTATTAAATCAGTATCACGGGCGTTTTAAGGTGTCAACGCTGTCCGGCATTTTATCCAGCGCCGCGCGGCGCGTTGACGTTTCGATGTGGGTGTACTGCCGAGAGACGGCTTCGCTTTCGTGGCCGAGGATGTCCCGCGCGACCACGTCGCTGACGCCGGCATTCTTCAAAAGGCTCGTGGCGGCGGCAATGTTATGGAAGGCAAGTTGATTGGCTGACACGTCCGCAAGGCACGCACTCAAACGTCAAATTTGGGCATCTCGCAATGGTCTGATGTGCCTAACGCTACTTTCACTCCCATTGGTAATGGATTGTTCCAGGTTTATTTTGTTCCGAGTGGCTCGCCCGGTTCTATCGAGTAATCGCTCTGTTCCAATGGTGTCGGCGAAAGAGACCGAGTCATATCGACCTGGACGTTTGCCATCTCAACTTACGGCTTTTGTACGCCGAGTTTGTAGAAGAAATAAGCAGGGGGCGGGTTGAGGTAGTTGGTAAAGAGGGTGATACTCGAAGGAAGATTAGACGCGCCAGGCACGATAGAAAATGGCTCGAAAAAATTTGTAGTGGAGTAGAGGGTGTAGAGCCGGTCGGCAACTGGGTTCCACCTTAGTATCCAATTTGTGCGAGAGGTATCGGTTGTCAAGGCAAGGCGTAGCTGGCTGGATGGGTCGTTGGGATTCAGGCCGGCAATGTAAGATTGCCAAAGTGGAATACCATTCGTGCCAACGATGTCCACGGCGGTTTCAAAATTTGCGGTGTAACCATAAGATGCAAGCCACCAAAGGGGAGTGGGATGATTAGTAGTAAGGAGTTCGGCAAAGAGGGCTACCACGACGAGGTTGGTGTTCAGGATGAGGTTGAGAGGATTGTTGGTAGCGGTAATATCTCCCGTCCAACGATCGAACCGGTAGTAGCTGGACGGCGTGGCAGTTACCTGGATGGCAGAACCTTTGGCATATGTTCCACTGGCTGGATTTACGCTGCCCCAGTTGGTGTTGTTAACCGTGGCGGAGAACGAAAAATTCGCAGGCACCGGCGCGGGAATAGAGACGGCGAAGGAGCCGAGATTAGTTCCACCGATAAAGTTATTGTAGATGTCGCTCACCTGTCCGCCTCGTAGCGTTACCACGTAGTTGCCGTTGTCGGTATAATCCCAGGAGCCCCCCGGCGCGGGAAGTGAATAGAAGGCGATACGCGGCGTTCCGTCCGTCGAATTGTCAACGCTAACCAGGGTGGCGATGTTGGTATAACCATTGGGACCGGTTACCACGAGGTTTGAAGAAGTGATAGTGGACACACGCACCGCGTTGCTGTCGGCATAGGTCACGGTGAAGAGATGACTGACCGAGCCTCCGTTAGTTATATTCATCACGTTAAGCAAGGCCGTGGGGGGAAGTGAATCGAAGCTTCGAGCTATAATTTCGATGTCATCAATGTTCCAACCAATGTCGTTTTGAGATGGGCCGGAACTAATTCCCCAACGCAAACGAACTATGGAACTCCCGGCGACCCACGAGGGCAGGGCGTAGGAAACATCCTGCCACGAGGTATCGGAAATAGCCTGCGAAGTGGTCCAAATATTCGTCCAGGCGACGCCGTTGGTGGATACCTGAATAAGCGCGGTGTCACCGCTCTTGAGTCGAAGCCAGCGATGAAAGTGCAAGGTAAGGGAGCCCGCGACGGCAGCGTTGATCGGCGGGGTAGTGGCGTATTTGGTGGCAAGACTGTTCTCGTAGTTGCCACTCAGGTTGTAGGCTATGATATTCGTTCCAGTGAAACCATTGGTAGGACCTATGCCGGTGTAAGCCGGTCGTCCGTATTGCCAGAGTGGTTCGAGGGTCCAACCGGGAGATGTATCCATGTTAGCGGTATAAATCGGCACGGGGATGTTGTAAGGGGTGGGAGCGATTGTTCCACTGATGAAGTACTGCCCGATTGAGCCATAGGAGGTGTAACCTCGGGGATTGGAACTGAACGGATTACCGGCCCCCGTGTTTCGGACCAGAAGATAATAAAGTCCTTCGGTCAAATTAGTCTGAATACGGGCATAGGTCTGATCCGGCGGATTATCGGCCAGGAGAAGCTGTCCCCACCTGTCGTAAAGTTCTACGAGCAAATCCAGATTGCCTCCATGGGTCAGTCCCGATGGAGTGATCCAGGGGTTGATGCTCAGGTCAATCGCGCCATTGCCCGTCGCGAAGGAAAACATATCCACATCGGTGTTCATTTGAATGACGCCTTTGTTCACCCGGTTGGTATTGGCAGGGTCATTTTCCGGGGTGGTAGAAACAATGTTGGCTCCGTCCGTGATCGTCAATGCTGTAGCGGTGTCGAAGGTGTCGCCATGGTCATCCGCGCGGTAGGTAAGCTTAGTGGCGATGATAGCCAGATCGTCCTGGGTATTGTTGGCGAGATAGTAGTCCCCCTTGCACCATTGACTTACGTTGCGGGCGTAGCCAAGGCCCATCAGTGTTCCCCAGGAAATATCGTCGCCGCCATGTCCCTGGTAATATTCAGAACCATCCGTTCGTCCATCATGGCTCAAACCAAGGTTATGACCCACTTCGTGAGAAGCTCCTTCTGCGATATAGGATTCATCGTAGCCCAGGTTATTAATGTAGATCCACGCAGGGCGATGGCTCGCATAACCCGTGTAACCAAATTCGTCGATGTAGGCCACTCCGCCTGAGCCGGGGGCAGGATTAGGTTCGCCATTGGCATCTGTGCTACGGGTGATGAGCGCGTGGGCCGTATAAATTCCAAAACTCGCCGGACGTTCCGTGGTCACATCAATGTTGAAAGGCGCGTAATCTTCCGACATCCGTTGCCAGATGCTTTTGATCGCCAGTTGCTCCGCATCGCTGAACGTCGAGTAATCTCCGTCCGTGCTGAAAGCCACGGCGGGAATGACCGCGCGATTGATATACGTGTTCCATGCAGTATTACTTACCGACTCTCCAGTGAAATTAATGTAAAGCACATTGGGCGCGCCAGGACGACTGTGAAAAATGAGACTCGGGGGAAATGGGTTGACCGGAAGAGCAGCCTCTGCGATCACCGGTTCGGAGCGCGCGAGGGCAGGAGCGGGCGCAAGTTGGAACGAGTCGATGTAGAATATCCCGCCTTCCGCATCGGCATGGAGCGTGTTCAGGTCTTGCTCGGTGAAATGAAAATTGTGCAGGCGGGCGATGGCGCGCGCTTTGGCTGGGGCGGGTAATTTTTCAAGCTGCTTTCGAAAGCGGCTCACTGGCAAATCCTCGACGCGAGAAACGGTTCCTTTGGGAAATTGCCGCGCCCATGCCGGCGAGGCGAAACCCAGGCAGGCCGCGACCATAATCGAAGCAATTCCTAAAGAGTATTTGCTGGAAAAAAAAGTCATCAACACAGCGAGAGTTTATCCTGTTTTTCTATTTTGAAAAGAAAGTATCTGAAAAAAATAGGTCTCTGAAGATAAAAGGAGATTTCCGTTGCTATTGTTTCGCGAGAATTCTACAACAGCAGTGCTGAAATGGAATCAATTTCGGTCAAGAGTTTTTTGAAAAACTCTCGAACAACAAACCCTCTCTCCAATCCATCTATGAAAACCCGGACTCGCCTGATGCTGTTACTCGCTTTGATATCGCCATTGGCTCACGTGCCTAACGCATTTGGGGAGATAGGTTGCAGTTTCATCAGCCGCCTTTATTCTGGAAGCCCCGTCTGTCCTGACTTTGGGGATCCGCCACCATGCCCCGACTGCTGCCCGCGGCCCGGTGGCGGACCCGGTCCCGCCCCCAGTAATGGACCCAGTGGCGGCGGTTGCGGCGGATGTGCCGCGGGTATGCCCATTTGGTGGGTTTCGGAGCCTTACATTAACTTACGTTTAGAAGATGAACCTTTGGGATATAACCCTTCTCATGGTCCACGCGTCAGTTTTACTCTGTCATATCGCCAGCGCGGTGTTGTAAAGGAAGAACCAGAAATTTTTGGGGTTGGAACAAACTGGTCAGTTTCTTTTCGCGCCTACTTGGCGCCAATCACCTCCACCTTGATCCGCGTTCATAAAGGGGGTGCCGGAGCAATTGATTATATTCCCGGTGAAGCAAATTATCAGGATGGCTCGATTCTCACCACCTCAGATAGTGGTCTTACTTATCAAATTGATACCTAAACGGGGCCAAGGACCTCTTTGAGAAGCAGTTTGTCAATGGAACCAATGAGAGTTTCAATTTCCTTACTGCCCGAAAGAATGCTTCCGGCAATAGCCTGACATTCGGTTATTCTACCAATCAAAATGGGGTGCAGCTAACGAGCGTGCAAGATGCGGATGGCAAAAAGACATTTCTCTATTATGAAAATCCAACCTTTTCAAATTACATTACAAAGGTCGTCGATCCATTTAATCGGACGAGTATCCTTCAATATGATTCCGTCGGCTACCTGACAAACATTGTCGATGTCGCCGGCTTAGCCAGTTCGTTTGTTTATGATATTGGAGTCCGTCGAAGTTGGATTACAAACATGACTACGCCCTATGGCTTAACCAGCTTTCGTTATGGAGGCGTGGATGCCGAAACGCCGTTTTTTGTCGACACTGGGAATCAGGTAAACCGTTTTGTCGAGATCACGCTGCCAAATGGCGGAAAACAGCTTTATCTTTACCGCCATGATTGCAACGGCTTCCTTCCCGAAACCTATTCATCTGTTCCATCCACGAGTCCGCTTACCAATACACTTGATAATGTTGATCAGAACTACCGGGATAGTTTCCACTGGAATTCGCTTCAATATTCCGGCCTCTCCAGCACTTATCTGCTGTCGGGAGACGTAAGCGATCTCTCCACCGCTGATTATCGCCTTGGCCGATTGCGTCATTGGTTGAGCGATACCACTGACAACCCATCCTATAGTCTTTCATTGGAGCGTGCTCCAAGCCCGGACGGGACGGCGGAAGGGCAGATGACCTGGTACGATTACGATGGAAAAACCAACGGATACAATTACGTTGGAACTATTGGCCTCCCTTCACTTGTTGCTCTGGTCTTGCCCGACACTACAACTCGTTTTAGTCATTACACACGAGGAACCCACAGCCAACCAACCGAGGAAATTTCTACTTACACCAGGACAGATGGCTCAGTAGGTCTCCGCACGAACGTCTTTATCTTCGCCCAAAATGGAATTGATTTATTGCGCCACGTCGGACCCCAGGGTGAGCAAGTGGTCAGCAACTATTTCAACAACAGCTATCACCAGCCTGATAAGAGTTACGACGCCTTAAATCAGGAAACGCTCTACACCTATAATACCAATCGCCAGCTTACGAGTTTCCACGGACCCTCTGGTTTAACCACCACCAACATCTACTTCGCGAACGGAAATGCCACGAATCGCCTGGACCAGACCATTGATTTGGAAATTGGCCGCACCAATTCTTATACCTATTATCACTACTGTCCGGTTTAAAAGCCCGGTAAACACGGGTGATATCGAGGGTCGAGCGATTCCGAGGGTGGCGGCAGTTGAGCAAGGGCCTGGAAAATGGGCGTTTTCTCGAAAAGTGTGAGGCTCAAAATCTGTAGAATGGTG
>JBBQRQ010000120.1:0-14251 GCA_038214755.1 Verrucomicrobiota bacterium
CACTCCAAGACGCTATCGCGCTGTTTAGGCCTCCTCGAAATTCGCGTGAGCGTCTTGGAGTGCGGTGGCCCTCCACCGCTTTCAGGGGGACAACCGACTCCTATTCCACTGAAAATGTCGAAGAGTCATGTTCAGTGTTGAGTGTTGAGTGTTGGATGTGGGTTCCATTTTTACCCATCGAACTTCCAACCTCGAACGCAACATTGAATAGGTTTGTTCGCACCCGCCGGAGGCAGATGCTACCCCGCCCCGGTTGCAAATGTCTTTGCGTCTGGCACGTTGTCGCGTTCTGAAAATAAATTTATTACAAAAGCGACTCGTTCTTGGCGCGCTGGTTTTGAGCGCGATGCTTGTCGCGAAAGCCACCGACCTCGATACCATCGGTGCCACTCTTCTTCGCGCAACCGATGCGACGCTGCTCGGTGATGGCATCAAGGTCGCGCACCCCGAAGCCTCCTATCTCGTCGAGGGCGCATGGGAGGTCAACCCGTCAATCGTCGGACAGCCGGTCAGTCTGTTCACTTATCTTTCCAGTGACGGAAGTTCTTCGACTTATCCAAACGGATTGGGCGTTCAATCCGATCATGCGGATTCGGTCGCGGGAAATTTTTACGGGGGCGGTTCAGGAGTTTCACCGCAGGTGGCGCACGTCGATAATTACGAGGGGAATTATTTTTATGAATCAAATATTCTCACCGGCCTGCCCATTCAGGCAAAAATTGTGAACCAAAGTTTTATCTTTGGAACCAATCCGCCGCAGCAAATTCTCGACACGCAATACGACAATTATGCGGCGCAACATAATGTTCTGTTTGTTTCTGGCGCAGGGAACAGCGGCCCGCCCAGCGCGCCCGCCACGGCTTACAACGGGATTGGGGTTGGAGCGTATGGCGGCGATTCGAGCGTGGGTCCAACGACTGACAATGGACGCTCCAAACCGGACATCACCGTGCCTGCCGGCGTGACAAGTTTTTCCACTCCGTATGTCGCAGGCGCGGCCACCGTTTTGTTGCAAGCGGCGTTGCGCGGAGATGGAGGCGGACCCAGCACAACGAATGCAGCGGCGGATATTCGCACACTTAAAGCTCTTCTGTTGAATGGAGCGATCAAGCCGACCAACTGGACCCACACCAGCACCGCTCCATTAGATGTCCGCTACGGAGCAGGCATTTTGAATTTGTTCAATTCCTACAAACAATTGGCGGCGGGAAAATATACTTTCACCGAATCAACTGCGCCGAGCGTGGGCGGCGCCCATCCACCCGGCGGCGGCGCTGGGAACGTCGCTTCGTTGATTGGTTGGGACAATGCTTCAATAGCCGGCACGGTTTTAGCGGACAAAGTGAATCACTATTATTTTACTCTGCCCGTCGCATCGGCAAAAACTTTCACCTTCACTTCGACGCTCGTTTGGCTGCGACAGGCGGGCGTAAGCAACGCAAAAAATCTCGATTTATTTCTTTACGATCGGAGCAATAGCAATCTGCTCGCGTCGAGTGTCAGTACCGTCGATAACGTTGAACATCTTTTTGTGAACGCGCTTCCCGCTGGGCGTTACGATTTGCAAGTGTTCAAAAATGGTGGGCTGGGAGTGACCGGCAGTGAAACTTATGCGCTGGCCTTCGAGAGTTTTGCTCTGACGTTGAGCATTGCGAAATCAGGGACGAACGTCCTCCTTTCCTGGCCGCTCGCGCCAACCGGCTTTCGCCTCGAATCAACTGCGACGCTGGATCAACCAATTTCCTGGAGCACGGTAACCAATGCTCCCGCCCTCACAAATAATCAAAACCGCGTCACGCTTCCCGCCACCGCGTCCGCGCAATTCTTTCGTCTCGTCCGGCCTTGACCGAACATTTTCAGACTGTTACGCGGACAAAATAGTGGGGCAGGCTTCCAGCCTGTCACAGCGGGCATCTTGCCCGCGAAGATGGTTCTGGGGCTGGAAGCCCCTTGGCAGACAGGATGTCTGCCCCACTACCCTGGTAGCAGTTATCGAGATGCGCACCCTTGACCGAACAATTTGTCGCGCAAGCTGTCAATGCCTGTATATTCGCGTTGCATGGGAAAAAGATTTTTACAGAGCGGTTTTCTGAGACTCATGTTGGGGGCATGTTGCCCAAACCAAGTGGAGCGCGGACAGCGTTGTCCGCGCGTTTCGACACTTACAAATGTCCAAGCATTTTCACCACGTCGGATTCGCGCGGACATGGCTGTCCGCGCTCCTTTTCCTTTGGGCAATCAAAGTAGTGCAGTGCGTCTCGCCTGCGCCGGGAGAAGGGAAATCAAGCCGCTGTCGGCGCAGGCGAGACGCCGTGCGCTACTTTGTGGGGTGCTCGCCCGATGCGCCGTCTTTCTTCTTTTCGCCTTTTGCATTTTGAGATTGAGCGCGGGGACGGCGACCCAGCCGCTCGTCTGGCACCAAAAGGAAAAAACTTTTGACGCGGATCTTTCTGGAATCGAACTGCGGGAGTTGCTCAAAAAAATTTCCGCCATCACCGGTTGGGATGTTTATCTGGAGCCGGGAACTACTTACGCCGCGTCCGCGAAATTCCGGCAACTCCCGCGCAGCGATGCGCTTCGTTTCCTTCTGGGCAATTTAAATTTCGAAATTTCTCCGCAAACTAATTTGGTTCCGAAATTATTTGTCTTTCGCACCGCCGCCGGCAAAGCGACTCAGCTGATTCGCGCCGAAAAAAAACCCCACATTCTCGGAAAAAATAAAGTCATCTTGAATCATTTGATCGTCACCCTCAAAGCCGGTTCCTCCATCAACATCGATGCGCTCGCTCAACAACTCGGCGGAAAAATCATCGGCAAGTTGCCCGGAGCAGATTCGTATCTGTTGGAATTTCCCGACGAAGCCACCGCGAGCGCCGCGCGAAAACAACTTTCGGACAACACGGCCATTGCTTCCATTGATTCCAATTATTCCGTGGATCGCCCGTCGCCCTTCAAAATGGCAGCAGTCGATGGTGCGATGGGTGGTTCGCAATTCGCTCTCAAGTCCAGCGCCGGCGGCGGCGATGGCAAACAAATTGTCGTCGGTCTTGTCGATACGGCGGTCCAGCCACTCGGCGCGAACATGCAAAGTTTTCTTTTGCCTGCTCTGTCCGTGGCCGGCGAAGCGACTCCCGGAAATGGCTTTCCCACTCACGGCACGACTATGGCCGAATCCATTTTATTCGGGTTAAACAACACCTCCGCCCAAGGCCAGCCCACTTCCGTGAAAATTTTGCCAGTGGATATTTATGGAAATAATCCTGAGACGACGACCTTCGACGTGGCTAATGGAATTGTTCAAGCCGTGAATGGCGGCGCAAATATTCTTTCGTTAAGTCTGGGCGGCGAAGGCGACAGTTCGTTTCTGCGCGCGCTGATCGAGGAAGTTTCAAAAAAAGCTATTCCGATTTTTGCCGCCGCTGGGAATCAGCCCGTCACCACTCCAGTTTATCCAGCCGCCTATCCTGAAGTGATCGCAGTGACTTCCGCGCAGGATAAAAACGGGACCATTGCCCCTTACGCAAACCGCGGCGATTTCGTGGACATCATTCTGCCTGGCGCAACGATTGTTTCATTCGAGAGCCAACGTTATTACGTGAATGGAACTTCCGTTTCCACCGCGCTGGCCAGCGGCATGATGGCCGGTCTGGCAGATTCGAATCATCAAGCGCCCGCCAAACTGATTTCCACGATGAGCAGCACGTTCGCTTTCAAACGTTGATGACGGAGCGCGGACGTTCTTCGTCCGCGTGTCTCTGCTGAAGGAAAAAAGACGCCGCCACTAATTCAAAGGTCTTTTTCACCCGCGCGGACGAAGAACGTCCGCGCTCCTTTTTTTAAAACGACGGTCCATTTCCGAAAACTGGCTTGCGACAATTTCCTCCTGCACTAACCTGCTTTCATGTCGTGGTTCACCGACAAAATCTCATTTGTTTTCGCCGTAATTTTTTACGGCATCAGCATGATTTACTCGGTCTTTCTCTGGCGAAAAGGTTTTCGTCAGGACAATCGCGTGAATTATTTTTTGCTTTTGATTGCGGCAATTTTTCACACCCTGGCCATGTTCAAACGCGGTTTCTCCCTCGAACGGTGTCCGGTCAATAATCTTTTCGAAGCCACTATGTTTGTCGGCTGGACGATGGTCGCCGCCTATCTCGTTCTCGGAATTTGGTCGCGACTCCGTTTTCTCGGCGCGTTCGCTTCGCCCATTTTGTTTGCGCTCGGAATTTTCGCGTTGATGCCGGGACTGGATGTTCATGGACCCAAACCGCAATTCAGTGGCGGCTGGCTCAGTCTGCACGTCGCTCTTTTTTCGCTGGCTTACGGCGCATTCGGACTTAGCTCTGTGGCCGGGCTGATGTATTTGACCCAGGAACACGACTTGAAATTTCACAAACTCCGCGCCGTGATTTCCAAGCTCCCACCGATCCAACGCCTCGAGCTTGCGATGGGCCGCCTGTTATTCAGCGGATTTATTTTGTTGAGCGTCGCGCTCGTCATCGGCTTCATTTGGCTCAAGCAAACCTACGGAAATTATTTTCAAAACGATCCAAAAATTCTTTGGTCAATTCTCGTTTGGGTTTTTTGCCTGGGCCTGGTCCTCCTGCGCTGGAAATTTTCCGGACGCCGTCTCGCCTGGGGGACCATCGGGCTTTTCGTTTTCGTCGCGCTGACTTTTTGGGGATCGAGTTTGATGTCGCCGATTCATTCGCCGAATCAGCAAACTCAGCGCGGTTCAAAAATTAAAAAAACGTTCGACCAAAAATTCGTCAATCGTCAATCGTCAATCGTCAATCCCTGAACATGTCCATTGTCGTCACAGGACTCAGCCACCATTCTTCGCCAGTGACGGTGCGGGAGCGATTTGCTTTTGCCGAGACCGCCATTCCTGACGCTCTAAAAAAAATTCGGCAAGCGGGGATCGCCGACGAAGCGGTCATTCTCTCCACCTGCAATCGCGTCGAGATTTACGCCTCAACAAATTTAAACCACCGCCAGGCTGCGACCGCGCTCGAACAATTTCTTTTCGAGCACCACAATTTTCGCGAGCCGCTGAATGGGGAGATTTACACTCTGGCCGAGCCAAAAAGTTTGGAGCATCTTTTCAAGGTCGCCGCCGGTCTCGACTCGATGGTGCTGGGCGAAACGGAAATTCTCGGCCAGTTGAAAAAAGCCTACGACCTCGCGCTGCAACACAAACACACCGGCAGCCGATTGAACAAAGCATTTCAACGCGCGTTCCATGTGGCCAAACACATTCGCACCGAAACCAACATTCAGCGCGGCAGTGTTTCCGTGGGCTCCGTTGCGGTGGAGCTGGCGCAGAAAATTTTTAACTCACTGAGCGATCGGCAGGTGATGGTCATCGGCGCAGGCGAGACGAGCGAAAAAACCGCGCGCGCCCTTCTTTCCCGTGGCGCGCACAGCATCCTCGTTTCAAATCGCTCGCACGAACGCGCCGTCGCTCTCGCCGCCGAACTGGATGGACGCGCCGTTTATTTCGACGAATGGGCCAATGAATTTTCCAAAATTGACATCATCATCAGCAGCACCGCCGCGCCGCATTACGTTCTCGACCGCGCCAAACTCGAGCCGCTGATGAAGCTCCGCAAAAACCGTTCGCTGCTGCTCATCGACATCGCCGTGCCGCGCGACATCGAACCTGAAGTCAATTTTTTGGATAACGTTTACCTCTACAACATCGACGATCTCCAGGCCATCGCCGACGACTATTTGAAACAACGCCGCGAGGAAATCGTCCATTGCGAAAATATTATTGCCGAAAAAGTGAAAGGGTTGTTTCCAGTTTCCAAGTCCTCTGAATTTGCCGGCGGCTCAAATTCTCCGGTGGCGTCGTCTCCATGAACGCGAAGCCGCCATCAAACCTCGTAGCCGCCGACGTGAGGAGGCGGACTGATTCTTCCGCGAGCAGCGATGCAACCATCAGTCCGCCTCCTCACGTCGGCGGCTACGTCCGTGATTAAAATGTCTCCCGAAGCTTCCATCAAAATCGCGACGCGCGGCAGCGCGCTCGCGCTCGCGCAAGCCAATTTTATTTTAGCCCAATGCCAAAAGCATTTTCCGCAAAATGAATTTGAATTGAAAATCATCAAAACCACCGGCGACAAATTGCAATCCGCTTCCCTTTCGCGAATCGACGCCACCTTGCCGCGCGGACTTTTCACCAAAGAAATCGAAGACGCGCTGCTCAATGGCGAAGCTGATCTGGCCGTTCACAGTTTGAAGGATTTGCCCACGACTTTGCCGGTCGGTTTGAAACTTGGCGCAGTCGGAAAACGCGCCGATGCGCGAGACGTGTTGATTTATAAAAAAATCAAAACTCAAAACTTAGAATTGGTTATCGGAGATTTGCCTCGCGGCGCGACCATCGCCACGAGCAGCCCCCGGCGCAGCGCGCAACTTTTGGAGCGTCGCCCCGATTTCAAAATCGTTCCCATTCGCGGCAACGTCGGCACGCGCTTACAAAAGCTGGCGGAGAGTTCTGACCTCGACGCGATTGTTTTGGCCGCGGCCGGTCTGGAGCGTTTGGGTTTTCAAATTTTAGAAAATGGAAAACTGGAAAGTCCCTCACGTTTCACGTTTCCCGCTTCCCTTTTCGCCTCTCCCATTTCCCTCGACGAAATGCTTCCCTGCGTTGGCCAGGCCGCGCTGGGAATTGAAATTCGCGAGAACGATGAGCGGATCGAAAAAATTTGTGAGAAATTGAATGATCTCGCGACGTGGCATTCCGTCCTCGCAGAAAGAGAATTTCTTCGCGCGATGGGCGGCGGCTGTCAGAGTCCGGTGGGCGCTTTCGCTGAAGTGACTGACGATGAAGTGCGAATGTGCGTTGTTTCTTTTGCTGGAGCAAAACCACGTCGCGCCGAAGGAAAACGAAAAGTGACCGAAGCGGCGGAACTTGGGCGGCAGTTGGCAGCGGAGCTACGCACCGCAGGAATTTAATTTTGTAGTTGAACCGGGGCTGCCCCGGTCGGGAGAGAAGAATCCGACAGCAGGAGTCGTTTTGGTTTTGGAAACGTCTGTGGTCGGTGCAGACGCCAACCCGTTTTTTTGCGCAACCGTCAATCGGTCAAATTTTCCTTCTCCAGTTTCGCGCCTTTGCCGGATGGTTTGCTAATCGTTCGATGCTGTCAGTCTGAGCCGCGTCCGCCCAATTCCAGGTATCCGTGAGCGCGTGAACTGCGCCTGACTCGCCTCGCCCGAAGCCTTGCGAAAGAGAACGTTGTAATCCGCGTCGGAATTAAACGGAGGATCGAGATAAACGAGGTCAACGCTCGCGCAGGAAAAATCTTTTGATCGCGCGCAACTGACCGAGATTGTCGCCGAAGAGGAGGCGGTTCGTAGGATTAGGGGGTTGCAACGTAAGAATCTTTAGTTATTGCCTCCAGTATTTGATCGATAGCGTGGTCAAGGCGGGAGAACGAACGAAGCCTTTTGTTTCGCACAACGCCAAGGTCAAGTAGTTCCGTTAACGCTCCTTGATCTCGACGAGGGCGGTAGCCCGGACAGTTTTTTTCTAACCATCGTTTTCCGTGAGATTCAGGGTTATGGGTTGGAAGTGTGACATCATGTGACAAAACCGGACGTCCATCCCTGAAGGATTTGCCTGCCAATGATTCTGCTCCGGCAATTATCCAGCTTTCGTATTCGACACACGCGAATACCACCGCCAGCGAAAATTTTTTTCCTGCACCAATTTGAGCAGCAGCGGCAACCATAGATTTTGCTGCGGTCGCCGCACAAAAAGGGGAACTCGCGCCAGCGGGAAATTTATCAGCGTCGCCATCAAAAACAGCCAGTATGCCGCCAATATTGCGACGGCATGCGGCAATCCTTATATATCGGAGCCATTCTTTATAATCCGATTGCTTCTGCTCCTTGTTCCATTTGACAAGCCCCAGCGGATTGCGCGTCCGTATGATTTCGTCATCAACAAAAAGTTTTTGTTCGGAATCTTTTTCACGGAGGAGTTTCCGTGCAAGAACCGGCAAAGCAGAGATTTCGCCCATGGCCTTCGCCAAGGATGACGAGACGCTTCATGCGGCTTTTCCTGCGGGCAGATCGTTCTCTAATTTCGGCTGTTCAATTGTTAGCAAGTCGCCGGTTGTGAGAAGATGATCTTTAACCGCGTCGCGTTGTTCTTTTGAAACCGGTCCCACTAGAGTTTTCCCATCCTGCATTTCGACCACTCGTACGTTATCTACATCGAAGGAATCGAGGAGCGTCGGATTGTGCGTTGTGATGATTACCTGACCGCGATTTTCCCGCGGTGCTGCTTTGAATTCATCCGCAAGCAAAGATAATGCCCCCGGAAAAATTGCGTTTTCAGGCTCTTCAAAAATTAAAGTGAGTTTGGGCGGGGTTTGATAAAGGGCAAGAAGGTGTGCGTAAAACCGCCGGAACCCATCGGACTCTTGCTGAAGATTCAACTCAAACACACGCCCAACAGCCTCATGTCCCACGACTGCACGGTTTGGGTTTGTCAATGAATCCAGTTCAATTGACGCAATAGACCGATTCACCGATTGGAGCGATGCCAAAAGGCTCTTTCGAATATTTGGATGATGAAAATCTTGAGTGATGCCACGTATAATATGAAGATAATTATGGGCGCTATCAGATAATCCGGGGATGGTTTGTAGAAATTGCGTCCTAGGATCGTGCGCAGTTGCCTCACCTAAAGTTGAGGCAGGGAAATGATAGTAGCCCATTCCTGTGGACAAGCCGGCATAAGCGAAAACAACTTTTTGCAAAGATGGAAAACTACTGATTACCGGCGTATCCAGTTGAGACGGGAGGACTGCAACTTCAGGAGCTTTCTCCCATTGCCAAGTCCGATTGTCCAAACGATGGCGAGAGAAAATCACTTCTTTGCCCAAAAGCAAGCGTTCGGCTGTAAGTATTATTTGACTTGGATAGTTGCTTTGACCCTCTGTCCCGAACGCAATCCGATAATTGTATTCCAGTTCCTCACCTGGCAGTGAGAAGGTAACTTCGATAGAAGTTTTTGGCTTCTTTTCACCTACTGGAACAATACGTTCCCATCCCCATTCGTAACTAACTGC
The DNA here is from genome assembly GCA_038214755.1 of Verrucomicrobiota bacterium. Taxonomy (GTDB): domain Bacteria; phylum Verrucomicrobiota; class Verrucomicrobiia; order Limisphaerales; family CANJXF01; genus CANJXF01. The sequence goes on from JBBQRQ010000120.1 coordinate 9,087, forward strand.
TTGCGCTTGATCGAGCAGGAGGTTGCGAAGAAACCTTAACGCCTGCACAAGATTCGATTTTCCAGTGCCACTTCGACCTACCAAAATTGTGACAGGATCAAGAGTCAAGTCGAGTTCACGAATGCTCTTAAAATCGCATATTTTGATCCGTTTTATCATAGATGAATTTCATTACGGCCATTGTCCAATTTCCCGTAAAAAACGATTGCTGGATACGTCCATTTTAGAACCGTGTCGAGAGTTTTGGTGGAAAGCGGCCTCACCGAACGGGTGGCTGCGAGAATGCGTCGCGGACGCCGCGCTAAAATGAAAACTGCGTTCGCCCGAGAAAAACTTTTTCATCCTGCGCCGGAACAGAGCCGGCCGCGTTGTTGCCGCCGCCAAAATAACTCTGCGAATAATCAAAATTGAATTTCACATTTTTGTTCAAATACCAGTTCAGCCCAATTTCCCACGCGGTAATTCTCTGCGCGGAACTTGAAGTCGCGACGAATGGAAATGCGCTTTTGTCAATCGAGAGTTCGCCGAAGCGCGCCGCGATTTCCCACGCGCCCCATCCACCGCCGCTCAAGCTCAAGGGATGAAGCGGAGTGATGCGGGTGATGCTATTTTTTTCGCCCGTCAACACGTAAGACACGCCGACATTCCAAGCATCATTCGCCAGCGCGAGCGAGCGAGTCCCAGCGGCCGTGCGCTGAACTTTCACCGAGGACAAAACATATTCGCCGTAAATTCCGAACGGCCCGAAATAATAATATCCTTGCGGCGCGATTCGCCATTGCTCGCCATTAGCGACCACGTTTGCCGTAGCGGCGTTGGTGCCGGCCCCACTCCTGTAGGAAAAAAAAGTCTGCCGTCCAGGCGTGACGTAGGATGGAAGTGTTTCAGCGCGGTCTCCGTAACTTCCGCCCACGCCAAACGCGAGGCCGCGCAATGGTTCAATTTCGGAGTGATGGAAGGGCAGAGAAAAAATTCTCCCGGCAAAATGTTTTCCGCTGTTGGACGTTTCGTTGTCTCCACTGCCTCCGTCGGCGACGCCGTTGAAAAGACCGAGCGCATAGTTCAATCGCTCATCGAAAAGCTCGCCGTGAATTTGAATTCCCACGTCGCGATTTGGCGCGAGTTGAGTCGGCAAGCCGCGTTCGACAAACAACAGCCGCGCGTCGGATTCCAAAACCTCCAGACTGACTGGCTCCTTGTATTTGCCGAATTGGATTTGGAATTGCGGCCAGTAATGAACGTTCACGAAAGCATCCTGGAGAAAACTATTGTTCCGCGCCGTGCTGGTGATGCCCGAGCCAAAATCGGTGAATATTTTATAGTCGTAATATTTATAAACGCTTCCGTCCAAACCCAGGCGCAACCGACGGATCAAAAAAGTATCGAATGCGGGACTGTCGCCTCCGTAAAAGCGCCCGTCGAACTGGCCGTAGCCAAAAATGTGCAGAGAAAAATTCGTGTCCGCCGAGCGCATGTAAAAACCGTCCGCGCCGGCAGAGACTGTCGCGCTTTCCTTGGGTTTGGTTTCTGGAATTTTTTCCTGAAACTCATTTTTTTGCTCCAGGATTCTTACTTTCTGACTCAACTCGTCGATCTGTTTGCGTAGCGCGCGAATTTCTTCGCCGTTGTCTTGCGCAAGAAGAATTCCCATCGGCCAAAAAGCTATGAGCAAACCGAGAACACATTTTGATTTCATGGTAGGATCAAAGTTGAAATGGCTGGGCGGGCGATGAAGCTTCCTTTAGTTTTGATTTCGTTAGTCGTGGAGCGCGGACTTTAGTCCGCTTCGTTTCTGCTCTATCGAGTGGATGCGGACTGAAGTCCGCGCTCCATCTCGAACCGAAATTTACAAAATTCCTTAGCGCATCAGCGTCGGGATGATTTGAACAATGCGAAAATTATTTGTCACGCTTTTCATTTTTACCGGCGTCATTTTCCAGAGTCGCGGGGCCGAGGAGCGGCCGAAAACCCCTGAGGCCCTGGCGCGCGATGCGGCCATTGCCGCGTTCACCAAAAAGATGGAAGAGGCCAATTATCCCGCGCTCTTCGAAAAAGCGGCGAAGGAATTTAAGGTGCCGCCGCAAATTCTGGAGGGGATTTCTTTCGCAGAAACGCGCTGGGAACATTTGACCTGGCCCGACGGAGAAACCGTTTCGCCCGAAAACGGGATGCCGCGTTCCTATGGGATCATGTCGCTCTGGGACAATAAATTTTTCGGACACAATTTAATTGAGGGAGCGCGATTGATCGGAAAAACGCCGGAGGATTTGAAACGCGATCCACTCGACAACATGCGCGGGGCGGCCGCCTATCTGCGACAGCTTTACGAAAAGTTGCCCAAGCCAGAGGGCACAACCGAGGGCGATTTGGAAAGCTGGCGTTATGCGATTGCGGAATACACGGGAATTCCGGAGCCGGACTTGAAACATCAACATGCTTTGAGCGTTTACGAATATTTGGCGCAGGGCTACGGCGAGTACGGAATCAAACTGGAAGCGGCGCCGAATTTGAAACTCGAACCGATGCGCGCTGAGGTGAAAAAAATCGTCGAGGAGGAACGCGCCAAAAGAGCGGCGCGATTTGCTGCGGAAAATAAAGAAGCCACGGCTGCGGTAACTTTCCCCACGCAGACTACCGCAACGCCGACAAAGGTCGAAGCGCCGAAATTCGCGTCCGCCTCTGACACGAAAAGTTTTCCTCCTCAGGAAACGAAACCCAGCAACCGAAACGCGAAAATATTGCTTGGAATTTTCGCGCTGGCAGCGGGGTTGATTGTTTTCGCGCGCCGCCGAAAAAATTAAACTTTGACCTGGTCGTTTACCTTCGCTGCAAAAACGAAATCGCTTTCGGTCAGCCCATCCACTTTGTGGGTCCAGAGCGTCAACTTCACTTTGCCCCACGCCAAATAAATATCAGGATGATGTTGGACGCGTTCCGCCAAGTCACCGACTTTCACGGTGAAGTCGAGCGCCTTGCGAAAATCTTTAAATTTATATTCTCTCTCCAGATGATGCCCCTTCACCACTTTCCAACCACTGCCCAATTTGTTGGACAGCTTTTTTAGGGCAACGCCTTTGAGCGGCGACGCGCCGCTTTGGCAAGGGACGCAGCCTTCTTCTGACAATTTTTTCTCTGCTAATTTCATAATTCAATTTTGTGTGTTTTTAGTTCCCCTCATGTTTCTCGTCCACCGTCATTTATCTTACTTTCGCCTCGATGAATGACAACTGCCGCAAAAAACTTTCGCGCACCGCGTCGTCGATGCCCGGCGCGAGTTGCGCGGGAGTGCTCGCCCTCGCGCGATTGGATTCCGAAACTTCATATCCACCTTCCGGCAGCATTTCGGCGGTGGGCAAATAGCCAACTCCTTCCTGGCAATAACCCCACGGCACAAATTTTTTCCCAGCCAGCCATTGCGAAATTTTCGCGCGCCATTCCACGCACGGTTCGCCGCCGAAATAACAGATCCACTGATTTTCCGCCAAACGAATCAACCCCACCGGCCAGGCGTCACCTTTGGAAAATCCGTAACCCGAGTCATAGCGTGCCAGCCAATATTCGCTGACGGCGGTAAGAAATTTATTCGTTTTAGCCGCAGCGTCTGATCCCATATTTTCGTAGAACTCGCGCGCCGGCGGTTTGTCGCGCGGCAGAAAGGGCCGCCCGCCCGCCCCGGCGATATTCAACGTCAGAATTTCGCCGTTCTTTCTTAAGGCGGACAGAACATCATCGGCCAAATCTTTTCCGGCCTTTTGCAAATCGTCCGGAGTGGAGGTGCGAAAGCGCTTATTTTTTAAATCGGCTACCACCCGGGGCCGGACGTCACCGGCCAAACCCTGCACAAATTGCGTGTGAACTTTCCCCAGTTTCTCGCGCAAAACGTTTCTGGCCACGCCGGGAAAATCTGCGGAGATCGCCGAGAAATTATACCCGTACACAATCACCGGATGACACGCGTAAGAAAAAACTAACGCGGGATCGACTCCATTAGTGGGAGACAGTTTCATCACCCAGACTTTCTCGTCAAACGGCCCAGCGGGATCGGGAACGATGGCGCGAACGCCTTGTTTATTTTTTCCGCGCCGATTTATTCCCACGTCCGAAGTGCCTTCGAAAACCTCGACTTTCACCGGCGTCATCGCTTTGGCCGCAACGCGTGTAGCCGAAATAATTTTTTGCTCCAGTGTTTTAAAATATTCGACTTCGATTTCCGGCGGAGGACCGACGCCCGCCATCAGACTGCGGATCATGTATGGCCCGCTGTGCGTGTGAGAGGAATTGAGCACGACCAAATCCCACGGCACGCCCAGTTCATGCACGATGTCCAGACGGATTTTGTCACTCAATTCGTGGGCGAGACTGATCAGATCAAACGAAACCAAAACGAAGCCGTTCCCATTTGCGTCTTTCAAAAAAAGCACCTGGGCAAAAAGTGGATCGAGAACTTTTGCCGAAGCGGTCGAAGGCCCGCCACGTCCACCCAAGGCGATGCCAAGCGGCGGCGTGATTTCGATTTCCGCCCAACCTGCCGAAGCGGAACGTTCAGGTTTCGACTTAGCAAAGCACGTTTCGGGATTGGGAACGAAAGCAAGAGTCAGCAGAAAAAAATGGATAAAAAAATATCGTTTCATAATTGTTCGGTTAGTGAAGGTTCGCGAAAAGAATCTCGTCCGCGATAAAATTTATCGGGTCTATGTTGGTCGCGCGGGCATTGTAATCGGCACTTTCAAATTTCGACCGTTCGATTTGAAGAATCTGTCCAAAGACTAAACTGCGAATTCTGTTTCATGCGATAAAGTTTGTTAGTCCGAAGAACTCTGACATCGAATGCTTATTAAAACATTGACATCGTGGAGACAAAGTTTCAGCGTCGATCAAATCCAATAATCCAGAACTAAGTCTTTCTTTATGACCGAAAGATCTCCGGAGTTTTCTCTGCGTATTGCGGCCTATGGATGCTCTATTGTCCTGGTCTTTTTCGTCTTCGCCGCCATGGGTCAGACGCCGGTAAAAGTGAACCGCACCGTCCCGAACGTTGCGCCGCCGAAGGCCGGGCTGGAATTCTCGGCCAGCCCGACCACGCAGGAGATTTTCCGTGCGCGGGTGTTCGAAGAGCCGCTCGTGCCGATTGGCGGCGAGCCGAGCGCGGACGAAAACTCGGCGCT
>JBBQRQ010000121.1:0-13869 GCA_038214755.1 Verrucomicrobiota bacterium
GCAGATCGCACGGCAGGAACATCGGTGTTTGGCGGTCGAGATTGACGAATCGTGCAGGCATATTTTACTGATGCTCGCACGCCTCCTCGCATTCAAAAATTTTTAAAAAAATCTTTCGGCTAAGTCCGACAGGCTGCTAGCACTGCGATGTCCTCGTTCTTGACCCAGTCCCAGAGACGGACGCAATACTGTTGGAAGATCGGCAACGCAACCACGGTCTTGTCGGGCGCGAACGGATCCTGTGAGTCCCTCGCGAATTGCTCTCTGAAGTCGGTCGTGCGTTCAAAATTGCCTACGGTGTAAATTGCACCCCCGTCCACCGAAAGACAGCAGAGGTGTTTCCCATCCGGACTGAAACTGAGACTTGAGACCCACTCAAAGCCCGGCTTCAAGCGGTGCATCCGTTGGCCAGTGTTTAAGTCCCAAACGTCTATTGAGAAATGGTTCCCATCTGGCGTTTCAAATGATTCCGTTGCAAGAAGCTCACCGTTTGGGGCTAGAGCCACATGCGGAAAATCTTGAGTTGAAAACTCGAAACGTTGCACCACTGCCCCGCTCTTGAGATCAACGAGCTTGCCCGAACGTCGGGGATTGAGGTCACAAGCAGCGACAAACAGACCCTTGGCAGAGGTCAGACATTCGACGGCCCCTGGCAGCGCAATTTTCTCGGCTTCGCGCCAGTGACCGTCTGCTTCGCGGCTCCAAACATGGAGACGTGCCGCAGCGGTTCTTTCCTCCAGCGTTTTCAGATCGGGTACACGCACAGTGTAGAGTTGATCCCCTGTGGCATTGAAGCAAAGTCCCCCGCGATCAAACGGCCGATGTTCGCCGTCCAAACGGAAATGGGCAATTTCCGCTCCCGAAGGCAATTGCCGCAGCAGAATGCTTTCATCTGATAGGAGGAACGCCGCCACTCGACCGCTCGGATCGAGCCGCGTTAGCTCTATTGTTGCGTCGGTCGGAAAATCGGTAAACGTGGTGGGGGCCAGACCGATAAAGTCCCCCAAACAAGCCACCGCTTCGCGCCGCAAATCGACCGTATCTTTTTTCACAATGTTGAGAGCACGAGCCTGCGTGAGGAGTGCAAAGACCTCGTCGCGATAGCCCACCCGACGAGCGATGCGCGTGGCACGGGCTTCATTTACAAGGGACCGGTAAAGGCGTTCTTCCGCCAAGGCTCGCTCCTTCGCTTCGCCTACCTGCGCCTCTTGCGCATCTTGGCGCAGTCGGCTTTGGACGCCGAGGGCTTCCTTTTCTTTGAAGAACAGCCAAGTGGAAAGTCCTAGACCGAGGAGAATCGCTGCGACGATTGCACTGGCGGCAGCGAACGCGAGCTTGTTCCTCCGAACCAGTTTCTGGAAACGATAGAAGCTGCTTGGCGGACGGGCTACAACCGGCTCATTGGCCAGGTGCCGCTTGAGGTCCAGCGCCAGACCGTTGGGCGTTTCATAACGGCGCGTACGGTCTTTTTCCAGCGCCTTCATCACGATCCAATCCAAGTCGCCCCGCACCATATAGATGAGCTTGGGTGGGTCGGAGTGGCGATGTCGGGCCGTGTCGGTTAGTTCGCCTTCAAGCATCGTGCTCAAGCGAGTCGAGGGGCGCACTGGCTCTTTCTCCCGGATGGTGCGGCGCATTTCATCCAGCCCCACTGCCAACAAATCCTTCGTTTCGAAGGGGGTTTTGCCCGTAAGCAATTCATAAAGCAGCACGCCCAGGCTGTAGATGTCACTACGTGTATCAATGTCCAGCGCGTTCATCTCCGCTTGCTCAGGACTCATGTAGGCGGGCGTGCCGAGGAATTGCTCGAAGGCGGTATAGACTGTCTTGTCGGTCAATCGCTGGTCGGTGGTGGCCTTGGCAATGCCGAAGTCAATGACCATGGGCGCGGGTACGCCGTCGTGGAGCGTGACGAGGACATTCGACGGCTTGATGTCGCGATGGATGATGCCTTTTTGGTGCGCATGCTGGATGGCCGAGCAGACTTGAATGAAAAGTTTAAGCCGGTCTTCGGTGGAAAGGTTGTTCTTGTCGCAGTAGTCGGTGATCTTGATGCCGCGCACCAGTTCCATGACGAAGTAAGGCCGACCCGAGTCAGTCGCGCCCGCGTCAAGAACTTTGGCGATATTCGGATGGTCCATGAGCGCGAGGGCCTGTCTCTCGGCTTCGAAACGGGCGACGACTTGCTTGGTGTCCATGCCGAGCTTGATAACCTTGAGCGCGACGCGGCGACGCACGGGTTCTTCCTGATCGGCCACATAGACCACGCCGCAACGCCCTCACCGATTTGTTCGCGGAGTTTGTAGCGCCCGATCTTGTCGCCCGGCTTTTCAGTCACAGGAATCATGCTCGTGTGGACGAGGAAAGTCTTGGAAGAGACTCCGCCTACCGCCTCTTGCAGGAATTCTCCGGCCTGATCGTGCGCTTCAAGAAGTGAGTCGATGCGTTGGCGAAGTTGAGCGTCATTGCCGCAGGCTTTCAAAAGGAATGCGGCGCGCTGTTCGGGCTTGGTGAATTGCAAGGCTTCCGTGAATAGACGTTTCTCGATCTCTGGGTCAAAGTTCATGGGTGCGTGGTTGTTCTACCGCATCGAATCTGCTATGCCAACACTCCAATTAATCCCGCAGTTTGAGCAGTTTTCAGATTTCAGGTTCCCAACCACTCACTCATGCGGAATGTGGAACGAAAAGCTATCAAAAATATTTCACGGAACTGATTGATAGGTTTTCGCCAGGAATCTCGCATTACTGGTTGAAGCGGCCAGTCGGGATGATTGGTCCACAAACAGCAATCTATGAAGACAACTATTCCCATGTCAGAAACGAAAAACACTATGAAAAAATCGATCAAACAATCATCAGCGATCCTTTGGCTCTCCCTCGCGTCCGCGACCCAGTTGTTGGGTCAATCTCCAACCAATGGATTGCGCGGAGACTATTTCAACAATCCAAATCTAACAGGGACAGCGGTTACACGGATTGATCCTCAAATCAGCTTTAATTGGGGGGGAGGATCTCCTGATCCAAGGATCAGCAGCGTTGATTTTTCCGTGCGGTGGACTGGCGCGATTGAACCGCTTTATTCCGAGCCGTACACATTTTTCACCGTTACGGACGATGGTGTGCGGTTGTGGGTAGATGGCAAACGCATCATTAGCGACTGGACAGGTCACAGCCCACTCGAGAACGCCAGCTTTCCAATTCAGCTTGAAGCCGGACAACGATACACCGTCCAAATGGAGTACTTCGATGGTCTCAATGGGGCTTTTGCGTCTTTGGGATGGTCCAGTCCGAGCCAATCGAAGATGAATATCTTACCCAACCGTTTGTTTCCATTCCCAGGCCCATCGAATCATCCCCCAAACCGGCCGGTGTTCAGCTTTCCCACATGGGCTTCAAACCCGGTCAGTGCAACGAATCTCGCGATGGGCACTGATTTCTTTTCCGATATCGACATGTTCACGATATCGGGCCACGGTCATGCAGCGTCGGAATGGGAAATTTGGACTGTTCGTCCGTTGCAACTCGTCTGGAGTTACCTGAATTCCGGCACCTCGAATCTTCTGACTGGTAAGTTAAGTAGTGGAACGTTCCTTAATTCATACGTAGGGAAAACTGCTTTGCTCGACAACATGCGTTACCAATTGCGGGTGCGTCACAAGGACAATAGCGGCGATCCTGCCACTCAGTGGAGCGAATGGGCCGAACAACCATTTGATACGATTCAACGTACTATTCTGGTTGAAAGCACTTTCAACACTGACACGGATGGTTGGACAACTTGGGATCACCAACCGCCATTCTACAATGCGACATGGACTACGGCTGGAGGTGGGGCAATCCAGTTCAGCGAGGGCAATGGGGACGGAGCCACCACATTTTGGCAAGCCCCATCGAAATTTCTTGGAGACAAGTCGGTTGCTTACAATGGTTACTTGTCTTTCGATGTATGGCACTCAACAACCGCTTCCTATTATCTCGGATCTGGCATAACTCTCGGTGGCTCGGGAATGGAGTTTCACTTCGACATCTTTCCTCGAAATCCAGGTACGAGCCGGACGTCCTACAAAGTAGCGCTCAACGAACAGGCAGGATGGAGGAAGAGCAATCTAAATGGGCCCGCCCCTACACAATCCGAAATGATGATGTTACTTCGCGATCTGAAGTGGGTTCGTATTCGGGGCGAATATCGGAATGGAAACAACGAAACAGGTTTCCTGGACAATGTACGCATTCTCGATCCTGACTTTACCGAACGCGTGTTTTTAACCTCAACCCAGACTGGAAGCATGTTTTACCTGGCATGGCCTACTAACGCGCCGGGATTCCAACTGCAATGGACAGAAACTCTCGCGCCATCCAACTGGCAGTCGTTGAGCATTGTTCCGTTGGCGTCGAATGGTTTGTTTCATGTCGGAATCCCAGCTACGAACGGCACGGCCTTTTTCCGATTGTCGAAACCCTGACCCATTATTCAATCGTAAATCCTGAATCCTATGAGGAAATCATACATCTGCTTAACGCGATGCTCACGGCGGGATTGTTGGCGGCGCGTCATCCGAACAAATCCATTTGCGGCGGAGGGGTGAGGTCTTTGAGTTTTTCGCGTTCGGCGCGGTGGCGCGAAGTCTGGCGGACTTTTCCTTCCGGCGTGAGTTCGGAATTTGCCAGATTGCCCGGGATTTCGCGGCGCCTCTGATAAGGGTCGTGGTTTGGGCGATCGTTTAAGGGCTAACCCATTGGAAGATTTCCGACTTCACGCAGAGAGTTAATGTGAATCGGGTCGAGAATGTCCACGTAACCCTCCTCATCTGCCACAATCACACTCCGCCTGGTCACCATGATGAACTCCTTATGAGGCACCGGGAACTCACGACCGTCTGACGTTCGAATCACAAACGGCTTGAACCCATTTGAAAGGCGCTTTTGGATGTCTTCCAGGTTCATACCCCATACTCATGCGCGTGAATTCAGAGGTGGTCAAGAAGACTTTCCGGATTCTGACCATTGATAATTTCTTGCCCGTTGTTACCCAAACAAATCCATTTGCGGCGGCGGAGCGAGGTCTTTTAGTTTTTCCCGTTCGGCGCGATGACGGGAAGTCTGGCGGACTTTCCCTTCGGGCGTGAGTTCGGATTCTTCGAGGTTGCGCAAAATTTCTTTGGCGCGTTCGAGAACGGGTTTGGGAACTCCCGCCAATCGCGCGACTTGAATGCCGTAACTTTTATCCGTGCCGCCTTCGACAATTTTTCGCAGGAAAACAATTTGATCGTTCCATTCGCGGACCGCGACGTTGAAATTTTTGATGCGCGGCAAGCGCGCGGCCAGTTCGGTCAGTTCATGGTAATGGGTCGCGAACAAAGTTTTCGCGCCGACCTGGTTGTGCAGAAATTCCACGATGCTCCAGGCGAGACTCAAGCCATCGAACGTGCTCGTGCCGCGACCGATTTCATCGAGGATGACGAGGCTGCGGGAGGTCGCGTTGTTCAAAATATTCGCGGTCTCGCTCATCTCGACCATGAACGTGGATTGGCCGCGCGCCAGATCATCGCTCGCGCCGATGCGGGTGAAAATGCGATCCACCAAATCAATGCGGGCTTCTTTTGCCGGAATAAAACTGCCGGTGTGTGCCAGCAAGGTGAGAAGCGCGGTCTGGCGAATGAAGGTGCTTTTGCCCGCCATGTTGGGCCCGGTGATCAGCGCGATTTGGGAAAAAGTAGGGCAGGCATCGTGCCTGCTTTCCCCAGCGATTTTCTTGAGAGCGTTTTCACGCTGCTGGCGCGCCGGCGAGGCAGGCTCGAAGCCTGCCTTGCTTTCACGACTCGCCAGCATCGTATCATTCGGAACGAAACGTTCGTCGGCCAGCGCTTGGTCGAGAACGGGATGTCGCCCGTCGGAAATTTCCAGAATACCCGCGTCCCCGATTTGCGGACGGCAATAATTATGCAGGCGCGCGGTTTCGGCGAACGCGGCGAGCACATCGAGTTGAGCGAGCGCCGAAGCGGTGGTTTGAATTTGCGGCAACTGGCCAAGCACGTGTTCGCGCACGCGAAGAAAAAGTTCGTATTCCAATTTCACACTGCGCTCCTGCGCGCCGAGGATTTTCCCCTCCATCTCTTTTAACTCCGGCGTGATGAAACGTTCGCCGTTAGCAATGGTTTGTTTGCGAATATAATTTTGCGGAACTTTATCGAGGTTCGATCGTGTGACTTCGATGTAATAACCAAAGACAGAATTGAAACGAACCTTGAGCGAAGCAATCCCGGTTTTCTCAATTTCATCCTGCTGCAATTGCGCGACCCAGTTTTTCCCGCCGGTGGTGGCGCGGCGAAGTTCATCGAGTGCTGGATCAAACCCTTCGCGGATCAATCCGCCTTCTTTCAAGGCCAAGGGCGGTTCATCGACAATGGATTTGGAAATGAGATCGACAAGTTCGGGTATGGAAGAAATCTGAGAGTTTAGGACGCTGATCAAATCGGTTGATCCAGTTGCTCCGAGAGAAAGCGGATTGACCTCGTTGAGCAACCAATCTAATTTCTGTGGCAACCCGCTTTGCGGCGCAGGAGTTTGTCGTTGCGCCGATTTTTCGTTGAGAACGTCAATCGTCCTCTCAGCCGGAGCGGGTTCAATTTTTTCGTAAGCCGTCAACAACCATCGTTTGCTTTGACCGAAAGCGTTGAGGCGGATGACGGCCTCGCCTTTTGCATCCGCAAGCAGAACGGTGTTTGCATTTTCTCGCACTTTGCTCATGACGCTGATTTTATCCTGCAAATGCGGCAACATTTCGGGATGCCAGCGCGCAATTTTTGCGAGGCCAAAACCAGAGCCACGGCCTTCAGCGTTGCCCCAAACCAAATCAATTTCGCCCACCGCCGAATGCTGCAAAGCGCCAAGCGCCTCACCAGTTTTTATAGTGGAGAGCCACGCGATTGCCTCGACACATTTTCCGCGGAATTGATCGAACACTGGACCGAACGGACCTTCATCGACCGGTTTGAATTTCCAATCATCCTCCGGCGTGGGTTCGCGGAAGACAGAAAATTCTTCAGACAAAATTTCGGCCCGACCGGAGTCTCGCCCCACCGAATCGAGAATCTTTTTGAGCGGGGGAATTTGTTCGAGCGCAGTTTTGAGCGCGAGCAAGTCGCGGGCGTTGCCCGTCCCGCCGCACAAGCGGCCAAGAGTCCGTTCCAAATCGCGCACCTCCGTCAGTCGCGCGCGAAATTGTGCGAGCAACGTTTCATTTTCGATCCAGCACTGGACCGCTTCCTGTCGCTGCACGATCAAGCTCACGTTGGCCAGCGGTTGCGAAAGCCAGTCGCGCAAACGCCGCGCCCCCATCGGCGTGACGGTGTTATTCAACGCGCCGTAGAGACAAGTGGTGCGCGGCGAATCGCGATGGAGCGGTTCGAGAATTTCCAAATTGCGAAGGCTGGTCGCATCGAGCGTCAAAAAATCCGAAGTTTGATAAAAAGAAATTCGCGTCAAATTCGCCACGTCGCGACGAAGATGTTGGGTCAAATAATGAAGAGCCGCGCCCGCCGCGCCGATGGCCGCTTCTCGATTTTTCAAACCGAAGCCGTCGAGCGTCGCGACCTTGAAATGATCACGCACGGTGAATTGCGCGCCCTCCGCCGCGAAAACCCAATCGTCGTAGCTATGGCAAATGGCGAGGCCGTTGAGCAGTTCGGACAAGCGAATGTTCTGGCCAGGATAAATTATTTCCGCCGGCCGCAGCCGTTCCAATTCGGCTCGCAACGAAATTTCCCCATCGAGTTCCGTGGTTTTGAAATCGCCGGTGGTCAGATCGATCACCGCAAGGCCAAAGATTTTTCCTGTCGCAGAAATAGCGGCGAGAAAATTATTCTTTTCCGCCACCAGTAATCGTTCGTCGAAGTGCGTTCCGGGACTGAGGATTTGCGTGACCTCACGTTTGACCAGTTGACCGGGCCGCGCGTCCTCAACTTGATCACAAATGGCGACCTTGCGTCCCGCGCGAAGAATTTTTGCGATGTAACCGTTGGCCGCGTGAAAGGGAATTCCGCACATCGGAACGAGGCCGCGTTTGGTCAGGGCGATATTCAAAAGTTGCGCCCCGTTTTGCGCGTCTTCAAAAAACATTTCGTAAAAATCGCCGAGCCGAAAAAGCAACAGCGCGTCGTTGGGCAATTCGCTCTTGATCCGGCGGTACTGCGCCATCATCGGAGTGAGTTGCGGCTCGTCGGACATCGCAAAAGGTTTTGGCAGAATAGACGGAATGAACAGGAAAATTTCCGAAACGGATAGACTCCTGTTTTTTTGGACGCGTCCTTTTTCTGATTCCGCGAGGCCAAAAATTCGCTGGACAAAAATCAGGGTGTGGCCTGATTGATTTGCCCGGCAGAGGGGACGAAAACTTATCCGCAACTTAAAATTATGAAAAGCGCGCAAAGGGAGACAGTGGACGAGGAATTCAAGCGAGTGGCCGGGGACGACGGAGAAGAGGGAGATTGGGGTTTGTTTGGCTCCATCCAGCGAGTTGTCCTGACGACGCTGGCCGCTTTGCAAAGCCGTCTGGAATTATTCGCGGTGGAATCCAAAGAGTTGAAAGTCCGCGCTTTCTCGCTCGCGGCTTTGGGAATCGCTCTGGTTTTTTTCGGCCTGATGACAATTTTTTCCCTGATGGCGACCATCGTTTTTTTGCTTTGGACCCAGGGATTGCTGGTGCTGATTGGGTTTAGTATTTTTTTCGTGGTTGTCGCTGTCGGAAGTTTTGTTGTGGCCAGCAGGCAGTTAAATAAAATTCCGTTCGGCGACTCCGTCGATCAACTCAGGAAAGACCGCGATCTACTTTCGAAGGAACGTCTTTGAAGGGAGGTGGCGGAGAGAGAGGGATTCGAACCCTCGGATGGATTACTCCATCACAGGTTTAGCAAACCTGCGCTTTCGGCCACTCAGCCATCTCTCCGGGCGCGTCCAATGAAACTCACGGACACAATTTGCTCAAGAGAATTTTCCGAAATTCAGGGCCGTGAAAAAATTTTCAGCAGGCGTGATACAGGGGGAATAGGGAATTACGCTTCAACGCTTCAACGCTTCACGAGTGTCCCTCACTTCACATACAGCGCTTCCTGCAAATCGCGCACCACCACGCTGGCATACGGATAACGTTTCTCCGGCTCGCGCTCCAAACATTTTAAAACAATTTTTTCGAGGGCGGGAGGAATTTGATTGAACTCACTCGGCGGGATCGGCGGGCCAAGTTGTTGTTTCGCTGAAATCTCCGCAGGCGAATCGCCGGCAAACGGTTTGCGCGAGGTGAGTAACTCGTAGGCCGTCACACCATAAGCAAAAATATCCGCCCGCTGATCGATGGCTTTGTGCTGGAGTTGTTCCGGCGGCATGTAAGCGGGTGTGCCCGGATTCCTGGAAAACTTTTTTGGCTGCTCCGGCTTGGGCTGCGCCAGATCGAAATCGACCAGACGAATGTGACCGTTGCGCGTCACCAGAATATTTTCCGGCTTGAAATCCAAATGGATAAAGCCGCTGTCATGCACGTGTTCGAGGGCCGTCGCCATATCGAGCAAAATGTTCGCCACATTTTCGGCCAGCACCGGATCGCTCCGCAGCATCAACTCCTTCAGGTTCGAGCTTTCGACATATTCCATCAGCAGGTAGGGCAGGTTTTCAATCTTGCCATGCTCGACGTAGCCGATGACGTAATCGTGGTTGTGAATTTTGGCGAGAACGTTGCAGCCGTGAAAAAATCTTCTGCGCGCCAGCAGGTTCAGCTTGAATTGGGTTTGGAGATGGCGCAGCGCAAAGGTTTTTCCGCTCGGATCGGTGGCGACCCAAATATCAGCCGCGCCCCCGCTGTTGATCAACTCCTGTAAATAAAATTTTCCAAATTGTTTTGAGGCGGGTTTTTCATTGGATCCCTCCAGCGCATTAGAGTCCATATACGTCGGGGCCAACTTTAGGCGTCGCCTCTCCAATTTGCAATTTGCAAAGATTATGAGCTTGCGCGATGGCTCGCCAATTTTAATCTCCCGCGTGACATCTGCGCCGTGCAAAACTGTGGCGGTGGACGTCCCGTCCGCCGTAGAGCCGTGGCGTCCCGCCCGGCGGAATGACACTGAAGATAATTTCACGCGTGAACTTTTGGAGTGACCAAAGCCGGGCGGCGAGACGCACGCCCTCTACGTCAGGCAGGATGCCTGACGCTACGGCGCGGCCCATTCGTGTGCTCCTCCTTTATCTCGCATTTATTTTTCTGGGCGCGGCTTTGACCGCTCCGTGGATTTACAAATTCAGCCAGGCGATTGATCAGCAAATTTCCGCGAGCGAGTTGGAACGCCACGACTTGATCAAACCGCTGCTCCAAACCTTGCACAAAATTGTTCGTCAACCTTTTCACCGCTACGTCAATCGGTTGCTTTTGTTTTTCGCGTTGGCCGGTCTCTGGCCGTTCCTGCGCAGTTTGGGAATCCGTCAAGGGAGAGACCTCGGCTTCGCTCCTTTGCAATTGCATTGGAAAAAATTCTGTGCGGGATTTTTTTTCGGGTTCTGCTCGCTCGCCTTTCTGGCGGCGATGGCCATTTTGTTTGGCGCGCGCGCCTTGGATTTTCATCAAACCGCCGGAGCGATTGCACTGAATTTATTTGCGGCGATTCTCATCGCGTTATCCGTTGCCATTCTCGAAGAAACACTTTTTCGCGGAGCGCTTTTCGGGGCGTTGCGAAAAAACGGTTCGTGGTTGCGGGCGCTGACCATTAGCAGCGGGATTTATGCCCTCGTCCATTTTTTTGCGAAAGCGGAGCCGCCAGATTCCGTGGGCTGGCTTTCCGGTTTTGTCACCCTGGCAAACATGCTGCGGGGTTTCGTTGATCTGCCAACGCTGGCGCCCGGATTTTTAAATCTCTTCATCGCCGGAGCCATTCTCGCGCTGGCTTTTCAGCGCACCGGCAATTTGTATTTTTCAATCGGTCTCCATGCCGGGTGGATTTTTTGGCTGCAATCCTATCGGACTTTTACCGACAAAGTTTCTGGAGCCAACGTCGCATGGTGGGGCGGAAACAAAATGATTGATGGCTGGTTCGCTACGATCATGCTGGGACTCACCTGCATTTTTGCGCTTCGGATTTTCCAGGACACAACTCCCCCGCCACGAGTCGCACCGAAATAAACCTCCGCATGTTCCTTAACGATTCCTCAACGCTCGGCAGTTGGTTGAATGCAGGATTGAGTTTTTTCTATCCCCAGGTTTGTCAGATTTGCAACGCGCACCGAGCCGCGCCCAATGAAGGCTACGTCTGCGCTGACTGTTGGACCGACGTGCGTTTCATCAAACCTCCGTTTTGCGAGCGCTGCGGTTTGCCTTACGAAGGAGAAATCACCAGCGCATTTGAATGCAGCAACTGTCGTGAAATGGATTTGCATTTCTCCTCGGCGCGTTCCGCCACCGTGGCGCGCGGGATGATGCTCGATGTGATTCATCGTTATAAATATTCCCGCGCGCTCTGGTTCGAACCATTCCTCGCCGACCTTTTGATTCGCCAGGCCCAGCCGGTTTTGGAAAAAGAAAAATGGGATTGGATCGTGCCGGTCCCATTACATCGCTTAAAAAAACGCGAGCGCGAATTCAATCAGGCGGAACGTTTGGCCAATCGACTTTCTCGCGCCACAAAAATTCCGGTGAACGCCAACCTGTTGGAGCGTGTCGAATTTACTCGGACGCAAACGCAGCTCACTCGCCCGCAACGAGCGGCCAACGTGCGAAACGCATTTCGCCTGGGCAACGGGCAAAAAGTCCGCGGTGAAAAAATTATTTTGATCGACGATGTCATGACCACCGGCGCGACGACGAGCGCCTGCGCGAAAATTTTACAGAAAGCCGGCGCAAGCGAGATTTGCGTTTGGACCGTCGCTCGCGGATTATAAAAACAGAAAAAAGAATTCAGGAGCGCGGACTTCAGTCCGCTTCACGGTGACAGATCACTTGAGGTGCGATGGTTGGAAATCGTGATCGAGCCGAAGCGGAATAAATTCCGCGCTCCTGTCCGCGACAAAAATTTAATCGTTACTTGAAAATGGCCACCACTTCATTTCACAAAAAAACTCTCGGTCTGGAAACCGGCGAGCCCGCCGTCACTCCCCCGCCGAGCGGAGCGGAAACGACTTTTGTAAAAAAACCCAAGCTCGCCTCCTCCAAATCCAGGAAGCGAGAAATTCCCGAGGGTCTTTGGATCAAGTGTCCCAAGTGCAACAGCATGGTTTACGACAAGGAGCTCGACGCGAATTTAAAAGTCTGCCCGAAATGTTCGCACCATTTTCCCATCGGCGCGCGCGAACGCATCCATGCCCTCGTCGAAACCTGTTCCTTCGAAGAAATGGATTCGGAGATGTCGAGCGTCGATGCCCTGGAATTTACCGGCGCCACTTCGTATGTCAGCAAACTGGAAGAATCCAAAAAAGCGACTGGCCTTAAAGACGCAGTCGTCTCCGGCATTGGAAAAATCGGAGAGCACCGCGTGGCGTTGGGCGTGATGGACTTTACTTTTTTAGGCGGGTCGATGGGTTCCGTTGTCGGCGAAAAATTGACGCGACTGATCGAGGCGGGAACTTCCAAGGGGCTGCCTGTAATCATTATTTCCAGCAGCGGCGGGGCGCGGATGTATGAGGGCATGTTGAGCTTGATGCAGATGGGCAAAACGTGCGGTGCGCTCGCGTATCACGCCAAAAATAAATTGCCGTATCTCAGCGTGTTGACTGATCCGACGTTCGCGGGAGTCATGGCCAGTTTTGCCAGCGTGGGCGACATCATCATTGCGGAGCCAGGCGCCAGAATCGGATTTGCCGGAGCGCGAGTCATCAAGGACACAACCCAAGCCGAGTTGCCGACGGGATTTCAAAGCGCGGAATTTCTGCTCGACCACGGATTGATTGACGCCATCGTGCCGCGCGCGGAATTGAAAAATCGCTTATCGGGCTACCTGGATTTTTTAATGGACGCGCGGGAAAAATTTGCGGCACTCGGATAAACTCGGGGATTATCCATTTTATAATCGCAAGTATCTTGCCCCATCTTGCATCCACCGCACATTTCATTACGCTTGGCGCGCATGATTATTGCGCCGTCTTTATTGGCCGCCAACTTCGCCTGCTTCGGCCGGGAAGCTAAACGCGCCACTCGCGCGGGCGCCGATTGGTTGCACCTGGACATCATGGACGGCCATTTTGTTCCGAACATTTCTTTCGGCCCGGAAGCGGTGCGCGTCGTCCGTCCGCTCACCAAACTCACGCTCGACGTTCATCTCATGTGCGCGCGCCCGGAAATTTTGATTGAGCCTTTCGTCAAAAATGGCGCGGACCGAATCACCGTCCATGTCGAACTGGGCGAGCAAGTCACGCCGTTGATCTGGAAAATTCGGTCGCTCGGAAAAAAAGTCGGCCTCGCCATCAACCCCTCGACTGCGATGTCGGCGCTGGAACCTTTCCTGGCGCAAGTGGATTTGATTTTGATTATGACGGTCAATCCCGGTTTCGGAGGGCAACCGTTCATTCGCGAAACGTTGCCAAAAATTCAGCAGGCGTTCGCGTGGCGCGCGGAAAAAAATCTTCGTTACCGCATCGAAGCGGATGGCGGAATCAATTTTCAAACGGCCGGCGACTGCGCTCATGCCGGAGCGGATACTTTTGTCAGCGGCACGGGCTTGTTCGGGGAGCCGAGTTTAAAACGCGCCATTGCGAAGATGCGAAAAATCGTGGAGAAAAATTCTCCGGTGAAAGAGTTGTAGCGGGGGGGGGGGGGTGGGGCGCAGGGCTGTGTGGGTGTTAGAATAGAGCAGCCAAAGGGCGACCACCCAATAAAGGGAGAGCAGGCAAGAGTGCG
>JBBQRQ010000122.1:0-13829 GCA_038214755.1 Verrucomicrobiota bacterium
ATGGTTTCCAAGATACGGTTGGCAATGCCGCGCTGTTGCACGGCCAGATCAAAGAAGGTCGGTTGGTTCGCTCGTTTAGGTTGCATGATTTTCAGATGACCTCACTACCCTCATTGTTCAAAAAACTTTTGCAGAGATTTCTGAAAGAGTTGAATCAAATCGCTTTGAGAGGGGATTTGATGCAACCCGTTCCGGGTTGATAATTTGTTGGCAACCGGACCCAGCGTAGCTCGTTCCTCGCAACGCTGGGCTGAATGATTTTAATCCCGTTGGGATTGGGGACGCCCGAAGAATTGTGGGTAATGGCAAGGCCGGAGGCAGCTGCTACCCGAAGATTGTCTGCGCTCGGAATTGAGCAATACTTCCTTTCATGGCCGAAATAATTCTTTCCACGCTCAACGCCAAATATATTCATGCGTCCTTTGGCCTGCGCTATTTGCTGGCCAATCTGGACGGATTGCGCGAGCACGCCGCGCTTCTCGAATTCGACATCAACCAAAAGCCGCTCGACCTCGTGGAAATTTTACTCGCGCAGAATCCAAGAATCATCGGGCTGGGAATTTATATTTGGAACGTGGCTGAAACGACGGAGGTTGTCGCCGCGCTTAAACGGCTTCGTCCCGAAATCACTGTTATCCTGGGCGGACCGGAGGTTAGTTTTGAAATGGAGCAGCAAGAGATTGTTCGGCTCGCAGATTACGTCATCACGGGCGAAGCGGATTTCAAATTTGCGGAAGTTTGCCAGCAACTTCTGCGCGGCGAAAAGCCCGCCGCGAAAATTATTCCAGCAGAGCTTCCCGATCTGGCGCGATTGGCTTTGCCCTACGAATTTTATTCTGACGATGACGTGGCGCATCGAATCATTTACGTGGAGGCATCGCGCGGCTGCCCGTTCACCTGCGAATTTTGTTTGTCGTCGCTCGATGTTCCCGTTCGGCAAATCCCATTGCCTTCGCTTCTGGAAAATCTGGAAAGACTTCTCCATCGCGGTGTGAAGCAATTTAAATTTGTCGATCGCACCTTCAATCTGAATCTGAACACCAGCCGCGCCATCCTTGAATTTTTTCTCGTGCGAATGAAGCCGGGGTTGTTTGTGCATTTCGAAATGATTCCAGATCGTTTGCCGGAAACGTTGCGTGACCTTATTTCTAAATTTCCACCGGGCGTTTTACAATTTGAAGTCGGCATCCAAACTTTTGATGAAGCCGTTTCAAAGAATATCAGCCGCCGGCAGGATTACGCGAAGCTCGCTGATAACTTTCATTTTCTGCGGG
This sequence comes from Verrucomicrobiota bacterium, assembly GCA_038214755.1. Classification (GTDB taxonomy): domain Bacteria; phylum Verrucomicrobiota; class Verrucomicrobiia; order Limisphaerales; family CANJXF01; genus CANJXF01. The sequence continues at coordinate 1,275 of JBBQRQ010000122.1, forward strand.
AGAAAACCGGCGTCCACATTCATGCGGATTTGATCGTCGGGTTGCCGGGCGAGACGCTCGAAAGTTTTGCCAGAGGTTTTGATCGGCTGGTCGCATTGCGTCCGCAGGAAATTCAAGTGGGCATTCTCAAGCGGCTGCGCGGGACTCCGATCGTGCGTCACGACAAAACCTGGGAGATGGTTTACGCCGCCAATCCGCCTTACGAAATTTTGCAAAACAAGCTGATCGATTTTGCCACGATGCAAAAAATGCGGCGGTTCGCGCGCTACTGGGACTTGATTGGGAACAGTGGAAATTTTGTCGGCGCGTTGCCGCTCCTGTGGAGCGGAGAAAAGAAAGTGCTGCCGAAATCCTCTCGGCAGTCGGTCTCTGCGGTTGCAACTTCTGCCGACAGAATGTCGGCAGCACTTTCTCCGTTCGCGAATTTCATGCGGCTGAGCGAATGGCTCTTTGCGAAAGTTGGCCGACAACACAGCATCGCGTTGCTGCGTTTGTCTGAATTATTTTTCCAATTTCTCACCGAAGAAATGGACTTGGAGAAATGCGAAACCGCCGAAATCTTCTGGCGCGATTGGCAGCGCGCGGGTCGAACCGAAAGACCAGTTTTTCTGCGCGAGTTTATTTTCAATGCGCCCGTCCGCTCGCCTCGGCCAAACAATTTGCCCAAGCGCCAGTCCCGCCATCTCGCGCCGGTTTGATTTGTTTTGGAAATCCATTTTTTTTATTTGCGTGTGACGGAACGCCGATCTCCTGATCGGCCTTGGCGCGCTCGGCTTTTTGCCGAGCCGATCGGGAGATCGGCGTTCCTCTACCAAAAAGCCTGACGGTAAAGTGAGGTTGCTCCCTCGGAAGTGGCGGACTTATTTTTTTAGTATGAAAGATTCACCAACCACCAGCGGACGGATTTCAGATCACACCCACGGCCTCGGCACCGTCACCAATGAGATGGTGACTCAACGCGCGAAAGAATTGGCGGTGATCAACGGGCGCGACCGGGCGAAATTTACCGAAGCTGATTGGCAGCAGGCGCGGCGTGAATTGTCAGGCCAGCAATTGTTCGATGACCGCCAAACGGAGGAGCCGGTCGAAGGACTTACCGAATGGGACGAGAAGCCGGATGTTTTAGAGCATCGCGTGAAAAATAGTCCGCCGTCCGACGAGCAAACGGTCGCCGAGCATTTAACTCGCGAAGGGTTGGAAGAAGCGGCGCACGAGCAAATGTTGGAGGGAAGTCGCGAGCAAAAGAATCAGTTGTAGTTTTTCGGCGTCCAACGTGCGGGCAAAAATTATGAGCGAAAGATTTCGTGATCGGAGCGAGGGGGGCCGCGTGTTGGCGGAAAAACTTCGGCATTATTCCAACAATCCAAACGTGGTGGTTCTCGCATTGCCGCGGGGAGGAGTTCCCGTTGGATATGAGGTCGCCAGAAAACTGGGCGCGCCGCTGGAGATTTTTTTGGTGCGAAAACTCGGCGTTCCCGGCCACCAAGAATTCGCGATGGGCGCGATTGCCTCTGGAGGATTTTGGTTCGTCAATCCGGACGTGGTTGAGCGGTTGGGAATTTCACCGCAAGAAGTTCAACAAGTTGTCGAGCAGGAAACACTGGAGTTGACGCGCCGAATGGAAGCGTACGGGATCGAATCCTCCAGCCTGCGCGTGCGCGACCGGATTCTCATTCTGGTCGATGATGGATTGGCGACAGGCTCGACGATGCGCGCCGCCATTGCCGCGCTCAAACGAGAACGCCCCGAGCGAATCGTCGTCGCGGTTCCGGTCGCATCCGCTTCGACCTGCCAGGAACTTTGGTCGGAAGCGGACGAAGTAGTTTGCGCGCGCACGCCGGAAGATTTTTACGCCGTTGGACAATGGTATGAAGATTTTTCGCAGACGTCGGACGATGAAGTGCGTGAACTGTTGCAACGCGCCCGGGTGCCCGTCGAAGCCACTTCTGGTCTGGCATAATTCACTTGGAAAATAATTATGGCAACGAGCCTTGGTGTGATCGAAGAGAGAATTCAGGAAGCCGCGAGCCCCATCAGCGGCGCGGCGAGTGATTACGATTCGCTCCTGAAAATGATCGGCGACGCGCGTTTCGTTTTGCTCGGCGAAGCGACGCATGGCACACACGAATTTTATAAAGCGCGCGCCGAAATCACCAAACGGCTGATCCGTGAAAAAGATTTCAACGCCGTCGCGGTGGAAGCGGATTGGCCCGATGCGTATCGCGTCAATCGGTTTGTGCGCGGCGACACTACCGACGGCGACAGCGAAGAAGCGCTGGGCGGCTTCAAACGTTTTCCAACCTGGATGTGGCGGAACGCCGACGTGTTGGATTTTGTCGGCTGGCTGCGCGAGCACAACGATCAACTCGGCGATGCCAAAAATAAAACCGGTTTTTACGGCCTTGATCTCTACAGCCTTCACACGTCGATCCATTCGGTTTTGGATTATTTAAAAAAAATTGATCCCGAAGAAGCTGGCCGCGCGAGGTCCCGCTATTCCTGCTTCGATCAATACGGCCCCGACGCGCAGTCCTACGCTCAGTCCGCCAATTTTGGTTTCCTCGAATCGTGTGAGAAAGAAGTGATCGCGCAACTGATCGAGTTGCGCCGCCGCGCCAGTGATTATTCGCAGCGCGATGGGAACGTTGCTGCTGACGAATATTTTTTCGCCGAACAAAATGCGCGCCTGATCAAAAATGCCGAGGAATATTATCGCTCCATGTTTTATGGCCGCGTTTCGAGTTGGAACCTGCGCGACCAACACATGGCCGAAACGCTGGCTGCTTTGGCGGCCCATCTGGAGCGGCAAACGAAAAAAAATAAAATCGTCGTTTGGGAACACAACTCGCATCTCGGCGACGCGCGTGCCACCCAAATGAGCGAGCGCGGCGAGTTGAACGTCGGCCAATTGGTGCGGCAAAAATACGGAGACGCCGCGCGATTGATCGGCTTCACCACTTACGACGGCTCAGTCACGGCCGCGTCCGCGTGGGACGAGCCGCCGGAACGAAAACGAATTGTTCCTGCGTTGCCGGAAAGTTACGAAGCGCTTTTTCACGAGGTGGGGATTAAAAAATTTTCTCTTAACTTGCGCGACGACGCCGAGATCAAGGAACATTTGCGCGAGCCGCGTTTGGAACGGGCCATCGGCGTTCTTTATTTGCCGGAGACCGAGCGGATCAGTCATTATTTCGAGGCGCGCCTATCCGATCAGTTCGACGCGGTTCTGCATTTCGATAGAACAGGCGCCGTCGAACCGCTGGAGAGGACCGGCTTGTGGTCGAAGGACGAACCGCCGGAAACTTTTCCGACGGGGCTGTGAGGGGGGAAATTTATTTTTTATGACGACTCAGGAAATTGCCAGCGAGGAATGGGAACAATTCTGTGAAACGTTTACCGAGACCAATCGCAACTCGCTTCTGATCATCGAAGTAATCGGCGCCGACGGAATTCGCACGGCGGTGGCGCGTGACCTGCCGTTGGACAAAATGTCGTTGGACAAAAGCGACGCTTGCAACGACGTCATCACGATAAAGCTAGGGCAGGGGAGGATGACCCATTTTATCATCGAGCCGATCCACCTCAGACTCCGGCAATCCAAAGATGGAAAAAAACTGCTGGAGTTGGATGCTGAAAACGGAACGACGCTCGTGACGTTTCATTCGGGACGCTTTCCGCAAGTGATGGAAAACTCGACGGGCGTTCTCTGAATATTTTTATGAAAACAAATTTTGCGCAAACGAGTCAGGTCGCGATTCGCGCCGGAGACGTGGAACTGCAAGGCGACTTCGATCTGCCGGAAAATCCGCGCGGGATTGTTCTGTTTGCCCACGGCAGCGGCAGTGGGCGGCACAGTCCGCGAAATCGATTTGTCGCAAATGTTTTGCGCGAAGGCGGGTTGGGCACGCTGCTTCTGGATTTGCTTTCCGAGGAGGAGGAGACCGTTGACCTGCGGACGGGCCACCTGCGATTTGACATTCCATTTCTAGCGGAACGTTTGCTCTACGCGATTGATTGGCTGGGGCAAGATGAACGCGCGCGTGATGTGGGGATCGGTCTCTTTGGCGCAAGCACCGGCGCGGGCGCCGCCTTGATCGCCGCCGCGGACAAACCCGAGGTTGTGAAAGCGGTGGTCTCTCGCGGCGGGCGACCGGACTTGGCTGGCGTGGCTTTACGGAAAGTTCGAGCGCCCACGTTGTTCATCGTCGGCGGAGATGATGTTCCGGTCATCGAGTTGAATCGCCAGGCCATGAGTCAAATGTCTGCGCCGACAAAACTGGAGATCGTGCCGCGCGCCACTCATTTGTTTGAGGAGCCGGGTGCGCTGGAAAAAGTTTCTGAGTTGGCGATGAAATGGTTTCAGACTCATCTTGGTTGACGATTGGAGCGCGGGGTTTAGCCCGCTTCAACATTGTTCCACCTTTGGAATCTCACCTCCAAGCGGGCTAAACCCCGCGCTCCTTTTAAAAGAAAAGATTTTGGAAGAGCTGTAAGCCGAATTTTGTCTGCGCTCTTGCGAGCGGAGAGAATCATTTGTCTGAGCAGCCAGACCCGGAACCCCGATGGATTTCTCCATCTTGAAGCGGGCCGCTTCGAGTTCCCTATTTGGCCTTGCACCCGATGGGGTTTTCCGTGCCGCTCCGCTTGCGCTCGGCGCGGTGGTCTCTTACACCACCTTTTCACCCTTACCCAGCCCTTCCTGAAATTCTCAAACTGGAAACTTTTTGAAACGCCTTCGCACCTCCGAAAAATTTCTGCAGCCGATAATTTGAGGAAGGGCTGGGCGGTTTAATTTTCTGTGGCACTGTCCGTCAAAACGTTTTTGCGTTTCGCCCGCGTGTATCCCAGCCCTTTCTAAAACCTTTCCGCAACTCGCGTCGCTAAATAATTTCGCGGTTCAACCCGAGGCGATCGGTGGTTTCAGAAAGGGCTGGGTTACGCGGCATCGTGCCCTGCGGTGTTCGGACTTTCCTCCTCCATCCCGCTCGCGCCGGACGAAAGCGATTCTCCGCTCTTCCAAAATCAAATGGAATCTAAACGGATTCAGTCCAATGACAAGAGGACAGAAGAAAGAATCGCACCAACGCGCACTGGGGGAATTACGCGTTCCGATCTCCGCGTTGCGAGTTGCATTAGTCCGCCACGGCCATATCCATATCCCGTGTGTAATAAAGAATTCGTCCGCAGTTCGGGCAGGTGACGATTTCCTCCTCGCGCCTGCAAGAGAGAACTATTTGCATGGGAAATTTCATGTGGCAACCGCCGCAAACTCCGTGCTGAATTCCGACCACGACATTTTCTCCTTTGGTTTTTACCAGCCGATCGTAACGGGTTCGCGCGCTTTCCTCGACCGCCGCCGCAAGCTCTTCCCGATTGGACGATAGTTCCGCCAATTCTTTTTTTAAGTTTTCTTCACGGCCGGCCAAATCGGCAACCTGGCTCTCGACATGTTGCTTTGCTTCCTTCGCCGTTTGCGTCGCGCTGACCACTTCTTTTTGCACGGCCTCAGCTTCTTCCATCAACTCAAGTTCTTGGTCTTCAATTTTAACAATGGAGGCTTTGCAGCTTTCAATCTCATGGCCGATGGCGCGAAACTCCTCGTTCTTCTTCGTCTGAAATTGTTGGACAGAATATTTCTCGATCTTTTGTTTCTGCGCTTCGACTTCGAGTTCCAAATCCTTGCGCTGCGATTCGATTTGTTTGCCGCGCAACTTACCGGCATCAAGGCTGGCCTGAGTGCTGGCGGCGCGCGCTTGCAGGAGCTGGCGTTCCGGATCGATGCGCGCCAACTCATCTTTGATCTGTGAAATTTTACGGTCGCGGTCCTGAAGAATGAGAAGTTTTTCGATCGATTCGAGCATGGGCAAAAAGATAAAATCCGATGGCGAGAAACACGTTATCGGCTCAATTCGGGCAAGTCAACGCGCGGAATAACTTCGGGTGAATCAACCCGAAGGTTCAAAGTTTAAGGTTCAAAGTTCAAAGTTTGAGTGGCATACGTGCAGTTGGGCGCATCTCAATTTCTTGAAAAATAACGGAACGCCGATCTCCTGATCGGCTCGCGGAAGATGTGGACTGTTCCACTGCCGATCAGGAGATCGGCGTTCCTTTGCCGCCTCTTTCCCAACATTTGAAACCTGCAATTTAGTGAGATGCGCCCCGTGCAGTTCGGGTTAAGACTTTGAACTTTAAACTTTGAACTTTGAACTTCGGATTGGCTTCTGCGATTAGTTTGGTCATGAACACGGCTCTTCCAGTTGAACGGTTGAGCGTCGAGGATTATCTCGAGGACGAGTTGCACAGCGAAATTCGTCACGAATACATCGGCGGCGCGGTGTATGCGATGGCTGGAACAAGCGACGCGCATAATCTTATTTCCGGCAATTTTTTCGCGGCGCTCCATTCCCATCTTCGCGGCGGGCCGTGTCGCGTCTTTATCGCTGAAGTCAAAACCCGTTTGCTCATCGCCGGTCAGGACCTTTTTTATTATCCCGACCTGATGGTGGTTTGCGATCCGCGGGACACCGAGCGTTATTACAAAAGATTTCCAAAAGTATTGATTGAAGTTTTCTCCGAATCCACCGAGCGCACCGATCGTCGAGAGAAATTTCTCAGCTACACGCAAATCGAGACGCTGGAAGAATACGTGTTGGTGGCGCAGGACAAAATGGAAGTGACGCTTTTTCGCCGCGCCAATCAGTGGAAGCCCGAGGTCGTCCGCGCTCCGGACCAATCCGTGCAACTTACTTCCCTCAATTTTGGTCTCCCGCTTCGCGCCCTCTACGAGGGTGTGAAAATTTAGTCCAAAATTTTTTTGCGTTGCCCTCCGCGGAGTCATCGAATCAAAAGAGCTTTAACTGTTAGAAAAAAAACATCACAATTCTGACATGAAATCTTTTTTACTTCTCGGCCTCTCCATTCTTGCCCTTTGTTCCTGCGGAAAAAAAACGGACAATTCGCCCAGCCCATCGCCCAACGAAAAATTCATCGTCGGCTTTTCCCAAATCGGCGCGGAGAGCGCGTGGCGCTCGGCCGAAACCCAATCCATCCGCGACGAAGCGGCAAAACGCGGGATCGACCTGCGGTTTTCTGACGCGCAACAAAAGCAGGAAAATCAAATCAAGGCCCTGCGCACTTTTCTCGCGCAAAATGTGAAAGCAATTATTCTCGCGCCCGTCGTGGAAACCGGCTGGGAGCCGGTGCTGCGCGAAATCAAACAGGCGAATATTCCAGTGATTCTCGTCGATCGTGGCGTGAAAGTTTCCGACGACTCGCTCTACACCACTTTGATCGCCTCCGATTTTGTGCAGGAAGGCCGCATGGCCGGGGAGTGGCTCGCAAAAAAATTAAATGGAAAAGGGAACATCGTTGAATTGCAAGGCACCCCCGGTTCCGCTCCGGCGATTGATCGCAAAAAAGGTTTTGAAGAAGTTCTCGCGAAAACTCCGGGAATGAAAATTATCAAGTCCCAAACCGGCGAGTTTACCCGCTCGAAAGGAAAGGAAGTGATGGAAGCTTTTCTCAAAGCCGAGGGAAAAAACATCAACGCCCTTTACGCCCACAATGACGACATGGCGCTGGGCGCAGTCCAGGCCATCGAAGAAGCCGGCCTTAAACCCGCGACGGATATTATTTTGGTTTCCGTGGATGGAGTGAAAGCCGCGTTCGAGGCCATCGCCGCCGGTAAATTAAATTGCACGGTCGAATGCAATCCGCTCCTCGGCCCGGCGGTTTTCGATACGCTCAATGCCATTCGCACCGGCGCCAAGCCTGAGAAAAAAATTGTCATGCGCGATGAAATTTTCGACGAGACAAACGCGAAGCAGGCTTTGCCAGCCAGAAAATATTAGGGTCAGTGGCCACCGGCGTTTTCCTCAGTAATGAAACGTTCCGCTGGACTTGGATTGGAACACATGAGGCCTACGACAAACTTCGATGACCCATTCTCTTGCTGACGATTCTCTGCTCCGACTGCGTAGAATCACCAAAAGTTTTCCCGGCGTAAAGGCGCTGGCCGAAGTGGATTTTACACTCCGCAGCGGCGAGGTTCATGCGCTGATGGGCGAGAACGGCGCAGGTAAATCAACGTTGATCAAAGTTTTAACGGGAGTTTATCAGCGCGACGGTGGAGAAGCATTTCTAGAAGGACAAAACATCAATCCTCGCTCGCCGAAGGAGGCGCAATCCCTCGGCATCAGCACCGTTTATCAGGAGGTAAATTTAATTCCGCACCTATCCGTCGCGGAAAATATTTGCCTCGGCCGTCAGCGAACAAAAGCCGGGTTTCTCGATTGGAAAGAAGTTCGCCAGCGCGCCGAAAAAGCGTTGGCTCGGCTCGGCATCAAGATTGATGTCACTGAATTGGTTTCCAACTATTCAATCGCGATCCAGCAACTCGTCGCCATTGCCCGCGCCCTCGATATTTCCGCAAAACTTTTAATTCTCGACGAGCCGACGTCCAGCCTTGACGAAAAAGAAGTGACGACCCTTTTTGGCGTGATCCGAAAACTTAAATCCGAAGGACTCGGCATTGTTTTCGTGACGCATTTCCTGGATCAAGTTTACGAAATAGCTGATCGCATCACGGTTTTGCGAAATGGCAGATTCGTCGGTGAATTTGACACCGCGAAACTCCCGCGCATCGACCTGATCTCAAAAATGATGGGCAAGGAATTATTCGAAGCTGATTTCAAAGCGACGGCGCGAAGCTCAGTCGCAAAACGTGAGAAACCTTTGTTGGAATTAAAAAAGCTTGGTCGCAAAAATTCCATCCATCTAATCGATCTGGAAATTTTTCCCGGCGAGACCGTTGCGCTCGCTGGTTTGCTTGGTTCTGGTCGAACTGAAACCGCTCGGTTGATTTTCGGAATTGATCACCCGGACGCCGGAGAAATGTTGCTTGAAGGAAAACCACTTTCACTTTCATCGCCGCGACATGCCATCGGTCATCGATTTGGTTTTTGTCCTGAAGACAGAAAAGTTGAAGCCATCATTCCCAATCTGTCGGTGCGCGAAAACATCGTGCTCGCGTTGCAATCGAATCAAGGCTGGATGCGCTACGTTTCGCGCGCAAAACAAAATGAGATTGCAGAACAATTTATCCAGGCGCTGAACATCAAGACGCCGAACGCGGAAAAACCGATCCGTCTTCTCAGCGGCGGCAATCAGCAAAAAGTAATTCTGGCGCGCTGGCTTGCGTCCCATCCGCGCCTCCTGATTTTGGACGAACCGACGCGAGGAATCGACGTCGGCGCGAAATTGGAAATTGAGAAATTGATTGCTGAACTGGCGCAAAAAGGAATGGCGATCTTGTTCATTTCTTCGGACCTCGAGGAAGTCGTCCGCAACAGCGACCGCGTCGTCGTCTTGCGCGATCGCCAAAAAGTTTGCGAATTAAGCGGCGAAGAAATTTCTGAAACACGAATCATGCACGCCATCGCCGCATCGCGCGAAAACGAATGAGGACGCTTTTCCAGACTCCCACCTGGCAAAAGCTGAAGTGGCCGCTCGCAGCTTTGGCGCTGGTCTTGTTGGGCAACCTCATTTTTTTAAATGGTTTTTTCCACCTCGAAATCAAAGACGGCCGCCTCTTTGGAAGCCTGGTGGATATTTTGAATCGCGCGACGCCAGTGATGCTGCTCTCGCTCGGGATGACGTTGGTGATCGCGACCGGTGGGGTGGATTTATCGGTCGGCGCGGTCATGGCCATTTCGGGTGCCATCGCGGCTTTGCTTCTCACCCGAACTAATTTAAGCGCGCCGGTGGTAATCATCATTTGCCTCGCGGCTTCGGGCGCAGGTGGACTCTGCAACGGTTCTCTTGTTGGATTTTTCAAAGTGCCTCCAATCGTTGCGACGCTAATCCTGATGGTTTCCGGTCGTGGCATCGCCCAACTTCTGACCAACGGACAAATCATCACTTTTGAAAACAAAAGTTTTTTATTCATCGGACGCGGCACTTTTCTTGGGTTGCCATTCACCATCACGTTGACGTTTTTAATTTTTTTAATTCTTTCAATTTTTACGAGAAAAACCGCCGCTGGACTTTTTATTCAATCGACCGGCGACAACGAAACCGCCAGTCGCTATGCGGGTGTGAACACTTCTTTCGTCAAAGTTTTTGTTTATTTTATTTGTTCAGTTATTGCGGGGCTAGCCGGGCTGATTGTCGCAACGGATATCAAAGCGGCGGACGCGAACAACGCCGGCCAATGGCTCGAACTGGATGCCATCCTCGCTACCGTCATCGGCGGAACGTCTCTAATTGGCGGACGTTTTTATCTGATCGGTTCGCTCGTGGGCGCGATTTTAATTCAGACATTGACCACGACAATTCTCACTCGCGGCGTTCCGGTGGAATGGACGTTGGTGGTGAAAGCAGTTGTTATCATCGCCGTCTGCCTTTTGCAGTCGGAACAATTTCGAAACACCGTTTTTGCGCGGGGAAAACGTTCCACTTAGCGTCCGAGAGTTTGCGACAACACTTGTTTGTCAGTCATTACCTCGCTAATTTGAGGCTATGAAAACGGTGACTCTCCATGTGGCAAAAGAACAACTCAGCCGCATTCTCGCCGAAGCACACCAGGGCGACATCATTGTTCTGACTGACGGAGCGAGACGCGTGACGCTGGAACCGAGCGCGGACCATGGCGGGGCGCTTGATTTGGATCTTCAGAAAGACAGCCCGGAACTCGGCGCGGAATTGTTGAAAGCTGCCGAAGGCCAGTTCACTCCTTACTCACGCCGAGATCTCGAAGGGGTAGCTGACCAAGTCCTTCGCGAGTCGATTCGCGAATGAGCCGAGCGATCCGAAAGTCGGAGCAATTCATCGCGGATTTCGATCTGCAATATCGCTGGTATTTTCGAGAGGCAGGCGAAGATTTGGCGTGCCGCTATCTGCTCGCGGTTGACGGCACCTTGCAAAAATTGGCGAACTTTCCAGACATGGGATACCTGAGACATTTTCCGCAACCGGACCTGCGCGGCATTCGTTCTTTTCCGGTCGAGCAGCCTTTTGATCGCCATTTAATTTTTTATCGGGTGACTGAAACAGAGGTTGAGGCGTGGCGAATTATGCACGGTGCGCGTGACTTGCCGGCACGCTTGCTTGATCCAACTATTTTATAACCAGGCAATGACATTTGGTTTCTCCATGCATTATTTGAATCGCTTAAAAAGAAATATTCCGTTCGCAGCCACCGCGTTCGTTTGTCTGCTGCTTTATTTTTCCGCGGGAATAAAATTTCGCGCGGACGGATTTTTTTCACTGCGCGTCTTCATCAACTTCTTTTCTGAGAACGCATTTTTAGGAGTTGCCTCCATCGGAATGACCTTTGTCATTTTGTCGGGCGGAATTGATTTATCCGTCGGCGGAATGATCGGGTTGACCAGCATTCTTCTCGCCCTGCTCATCGAAAAATATCATCTCCATGCGTCCATCGCGATTCCACTGGTCCTCATTTTCGGCAGCGCGCTTGGCGCAATCATGGGCAGCTTGATCCAATATTTTTTGCTCCCGCCGTTTCTCGTCACGCTCGCTGGAATGTTTTTTGCCCGTGGCCTTGGGCTCGTCATCCATCTTGAGTCAATGGAAGTCACTCATTATTTGGACGCCATTTCTTCGCATTTGAAAATCCCGTTACAGCCGGGAATCGCGCTCCCAGCGACTGCGGTAATTTATTTCGGCGCCTTTATTTTTGCGCTTTGGCTGGCTCACTTCACCCGCTTTGGACGGAATGTTTACGCCATTGGCGGCAACGAACAGTCCTCGGTTCTTATGGGCTTGCCCGTCGCGCGAACCAAAGTCGGCGTGTATGCGCTCAGCGGTTTCTGTTCCTCGTTGGCCGGAATCGTTTACACGCTTTATACTTTTTCGGGCAATCCAACGGCGGGTGCGGGTCTCGAACTGGACGCAATTGCAGCCGTCGTGATCGGCGGAACTTTGCTGAGCGGCGGCGTCGGCTATCTCGCGGGAACGTTCGTTGGCATTTTAATTTTCGGCATCATTCAGACCGCCATTACTTTTCAAGGCACGCTGAGTTCGTGGTGGACGAAAATTGTAGTTGGCGGATTGCTGCTCGCATTTATTCTTTTGCAAAAAATAATTCAGGCAAAGAAATTCAAAGCGAAACTCAATCACGGATGAACACAGCGCGGCGAAGCCGCAACCAAAGTAGGGCAGTGCGTCTCGCCTGCCTGGGGCCAAGGGGGAAACTCTCAACTCTGATTTCCCCTTTACTCAGGCAGGCGAGACGCGCTGACCTACTTTCGAATGCCGCATCCCGCCGGAGAATTTTTCGCAGCAAAACAATTTTTTATGAAGAGTATTACAACGCGACGAAGCCGCAACCACACCGGAGCGGGGGGGGGGGGGAGGCGGGGGGGGGGACGCCCGCAACAACCCCACCGGGCGAAACCGCCCCCCCGCCCACCCCCAAAAAATTAGTAGAGAACAGGCCCAACGAGGAACAGAACCCGCTGAGCGCATCCACGCCGACTTTGGTTCGCGCGACGGGCAAGACCATAAGAACCGAGGACTGTTCGTTGCCGCCAATGG
>JBBQRQ010000123.1:0-13630 GCA_038214755.1 Verrucomicrobiota bacterium
ACGCGCGGACCTGTTCCGCCTACACGGCGATTTCATGCGCGCCACCGCTGACGCGCTCAAGGCCGCCCGGCTCAAGCCGGAATGGCCTGCCGCCATTTTGGAACGGGCGAGAATTCACTTCGATGCCGGACAATTTGCCGCCGCGGTTGATTCCGCGACGGCGTGCCTGCGACTGGACGGCGACAATGCCGACGCGCTGGTCATCCGCGCCCGCTGCCTCTCGCGGCTCGGGCAACTCGCCGAGGCCGTGGCGGATTACAACCAAGTGCTGGCGCCGACGAATGGGCCGCGCCCTCTGCCGGATTTGTATCTCGAACGCGCGCGCGCGCAGACCGCACTGGGCCGAGTCGCCGTGCGCGGTCTGGATGAAGGTTTGGCCCGTCTTGGCCCAACGCCATCGCTGGCCTTGCCCGCCCTTGAATACGAGCGAGCGAGCGGAGATTTCATGGCCGCGCTGGAGCGGGTGGAGCGGATGCGAAAGTTTTTTACGCCGGAAAATTTCCATGCTCTACGCGGGGAGGTTTTGTTGCAAGCAAACCGGCGCGTCGAAGCCGAAACGGATTTTTTGGCGGGACTGGCAGTGATTGAAAATTATTCGCCGGCCCGCCGCGAACTCCTGCTCATGCGGGAGTTGGAAGGGCGATTGCGCACCGGCTTGCGTCAAGCCGCCTTGCCGCCGCCCGTAAAAACAAACACATCTTATGCAAAATAAATTGACTCGGATTGTTGCCATCGCCATGACGGTGACCGGCTGGTTGAGCCTGGGCACGACTACGCAAGCTGGGTTGACGCGCGGGCCTTATCTGCAAAACAGCACGCCCAGCAGCATCGTGATCCGCTGGCGGACCAGCACCGCCGAAACAAGTCAGGTGGTTTTCGGCACAAACTTCGCCGAACTGAACCTGACCAACAGCGACGCCATCACGACTACAGATCACATCGTCACGCTCACTGGTTTGCAGGCCGACACTTCCTATTATTATTCCATTGGGTCGACCAACACCACGCTGGCCGGGCCGAGTACGAATCATTTTTTTCTTACCCATCCGCTCCCCGGGACGCCCAAGCCGATCCGGGTGTGGGTCATCGGCGATGCGGGCACAGCCAACGCAAATCAAGTGGCAGTGCGCAACGCGTTTCAAACTTTCAACGGCACCAATACGCTGCACGCCTGGCTGCAACTGGGCGACAACGCCTACAACTCGGGCCTAGACGCGGAGTATCAAGCCGCCGTGTTCAACATGTACACAAACCAGCTTCGCAATTCCGTGACTTGGCCCACCCTCGGCAATCACGAGACCGCGCAAAGTACGGCGTATGTGGACACCTATCCGTATTTCAGTATCTTCACGCTGCCCACCGCGGGCGAGGCGGGCGGCGTGCCGAGCGGCACGGAGCATTATTATTCATTCGACCTCGGCATGGTGCATTTCATCTGCCTGGACTCGATGACGGCGCCCCGCACCATCGGCGGGGCCATGGACATCTGGCTGCGGTCCGACCTGGCCTTGAACACAAACCGCTGGCTCGTCGCCTACTGGCATCATCCGCCGTATTCCAAAGGCTCCCATGATTCCGACATAGGCGGCCCGGGTTACGATACGCAGATGGGCCAGATGCGGACTAACTTTCTGCCCATCCTGGAAGCGGCCGGCGTGGATCTGGTATTGTCCGGCCATAGCCACGCCTATGAACGGTCGCGATTGATCAACGGACATTACGGGCTTTCGACCACCTTCAACAGCAATCTGGTGGTGCAAGCCGGCAGCGGTCGCGAGACGAACGGCATTGGCGCTTATCGCAAGCCGGACGGCCTCGGCGAGACACCCATCGGCAATCGCGGCACGATTTACACCGTGGCCGGCAGTTCCGGCCAGGCCACCACCGGCACGATTAATCACCCCGCGATGTTTTATTCCGCGCTCGCCCTCGGCTCGATGGTGCTGGATTTTACTTCCAACCGGCTCGACGCGATTTTTCTCCGAGAAAACGGCGCGATCAACGATTCCTTCACCATCATCAAAGACGGCACCTACCCGCCATTGCTTGCGGACGTGGTCGCGCTGCCAGGCGACGCGTTACAATTTACCGTGCTCTCTCGTGCCTACCGCACCAACGTGGTTGAGGCCACCACCAACCTTGCGGCGTCCTGGACACCGGTATTGACCAACATGACCACCAACGTCTCCTTCACCTTCACGCAAACCAACGCCTCCGGCGACCCATTGCGATTCTATCGAGTAAAGCGTCCGTAAGGTTCGGGGAATTTATGTTAATCCGGAACGATTCAGTTGGAGCACCAGTGTCGAGGGATTGGAGCGCCGAATTTATTCCGCTTTAAATCGATCACGACCCATAATCATCGCCCGCCAGACCGGAAAAATTGCTTTGAATTCCTCTTCGCTCGGATGAAATTTTGCCATGCCGTGTCGAAGGTTATCGCAGATGCCATTGCCAAAACACGACCGCAATCAAGACGAAGTTTAATAGCGTCAGCAGACAGGCGATCTTCCTCCAGGTCATGGCAATTTTCTAAGTAATGTGTGGATCGCCTGCAAGTGGCAAAGCAACCTCCGCAAAATCCATTGCCGAAAAAAAAAATCGCGCTATTTTTTGGAGCATGAACACGGCAGAAAAGATTTTTGAAAAGACGCAGACTTTGCCGGAATCAACCCAACTCTCTGTTCTGCATTTTGTCGAAACTCTGGCGGGCAACGCTCCCCTGAAAAAACCTTCGTCGATGCTGCGGAAGTCTGGCGTGCAATTGCCCCTGATTGATTCCAAACAACCGGGCACGCTGAACCTGACCAATGCCGACATCGAAGAGCTTCTTGCTTGATATCAATTGCTGGCTGGCCGCAGCCGCGCGGCGGCATGTTTATCATCCCGATGCCAAGGCGTGGATTGATCACGCCAGTGGAACTCTCGCCTTTTGTCGCGTGACCCAAATGGGTTTTCTCCGGCTGGCGACCAACCCGAAAGTGATGAAGGAAGATGTCTTGACCCTGCCGCAAGCTTGGGAAGCTTATCAAAAATTTCTCGCGGATCCTCGCATCGTTTTTGCCGACGAAGCAGAAGGACTGGAGAATTTCTGGAAAGAATTTACCGGCGCGCCCACTGGCAACCCAAATATGTGGACAGACGCTTACCTTGCTGCTTTCGCTAAAGCGGGCGGGCACACCCTCGTGACGTTCGATCAGGGTTTTTCCCGGTTCGCGAATCTTTCAGTGAAGGTTCTTTATCCAGCGGCATTGGCTCGATGAACTTTCTCTCCCTCATCGAATCCAAACGCGATGGCAAAGTCCTGACGCCGGAACAAATTCGCGCTTACATTTCGGATTACGTCGGCGGAAAAATTCCCGACTACCAAATGGCGGCGATGCTGATGGCCATTTTTTTTCGAGGACTCAATCCCCAGGAAACTCGCGCGCTGACTTTTGCCATGCGCGATTGCGGGGAGGCTTTGAAATTTCCAAAAGATTCGCGCCCGCTCGTGGACAAACATTCCACTGGCGGTGTCGGCGATAAAGTTTCGCTCCCGCTCGCGCCGCTGCTGGCTTGTCTCGGTTTTCGCGTGCCGATGATTTCGGGTCGCGGACTCGGCATCACGGGCGGCACGCTTGATAAATTGGAATCGATTCCTGGTTTTCGCACGGCGCTCTCGATTGAGGAAATTATCACTCAGGTACAATCCATCGGTTGTGTCATTTGCGGACAAACGGAAAAGATGGTTCCGGCCGACAAAAAAATTTACGCGTTGCGTGACGTGACGGGAACCGTTCCTTCGATTCCTCTGATCACTGCGTCAATTCTTTCCAAGAAACTGGCAGAGAATTTGGACGCACTCGTCCTCGACGTAAAATTTGGTTGCGCCGCTTTCATGCAAACAAAACAGGACGCGCGCGCGCTGGCGCAGTCGATGGTTGCACTCGGAAAAAAATGCGGCGTGAACACGCGAGCCGTCTTGAGCGACATGAGCACTCCGCTCGGTCGCGCCGGTGGAAATTGGTTGGAGATTAAAGAATCGGTGGAATGTCTGGAAAGTAGGGCGGGCGTCTCGCCTGCCCCCATCACGGATCTACGCCAACTCGTCATCGAATGCGCGGCGCATCTCCTCGTGCAAACCAGGCGCGCGAAAAACTTGCCTGCCGCCCGAACCGCCGCCGACGATTGTCTTCACTCCGGCGCGCCGCGTCGCCGATGGGACGAAATGCTTCAAGCGCAAGGAGCGGACATGGACGCTTTCAATCGCAAACTCGCTCAGGAAAAGTCCGCGCCATTTGTTTTGGAATTAAAATCGAAGCGCACCGGTTTCATTTCGCGCTGCGACGCAAAAATTATGGGTGAAATTGTGCGCGATCTGGGCGGCGGCCGTTTGACGAAAGAAAGCAAAATCAATTTCGATGTGGGCATTGATCATATCGCCAAGCCCGGCGAAAAAATTTCGCGGGAACAAATTCTCGCGCGCATCCACGCCGCCGACTTGTCCGCCGGAAAAATTGCGTTGAAGAAATTGCAAACCGCCTTTGCCATCTCGAACCGGCCTCCACGTTTATCGCCCCTGATTTCGGAAATTCTCTGACGGAGCGCGGCGTGAACGCCACGGTCCTGTCGAAATCTCAATCGAGAAATTCCTTGCCGCATTCTCCGCGTTTCGTCATGCAAGAGCCATGACACGAGGCATAACATTTCTATCACTTCTGTTTTTTTGTTGGAACACAACGCAAACCACTTCTGCCAAAGAGTTGGGAAAGTCCCCCGTCCCCGTTCGCAAAGTCGAGGACATCGTCATTTACAAGGACGACAAATTGTATTCCGCGTTCCCCTCGATTGTTCGGCGTCCCGACGGCGAACTGGTTGTGGCATTTCGGCGCGCGCCCGATTGGCGTCCGCTCGGCGCGAAGAACTACACCCACACTGATCCCAACTCTTGCCTGATGCTGACGCGCTCGCACGACAACGGCAAAAGTTGGACGGAACCTAAAACTTTTTTTGCCCATCCGTGGGGCGGCGCGCAGGACCCGTGCATGATCCAGTTGCGAGACCGGTCGCTTCTCTGCGCGAGTTACGGCTGGGCGTTGGCGCCGACAAATGTTTTTCCAAAATTAAAACAGCCGGTTTTTCATCATGGGAATTTTTCTTTTCTGGGTGGCTATCTCTTGCGCTCGAAAGACGGCGGAGCTTCGTGGCAAGGACCGATCATTCCGCCACCGTGTCGTGGAGAAATTTATTTGGATCCATTCGGAAAACCAATTCCCGCCTACAATCGCGGCGCGATGTGTGAAGGGAAGAATGGACGGATTTATTGGGTCGTCGCATCCAACAGTGCGCTGCCGCCGCGCAAATCAGAAACGCACTTGATGATTTCTTCGGACAAAGGCCAGACGTGGAAATATTCCTGTCCGGTGGGGCAGGATGAAAAAATTTCCTTCAACGAAACTTCCCTCTACGAAACGCCGAAAGGCGACCTGGTCGCTTTCATGCGCACGGCCGATTTTGACGATCACACCGCAATCGCGCGCTCGACCGACCACGGAAAAACTTTTCAAAAATGGGAGGACGCGGGATTTCAGGGGCATCCGCATTACGCGCTGCAACTTCCCGATAAGCGGGTGTTGCTGATTTATGGCTATCGTCATGCGCCGTTCGGAATTCGAGCGCGTGTGCTCGACGCGGAATGCCGCGAGATCAAATCGAGTGAAGAAATTATTTTGCGCGACGATGGCGGCAACAGCGATTTGGGTTATCCGTGGGCGACGATGATTTCCAAGAATCGCGCGCTGGTGGTTTATTATTTCAATCAAGCCGACGGCCCGCGCCACATTGCCGGAACCCTTGTCGCGGTAGATTGATGCGTTAGGACAAAAAATGAAACCCAACATCCAACCGGCGAAATTTGCGGTGGCTTGCGCAGGCAATTTTCATTTGGCATTTGTACGCTCTTTTATCCAAGGATAATCCTTGGGAGAAATCTTGCCCGTCCCGTCAGAAGGATTTTTTTGAACAATTGGTTGCTTGGTATTCGTGTCGCGCCACTTTTTGATTTCAGAATGACCATCAGCAAAGGAAAATCCGCAGGCGCCATTGTGGTAGGACGCAGGCACGTCGTCCCAGGTAGTTCGATCCATTGTGACGTTAAACAAACCGTCGTTGATGCTGTCCGGGTGTTCGTCTAAAAAAACGAAAGTCATTGAGGGAGTAGGTTTGGCAATGTCGCCGTATTTGAGAAACCGCTTCCATCCGGGATTTAATGTGTTGTTTAAATTTGCAGTATCGCCCATGAATCCATTCATAGAAATGCTCCTGACGCGAGATCCAGTGACGGAGGGGATTTTGTCGGCTGGACATTTGAATATGCCGCGGTTTTTTGCGACATACGGGCCGATCTGACAATTGATGAGATTTTGCACGTTGGTGTTGTCCTGGATATTCCCCCAACCTAAAACTCCCGTCACCCAGCAGTTGGTGGTGGTGGAAAATCCCCGATTCTCAGTCAACCGCCCGGAGTTGTCATCGGCATATAAATACCAGGCAAGCTGAAGCTGCTTCAAATTGCTCAAGCAGGAAATTCCTTCGGCTTTGACTTTGGCCTTGGAGAGCGCCGGCAGCAATAACGACGCAAGAATGGCAATGATGGCGATCACCACCAATAGTTCGATCAAGGTGAAACCGAGAGAGCGAGGGCGATGAAATTCAGTTTTCACTCTGTAAAAACTTTTGCGCAAAAAAGAGCAGCTGCCGAACGCAGATGCCTTCTGACTGAATTGTTTTTAGAGACGATGGATGCGATAGAACTGGGTCGGGCCGTTTGTCGCCTTGACCGCTTGAAACACGCTGGGACTGAGTAGGGTAATTGTCGCCGCAGGGCTGACATCGACGTAGGGTCCGGTCACGACCGCGGAGCTTTGCAGTGCGAATGAAGCAGGCACGTCCGTGGTATCCGGGCTGGTAAATCTAATGACAACATTGGTTCCCACAATTTGAGTGCTAGTAATGCGAGGAATGAGACTCACCACCCTGACGTTTGAATAATAAACGGCGGCCAAATCACCAATCGAAGCATACGGGTCGCAATATCCCAGCATGATGTCGCCGCTCGGGAAGTTAGTGGCGTTGGCGGCAGTCAACACAACCGTTTTGTTGATCGAGACCGTAACAGTGTTATTGACTTTTTTCATTTCGACATCTGACCAGATTGTATTGGCGTTGCCGGCGATTGATCCCGGTGAACCAGAACCGCCGCCTGAGCTATAGGGCGGATTCTTGAATGCCTGGGTGAAAGAAGCAGCCGATGCGGTTGCTATCGAGAATGGGGCATTCGTCGGCCCATTGCCTCTATACAAAACATAATCTCCCGGAGCACTCCCACTGGCATCAGCTACCACGGCAGCCCAAAAGCCGTCATTATTGGTGGAAGTGTTATTAGCTGGGTCACCACTTTGCGCGGGAATCCAGTTGGTTCTAAGACCGGAATGGTTAATGCCGAAGGCAGCGAATTCCGTGGTGCCAACCGAAGGATTTTGAATGAGACACATGTTAAATCTCATTGCAAAATTGTTACTGAAACTTTGCCCATTGGGATAAACGTTGATCCCCGCAGCGCCGTTGGCCGTGGGGTCGCTTTTATTAACGGTTAACTTGAGCGCAGTAACGGCGCCGTTGGGCGCATTGGAAACGTTATCAGAAGCGAGTGGGTAACCAAATTGAACGAAGAAATCATCAATCAAATTATTGGCCGCGAAATTGGTATGCCAGTTCGCGCTGGTATCGGCGCTCAGCGGATCGGCGAATAATACTGTCTCGGGCGGGTTCTCGTCGTCAATGATGGTTCCAATGGCCGTATTGGTCGCGGCGGTAAATCCAGTGCCACTAGTTAATCCAACGATTACGGTTTTGTTTCCGGTGAAGAGACTGTTATCCAAAGGAGAGATAGTGTTGGTGACATCCACTACACCGGGATCGATTGAAACCGTTTGGCTTACCGGAACAAAATCCACGTTCGCTACTGCGGTGCCCGCGTAAGTATAATTGGCAGGGTTAAGCGAGTAAGTGGCCGCATTCAGGTCTCCCAGCCGAGTAATTCTCAAACTGATATAATCATTGGTGATCCGCTCATACATGTTGGGGTTGACCAAAGAAATCCGAAGGACCTGAGCATCATTGTCAGCAATAGTAACGGTGGCAGTTGTCGGTGAAACGGCGGAATAACTCGGCCCACCAACGACGGTAAGAACGACCGTTTCAGTTAACTCAGAAACCGAATCGTCGATCGGAGTAATAGTAATATTGGTGGAGAGTTGGCCTGCGGCGATGGTTACCGAATTCGTAGTCAAAACATAATCCACTCCGTTGCTGGCCGTGCCGCTTAACGTGTAATTAACTACCAGCGGATTGCCCAGATCCGTGGCGGAACGGGTGATGGTGAAGACGCCCGGGCTCAAGCCCGCTTCTGAAGCATTGGGAGTTCCCGCGACCACGCTCGCAGTCGTCGCCGGAGTGGTGAGTTGAAACGCGCCCTTGGTTCCCGTCGAATCGTTGCTTGTAATCGTCGTCGTCGTCAGTCCCAGCGAATAAACCCGCAGAAGGGCTTGGCCGGAGCTAACCGTGTAGATATTGTCTGCGGCATCCCACGCCATGTCCCGCCCATTGGCAGTCAGAGGAGGAAGATTGATGGTAAACATATTGGCCAGATCGGGAATGCCGCCGACTAACGGCAAAATAGTCACATGGCTATCGTCATGAACACAGGCGAGATATTTTCCATCAGGAGAAATCATAATCGCGCGCGTTTGACGAAGCGGATCGGGACTGCCGCCCTGAGCCATTGAACCCCAGAGTTGGGTTACACCGTCGGTATCAAAGACCTTGACGCTATCGACGTCTGTTCCGGCGCTGCGATTCACTGAGGTATAAAATTTTCCGTCCCGGCCAATATCCATGTCCGTGGTCAAATCCGCCACGGAAGGGATGCCCGCGTTGCCGAGAATGGCCGAGGGAGGAGAATTCCATGGGAGCGGCCCCGCTCCAATGTCCCAGCGCACGATACTATTAAAAGGAGCAATGGAACCATCAATCATATAAAGAACGAGATTACTGGTGGTCAAGGAACCTTGCGCGAGCGGAGTGCTGGCCGAATCAGTATGAACAGTGGAATTTGTAAATTCTCCAATGCCC
Source organism: Verrucomicrobiota bacterium (assembly GCA_038214755.1). GTDB lineage: Bacteria > Verrucomicrobiota > Verrucomicrobiia > Limisphaerales > CANJXF01 > CANJXF01. Next base: position 9,175 of record JBBQRQ010000123.1, read on the forward strand.
GCAAAAACTTGATTGCTCGAATTTGCGCTGACGTTCGGATCCACTGACCAGGTCATGGCAGCGGCGGTGGAAAAATTATTGATATACAATCTATTATCCTGGCCCACGCCTATTTTAAATGGATCGCTCGCTGCGCCCGCGCCGAAATCAATTCCGGCGGTTAACGCTGTATTACCTTGTCCGACCGCATCCGTTAAATCTGGATTAAGCACATAAATCCCGTCGCCGACCGGTCGAGTGGCGGCGGTGCCAGCCGCGCTGTTGGCGACATAGACCCGGCCAAAATATTGGCTGCCGGCATTCGTGTTGACCGATACTCCGCGCGGGCTGTTGAACTTCACAAAATTGTTCGTGTCCACGCTCAGTTGCGTCGGAACTCCGGCGCCGACTTTAAAAACGACAATTGAATAATTCGTGTGGGTTCCCAGGAGAAACGACTGCGGCCCTTGGGCGAGCGCGCCCAGATTATTCGTGCTGGTATTATTATCGAATCTCACGCTCACATTATCCGCGTTCTCATTGAGCGTGAATTGAATCGTTCCCCCGCTATTGGTGATGGCGGAAGCGTAAGGATGCGCATGGCTCAATAAAGGAAACCAAGTGAGGGTTAGGACGCACAGGACTACGCGGAAGGTTTTAGGGATATTCATAATAGTTTTTTTTCCTTGTTTCTCTGTTTCATTGATTGGAAACACTAAAAATCGTACGTCACATTTTCCGGATTCCGCCTCCTCGCTGGAGGACGAAGTGACGAAATGATCTCCGAGATTGGAGTTATCTTAGAACGGGTCGGTTGCTTTTCAAGCCCAAATCTTTTTTTTTTAACTCCCTTAACAGAAGGGATCGCGCCCATTGCAAAAATCATTTTGTTGAGCCTAAGAAATGATATTCGTCGGTTCCGAGAATGAAACTGCCTACATATTTTTTCTGAGTCACCCATTCAGCGTGGCCATCGGCGAACACCACATTTCCTCCGTCGCTGCCGTGATTGTCTCCTGGATCGGGATAATCACCGTTTGCTCCACCGCCCCCTTGACTAATCGAATCGTCGGCATCGTAAATAATCCAAACGAAAGACGCAGTGGCGCGCCGACTCCGATAATCGTAACGGGTTCCCGCTTGATTTATGTAAATGTGATTATTTACGGAATTTTGGGTTTTACGCACGTTTCGGCCGGAACTCGTCGCGGTTCCATTTTGCCCGCAAAAAAAGCCGGCGACTTCATAGCTATGCCCAGTGGTTCCCGCTAATCCGGCTGCATTGTCTATTAAAGGGAGGACGTAGAGAGTATTCCCATGCAAGCGTTCTTCATAAGAAAGCGGGACTCCTTCAACAATAGGCGCTATCGGTCCCTGGCCTGATACCCCTTGGGTTCTATTCGTAACGACGTTTCTGGTTGAAGGACACTGAAATGCCTTGAGATTCGAGACATATTGAGGAAAGAGCCAGTTCAGATCATCATCTCCATAATTCACCACGCCGCTCAACGCTTTCTTAGCGTCCTCATCCGCATAGAGTTGGCTGCCGATGCCCATTTGTTTCTCGTTACTCAGACAACTGATTCGAAGCGCCTTGTTTTTCGCCTTGGACAAAGCCGGAAGGAGCAAGCCGGCGAGGATGGCAATGATCGCGATCACCACCAATAGTTCAATCAACGTGAATCCTGAAATGACAGATCGCTGTTTCATAAATGGCGGGTTCCAATCGACTTGACTTATCCACGCGTTAACCTGCGTCAAAGTCTTTCATCCGACAAGGGAAATTCCCGGAGGAAAATACTGCTAGATTCCAGCGAGTGGTTTGATTCTGATTTTTGTCGGCAGTTCTGCCGACTATAGCCATGTTCTCGCACAGGTAGCATTCGGCCTGTGCAAATTTCCGAGGTCCTACTGTAGAGAAAGGTGAAATCACTTCTGCCAGGCATCGGTCACGCTATGAATTTGAAACCCGAAATCCGAAATCCCGCAGAGCGTGACGAACTCCGAAATCTGAAAACAGCGTCCGGTCTCCATCTGAAAAAGTGCGACAGTGGGGGCTTCACTCTGCCCTTATTTGGGGCTTCGGATTTCGGATCTCTTTCGGATTTCGAACTTCGGTTTTCGCGATGAAACGACTTTTCTTCCTTTCACGAATCCTGCCAGTCGTTGCCGGGTGGGTGACGTTCAGTGGCGCAACATCTCATGCTGCAATTGAAAAGGCCGCACCCGCCACGATCTCTCGCGTTGAACGAATACCCAATCTCCCAAAGCCCTTTGCCCTCCGCGATTGGCAGCAGGTCACCCGTGATTACCTCGATTTCGTTTTTGATTTTGGCCAGCGGGGCGAGCACCTGCCGCTCGTCGAGTGGTGGGATAAGAGCCGCACGATGGTTTCGTTTCCATCCTATGTCGGAGGCCCGAGAGATGCCGAAGCGGTCAACTTTCTCGCAGCGGTCATCAGCGGTTCATTGGTCGGATTGGATATGCGAAATTATCGCGGTCAAGACTGGGTGACGTTAGGCACGAACTTCTTCAACCCGGAGGAGGGTGTTTATGTGAATCGTCCGCGCGGCAGCACGGGCGACTCATTTTGGTATGATGTTTTTCCCAATGTTCTCTTCTACCAACTCAATGCCTTATATCCAGGAAATTCCGTACGCGACCAGCAGGCACTCGCGGTTGCGGGGAAGTGGCATGAAGCATGTGTGGCATTAGGCGGTAAAACCAATCCGCCCGCGCTTCCTAACTTCGACCACACTGGACTGAACCTTAAAACGATGACGCCGGTGGAGAAGGGGCGGATTGAACCGGAAGGTGCGGCCGGCATCGCGTGGCTCGAATACATGGCGTGGCTCAAGTTCAAAGACCCGCGCTTTCTCACGGCAGCGGACTGGTCTCTCAGGTCGCTCACGGAAAAGCCGGTTGAACAGAGTCCACTCTATGAAGTGCTCCTGCCCTATGGCGCGCTGCTGGCCGCGCGCATGAACGCCGAACTGGGCCGTCATTACGACGTGGCGAAACTGGTGAATTGGTGCTTTGACCCGCATGGCCGGCTTCAAGCCCGACCGGGGTGGGGAGTCATAACGGATCGCTGGAACGACCTTGATGCGCATGGCCTGGTCGGGAGCGTCACGGACGGCGAAGGCTACGCTTTCGCCATGAACACGTTTCAATGGGTTGGCGCGCTGCTGCCGCTTGCCCGCTATGACACCCGTTACGCACGCGACCTTGGCAAGTGGACTCTGAACCTCGCGAATGCGGCGCGTCTCTTTTATCCGAATGCGCACGACGCGGAGCATCAATCGAGTTACGCCTGGGCAAAAACGCATGACGGCAAATCGGTGATCGGTTACGAGGGGATTCGCAAATGGAAGCGTGGTTCTGCTACAGTTCGCGCTGACTACCGCACGGTGGGCGGAAAAATTGTGCGGGGAAACTTCGCATCGACTCATTTCCGAGGCGAGGTGCCACCCGATCTTGAAGTATTCGAGGAGGCATCATCCGGCAATGGGCCGCCGTTTGAACATATCTGGGAGTTCAACCTTCCCAAAGCGAAGGGACGCTGGCTCGTGGTGGCGGCGGAACGAATCGATGGCGGACATGCAAGCAACACCTTCCGCTTTTCTTTTTCGAGCCGTTCAGATGGTCCATACACGCCCGCTTTCTCGCTCGCGGAGCGTGGCTCCGGTTCCGCTAGTGTAGTGGAATTGCCCGCCGAACTACGCGACAAACTTTATGTGAAAGCGGAGAGCACGGATCGGTCTTCCAATTGGAGCGGACAGGACAAGTTAGCTGTGGATGCGATATCGATTTCCTATCGCTCAGATATTGGCCCGTTTGCCCAAGGCGATCTCGTGGTCTCATTCATTGACCTCCTCAAAGAAGCCACCGTTCCCATTGTGCTCTATCGCCCAGCTTCGGTTATCACCGACCTGGGTCTTTACGGCAGTTCCCACGTGGGAATTCTCGGCGGTATCATCAAGCAGACCAACGTGGAAAAAATTCTGCAACTGGATCTCTTGAAAACAGATTACTACCATGCCAAAGCCTACCCCACCTATCTCTACTACAACCCTTACAGTTCGACGAAGACGGTAGTGATCGAGCTTGGGTCGGAAGCAAAAGATGTTTACGATGCCGCCAGTGATCAATTCCTTATGAAGAATGTTCAAGGCCGCGCGCAAATCAAAATACCATCTGACATCGCGAGAATCGTGGTGCTCGCACCCGCGGGAGGAAAAATGGTACGCGAAGGAAAACGGACCCTGATCGACAATGTTGTTGTGCGTTACACGAACTAGAAAAATGGTTCTTCGATATTTTCAGTGGAATAGAAGCCGGTTGTTTCCAAAAAGCGGTGGAGGACCACCGCAGTCCAAGACGCTCGCGCGAAATTAGACGGTGCATGGATTGCGCGGCACCGTCTTGGACAGCGGTGGTCCTCCACCGCTTTTGCAAAAGCGACGTAGCCAGGAAT
>JBBQRQ010000124.1:0-13183 GCA_038214755.1 Verrucomicrobiota bacterium
GGTCGTGGGCGCGGGGCGCTCTTTCCCCCCCCCGTGTTTTTTCTTTCTAACGCGCGCGCCTCACCCCCCCCGCGCTCCTATCGTGGTGTGTCGTTTTGGAAATCATTTGAAAAATATTCGGGCGTTCTCGCACCCGCCGGAGGCAGATGCTACCCCGGGATTAAATAAATTTCGTTTTGCCCGGCATGGCCAGCGGAGGAACAGCCGGCGCTTTGTCCCAGACAATATCCTTTTCGTCCGGCACAAGTTTCTCCTGCGAATTGATCGCATCTTCCCAAGTGATTTCCTGACCGGTGTAGCCCGCCATTCGCCCCATCACACCCATCATTGAACTATTGGCGAGCCATTCGCCATCCATGCGAGGATTGCCGTCACGGATGGATTGTAAAAACTCTCTCTGCTCGACGACATACATGTTCGGCTCGTTGGTCTTGCCGTCGTATTTCCAAGTCTTTTTGTTTTCCAAATCAGTGATGTAAGGCACGCCGTTGAAAAGAAGCACGTGGGCGGTGCCTTTTGAGCCGTAGATATGCTCCGTGTTATCGCTGGCGCAACCGGGTTGCTGGCGGCAGGTCACAAAACCTTTCACGCCATTTTCCCATTCGTAGGTGACAGAGAAATGATCAAAAATATGCCCAACCAAGTTGTCGGGGCGAATCTGGCGTCCGCCCGTGGCGATACATTTCACCGGCCTTTCATTGTTCATCGCCCAACTGGTCAGATCGACATTGTGAATGGCTTGCTCGACAATATGATCGCCCGACAGCCAGACAAAATGCATCCAGTTGCGCAATTGCGCTTCCATCGGTCCCCAGGCGGGATTGACTTCTTTGAAGCGCGGCGCGCCAGTGAGGTAAGTCCCATAGATCGTGCGCACCGCACCGATTTCGCCGCCCAAAATTTTTTCGTACACCGCGCGTTGCGCAAGGTTGGAACGCCAGCAGAAGCCGGAACCGATTCCCAATTTTTTCCGTTTCGCTTCCGCCACCGTTTGCAGAAACGAACGATAGCCGAATGCGTCCGTGCAAATCGGTTTTTCCGAGAAGACGTGTTTGTTCTTTTCAATCGCGTATTTGATGTGGATGGAACGGAATCCCGGCGGCGTGGCGAGAAAAACCACATCCACATCGCTGTCGATGACTTTCTTGTAGGCGTCAAAACCAACAAAACAATTTTCTTTGGGGACTTTGATGCGGTCGGAGAACTCGGTGCCGCGCAGAGCCTTCAAATGCAAATCCAATTCGTCCTGGAAAGCGTCGCCCATCGCGACCAGCACGCAGTTTTTGTCGGCGGTCATTGCTTCGCGCACGTTGCCCGAGCCGCGTCCGCCGCAACCGATCAAACCGATTTTTAAAATTTTATTTTCTTGGGCGGCCGCGCTTCTCTCTGGAAAAAGAAGCGACGATGTCAGCGCGCCGCCAATCGCTGCCGCGCTGGATGTTTTGATGAATTCGCGGCGGGAAGTTTGTTTGTCAGAAAAGTCATTCATAATTTTTTGGTTTGAGGCGAAAGTTTATTCATCGTGAGGAATCAGCGTCAAGAGAAGAGGACAACAGCGGTGGTGGACTGCGGGGACATGTCCCCGCTTTGGCTGCATGGTGCAAAAGCCGGGAAGGTTCATTTTGAGCACTTTCTCCATCGCGTAACGTGCAGGAAAAGCGGCGTCATGCCGCCGCAGTCCAAGGAAAGCAATCCAGCCTCACCCGGTTTCGATGATACCCGTGTGATTTCAAGTGGCAGTCACGTAGCGCAGGTTTCCAACCTGCCGTATCGCCGATTTCCAATCGGCAGGATGTCACCACTCCGAGATCCGCGGCATGAGACGCGACGCAGGCTGAAGCGCTGCGATACCGCAGATTGGAAATCTGCGCTACGACCCCTTTTGGATTTCCTCCCTTTTGATTTTAGCCACTCCATCGTCCGGTGAATTTAAAATCACTTCGGAGGGGAGTTCACTTTTGACAAGGGCCGCCTGACTTCCGCCGTTTTTCATGGTGGCGAAAATATTTCAAAGGCCGCGCTTTAGTTTTTCCACAAAACGTTGCTCAGAAAATTCTCCAGCAACATCGATCAAATCGAGTTTCAATTCCCGCGCGATTTTTCCGCTTGAATCACCCACTCTTACGTTTCTGGCGAACTGAAAATTTATTTCCCGAGGCGGAACTTCACGAATTGGTAATTACATTCGGAGGCTTGTAGAACATAACCCAAGTGCCGGTCAGCGATCCGAGATCGATGCTCGCGCGCGCATTGGATACTCTGAAAGATCGCCACTCCACATGGCCGTCTTCATAGAGAAAGTTGGCTCCTTCCGCAGCGCCACTTTTATCGCGATGACTCGCCGTCCAAATTGATTTTCCATTGAACAGAACTGTCCAGGCCAGGCTGCCGCTGTTCCCATTTGTATTCCATGAACCCACCGCCTGCAAACGGTCTGACATAACGGGCGCGTTGCGAAATGTTCCACCCAGTTTTTTGCGAAAGTGCCACTCCGCGATCCCGCCTGCTGTATAATCCCAGGTGTTCCCGGAATTATTTACCCGGCTTGGTAAAGAAAAATATCCGATCAGTTGAGGGGAAGTGTCCGAGACCATCGCGGCTTCGGCAACCCGGTGCCAATCGTCCGTCGGGCAATACAAGACATCATTTCTCGCGCGCTCGCTCGCCGCCGTGCTACGACGATTGGGAAACAAATAAGATTTGTAAAATTCGTTTAGACTCGGCGACATCCAACTCAAATCATGTCCGCCCGAATTGTCCGGGAAAAAATTTCGGTTATCGCCGGCATACATGGTTATGGCGACGCCCCATTGCTTGAGATTGCTGGTACATTGGGCTTTAACCGCCTTGGACTTGGCCTTGGCCAGCGCGGGCAAAAGCAGCCCGGCTAAAATGGCGATGATGGCAATGACCACCAATAATTCAATCAAAGTGAACGCCCAAAAAATGGATGCTCGGTCTTTGTCGGTTTTCATGAAGATTTGGGATTGCCTGAGATTGGCGGGTGGAAAATTTTAGTCCATAAATTTTTCGCCTGATTCGGCCAAACTAACAGGGACTCTTTTCTTTTCGTGAATTATTTTAGGGCCGACAAATATTCGATGAGATCGCGCAATTCAAATTTCGTCAGCAGAGTTCCCATTCCTTCCGGCATCGACGATAAACCACGTTCCCGTTTTGCGATTTCCTCTTTTTTGATTTTCACGATCCCGTCTTCCGGCGAATTCAAAACCAATTCATTTTTGTCTTCGCTTTTGACGACGCCGGCTGCCGCAGTTCCATTTCTTAACGTCACCACAATATTCTCGAAACCCGGCGCAATCTGTTTGTTTGGCTCGACGATTGATTCCAAAAAATACTCACGCGATTGTCTCGTCGCGCTGCCGCCCAATGCTGGGCCGACATTTCCGCCAACGCCTTTGATGGCGTGGCAGCGGAGACAGGCAACATCTTCGCGTTGATAAAAAATTTTCGCGCCGCGCTCCGCATTACCGCCGACGAGCGCGACGCGAAATTCCGCCAGCGAATCATTTTTGGGGAAACATGTTTTGTAACGATTTAGTTTTTCCACTATTCGTCGTGCAGATGCTTTTCCAGCGGCGTTGAGCAGATCGAGGTGCAATTCCGGTGGGATTTTCCCGGCGAGCAACAAATCCAGTTGTCGATTTAAAACCTCTGTTGCGGCGTTGTTCGTCAAATTTCCGAGCGTGGCGAAAACGGTTTGGCGAATGGACAAGTTGGTTTCCGTCGCGAGCAACTTTTCGAGGAGCGCAGGGGATTTTTCAGGGTGAAGAAGACCGACCGATTTAATTCCTTCGCGGCGCAATTCGAGACTGTCGTCGGCCAGCGCCATTTCCACCGCTTGAGCAAGCGCGCTGGACTTGAAATCGGCCAGCGCCTGCAAAATTTCCTCACGCACGGAAGCGGAGCGTGACGTTTTAAAAATTTCCACCAGCGCCGATTCGTTTGACTTTAATTTTCGGGCGCAACGAATCGCCGCAAGTAGAACTTTTTCGGAATCAGTTTTGAAAAGTTCGTTGGCGACGGAATGAAACGCATTTTGCGCGACGGCAATTTCCCGCTTGGGCAACGGACGCCACAGCCCCATCACGCGATCAAGCTGGCTCGGATTTTCCCAATCGGAAAGAGCGTCGAGCGCTTCGACGCGCATGGATTCCAGCGCATCGGTGTTTGCGGCGAAATTCGCCAGCGCGACGGCATTTGAATTTTGTCCAAGGCGGAAGTTGGCGTTGATGGCGCGAGAAAGTAGAACAGGCGTCTCGCCTGTTCGGGGCAGGCGCGACGCCTGCCCTACTTTGGCGGCAAGCTCCTGCATGGCGTCGTTGATCGGAACATCGTTGATCGCGCGCGCGGCTTCGATGACCAACCTCGGCACTGCATCATTTAAGAATTGAGAAATCTCCGGTCGTGCCATGCGGCGCATTGAGAGCAACGCGGCGCGGCGGATGGAAACATTTTCATTTTTCGCCGCGGCTTGAATCGCCTCAAAATCTCCGATTTTCACCAAAGCCCAAACTCCGGCGTGAACGAGGTACGGGTCAACGTCGGCGTTTTTGCGAAGCATTTTGAGAAGCGGTGAAATGGCTTCGGAATTTTTCCATTTGCCCAGAGTCATTGCGGCGAAAAACTGCACACGCGGGCTGGCGTGTTCCAAGAATCTGCTGAAGGATCGAATCGGCCATCGGGTGTCCCAGTTGCCCATTGCGCGAGCCAGTTGCGCGAGAGTTTCCGGATCATTCTTTCCCAGGAGTGGAAGAAATGTTTCGAGAGCGGCTGGATATTTGGCTCCAATTTGTCCCAATCCCCAAATGGCATGGAGCCGCGCAGATGCGCGCTTCTCCGAGGTTGCCGTTCGGAAGAGAGAGTCGATTTCTTGGGTTGAACGGGCGGGAAAACCGCCTTGTTTGATCGAAAGCATGGCACGGTTCACCAATTCAAACTGCGCCTCCATTCTCACGCGCATGTCGGCGTGGCCAAATAGGTTTATCAGTTCGTCCACTGAGCGTTTCCCCATTCCGTCGGCCAAAAGTTTTTTTACTTCGACCAACGCCGGATTTTCTTTTTGCGCCGGATCGAACACGCGAAAAATTTTTCCGCCCTCCGGCATGGAATAACTTTGCCCCCAATCTGAAACATACGTTGCGCCATCTGGCCCGAATTTCACGTCCGTCGCGCCGAGGTTCCAAAGAAATTTTTCTTTCTCAATCACTTCGTAACTCGCGCCTTTTGGTTTTATCGCGAATGACCAAACGCCTTTTGGAAAATCACAAACGAGAAAATGATTTTGATATTTTTCGGGCAAACCGGTTCCCGGATAAAACGCCAGACCCGACGGCCCTTGCGCCACTTCGCCAGAGTGGGGGAGCGTGCCGTCGATGCCGCCGAGCCAATTATTTTCCCGCACCCACGGGCCGTAATCTTCCATGAATTGATACGAGGCGCGCCAGCCGTAATCGCCGCCCTCGACGAGGTAAAGCACGCGCGATTTGTCCTCGCCGGCCGTGTCGTTGTCGTCGGTGAAAAGATTTCCGTATTGGTCGAAAGCGAGTCCTTGCGGATTGCGCAAGCCGGTGCAAAACAGTTCCAGATCAGAGCCGTCTGGATTGCAGCGCAACACGCCGCCGGTGTCGGGAGAATTTAAAAACCTTCCTTCTTTGGTGTGAACGGAAAACCCACGGTCGCCGCTGCTGAAATAAATTTTCCCATCCGGCCCCATGACGAGTCCGTGCAGATCATGTCCGCTGACGCCGATGTGAACGCCGAAGCCCGTCGCTAATTTACGATTTACGATTTTCGATTTACGATTCGCGAAACCAGTTTCGTCCAATCGCGGTGTTTGATTGGTCAATCGTAAATCCCCAATCGTAAATTTCCAAAGATCAGGAATGCAAGTGAACCAGACTTCGCCGTGTCGCGCGAGAATCCCGGCGGCGGTTCCTGAGACATTTTGATTAAACCCATCCGCGAAAACAGAGGAAGTTTCAGCGCGTCCATCCCCATCGCGATCTTCGACCAGGCGGATGAGTTCAGAATCTTTGGTCAAAAAATTTAAATTGGTGGCGAACGGCTTTTGCAGAAACGCGGCGCGATCTTCGACTTTGCGAAAGGACAAATCGTTGAGCAACCAGTTCGTCTCTCGCGTGATGTCGAAAATGGAATCCTTGTAGCGATGCGTTTCAGAAATAAAAAAACGTCCGCGCTCGTCGATGCTGAAGGCGACGGGATTTTGCAGCAGCGGTTCACCGGCGAAAAGTTCGACCGAAAGGCCGGGAGCGACCTGAAGTTTTTTTGCGCTGAGTTGGGCCGCATTGGTTGGGCCGTGTTGCGCTAAGATTTGTGGAACCCAAAGTAACGAGCCGAAGATCACAACGGCAAAAAGTGCCGAAAACAATTTAAATTGTCGCATCGCTTTTCAGAGTAACGAGACGCGATTTCCATTCAAGCCTCCGTCCCCTTCGCGTCCGTCGCGAGACTCGGAAAAATATCGCCATCGCCCCGAAGCTCTGTGCTAGCTTTGCGCGAATGAATTTATCGACCGTTCCGTTTGAAATCAGCGATCCCATCAATGCAAAAATTCTCGCGATTTCCGAGGACAAGATTCAAGGCTTTCAACGCGATCCGCTCGGCGAAATTTCCCGGAAGTCGGGAGTGGAATTGCCCGTCGTCATCGAACGAATCAAAGCCATGCTCGAAGCGGGAACCATCCGTCGTGTGCGGCAGACGTTGCTCGCCACCAATCTGGCGCAAGGCTCGCTCGTCGCATGGCAGGTGCCGCAGGAGAAACTCGAGGCCGCGTTTAATTTCATGTTTGAGCAAGACCCGTTTTCCGGCCACGTCGTCACCCGTTCGACGGATGCCGCGACGCCCGGCTCGAATTACAAACTTTGGACAACCGTGAAAGTGCCGCAGGGTTATTCGCTGAGGAAGCATTGCGAATTTCTCGCGAAGAAAACGGGCGCGGAACATTTTCGATTGATGCCGGCGGAAAAACTTTTTGCGCTCGGCGTCGGGCATATGCGTCGTCGCGGGATGGAGCCGGGCAGCAAAGGTGATGAGTTGGCGGAAGTGACCGATGTGCAAGTGGTGAAGTTAAGCGAATTGGAGTGGCAAATGTTGCCCGCACTCAAACGCGAATTCGCGGCGGAAGAAATCACGGAAAATCTCTGGCAGGCGCGCGCCGACGAAGCAGGAGTTTCTTTGCACACTTTTTTTGAAGTGGCCGAAGAGTTGGATCGCCGAAAAATCATCGGGCGGTTTTCCACTTTTCTCGAGCACGTCAAAACGCTCAAGGACGGAGATCGCGTCACGCGTTTCAATGCGCTCTTTCACTGGGCCGTTCCAGCAGGGCGCGAAATTGAAGCCGGTCGCGAAGTGGGTCGGCATCACATCATGACGCACGCCTATTGGCGCGAAGGCGGGCCGGAATTTCGCAATGTCAATGTGATGGGCGTCGCACATGGGACGGACAAAGATGTCGTGCTGCAACACAAAGCGGCGATTGATCGGCACTTGGAAAAGGTCGGAATCCCCGTGAGCTACACCAATGTTTTTTGGGGCGGACGCAGCGAGATCAAGCCGTCGGAAATTTCTCCTGTCGCCTATCGGCAATGGTGCGAAAAGATGGGATTGAATCCTGATGAGCTGCGAGAATCTGAGTCATAGGTATCCCAAACTCGGCGCGTATGACATAGCCCGCATAAATCATGGAAACCTTTATCTAAAATCCTTGGACTGCCCTGATTGCGATGGGATAGAGCGTGAGGTTGTTTAGTGCCATCTGAGACCTTCTGCTGTCAGGAGGCGACGGAAGACAACAAAAGGAGAATCGATAAATTATGAAAATTAAAAACTTATTACTGATCGGAGCAGCGGCGGCTTTGCTGAACGCAGGGACGGCTCGCGCTGAACACGCGGGAAATTGGAGTGATCGCTTCCACTATGACCACAATACGGCGGACCTCTTCTCGGCCCAGGAGTTCAGTCTCGATCTGTTTGGAACTTATGGGAAATCGAAAGAAAAGTTCAATGACACTTTCGACCGCACAGCGCGGCATGGCATCTTCGGCGCGGGAGTCGGAGCGAATTATTTTTTAACGCGCTGCTTCGGTTTGGGTGCGGACGTGATCGCCCAAAACAATGGGGCTGACTTTATCGATGCCGCTTCGGCGAGCGCAATCCTCCGCTGGCCGATTGAGTCTTGCCATTTCGCGCCGTATTTTTTCGGCGGTGGCGGGCGTCAGTTCGACGGCCCTGATTCCTGGAACGTTCACGGCGGTGTTGGGTTGGAAGTTCGACTAAACGCGCGCACCGGGATTTTCGTGGATGGACGGCACGTGTTTCATCTCCAGGACAAGGCCACGGATTATGCCTTGCTCCGAGCCGGTGTCAGGTTGGCCTTCTGATTTTGAATTAGAGTTGCCTGATGGACCGCCGAAGGAATTTTCCTTCAGCGGTTTTTTTGCTCTCGGTTTTTTTTGGTTCTCGTCAGCCAGTTTTTTCCGAGTCGCAAATCAGGCCGCAGTCAGGGAGGACAAACGAATTTTCTTGAGCGAGTTTTGAATATGACAATCACTTACGAACAAATTGCCAAACGCGCGTTTGAGATTTGGACGAAGGAAGGCGGAGTCGAAGGCCAGGAGAAGGAGCATTGGGGCAGAGCGGAAGCGGAGCTGCGCAAAGAATCTTTGCGCGCTCAGAAAGGGAAAAAAATCTCGTCTAAAGATTCGGCGATGCTCAAGACGCCGATGCCAAAAGGCAAAGATACTCCGGCAAGTCGCTGAGGTATGTTTCGCCTTTTTGCAGCCAGGGATTGAACCGCTCGTAAACGCGTTTATGATTCGGCCATGTCCGAAGACCGCGCCGCGCTGCTCTACACCGGAAAGACGGGGCGCCAATATCACGAGGTAAAACGCTCGATACCGGATGCCGCCATTCCCTGGGTGGCAAATCTGCGCGCGAAAAAAATTTCTCCAGAGATCGACGCAAAGGATGTTGTTTTCGAATTTGGCGTCGGCTCTGGTTGGAACCTGGCCAGGCTGCATTGCGCCAAACGCGTCGGTTACGACATTTCCATTTTCCTGAAGCCGCTGGTTGAGAAACAGGGGATTGAGTTTGTTTCGAATCTCGCGAGCGTTCCAAAAAGTTCAGTCAATGTTGTCCTCTGCCATCACACGCTGGAGCATTTGCTGGATCCCGCCGCCGTGTTGGAAAAAATGGCCGCCCTTCTCGTGACGAACGGCAAATTACTTCTCTATGTGCCGTTTGAAAAAGAGCGGCGTTACCGTCGCTACGCTGCGGACGAGCCGAACCATCATCTGTATTCGTGGAACGTTCAAACTCTGGGAAATCTGGTGGAGCAGGTCGGATTCAAAGTCTTCACCGGAAAAATTGGCCGCTTTGGCTACGACCGTTTTGCGGCGAACTGGGCCGCGCGACTGAGTTTGGGGGAGGCCGGGTTTCGGTTCATTCGCGCCGCGAGCCATCTGGTGAAACCGGCCTTCGAAGTTCGCATCGTGGCGGTGAAGAAATGATTTTTCCACTCAGTCCACTTTGCCAGTTACAGCACGACGAAATTAGTTACCTTCAAATTGCAGGCGCGAATCGCTTTCCAAAAGCGCTTTGAGATTGGGCCACGAAACCTCGTTCATCGAATAAAACGCGTTGAGATAAACGGCGACTTCTTCCCTCGGATATTTGTTCAACAACGTATCAATTGCGGCCGTCAATTTTGCGTCGTCGATCGTGGCGGGCAAATCCTCCACCGCTCCCTCTTTGTGCGGGACGCCGAGCGCGTCCATGAAATCGATCAACATCGGGGAATGTTTTTTCAGCAGCCAGATCTTGATCAAATTGCTGGCGACGGCTTCCAACCGGGGTTTGGCGAGCATTGCCGCCATTTCCCGGTGGCGTTCGACGCGAGGCTTGCGCTCGAAAAATGCCGGACGCAATTTTCGGGCTTCCGCGACGGCGGCGAGGGCGATGCGATAATTCTCTCGGTCCGATTCGTAAGTGGATTCCAAAATTTGCTCGGACAAAGCCGGCGACATAAAGCCAAAAAGTTCGTGAGCGGTGAGCATTTTAAATGAAGTCGAGAGTGGATAGTTGAAAATTCAGGGTGGGTGGCCCCAATTGGAAGGAGCGCGGACAGCCTTGTCCGCGCGTAATCGACGTGTCGACAACGCTTGGGGTTTTAACGGTTTCCAAAAGCGCGGACAAGGCTGTCCGCGCTCCACTTGTTTTGGGGAACCCGTCCTCGAGAGTAAAAAATTTCATGGGTCTATTGTCGTGAGACTGATTTTATTTTTGCGAGCCAGTTGTTCTACTAAATCTTTTTCCAACAACAAGGTTTTTCCCGACTCAAATGCCAGGACCGATATTTTGGCGTCGCAGCAAACTTCCATCGTTCTCGCGCCAATGGACGGAATATCAAATCGCAAATCATGTTTTTCTTTGGCGACCTTCACTGCGACAGCGCCGCCCTTTTTCCCCGCCAATTCCCCGCCGCGTTTCAAGCAATCATCCGTTCCTTCAAAACCTTCCACCGCCAAAACCGTTCCATCTTTGACCACCACCGTCTGCCCGATTTCCAGCCGCGAAGTCTCTCGCGCGATCTTCCATCCAAACTCAACCTCCTCTTTTTGTTCGTCGGTTAGTTTTGGGCCGATCAAAAAATTTCTGCCAGGCATCAGTGGTTTCAACCACGGCGTTGCCTCGATCAATTCGATGCCTTCCTTTTTCAATTCATCCGCAATCGCACCAAAAATAGTATGGGCGTTTTTCTCCTTCAATTTAAAAAGCATCGACACCGCGCGGAAGTCGGGTCGCAAATCAAAAAGATTTTTCGGCGCGATTTGCCCCGCCATGACGCAGCGCGAAATGCGGCGGCTGGAAAAAGCGGAAATCATTTTGGAAAGCTGGCCAACTTTGAGCCAGATGATTTCATCGACCCATTTCGCGAGGCGGGGATCGGTTTCATTTTCAAAGGCGACAGCGACGAGGCGTTTGACTCCAGCCTGGCGCGCTTGGCTGGCCAACTCGATTGGCAACGACCGATTTCCCGCGATGATTCCCAAACTCTCCTGAGATTCGACCATTGGCTGGTTGATAGTGGATTGTCCCGGATTTGCCAATCTCCATCGGCGCCAGCGTGCGCGAAGGGAGCGCGGCTGTGTCGTCCTCGACCAGCCGCCGCGCGTCCCAAAGCCCAAACCATTCGGATTCTTTCCAACATCCATTCACGGCGAAGCTGCCGCGACTGTTTTTCGACCCAGTCACCGCCCGCCCTCCGGCGTAGAACTATTTTTTCGCGCCAGCGCACGAGTGGCCAATCTTTTGCTTACCGCTCCTGAATTTGAAAATTATTTATGCCATCGCCCGCTCCCTCCTTGCCAATGACGAATAAAACTATTTTTGTCGTGGAGGATGAGGTCGATCTCCTGGATCTCATTCGAGAAATTTTGGTCATGGAGAGCTACACGGTTTTAACGGCCAGTTCAGCGAGTGAAGCTGGTGAAGTCTGGAGAAAAAATTCTGAGACAATCGATCTGCTCCTGACTGACCTCACTCTGCCGGGGGGGATAACGGGTGCGGAGTTGGCGCAAAAACTTCGAGGTCAAAAACCGCTCTTGAAAGTGGTTTACGCCAGCGGTCATTGCTCCGACTTGCTTACCCAACAATTGGTCTTGCCGACAGGCGCGAATTTCTTGCAGAAGCCGTTTCATCCGGCGGTTCTTGCGCAGACCATAGAGAAGGCGTTGAACTCCTAGCCGCTTCTTTAACATTTTACCTGGATCAATCTGAGCGAAATTGGGACACGCCTGTCTCGGTTCTTCGCTGGGCGATGTTCAACGTTCCATTTCTCCGAACGTTACTTATCTTCCGACGTAAATCCCGCCACGACCGGCCGATGGTCCGAACCGATTCCCCAGTTTGGAATCGTAACGATGTAAGTCTCGCTTGCCAGCCATTCTCTCTTCATGCCTGAGCTGATGAGGATGTAGTCGATTCTCGAATAGGTATCTTCCTTCCCGTAGTAATGGGTCCACGTAATATTTCGCGGTTCAGAACGCGCGATGGGACTTGGCTGGTTGTCGCCGTTTCTCTCCGCAGGGCGTGTGTCGAACAACGCGGTTTTTCCCCGGCCGATCACCACTCTGGTCGAACGCGAGTCTTTCACGTCATTGAAATCGCCGAGCACAAGGAGGTTGCCCGTTGGTTGAGCGACCACTCGCGCGTTGATCGACTCGCGAAGTTTGAGCGCTTCCTGTTCGCGCAACTCCGCTTCATCCGCTTCGGGAACCGGGCGACGCGACTTCAAATGCGCTGTGATCAAAGTGAAAGAATATTTTGCGTTCACTTGAATATCGACTTCCGCAAACCCGCGGCTGACTTGGAATCGCCGGCCATTCAACAAAAAATTTTCGTTGGTGTGCGATCGGCGCGCGGTGATGGGAAATTTGCTCAGGATCGCAACGTGAATGTTGGTGTCGCGCCCGGTGATATGTTCCCAATGCGGATAATCGAGCCCGGCGGATTTCAACAAGGAACGCAGATCCAGAAGGGCGTTGGTATTGCCCATCTCCTGAAAGGCGATCACATCGGGTTTGGCGATCAAAATACTTTCCACAATCCTGGCTTTGCCTTCGGATGATTTGGCGGGGCGAGTTCCAGCGGGTGAGTCGAGAAAGTTTTCTACATTGTAGGTTGCGACGTGAAAAATTTCGGCTGCCCCAAAAAGTGGGAGATAACAAAGGAAAGCGACCGCGCCGACCACGCGAATTTTTTGGATTCGATTCACCAGCCGTTCATAGTCATCCCGCCAAGTGAAGTCAAAGAGGAATGGGCTTGGGCGCAAGAAGCCGCGCAAATTTCTTTGCAAAATTATTTTCGGCTTTTGCCTGGGACGATCTTCCAAAAAGGGTTGTCGGCGCGCGGCAAATTTTCCGCGGGAAATTTATTAAGATTGTTATGGCAATTTTTTTTTCCTTTGCTAGATTCGCGCACTCTCAAATTTTGGGACGGAGAGATATTTAAAGGTAGAAGAATTTTTAAGCGACAAGTAACGAGCTGTGACAACAAAAAAATCAACGAAAGTCCAGGCAAAGCAAAAAAAAGCCACGCCTAAAGTCCGCCGAAGCAAACCGCCCACTGCCGCCACCTCCGC
>JBBQRQ010000125.1:0-12053 GCA_038214755.1 Verrucomicrobiota bacterium
TGGAAAACCGGCAAAAGCCAGTGATCCACCCTCAAAGAGTCGTCGTGAAATTGAAATCGAAAAAAGCTATGACCGCAAAAGAACGCCCGTTTTATATGGGGAAAATTGCTGTCAGCCAAAACTTAACCGGACAGTAGTGATGACAAAGGAATAATTGGTGGTAATGGTATAGGCATCGCCCAAATTGGTGGTAGCAATGGCCAGGCTGTTAGTGAAATGAACCACACTGTTCGCCGCGCCGGACCAACAGGCGGTTAATTGGTTAAAGCAACGGTTGACCGTCACGTTCTCGCAGTTGTTGGTGTAATCGTTGCCAAAGAAAATATAATAACAGTCCGAGAAGAGAACATTGCGCAGATTGACCGTGCCGGCCTTGCTGTCCACCCCGCTCCCGCATTGATAAAATTGGACATTCCGCAGCTCTGCGACATCTCCGATAGACCAATAGGTTATTGCCCAGGTTGCCCAACTGATTCGGATATTTTTTAGATTCGGATTTTCCCCGTCGATCCCGAAACACGTCCAGTAATAGGAAGGGGTGCCGGTGCTTTCGCTGATGGTTTCTCCAACCGAATCGTCATCCCGGCTGGTAAAAACCGCGGGTTTGTAGGCGTCGGTTTTGCAATCAAATGACCCATCATTCCAAATTTGCCCGGTATCCGGGGAAATCTTGATAACCGCCCCACCTTCAATGGTCGTGGTGCCGGAGAGATGAATATCGCCGCTTAAGTAATAGGTCGTATCTCCCTGAAAGGTGAAGTCGGTAAACCAGTCCTCGTAATCATATATCACGTAATCCAGCACGAACCCTTTCTGCTTGGACGGCGCACTGGCCACATCCATTTTTTTATTTTGAATTTTGGCTTCTCGGTGAGTTGGTAGCTTTCGCTTAAGACTGGCCCGCCTTAATCCACCGCCTGATTTGTTGGCCGCCTGTTCTTTGGACGCGGGCAACTTCTCTATTTCGGCTTTGATGCTTTGAAAAGGAACTTCTTCGATCAGGAAATCTCTGCCGTCGAGCTTGGTCCAGGTCTTTTGCACCGGCGTGGCTTGGGCCGAATGGCGAAAACCAGCGGCAGCCGCAGGACTGTTGCTCTCGCTCAGGGAAAACGCACTCCCTTGCCCAATGCGCACCGAACCAAAGTCCAATGCTTCGTCTATCGCCTGATTCTTGAGACGCCTGGCTGTTTTGACTGGCTGCGGTGGATCGATAAATTCCGTCAATACTTCCAAACGAGTCGTTGCAGGATTCAGACCATACTCCTCTGGAGAAGGAATTTTTTCCAGGATGATGACGTCTTGCTCGAAGCCCACTTTTGTATAGGTGAAGCGGAGAGAGGCTTTTATGTCAGTGAATGCATCGGGATAGATGATTTGATTCGGCGGGTGTAAGACACCAATGCTGTCCTTAATCTCCCCGATCATGGCGCTCTTGCCGGTGGCCGTATCTAAGTAGCTAAGTCCAAGAACGTGACTGCGCAGTTGCTTGCCATCGGGAGCGGTGAAATCAATCGCGCCGACCGTATTGATATTGGCCGCGAAATTGACTTTGTGCGCGCCTTTGGTAGCGGCTGCGCCATCCTTGGTGATTTCGATTTTAGCTTCTGATTCAATCCATTGCCCATCCTTCAAATAATGCATTCCACTGGCTAACTCGGTGTAGTAAACGATGCGAGTGTATGCCTCCCCTCCCGTGTCGCTTTCCGAAATGACGCGTTGCCACAGTTTGTAATTGGCGCCACGAGCCACGACATCAAAGCGCGGAACCTCCTTTGAGTTATGGGTGGTTACGTTCGGCGCTGTTGGCTGGGCGCGGGTTCCAACTTGGCAAGCGAAAAGTACGAAGCTAACAAGCAGTAATGACTTCTTCATTAAATCCTCCTTTAAAAAAACTCAAAATGACTCCATAATCACGACCGTTTGGGGAAATTTTTAGCAGAGACTCAACCCTGAAGGAAAACAATGTCAAAGTTATTTTTTTGAGTTTTTTTTAGTTTGTGGGCATACGGGGGATCCGTTCTCTGGTGGAAGGTTTGCCCGTGCAATCCAAGCGAGTTTAGAGGATCGGGAGGCGGGCAATTTTCCGAAGGAATTAGCCCGGATAACGCAATCGGCCACATTCAGTGAAATTCTTCTAGTTGGACGGTTACTGTCATCTGATCCTTTTAGAATCAGGGACTTGCGGAGCTATCCTTCGAAATCGCAGCACATTACTTCGCTTTGGGATCACGTTAAGATGCTTTAATGTCCCGTTCCAACGCTTCAGTATTCTGTTGTGACGCTTTAGTATAGCCTTGCGATGCTCTAGTTTCACGTTGCGGTGCTTTAGGATCGTGTCGCGACGCTTTAGGATCGCGCCAGGAGGGTCATGTATCCGAATCCAAAGGGACGGGGACGGAGCGGGAAAGCGGCGTAAGTGGAAAATTTCCTTTCCTTCAAAGATGTCGCTGAAGCGTCGCGCAGACTTTCTACTCCGCCGTTGGGACGAGCTTCCTGGCTCGGTCGGCTTCGAGCAACGGAGATTTTGCGTAAACTTGCAGCTAGAGGGAAGCCTGCGCTGCGTCGCTTTCGTCGATTGCCGTTTGAAATTTCTGTGATCGATTATTCGTTGCATCGTTAAAGGGTGAAATCGGTTTTTAGTTTGGAGCGGTGCTGCGGGGTGGTCGGCAATTTAGAAAATTTCCTTTCCTTCACTCGCCTTGCGTCTATCTTGCCGCGTTCGCTAAATGCGTTGAATCGTTAAAAGGTTGAATCGTTGAATTACGAATTACGATTCAACGATTTAACGATTTAACGATCCAACGGTGTAACGAAGACATGGACGCAGCACACATCAGAAATTTCAGCATCATCGCCCACATCGATCACGGGAAGACCACGCTTTCAGACCGGCTTTTGCATTCGACGGGAACCATCGCTACGCGCGACATGGAGGAGCAATTGCTCGACTCGATGGACTTGGAAAGAGAGCGGGGGATCACGATCAAGGCGCACCCGGTGACGATGCTTTATAAGGCGAAGAATGGGGAAAGCTACGAACTCAATCTCATCGACACGCCGGGGCACGTGGATTTTTCCTATGAAGTTTCGCGGAGCTTGAGCGCGTGCGAAGGCGCATTGCTCATCATTGATGCCGCGCAAGGTGTCGAGGCGCAAACCGTCGCCAATGTTCATCTCGCGATGAAACAGAATCTCGCCATCATTCCAGTGATCAACAAAATCGATTTGCCGCACGCGGACATCGCTCTGGCGAAAATGCAGCTTGAAGATATTTTGGCGATTCCTGCGGACACGGCGATTCTGGCGAGCGCAAAAGAGGGGATTGGCATCGACGAAATTCTCGAAGCAATTGTCGCGCGAATTCCCGCGCCGAAACCGAGCGGAGAAGCCTCTTTGCAAGCGCTGGGCTTTGATTCTTATTTCGACACTTACAAAGGCGTGGTGACGCACGTTCGAGTTTTCAACGGAGAATTGAGAGCGGGAATGCAGGTGAAACTTTTGCACTCAGGCAAGTCGGTTGAGGTGAAGGAGGTTGGAAGTTTCAATCCCAAACCTTACGTGCGCGAGAAATTAGAAGTCGGCGAGACGGGTTATTTCACCGCGAATATCAAAAGCCCCAAGGAAGTGAAGATGGGCGACACCATCACGGATTCGCGCAACCCCTCGCCCGTATTGCCAGGCTTCAAGGAAATTCATCCGATGGTCTTCAGCGGAATTTATCCGATCAACACGGCGGACTACGAACACCTCAAAGCGAATCTCGGCAAATTGCAATTGAACGATTCGGCGTTTGTTTTCCAGAGTGAAAGTTCCGTGGCGCTGGGCTTTGGTTTTCGTTGCGGGTTTCTCGGTTTGTTACATTTGGAAATTGTGCAGGAACGTTTGCGTCGCGAATACAGCATGGACATCATCGCGACGTATCCAAGCGTGGTGTATCGCGTGACGATGACCGATGGCACGGTGAAGGAAATTGATAACCCCGCGTATTTGCCCGAAGCGAATTACATCGCGAAAATCGAGGAGCCGATGGTGCAGGCTTTCGTGATTTGCCCGAACGAATATATCGGCGACATGATGGCCTTGATCTCGGAAAAGCGGGGGATGGTGGATCACACTGAAACATTGGACACGCGCCGGGTCATGCTGACGAGCTTGTTGCCACTCAATGAAATCTTAATTGATTTTCACGACCGGATTAAAAGCATCACGCGCGGATTTGGCTCGATGGATTATGAGCACGCGGACTACCGGGAATCGGCCATGGTGAAACTCGACCTGCTCGTGAATGGAGAATCGGTGGACGCATTTTCCTGCATCGTGCATCGCGACAAGGCAGAGGGCAGGGGACGGGCGCTCGCCGCGAAGTTGAAGGAAGTCATCCCGCCGCAACAATATCAAGTGGCTATTCAAGCTGCGATTGGTGGAAAATTTATCGCGCGCGAAACCGTCAGCGCGATGCGAAAAGATGTCACCGCGAAATGTTATGGCGGCGACATTTCGCGGAAACGAAAATTGTTGGAGAAACAAAAAGAAGGAAAGAAGCGGATGAAGGCGTTCGGCAGTGTCAACATTCCGCAAGAAGCGTTTATCGAAGTTTTGAAAGCATAAAATATGAAATTACGCTGGTTTTTATCCGGGACGGTTCGCGAAGCAACCGAGATGTGCAACCACGTCGAAAAAATGCTCAATGCCCAACGCGATTTACTTTCACCGCCCGCGATTATCGCCGTGGATTCCGCGCAAAAGGAAACGCAAAAAGCCATCAGCGATCATGCGGATAACGACACGGTGCGCAAACGAATGGTTGAACTGGAAGCCGCGGCCAACAAATGGCTCAAACCCTATCCGCACTCCGGGTGGCGGGAAAATGTGGAAGTTTTTTTAGTAGCCATCGCGGTGGCCATGGCGATTCGAACTTTTTTTCTGCAGCCGTTCAAGATTCCAACCGGCTCGATGCAGCCCACTTTATACGGAGTGGAGTATGATCGCGTCGATAAAATCCCAAATCGTTTTGGCAGAATCTGGGACGCCTGCGTGCGCGGAACTTTTTATCATCATCTCGTCGCAGAGGCCGATGGAGAATTGGTCGGCCTGAGCCAGGGGAAAACTTTTTTGCGCTTCATCAACAAGCAGGAATTAATCATGGAATATCACGTCGGCGATCAAACCGTTCAGAAGGCGCATACGCTCTGGTTTTCGCCCGATGAAGACCAGAAATTCGCGCAGAAGGCTAATCTTGACAAAGGTCATTTTTACAAAAAAGGTGAGGACATTCTTCGCATCGCCGAGATCGCCGGCGACCATTTGTTCGTCGATCGGCTGACTTACAATTTTCGCGCGCCCACTCGCGGGGAAATTATCGTCTTCAAAACCAAAGGGATCTACCATCCCGGCATGAAGCAGGATCAATTCTATATCAAACGACTCGTCGCGCTCGGTGGGGAAAATGCCAGCATCGGCGACGACCAACATTTGCGTATCAACGGTTCCCGCCTCGACGCCTCGACGCCCCATTTCGGAAGCGTTTATACCTTCGATCCGGTTTGGCGCGAGAACCATTACTTCGGCCACGTCAACGAAGCGACTGCCGAGTTACTTGTCAAAATCGGAACGCTCCGGCAAGCGGGGCTGGCTCCTTTTTTTCCAGATCAGCAAACTGTTTTTGAAGTTCCGCCGAAGCATTACATGGTCATGGGCGACAATACCCTGAACAGTTGGGACTCTCGGAGCTGGGGTCCATTTCCGCGCGGCAACGTCATCGGAAAATCCTTTTTCGTTTATTGGCCAGTGGCGAACCACGGCGAAAGCCGGTTCGGTTGGGGACATACGGCGAAGTAAACCCAACGTATAATTCGCACTATGTTTGTTATGTTTAATTAGCGTGTTCCCGTTCGCGTGGTCAATTTGTAATTTGAGTCTTGGTCGATAAGTTTTCCCAACGCGCGGGCATTCTGAAGGAATTATTTTCAGTTCCAAACCGAAGTCCGAGAATCCGATAGCCCAAAGATATTCGAATCCCGAAACTCGGCCGAAAGCCGCGCAGCAAATCGCTTTTCTGGGCTGGTGCGGAATCGTCGTCAGCGCTCGGATTTCAGGGATTCAAATTTCACGGCGAGCGTAGTTGATAAAACCGGCGTGGATAATTTGTCGCATTCGCGTCGTTGAATTGATAGAGGCCAGGATTGCCCAAGCCGCCGCGTCCGAAGTTGGTTCCCTGGAAATTGCCCGCTGCTTCGGTGAACCCGAGTTCGTAAAGTTTGTCGTGATACCAATTACACCAATAAAAAAGCTGCGCCACAGCGGCGTTGGTGTAAGTGCTCGGCGCTTGCGCCAGATCCATCGGAAAATCGAACACGCGGAACGGCGAGCCTTGCGGACGAGGAAGGTCCGGCAAATTATCACCGTTCTTATCGGTGTGAGCATCGACGTTGTTGCCGCGCGTTTCGTTGATGCCGTCATTAATCCAACCGTTGGGGGATGCGTTGGTGTTCAGTGCGCTGAAGGTGAGCAGTTGGCGCGCAACCAAGGGCGGTTGGTTCGTGTTCGGTATTGGCCAGCCGGGCGAAAACGGTGATGGACTGTCGCTGACAAACACCCGGTAAGTGGCATCGCTGAGATAGGACGTAAGGCACTGTCTGAAGAGTGCCTCGCCATTCCGCACGTCCACCAAGACCCGGAACATTTCGCTTCGCGCGTGACTGGTCAGAACCACTTCCCAGCAAAGGCGCATTACCGAACTGCTCATCGGCAGCCATACCAGATGCACCTCCACCTCTCCACTGAGGTGAGGAGGAGCGCGAAATCGCTGATGCTTGTCGGCGTCAGTCGATGGGTCATCCACCGCGGTAATACTTGCTTCACCCAGATCGGCCTCCACATTTCGGGCGGTGAAGAAGACGGCTTGTTTCGCTGAAATAATCGGTTGAGCAACCAACGCGGCCCGATTGGGCGTGCCAGCATTGGCCGCTTGGTCCAGCTCGGGCAGGAACTGGCTGGAAATATTGACCAATTCCCCCTTCCACGTCGTGTGAGAAATCAGCACCGCTTCGAACACCGGAATGCCATCCAATTGCTGTTCCCAGACTACAGTCCGCAGACCGTTGTGGGCGGTGACAGATTCTCGCTTTACTCTGGCCGCAGCCAGCACTTCCGGCCCGTGACCAAAGAGCGCCCTGTGTTCTTTGAGAAAGGCTTTGGTCGCGCGGTGCGGATCGTTAGCGGGGAACGCGGCGGCGCTGGCGGATGAAATGCCTCGGCCTTGGCCATCAGGTCCGCTCAAAAAACCATCGGTGGCGTCAATCAATTTTGGACTGCCAACAATCTCGTCGAACGCGACACGCGCCGTTGGAATACGCACCTGAAGCGCGGCAGCCCCCGCCGTCTTTGCGTCAGGCTGGCCCGGCGCGGAAATGGCGCGATCCTTTCGCTTATCAAAGTTAGGCAGGTGCGGTGTTCCCGGTAAACTCTGCGCCTTCGCACTGGTGACAACGGCCAAACAAATAACCAGTCGAGACAAAGAAAAAGTTTTCATAAACCGGGATGAGGTTGGCGCTTTGGGATTCCACACTTCGCAGAGTACGCATCCGCATTAGATTTTTTGGGTGGTTCGGGTCGATGATTGGGACACGCCTCTGTCAGCCGCAAGGAAATAACCTGAAAAGTTCTTCGGTCTCAAAATCAGCAGCGTAAAATTTCCCAAAGCGGACGGAAAAATTACCAATTCACGTCCGATGCGGTTAATCAGCCCGCCCGGCCCGGCGACTGCAATCATTCTTCTGAGTCGTCGCAAAATTGCTCGGTATGTCATTTGCTATGACAGGAGCGGATGCGCAAAGAGAAGATTGAATCGAATTTTTCAGAACGCGGTTGCGGAATGCAATGGCGTTATCCGAGGAGTACGCCTCTCCTTGCCAACCAGATTTTTCCGCTTTCCCCTCCTCAATTGGAAACGGCTATTGTGGACGCTTCGGCGCCTGCGTTGCACGTCATCTATGGGGGGGCAAATTTCCAAAAATGATACTCGGTGCGGGCTGACTAGAGTGAAGCAGCCCGCGCCCCTCGGTTTTTTTTCTTCACTGCTTTAAGCGCCCGAAAATTTGTTCGGGCTTTTTCCTTCAAGGCATCCATCACGGAGGCAAATTTTCTTCGTCCCAACAAAAACGGAGGCAATAAATTCGTTCTCTTGCAGGACACGTCTTGTCCCGATTTCAGATACATGATGGAGGGCGGCCGCTACTTCGCTACGGATTTAAATCTTGTCGCCGGGGGAGAAACGGTGTTCGTTACGGACGATCCTATTAAAAAAAGTTCTTCTACTTCCGTTATGAATTTACTGTTTTCTCCAGGAAAACTTTTGACCCTTCAAACCTGTAGGGAATTTACTATTCCAAAAGTGATGCGAAGTTTTTGCAGCGCGTTATCCCTTCTTGCCTTTACTGCGAGCGCAGAAAAGACCGATTTCTTTCTCTATGACAAAGCGGATGAAATTGTGGAGACGGTTCTGTTAGAGAACCCACTTTATTACGACGCCGGAATTGCGACCGCTTCCAATGGGCTGTGGATCGCATGGCTGGAGTTTCAGCCAAAATCCGGCGATCAGATCTGGTTGGGATTGCGCGGGGCGAATGGGAAATGGATTGAGAGAAAACAGATAAGCTCGGTTGTGGGAGATTACGCCAATCCCACTCCAACCATTGATGCGCTCGGGCGTTTATGGGTGAGTTACGAAACCTCGAAAGGCTCGAATTGGAATGTGGAAGTTCAACAGGCGACTGAGATCAATGGAAACCACAGCGAAAAGAATTCGACCAGTTTCGTCGGAATAAATCATCGCATCACGGCTGGTCCAGACGGGAGCGTCGTCGTTGTTTGCCAGCAGGAAAGCCAAGGTCGTTTCCGCGCCATCGGGATGCGGATAAGTAATCGGTCAAAGGTATTTACGACCGACGCGCTCAAAGATATTTCCACCTCTGGCAATGCGTGGCATCCATCGGTCGCCGTATCCGCGGATAACTCCGTTCATCTCATCTGCGATGCCTACGATGGACAGAGTTACAATGTCCTTTCGCAATTCACCACCAAAGCGACCCACGAAAATCTAACCCTTGCCGCTACACCCGGATTTGAAGCCAACGCGCAAATCGCCTCGGGCAAAGATGGGAAGGTTTGGGTGGTCTGGGAGGAAGATGGCGAGAATTGGGGGAAACGTTACGTCGCGCGAACACCTGGCGACAAAAAATCAACTAAGATGGTGGATAACGAAGGCCCCCTTCATCGTTTTCGCAAATTGCACTTTGGCGAACTGGATGAAAAATCCGCGCAACTCAAAACCTATGACCTACCCCAACCTTCCTTCGAACTTTCCAACCATCGCACTAACGCGCCGCCTGACCTGAAAAATTTCGGCGCGTTTTACGAAGGAGCGCAACTGGTCGTCGATGGACAAAACCGCCCGTGGATTGTCTATCGTCACTTCTATGTGCCGTGGATAGGTATCGTTCCCGAGACGCACAAACAAGACAACGCGCGTCTCTACGCCCGCTGCCTTCTGCGCGATGGCTGGTCGAAACTCTATTCCTTCACGGAAGGTCAAGGCGATGGGATGCAACGTATTTCCGTGAGTCCGAAGCAAGACGGAATCAACCTCGCCTGGACGACTGGCCGCACGGATAGGCGCGATCCAAAATCAACTCATCGAGGAATAGCGCTGGCGGAAATTTCTTTTAAAGGTGCGAAAGCGAAAATTCCTGCAAAGACTAGAATAGTCTCTCTTGCTTCAAACACCATTGCCGCCTCCCCTGCTCTATCCGCACGTCCTGTCGCTAGTTTGGGTAGCAGACAATACGAACTGTTCTATGGCGATCTTCATCGGCACACGGACATATCACTTTGCTTCTCACCAGCGGATGGAACCATTGATGATGCCTATCGTTACGCGATTGATGCTGCCCCGCTGGATTTCATGGGCATCACTGACCATACCCATGACCTGGCGATGGGTGATCCACTTAGTCTTGTCTGGTGGCGTAGTAGGAAGGAAGTAGATCGTCATGCGCTAGGCACGAAGTTCTTTCCCTTTTACTCCTATGAACGCAGCCGGGGTGATACCGACCATAATGTCTTCTCTCTCCGCGACGACATGCTTCGTCCTCACACCTATCCCCTCACCCAGTTCTGGAGCGAGTTGGATACGAATACGTTTACCATAGCGCATCAGCCTTTCAATCGCGTACTCTGGAACTACAAAGACAATATCCATCGACCCCTCGTCGAAATTTATCAGGGCTTCCGCAACAACTCTGTTGAGCAGGACGCGAAGGAAGGACTCATGCGCGGCCACCAATTCGGAATCATCGCCGCGAGCGATCACTTATCCACTGGGGCGAGTTACGCTGGCGTATGGGCGGAAAAGCCGAGTCGCGAGTCGATCTTCCGCGCCATGCAAGCACGTCGGACCTTTGGCTCTACCAGCAAAATTACTCTAAAGGTTACCTGTGGCGAACATTGGATGGGCGAAAGTTTTGCAACCAACTCCATGCCGCCTATTCAAATATCTGTGCAGGCTCCCTCGCCGATAAGTGACCTTGAACTCTTCCTCGATGGAGAACTACTGAAGACAGGTGTCACTTCGGGCAAGGACGGTTCCTATATCTACGACGCGGACAAATCATTAACCGGCGCGCATCTATTCTATGTCCACGTCAAACTACTCGATGGCAATCGCGCCTGGTCATCGCCGCTTTGGGTGACGATCAAACCTTTGTAGTAGCAACCTATAAGATACAAATGTGTGATTTTAACTGGCGGTCAGTTGATCAGTTGTAGCGCAGGATTGCAACCTGCAAGATGTCGCCAGAACCGGAGACTTTCGAAACCTAAAAACTCTCTCTCTTTGCGACGGTCAGCCGGTTTCAAACCGGCGATACAGCAGGATGCAATCCTGCGCTACGTTTGACCGCCAGTTTGAATCACACCCAAGTTACAATCGGCTCTGGTTTCCGCTAGCGGCCAAGGTCGTAACTATTATCCTGTTACTTTTGTTAAGGAGGTGAGGTAGTTCTCTCTTGAAGCCAGGGGAGGTCGCTGGACTTCGGATCTTTTGCAACGCCGTAGTTGCGCGCACTGAGGATATTGACATCCCGCCATTTTCTTATTTCGGCATGGCTGTCGGCAAAGCTCAGGCCGCCGGCTGCGTTATGATAGGTGGCAGGCACGTCGGTCCACTGCTGAGTTCGGGTTGGGTCGCAAACAAACCAGCCATCGTTAATGCTCCAGGGATTCTCATCAATCAATACCCAGCATTTGGAAGGGCTTGGCTTGATGATGTCGGTTTGCTTTCGGAAAACGCGAAGGTTCAGCGACCCGCCGCCCCAAACGTTAATCGGATTCATCCAACAATTCATGGCCATACTTCGAACGGTCGGCTTACCCGCAAAAGTGCTGGACGTTGGCGGATTCCATCGATCGGTTCGTCGATCAGCCGGACACTTATAGACCGCGACGTTCTTCACATACGGATAGAGCAGACCTGCCTGGAGTAGGCCGACATTCGTGTTACCCGGCGCAGAATTCATGCTACCGTAAACCCAATTGTTCCAATCCGCATTTGGCAGGGTGGCGCGTGTGTCAGCGGGGTTTTCCAGTAATCGATCCAAGCCGGCTGACCGGACAATCTTATCTCGATTATCGTCGCTATACATCGACCAGACCAGTTGCAATTGCTTCAAGTTATTCATGCAACCGATTCCCTGTGCTTTTTGTTTTGCCTTTCCGAGAGCGGGCAGGAGCAATGCGGCGAGGATGGCGATAATAGCGATGACGACGAGTAACTCGATCAAGGTAAATGCTTTCGCGTGGCATCGACACCGCATCGTGATCGATTCCAACCCGACCCCTGCCCGCCTGATTTTGTTACTAGTCTAGTGTCCCGTAATTAGCTAGACATATTGGGTTTTCCGTGCAAAATTGGATTCATGGCGAAAATGGCGGCGGCGGTTCAACTCTCGGAGATCGACCGAAATCAACTCGGAACCTGGGTTCGAGCCCAATTCACT
>JBBQRQ010000126.1:0-11611 GCA_038214755.1 Verrucomicrobiota bacterium
AAGTGAGTTCTTCCCGTTTTCCCGTTTTCCCACTTTCTCACTTTCTCCCACACCCGTCCTACCAAACCCCGTCATCACTTCATCTGCGATCAATTGCGCGCCGTCGTTGCGCACAATTTCCGCGACGCGTTTCAACCAACCTTCCGGCTGCGCCATCATTCCGGCCGCGCCTTGCATCAGCGGCTCGACGATCATGGCGGCGTAGGGATTTTTTGTTTTGCGTTGCGTGGAAAATTTTTGCTCAACCAATTTCAAACACTCGAATTTGCATTTGCGATAATCGCGCGAATCACCGCGTTCCGGCTGCGCGCGATTGTGCGGACAACGATAGCAATAGGGCGCGGCCACCTTGTCCGTCTTAAAAAGCAAAGTGGAATACGCGTTGTGAAATAAATCGATATGACCGAGGCTGGCCGCGCCGATGGTGTCCCCGTGATAAGCGCCATCGAGCGAAAGGAATTTTGGATTTTTGCTGCGGCCGGTGCGACGCGCAAATTCGTAGGCGAGCTTCAATGCCACTTCCATTGCCGTCGAACCGTCGTCGGAGAAAAACACTTTGTTCAATTTTGGATTTCCGATTTTCGATTTACGGGCCGATTGAACATTTCGGTCGTAAATCGTAAATTGTAAATCGTAAATGTCAGGACTGGCGGCGCGGACTAATTTGTCCGCGAGGAGTGACGCCGGTTCATTCGCGAAACCCAGCGCGGAGGAATGAGAAATTTTTTTCAACTGTTTTTCGATGGCCGAATTGATTTTCGGATGCGCGTGGCCGTGCAGATTCGTCCAGATCGAGGAATTGGCGTCGAGATATTCTTTGCCGTGAACGTCGCGAAGCGTCGCGCCTTTTCCAGAGGTAATGACGATTGGCTCCCGCTTCAGCCAGTCACGCATCTGGGTGAACGGATGCCAAACGTATTGATGGTCGAGTTGCGCGAGAGCGTGCATCGGGAATTACGATTTAGGATTTACGATTTACGAGATTCAGTTTTTCGAGAACGCAACAAAGTTTTTCCACGTCACTTGCCTCGTGAGCGGCGGTCAAGGTCACTCGCAATCGCGCCGCGTTTCGCGCGACGGTCGGATAACGAATGGCTGGAACAAATATTTTTTCCCTTCGCAATTCTTCGGCGGAGCGCAACGCTTTTTCTTCATCGCCCATAATTATCGGAATGATGACTGAGAGTTTGGAAGTTTTAATTTTTAATTTTGAATTGAGTTCGCCCACGCGTCCCCAGAGCAATGTGCGCCGCTGCTCGCCGGCGACGGATTGACAAAAACAAATGGCCGCAGTTGCAGCAGCGGCCGCAGCGGGAACTGGAGCGGTCGAAAAAATGAAAGTGCGGGCGCGATTGATCAAGTAGTCGATCAAATTGCGCGAGCCGCAAATGTATCCGCCCGATGCGCCCAGTGCTTTGCCCAAAGTTCCCATTTGAATTTCGATTTGGTCAGCGATGCCGGAATCTTCCGCAAAACCGCGCCCGTGTTTTCCAATGAGCCCAGTCGCGTGCGCCTCATCAACCATTAGCCACGCGCCGTATTTTTCTTTGAGCGCAACAATTTCTTTGAGCGGCGCGAAATCGCCGTCCATTGAGAAGATTGATTCCGTAACTACTAAAACTCGCGAACGAGAAAAACTTTGGACTTTGGACTTTGGACTTTGGACTCGGTTCGCCGCCCATTTTAGAATTTTTTCCAAATCATCCAAATCGTTGTGGGCAAACACGCGAAGTTTCGCGCCGCTCAGACGCGCGGCATCGACGATGGACGCGTGAACCAGTTTGTCGAGGACGATAATGTCGTCTTTGCCGAGCAGCGCGGTAATGGTCCCGACCGCCGCCGCGTAACCGGTGGAAAAAACCAGGGCGGCTTCGGTCTTCTTGAACTGCGCGAGAGTTTCCTCCAGTTCGTGATGCGGCGCGAGAGAACCACAGATGAGCCGAGACGCGCCGGAGCCTGCGCCGAATTTTTTCACGGCTTCAATCGCGGCGTCTTTGAGCAACGGATCGTTGGCGAGGCCGAGATAATCGTTGGAGGAAAAATTCAGGAACGATTTTCCATCGATCTGGATGCGGGAACTTTGCGCGGAATCGACGCGCCGCAATTCGCGAAACAGATTTTGTTCGCGAAGCGCGTCGAGTCGTTGCTTGAGTTCGATGTCAAATTCCCTCGTCAACCTGCCACCAAGTTTTCAGCGACGGAAAACGAAAGCAACGAGCAATTGCGCCGCGATGCGGCTGGACAAGGGAGAAATGCAGTTTTACGGTTCGAAGCAATAACTGTGATATGAGACAATTTTGTCGCTTAATCTACCGTTAGGCCACATTCCCGCACCATGCACCCAATGCTTGCGTTTCACTTTCTGAAAAACGACTGTTTGATTGTTCCATTTGCGACTGGCGGCGTTCTGCCGCGCTGGTCGTGGAGCCGGTCAGTGCTCGTTGCTCATTCCGAAGGTGCGAAGACCGCAGGAAAAATCGTGCGACAGGCGATGGAGGCTGCGTCAATACTTGTGCGCAGCGCGATCGACACAGCCCATTCCGAGGAGTGGCAATCTCGATATTCAGAGCACTTCAATTCACCCGTTTACGGCAGTATGGAGCTTAAGGACAAGCGATGGACGATTTACTGCGGCAATGATTGTTCGCCGCAGCTTGCGACATCGCTGCCCGCAGTTCCTTCAGACGAGGCCGCAGGTCTTGCTTTCTTTGAGCTGCGTCAGGAGTTACAGAGGCTTGCCTGAAAATGTGGGCTAACCAGCGGTGAAAAAAATTTTCCGCTGATTTTTTCTGGCTTCTGTCCGGTAGGTTCCTCGGTTTTCCTAAAACTGTTTTGCTCGCTCAATTCCGCCAAGCTCAGGATGTTCAACACCTAGTGGCACGGGCGAGACGCCCGTGCCACTAGGTTCCCGCATTGCTTCCCGTCCCTTGCGCAGGAACAACCCAATTTCCGTCAACCATGGAGGCAAAAACCTCGCCTTGGTGCTGAAGAACTGCCTCATGCGCTCCGGAGATTTTGCCGGAAAAAGGCAGAGCGATTAAATCCGCGAACGCATTGGGCGTCAGTTCGCCGATTTGCTTTTGCATCCCCAAAGCGCGCGCGCCGTTGAGCGTCGCCATTTGCAAAATCTTTTCCGTCGGCACGTCGGGATTTGCTTTTGCGAAAGTTTGCATTTCGGAAAACAGGCTGAGTTCAAACGCATGGGGAGCGCACGCGTCTCGCGTGCGGTTTTCGGCGTCGCGTCGAAAACTTCGTTCCCCTGAAATTAGCGGCGGCTCCCAATCAGACCCGGGTTTGTTCAACGAAGGTTGGGGCGCGACGCCCGAACCTGCACGCGGGACGCGTGCGCTCCTAACGCTGGCGAGGCTGTCGGTGCCGAGACAAATATTCACGCCCGCGCGGTGGAGCAATTCATACGGAAACTTTTTGTGCCGAAAATATTCGTGGCTGCGCGGACAATGGACG
Organism: Verrucomicrobiota bacterium; assembly: GCA_038214755.1. Taxonomy (GTDB): domain Bacteria; phylum Verrucomicrobiota; class Verrucomicrobiia; order Limisphaerales; family CANJXF01; genus CANJXF01. Next base: position 3,466 of record JBBQRQ010000126.1, read on the forward strand.
ACGGAGCATTTTCGTTGGCCGAGCAACGCGGCATCGCTTTCGGAAATGTAGTTGGCGTGGACGGCGAGAAATTTTTCCGACAAAACGCCGAGCCGTTCGAGTTGCTGGACTGGCGAGATTCCGCAATCGGAAATATCGCGCTGCGTTTTGAGCCAATTGAACAGTGGGCCGCGACGGTTTTCAAACATTTCGGATTCTTCGTCGGATTCCGCGACGTGCGTGCTGAGAAGCCAATTTTTTTCGCGAGCGATCGCAGCGCTGCATTGCAAAAGTTCCGGCGAAGTGGAATAGAGAGCGTGGGGCGAAAGTCCTGCGAAACATTTTTCGTGACGGACCGAATCGATGATTGCGACCGCTTCAGAAACTATTTCTTTGTAAAACCGGCGGCTCTTCACGCTGGTCAATTCCAGCAGGGAACAAACCCGCAACGGAGTCGCCGTCCAAACTTCCGGCAGCAATTCGGGCACAGCTTCGATGTCCGCGACAGTGGTCGTGCCGGTGCGCGCCAGCATTTTCGCGCCGTTGATCCAGGATTGCGCGTAGTCCGAATAGGACCATTGCGCTTTCAACGCTAGCATCGACTTGATCCAGTCGCTGAACGATTTTTGCGGAGAAATCATTCCCGCCATGTCGGTGTAATCGAGATGGCAATGGGCATTGATCAAACCCGGCAAAATAATCGCGTCGCCGAGATCAATGACTTCGTCGGCGAACGAAGACAAATCCGGCCAGCGTCCTATTGCAGCGATGTGTTTTCCGCGAATCAGAATCGCCCCGTTTTCAATTGGCGGCCTGACCATTGGTAAAACAATATGGGCACGAAGGAGCATGCGGAAAAAATTAGCGCAAACATCGAACATCCAACATCGAACATCGAACATCGAACATCGAACATCGAACATCGAACATCGAACATCGAACATCGAACATCGAACATCCAACATCGAACATCGGACATCCAACATCGAATGGTTGAAATCCGGAAGACGAATTAAAGTTCCGCTTCCTGACGGGTGCGTTTGGTGCGCGAGGCGAGCGAGTGATTTTTCGCTTTGAATTTGTTGTGACGTTTGCGGAGTTGTTGCTCGATTTTTTTTGTCACTAAATCCATTGCGGCGTAAAGATCACTTTCAGAATCTTCGGCGAAAAGGTCGGGGCCGGGAACGGACAAACGAATCGAGCAGGTGAACTGGCGGTCCGGCGCTTTAAGCTGGTCATGTTCAAAAATTACGCGGGCATTGATCGCGTATTGGTCCATGTGTTCTAACTTTTCGATGCGGGACACGATGTGGTCTTCGATGGCTTTGGTGAGAGTTACGTTGTGCGTCGAGAGAATCAATTTCATAAAGAAAAGGTGCGCCCGGCCGGGATGAAAATCCAGCGAAACTCTTTAGGGGAAAATTTCGCTCACCGGCCAATCGATCATGGACTGAAAAATTTTGGGGGTTGCATCTGCCTGCGGTGGGTGTGGGAGAATCTGTTCGGGAATATAGAATTCGCACCCGCCGGAGGCAGATGCTACCCGGGCCATCAAAAACTTGGACATCGCCGGGACGCCGGTGTTTTATCTCTGCCTGCCATGGATGAAACGAACTCATTGATCGCACAGCGAAAAATAAAACTGGCCGCTCTCCGCGCCAAAGGCATCAACCCGTTTGCCAATAAATTTTTACCGAAAGAAAAATGCGGCGACGCGCGCGCCCACTATGTCGAAGGACGCGAAGTCGCGCTTGCTGGGCGCATCACCGCGCATCGCGAGATGGGCAAGAGCATGTTCATCGACATCAAAGATCAGAGCGGGAGGATTCAAATTTACGCGCAGAAAAATGTTTTGGGCGATGAGCAGTGGAACATTTTTACGCATCTCGATCTCGGCGATTTTATCGGCGTGAATGGCGCGATGTTCACGACGAAGACGGGCGAAATTTCCGTGAAGCTGGCGAGCTTTATTATTTTAGGAAAAGCGCTGCGACCGATGCCGGAGAAATGGCACGGCGTGGTGGATACGGAAATTCGATACCGCCAGCGGTATCTCGATTTGATGGGCAACGATGACGTGAAGGAGACATTCCTGAAACGGAGCGCGATCATTCGTGAGATTCGCAATTTTTTCCATGGGCGCGGCTATGTGGAAGTCGAGACTCCGGTACTGCAAGGCATTCCCGGCGGCGCGGCGGCGCAACCCTTCAAGACGTTTCACAACGCGCTCGGCTGCGAGTTTTATTTGCGCATCGCGCTGGAGCTTTATCACAAGCGATTGCTCGTCGGCGGCGTGGATAAAATCTTTGAAATCGGGAAAAATTTTCGCAACGAAGGTTTGTCGCGCAAACACAATCCTGAATTCACGATGCTCGAAGCGTATGAAGCGTTTGGGGATTACGAGACGATGATGGAAACGGTGGAGTCGCTAATCTGCCAAGTGGCGGAAAAGATTTTTGGCACGTTATTTATCACTCATGCTCAAAGAACTGAAACCATTACAGCCTTAAATAATTTAGCAAAAGCAGTTTCCCATTGTGCTCATTCAATTGATCGAAATTCGGAAGAACTTGGAGCTTTTAGCAATCATATGCTTAACGAATCCATGAGACTGTATCCTCAACAGAATGAACTTTCTCATCTAAAAGCAGACGAAGGATTAAAGCTCGCCGTTGAATCAGGACGGACGCTTTCTCATCATCTTTCACTTGCCCAAAGTAAAATGACCATGAGTGAGCAAAGCGTCAAAGATGCTTTCAATAAACTTGATAACGCACGTGCAGAGTTGGAAAAATTAAAGGAACCCAAGACGATCAATCTTACCCGTCCGTGGAAACGCGCGCGCTACAAAGATTTGGTACGCGAAAGAGCCGGTGCCGATTGGTTTGAAATTTCTCCCGCCGAACGCCGCGAACGCGCACAAAAACTTGGCGTGGAAATCGGGAAGGAATACGAGGACTTCGAAGTTACCGGAGCCGTCTTTGAAAAATTGATTGAGCCGACCATAAATAATTTCAACCCCATTTTCGTCACGCATTTGCCGAAGGAACTGGTGCCGCTCGCCAAACTTTCGCCCGATGACCCGACGACTGTAGAAGTTTTCGAATGTTGCATCAACGGCGCGGAGATTGCGCCCGGTTACACCGAGCAAAACGATCCGATTGCCCAACGCAACACCTTGGAACATCAAGCCGGCGGCGAACAACAAAAGCTCGACGAAGATTTTCTCGTCGCGCTCGAACACGGCATGCCTCCCGCCGGCGGTATCGGCATTGGCATTGATCGTTTGTGCATGATGTTGCTCGGCCAAGAAAGCATCCGCGACGTGATCTTATTTCCGCAGATGAAGCCGAAGTGATCAATGGAACGTCAGCCATGGACATTGTGTAAATCTCAGTGGCGACGCTTGTCAGAAGTTCCTCGCGCAGCTATTTTCAAACTATGCAAGCGAAAGCAATTGTTGGCGGGAAACTGGTGAGTCTAAAACTCTCTCCCGAACTTGCGCGCGCCCATCGTGCCAACGCTGGCAAAACGATGACGGACGAACAATCCATCGCCTTCGTCGAAAAGAAACGCGGCAGCTTCCAGAGCCGCAGATGAAACTGAAATCGTTGCAAACGATTGGTGACGCGATACACTGATTTCCATGACCGCTATCGCCATCGAGTTGGATCAGAAAATCCAAAGCCTTGATCCTGAAACCGCCGCTTCAGTCGAGCGGTTGGTGCGCGACGCTTTGCAATTGGCGGAGAAAAAGCAGGCCGTCGCTTCAGTCTGGCCGTCCGATTTCTGGCAACGAATCCGGGAAGATTGGGGTAACGAGCCATTCGAGCGTCCGCCGCAGGGAGAGTTTGAAAAACGCGAGGACTGGTAATGGCGTGGCTTCTTGATACGAACGCCTGGATTCAACATCTCAAAAATCCTGGCGGGCCGGTGGAGCAACGTCTCAACCGCGTTTCACCTTCGGAAATTCTTCTTTGTGCCGTTGTGAAAGCGGAACTCTGGCATGGCGCACACAAGTATGAGCGGCGCGAACGTCGGTTAGTCGCCTTGCACAATTTATTTCAACCTTTTGTCTCGTTGCCTTTCGATGATGCCGCCGCGCATCATTACGCAACCGTCCGGCACAATCTTGAAACTCTCGGTCAAATCATCGGCCCAAACGATCTCAAAATCGCAGCCATTTGTCTCGCGCATGGATTGACGCTGGTTAGCGCCAACGTCGGTGAGTTCGGTCGTATTTCGGAATTGCGCGTGGAAAATTGGGCAAAACTTTGAACAACAAAAGATTTTCTCGGCACGCTCGAACGCAGCATGCCTCGGTCAGCAGGATCGGCATTGATCGTTTGTGCATGATGTTGCTCGGCCAGGAAAGCATTCGCGAGTTGATTTTATTTCCGCAGATGAAGCCGAAGGCATAGTGTTGCGCCGCATTTTCGCAAACTTGTCAGAAGTTCATCGCGCAGCTATTTTTAAACCATGCAAGCGAAAGCAATTGTTGGCGGGAAACTGGTGAGTTTCAAACTCTCTCCCGAACTTGCGCGCGCCCATCGTGCCAACGCCGGCAAAACGATGACGGACGAAGAATCCATCGCCTTTGTCGAAAAGAAACGCCGCGCTCTCGCGTTGCGTCGCGCCAAACCTTATCTTGAGAGTCGTCCTTGATACCTGCGTGCTGAAGCTGGCGACGCTGCCGAATCCCGTCAATCCGGCAGCCTTGATCGTGGAACTTTGTTTGACCGGCAATTTGCGGGCGTGGACCTCTCCCGCAATGATCGAGGAATATCAGGAAGTCCTTTCCGATGAACCACAACTTCTCCCACGAATGCTCTCTGTTCTGGAATTTTGTTATCCATTGACCGAACTGGATGTCATCCGTCACAAACCGGATAATCGTTTTCTGGAATGCGCGCTGGCCGTCACGGCGGATTTCATCATCACGGTCAATACCGCGCGCGGCCATTTTGATCAGCCCAAATATCAATCGGTGTCTGTCATAACTCCGGGCGCATTCGTGAATTCGCCTGATATCCAAAAGCTGATGCGAAAACAATTCGGCTCCGCGTGATTCTGTTTCCGCAGATGAAGCCAAATAACCGCAGGATAAAATTTGCCCTGATTGACTTTGTGCACACTGTGCACAAAATTCGATGAAATGAAAACCGCCTACGTCTCCGCTCGCGTGCCACTGCGCTACGAACGGTTGGTCGCGAAACAAGCCCGCGCCGCGAAAACTTCCAAGAGTGATCTCGCTTCCCGCTATGTTATCGAAAAATCTCTTGAGACGGAGTTTCCCGGAATCTCTTTCCGCGATTCATTGTCCGGACGCGAAGCCTATCTCACTGGTCATCGGGTGGCGGTTTGGGAAGTGGTCGATGTTCACGCGGAATTAAAGTCGGTGGAGAAAACGGCGGACCATTTTCACTGGCCATCGGTCATCGTGAAACGCGCGATTGCTTACGCCAAAGCTTTTCCTGAAGAAATCCGTGAGTCGCAGGAGGGAGAGAAATATGGCGTTCAAGCTGTTGGCTGACGAGAATACTTCGCATCGTTTGGTATCCGCTTGCCGCCGTCTTGTGCCGGAGTTTTCACTGATTCATCTCGCCAACTGGCAGGACGGAATGTGGCTGGGATTGGACGACGCCGCCTAGTTGATTTGCTGCGCTGAAGTGAAACTCATTCTCGTGGCTTTTGATCGCTCGACCCTCGCATGGCACGCCGGACAATTGCTCCGCGCCGGTTACGATCACGCGGGAATTATTTTATTTCGCCGGAGTGTTCGAAGTTCAGATCACGGTCATCAATCGCGACTGCTGACTGGCTTTTGGCCGGGCGAAGGAAAGAATTGGGACTGGCAGAATCGCATTGTTTATTTGCCGAAGTCGGCGTGAATCGGATGCGAAGTTAAAGCAGGCTAAATGAATTTTAAAACGACACTTCAATTTTGCCTCTGTCTTTTCTTGGTGTCGCTTTCAACAACCTTCGGTGAAAGCGCGGAGCAAATAGTTTTGGACATCACTCCAACGAAAGAATTTCCGCGCAACTCCGAAGGCGCTTTCGTCACCCTGAAATCCAAACGTGTTTTGTTTGTCTATTCTCAATTTCAGGGTTCAGCCGCGGATGAAAGTCCGGTGCGAATTGTTTCCGTTTTTTCCGATGACGGGGGGCGAACCTGGAGCCAGCAACCCGAAGTCGTCGCGCAGAATGGTGGCGGGCAGAATTTGATGAGCGTCTCCCTCTTGCGTCTGGCGGATGAACGCATCGCCCTGTTTTATCTCGTCAAAAATAACTTTCACGATTGTCGCCCGGTGATTTGTTTTTCCGCAGACGAAGCGAAAACGTGGTCGAAACCCACGCCCGTTTTCGCCGCGCCCGGTTATTTTGTTTTAAATAACGATCGCGTCATTCAAACCCGTTCCGGCCGTTTGATTATGCCGGTGGCTTTTCACCGCTCGCGCAATGGAAACCCAAATGATCCGCACACGCTCGATTACCGCGCCATCGATTTGTGGTATTTGTCGGATGACAGCGGGAAGATGTGGCGGGAGGCGAACGATTGGCGGGCAATTCCGCTTCCGAGCAAAACGGGTTTGCACGAACCCGGAGTGGTGGAACTGGGGAACGGAAATATTTTTAGTTGGGCGCGCACCGATCAGGGTTGTCAGTTTGGCTGCATTTCGACGAACCGAGGAATCTCGTGGTCGATCCCGGAGCCGACCGCGCTCAAATCGCCCATCGCGCCCGCCAGCATTAAACGGCTGCCAAACTCAACGGACTTGCTCGCGGTTTTTAACGATCATTCCGGCGATTTTCCTTTTGAAAAAAATAAACGCACGCCACTCGTCACGGCGATTTCGAGTGACAATGGCAGGACGTGGGCGAAAAAAAAGTTAATTGAGAACGATCCGCAAGGCGCATTTTGCTACACGGCGATTCATTTTATCGGCGATTCCGTATTGCTCGGTTATTGCGCCGGTGATCCGGGAGTGAACGGGTTAAATCGCCTGCGAGTCCGACGCATCGCTTTGCCGTGGCTGCGAGAATAACCCGGCCAACAATGATTGGGAATCTTGCTCTCGCTTGATCCTTCTCCTTCGCCGACTGGGAACCGGCGCGCAAAAAAAATCAGTTGCTTACTTCCAGCACAATGGCGCCGGGAATGATACGCAGGCTTTTGACACCTCGCAGCGCGGGCCTTCCGTTGTGTTGGCCCACCGCGTCGGCGAGAAGATTTTCGCCCTTCAAACCGCCCAGCCACGCCTTCGGCAGGCTCAGCCCCAGCACTGTGACATCTTCCAAGATTGCATAAGGCGCTTGATCATTGAGCGACACGCGGAAGCGACCGCGGGCGCGAAATATTTTTCCGCCCCCCACGGGAAAATCTTGCGGGATGGGCACGGCCAAATAGGCATTGATGGCGTCGCGCGCCAACTCCAGTCGCACCGTTTTGCCAAGGTCCGTGTTCGCGTTCAACAACCCGTTCAATTCCCGTTCGGTCAACTGCAACTCTTTTGAACCCGGCGTGTAAGACCGATCAAGTTCTGGCTTCGAAACGGAGTCGCGCGAGGACGAAATTGATGAACGACTTTCCGCCGCGCCACCGAGATGCTGAAGTTTATCATCCACTTTTGCTTTTTCAGATGCTGACAAGACCACCGGCTTGATCGGGCGCTGCAACCACCAAAGCGTGATGGCGACCGTCGCGACGATGATGAGCAGCAGGGCGAGCAAACCGCCGCAGCCAAAGAGCAGCCAACGGCGTCGTTTCGGAGCGGGCGCTGGAGCGGAACCGCCTACTGGCTGGAGCGGCGGGGGCGTGGAATGGGGCGTCATAGAAAAATCGTAACCAATGCGTCCCGCCGCCGCAAGTTCACTGGACGGTTCTTACCTTTTCCGACGAGTTGCACGATGGGCTGCTACTGTAAGCCACGAAGGTCGCAAAAAAGCTCGCGTCTTAAAAACCGGGGCGAAATACTCATTCAGAATGAAATCCACAGTTAGACGTCTGACCATTCTGTGTCTTTTGGCTCTTGTTCTTTTCACGTCATCGGCTCTTGCGGACTGGAAATCCGACGCCAATACGAGCATCGAACAAATCCGCAAGCGCGATTGGGTTTTGTTGGTCCAGAATACAGATGGGCAGCCCGTCGCCGGAGCAACGGTCCAG
>JBBQRQ010000127.1:0-11575 GCA_038214755.1 Verrucomicrobiota bacterium
TATCGTGAATCCCAGCAGCTACATTCGCGCCGAATACGTCAGCTTCTCCGTCGAAACAAAAGATGACCAAATCATCAACGGTCTAATGACTGAATCGACGCCGAGCGCTGTGACGTTGCTGGATGCGAGCAATCAGCGGCATGTGATTTCACGCGAGCAGATTCGCGAGTTGAAAGAATCGCAAACTTCGTTGATGCCGGAAGGCTTGCTCGAATCGTTGCAGCCGCAGCAAGTCATGGATTTGTTTTCATTTCTTCAGAAGGATTGATTGAAACGCTCCGCATCCTAATTGAATCTTATTCGACGCCACTGCTTCACTGTGGCAAAATCTTTAAACTATGTCTGAACAACCAAAGCCAACTTCCGCCAACGACGTCGCCGCCATTGATGCATTGCGCAAAGTTTATCAGGAAATCCGCGCGGAAATCGCGAAGGTCATCATCGGCCAGGACCTCGTTGTGGAGCGCGTGATGATTTGCATTTTAGCGCGCGGCCACGGTTTGCTCATGGGCGTTCCTGGCCTCGCGAAAACCACCATCGTCAATTCGCTTTCGCAAGTGATGTCCCTCGATTTCAGCCGCATTCAATTCACGCCCGACCTCATGCCGTCCGACATCACCGGCACCGATATTTTGCAGGAGACGGATCAGCCGGGCCGACGCGCCTTCGTTTTCACGAAAGGGCCGGTGTTCGCGAACATCATTCTCGCCGACGAAATCAATCGCACACCGCCGAAAACTCAGTCTGCTCTCCTTGAAGCAATGCAGGAACATCGCGTCACCGTCGCGGGAAGAATGTTTCCATTGCCCTCGCCGTTTTTCGTTCTCGCGACGCAAAATCCCATCGAGCAGGAAGGAACTTATCCGTTGCCCGAAGCGCAACTCGACCGCTTCATGTTCCTGATCAATCTCGAATATCCGAGTCTCGAACAGGAACGCCGCATCGCCCGCGAAACCACCGGCGCGTTGCCCGCTCCGCTCAAGCACATCATTACCGGCGAACAGATTTTAAGTTTTCAGGAAGTCGTGCAACGCGTTCCCGTCCCCGACCATATTTACGACACCGCCGTAGATCTGGTTCGCATGACCCGCCCGCGTTCCGACGACGCGCATGAGTGGATTAAAAAATGGGTGACGTGGGGCGCTGGCCCGCGCGCCGTGCAATATTTGATTCGCGGCGCCAAAGCCCGCGCCGTTTTGCAAGGCAGTTATCTCGTGCGCATGGAAGATTTGGAAGCCGTCGCCGAACCGGTTTTGATGCATCGCATTCTCACGAATTTCCAGGCGCAATCCGAAGGCATCACCAGCAGTTTCATCATCGAACAACTTTTGCAAGAAGTGCGAGGGGAAAAAGTCCGTGGTTAAAATATCTCTGGAAATTTAGTTCCGAAGACAAGCGGACGAATTTTATTGAAACAGGATGTAATTCCACCGATCCGTCAATGCCCATTTTGACGGTGAGGTTCTTCCGTTTTCTTATCCGCATCTGGGTGAGAGCAAAGCTCCGAAATTTTGTCAGCGACCTTTGATGCCTCCTTCGCCAGTCTCGCGCCTTCAAAGGAACCAGAGGCCGGAATCTTGTCCAATATTTCGTCCAATTGTTCCCGGGCTTTTTCTAACTGTGTCATATGTCAAACTATACACTATTGTTTTGGTTTGTTTAGCTTTTTCGACAGAGACGCCAAATTATCTCTCGCAATTTGATCGGCTTTTTGTTGAGCCAGAGAAGTGAGTATTTTGCCGCCGCTCAAGCCGACGATAATGGAGCTTCCCAACTGGAAAAGAGGTAAATTCGTTTGCGAAAAATCTCCTCTATTGAGATCAAAATTTGCTAGAGAACCGTAAATGGCCCAGACGACTATGGAAGCGATTGCGCCTATAAAAACATTCCCAACCCATCCCGTTCTTCTGACTTTCAATTCTTCATCGTAACGCGGGAAAATAAAACGTTCGCCATTAAGGACTGAGGTTGCCAAACCGCCCAGCGCTCCGGCTGCCGCAATTAAAACCGCAAATATTGTGATGCTCATGTGTTTTCGTTCGGGAACGCCGCAGATTTAACCAAAATTAGAAAAAGAGACAATGGTTTTCAGAAGGGAAACCTGAACGAAAGATTGACTGATCGCCATTTCAAATTTTCCCTCCGCCCAGGCTTCAAGACAATGCGCGGGTTTGCCGCGCCAAAACGTGGCGCTCGCAATGATGTTCGTGTCGATAACAGCGATCATCGCCGCCGCGCCCGCACTTCGCGAATGGCTTGCTCGACAGCGGCTTCATCTTCTGGTGAAGGTTCCGGTTGCGAGTGACTGCGCTCCAATAACGCGGCGCATTGTTCCGAGGTGAGCGGCTGATGTTTGCGCAGAACAATCGTTCCTTTGTGAAATTGCACTTCCAAAACATCGCCGGGCTTTAGTTGCGCGGTGTCCCGCAATTCAGGCGAAAGGACGAGTTTGCCATCGGAGGACAAGGTCGCGTTCATGGAAAAATTAAATCCTTGTCAGTGGCGAGAGTCAAGCGAGCCGTCAGCGAGGGCGTTTGGAAGAACACAAATATCAGCGACGGAAAATCGACTTCTCAGAATGCCGATTCTTTTTAGCAGGTGTTTTGCCTCGAACTATTTTTCATCACCAACTAACGGCGGAGCGGCAGGAACGCGGGTTAAGATTTCATCCACCCGTTGCCAATTCACACGCTTCGCTCGTTCGGCAATACTGGGACGTGAGCGCGCCGCAGAAATCTGGGCAGAAAGGGCAGCCGCCACAACTTGATCCACACTGACATGTTGATCCTGGGCCAATTCATTGGCCTGTCGCACCAGCAAATCCGGGATGTCCACGTGTAAAGTCATATTAAGCTGTTCGTAGCTTCGCTAAAAATTCGCCCGGTTTCAAGATTTCAATTCCGATTGCAGTCGCGGGCGCAAGATGCCGGATGTTGTGCGTGACGATGCGATTGGCCGCTGATTCGTAAGCCAGTTGAACCAACGGCTCGTCGTCGGGGTCAAAAAGGATTGGACTCCAGCCAGACTGCAACGGCCATCTTCCGCGCGAGCGCAAATGGCGTTCAGCAACTCATCCACATCGGCCAGACTTAAGTTAAGTTCAGCGGCGTTCGCTTTGAGAACTTCTTCGTATTCGTAAACAAGGTGATTGCTGACCACCGCAATCCATTCTCCGTGCCGTAAACGTGAAACAATTCAAACGAAGCACCCAACTGTGAGCGAAACGCCGCGTAGAGAACATTGGTATCCATCACGGCGCGAAGTTTCATAAAAAGATTTTTTAAAGTGAATGAAACTTAATGCGATAAAAAAAATAAAGCCGGTTTGCCACGTTACCTCAAGCACACCGACTCCCCGAAATTTCCGAAAAAGGTTATCCACGATTGCTCACTTCCTGTAAATTGCCCGAAGATGTCATCGAACGTTTCTGAAAATCTCCTCAACCCAAAAGTCCTGGCCCGCCTCATGGGACAGCCGTTGCTCTCGCGGTTTCCGATGGAAGGAACCGTTTCCGGCCGGCACAAAAGTCCGCATCGCGGCTCGAGCGTCGAATTCGCCGAGTATCGAAATTACACGCCCGGCGACGACATCCGCCGACTCGACTGGCGCGTGTTCGGACGCACCGACCGCTTTTACATGAAGGAGTTTGAAGCGGAAACAAACCTGCGCTGCTACTTCGTCCTCGATTGCAGCGCGTCGATGGGATTTTCCGAAAATGGCGAAAGCCGTTTTGATTTCGCGAAACGTCTCATCGCCACGCTCGCTTATCTTGTCATCCATCAAGGCGACGCTGCCGGTTTGATTGTCGTCGGAGAAAAAACCGTTCACGAACTTCCTCCGCGCCGCAATCCCGCGCACTTCCAAAATCTTTTGGAAATTTTGGACAAAGCAAAGCCCAAAGGCGAAACCGGCTTGATGCCCGTGTTACACGAGATCGCGGAGAAAACCCGACGCCGCGCTTTGGTCGCTGTGTTCTCAGATTTCTTCTGCGACACGACGGAACTGCTCAGTTGCTTTCAACATCTTCGATTTCAAAAACATGATCTGGCAATTTTCCATTTGCTCGACCGCGCTGAACTCGATTTCAAATTCGACCGACCGGTTCGCTTCGCTGATTTGGAAAGCTCCTTCAGCCTCGTCACCGAGCCAGCCGTGATTCGTGAACAATATCTTCAGCAGATCAGAAAATTTCTGGAACTGCTGCGCGCCGGTTGCCACGAATTCAACGCCGACTACCGCCAAATCGTCACCGACGAAAACTACGAAAAGGTGGTCGCTGATTTTCTAACCGAGCGCACCCGCGCCGCTTCCGCAAAATGATTAAGTCGATGACATCGCGCTGGGTAGCACATGCCTCCGGCGGGTGCGAAATCTTGACTTGGATGTTCAGCGTTCGATGTTGGATGTTCGATGTTTTTTCAATTTCCGAACATCGAACATCCAACATCGAACATCCAACATCGAATAAACTTCCACGCACCCGCCGGAGGCAGGTGCTACCCGCCGCATGACCTTTCTCCAACCATTCATTCTCTGGGGGTTGCCGCTAGTTTTGCTGCCGGTCATCATTCATTTGATCAACCGCATGAGGCATCGCCGCCAACCGTGGGCTGCGATGCGTTTTCTCCTTTCCGCAACACGCGCTTCGACGAGCCATGCGAAACTGCGGCAATTTTTAATTCTCCTTTTCCGCACGCTCGCCGTCCTCACGCTGATTTTATTTCTCGCGCGACCGCTCGCCGGCGGTTGGATGGGCTGGATGCTTTCGCCCGCGCCGGATGTCGTTCTTATTTTGCTCGACCGTTCCGCGAGCATGGAAACGAAAATCTCCGGCAATACCACGAAACGCGAACAAGCGTTGAAACTTATCTCGCAAGCCGGGAAACAATTTGATGGCGCAAGTCATCTCGTTTTGATCGACAGCGCAACACGTTTGCCGCAAGAAATTATCAACGCCACCGCGCTTCCCGATCTTTCACTCACCGCGCCGACCGATACCGCCGCCGACCTCCCCGCGATGCTGCAATCCGCTTTTAATTACCTGATCGAAAATCGTTCTGGCTCGGCCGAAATTTGGATCGCATCCGATTTGCAACGCAGCAACTGGCAGCCGGACGACGCGCGTTTCAAAATCGTCGTCGCGCAACTCGGCTCGCTTCCGCAAAAAGTTCGCGTTCGTTTGCTCGCGCTCAATCAGCCGCCAGAACGAAACACTTCGATTTCCGTTCAGGAAATTTCCCGTCGCGCCAAAGGCGAGCAAAACGAACTGCAATTCGTCCTCGATCTCCAGCGCAACACCGAATCCGCAGAACGTTTCCCAATCAAAACAATTCTCGATGGCGCGGAATCCGAAACAGAAATCACCATCGAGGGCCAGGCGATGCGATGGCGTTACAAAGCCGATTTAGGAAATAAAAAAGAACCGGGCTGGGGAAGCTTTCAATCGCCCTCCGACGGAAATATTTTTGATAACCAAACCTTTTTCGTTTACGGCGGCGAAACTCCGACCCGCGCAATTGTCGTGAGCGACGACGCGCAAACCGGCCGCTTCTTGAAACTCGCTGTGAGTGCAATTGCGAAAGACAAAGATGCCGCCCAACTCATTTCTCCTGCGGAAATGTCCGCTGCAAATCTCGATGGCCGCAGCGTCATTTTTTGGCAGGGAACATTGCCCGGCGCTGCCGAAGCCGAACGCGTCCGCGCATTTGTCGAGCAAGGGGGTTCTGCGATTTTCCTTCCGAGCGGAAAACCCGACGCGCAGCAGTTCAGCGGATTTAGCTGGGGGGAAATCCAAAATTCCGACGCGGAAAAAAGTTTTCGCATTACAAAATGGGATGAAGAACAAGGGCCGCTCGCGAAAACGGATGAAGGATTGAGTCTGCCGCTTGCGCAAACAGAATTTATCCGCCGACAAATTATCGTAGCCGCGTCTCGTGAGAGCGCGGGCCAACTTGAAACTCTCAGTCCGCGCTCTCACGGGACGTGGCTACAATCTTCCGTGCTCGCCGCGTTTGAGGATGGCTCGGCATTTCTCGCAAGACAAATCGTTGGTCGTGGAGAAATTTATTTTTGTGCTTCGCTGCCAAATAAAGATTGGTCGAATCTCGGCGACGGTCCGGTGCTCGTTCCGATGACGCAGCGATTATTGCAATCGGGCAGCAAACGTTTGCAACAAGTTGCGAGCGTGAGTTGCGGCGAATTGAGCCAGGCCGATCAGCAAAAGCAATGGACTTCCGTCGATTCGACAACGCCGAAAAATATCCAGTCGCAAGCCGGCGTTTATCGTTCTGGAGATCGACTTGTCGCCGTCAATCGTCCGCCTGCGGAAGATGACTTGGAAATTCTCGAAATGAACGATGCGCAAAAATTATTCGCCGGAGTGCCGTTTCAAATGTTGCAGGACAAGCAAATGAAGAGCGACGCGTTGCAAGGAGAAATCTGGCGAATGTTGTTGTTTGCGATGCTGGTTTTTTTGTTCGTTGAAGGAATTCTGTTGCTGCCGAAATTTCAAAACCCAAACTTCCATTTTCAGAGAAGCGCCAAGGTTGGAATGCCACGCGTTGGCTCACAAGCCATCAGCCCTCAGTCATAGAGTCAGTTTTGGGGTTGCAGTTTCTACGGTTTTTTAAATCCTGAATTTCGATTAGGAACGTGATCTCCTACAATTCATCCACCGCGATGACGCGCAGAATTTCTTCCAGCGGCGTTTGCCCCGAGGCGACCCGGCGCAAACCGTTTTGCCACATCGTTTGCATTCCGCGCTGAATGGCGACCTGTTGCAGCGCTTTGGTGGGAAGTTTTTGCAGAACGGCGTCGCGAAAAATCTGGTCCACGGTCAGCATTTCTGTGACGGAAGTGCGTCCGGAAAAACCGGTGTTCAGACATTGTTCGCAACCCGCGCCTTTTCGGAATTGCGCGACCTCGCGAAGTTCTGCCGGAACCAGATCGAGCAAACTGGCCTCCGGCTCGTACGGCTGCGTGCAGTAAGTGCAATTCATCCGAATCAAGCGTACGCCGAGAACGCCGATGATGCTCGACGAAAGCAAAAATGGTTCGATCTCCATGTTGATCATGCGCGCAAAAACTCCCGCCGTGCTCCCGCTGTGAATGGTGCTGATGACCAAATGCCCGGTCAGTCCCGCCTGCACCGCGATGGCGGCGGTCTCCGGGTCGCGGATTTCGCCGACCATGATGACTTGCGGGTCTTGCCGCATGAGAGAGCGCAACGCTTTTGGATAAGTGAAATCCTGCGCGAGATTTACCTGCGCCTGCGCGATCATCGGCAAACTAAATTCCACCGGGTCCTCCACCGTCGCGATGCTGATCGCCGGGCCGGAACGTTGCACCAGATGATAAAGCGCGGAATAAATCGCGGTGGTTTTTCCTGAACCGGTGGGGCCGGTCAACAGAATCAATCCACTCGGTTTATTCAGCAGCTTAATAAATTGCGTGAGAGTGTCTTCATCGAATCCGAGCGAGGCCATTTCGAAACTTCGATTGCTCGGATCGAAAATGCGCACGACAATTTTTTCGCCGCGCGTCGTCGGAAAAATGGAAATGCGTTGTTCGACTCCGCCCAGTTCCGGGTCGGCTGGCGCGTGACCTTCCTGCGGCAAACCGGTTTGATACGTGATCAAGTTCGCCAGCACTTTGAAGCGGCCGGAAATTTTATCCATCAACTCCAGCGGCAAATGCACCAGCTCGGTCAGCACGCCGTTGAGTCGGATGCGCACCACCAATGTGCTCTCCCACGGCTCGATGTGGATGTCGCTCGCTCCGGCGCGAATGGCATCGATGAGTAAATATTTTACCAGCACGCCGATTTCGACGCCGTCGGAGGCGGACTCAGATTGGAGATAACGGACGGTTTCGCTCACAAATTATGTTGGGTTGTTGGTTGGCGGTGAGTGAGTAATTTTTTTTCGGGAAATTGTCGAAACAATTCGCGGCGCACGCGAGTTCAACGCCAAGGTGCAAAGCGAATAATTTTTCCCTGTTTTCGCCATTGGTTCTTTGCATCACGCCAGTAAAATCTTGAACAAAACAGACTCCAACCTAAAATATAACTATGAAAGCAGAACACGTTGAAGATGTGCTCAACATCAAACCGTTTAGACCATTCACCGTCGAAATCGAGAGTGGAAAGAAAATCACGGTCAAACACATGGATTTTTTCATTCTCACTCCAAAAAGAACCAGCGTGATTATTTTTCAAGAAGATGACCGTTTTTCAATCGTCTCAGTCGAAAACATCTCCGCAATTTCTTTCGGCGAATAAATCCAAATCAAAAAGACATGCCGTCATTTTAAAAACGGGACGGCTTCTCGTTTGAAGGAACGAAAAACCACAGCGTCCGATTCAAGCGAAAACTTCCGCTCTGTTTTTTCCGTGCTACATTCTCCGCCGATGCGCTTCGGATCGCTCAATTTAAATTCAAATCTTTTTTTGTCGCCGCTCGCGGGCTACACGAATTTGCCCTTTCGCCTCACGTTGCGCGAAGTCGGCGGACTTGATCTGGCCACGACCGATTTGGTCAACGCGCGTTCGCTCCTCGAAAAAAATCCCAAGGCGCTCAAGCTGATTGAAACCTGCCCCGCCGACCGTCCGCTCTCCGTGCAATTGTTCGGCAGCGTTCCCGAAGAAATGCGCGACGCCGCGATTTATTTGGAATCCATCGGCATTTCCTCGGTGGACATCAACATGGGTTGCCCCGTGCGCAAAGTCTGCAAAGTCGGCGGCGGCTCCGCGATGATGACCGAATTAAACAAGACCGCCGCGCTCGTCAAGGGCATGGTCGATGCCGTGAAAATTCCGGTGAGCGCGAAAATGCGTCTCGGTTGGGACGACGAAAATTTAACTGCGCCGGATTTGGCGCGAACTTTGGAAGATGTGGGAGTGGCTGCGATTTTTGTTCATGGCCGCACGCGAGAACAAGGTTTTGCCGGAACCGTGAATCTCGCCGGCATTCGCGCGGTCGTTCAAGCCGTGAAAAAAATTCCCGTCATCGGCAACGGCGATGTCACTTGCCCGCAAGCCGCGAAAATGATGTTCGACGAAACCGGTTGCGCCGGCGTGAGCATCGGGCGCGGCGCATTCTATGATCCATGGATTTTCAAACGGACGTTGCAGTATCTCCGTGATGGTAGGGCGCGTCACTCCGTGCGCGCCGGGTACGGTCGGGCAACAAACGGCGCGCACGGAGTGACGCGCCCTACCCATGATGATCTCCCGCCCGAGCCAAGTTTCGACGAGCGCATTCGCGTTATGTGTCGCCACCTTGATTTGATGATCGAAGTTTTTGGCGAGGAGCATGGCTGCCGGATGTTTCGCAAAGTTGCTCCGTGGTATGCAAAACGTTTTGGTCCGGCGAACGAATTCAATAAACGAATTGTTCGACTGGCGAGCAAAGCGGAGTTTGAAGAAATTTTAGCGAACTACAAAAAGTGGCGCGAACAATTTCTCGATGGCCACGGCGAATTGCTCCCGCGCCATCAACTTGCGCCGATGATTGCCTCCTTCATGCAGGAACCTGACGCCGTCCGCCGCGAGCAAATCCCCGTCCCAAAAGGCGCGGTGGAAGTCTGGTAATCAGCCGCGCCGTGGATGGTCCTTTCCGTCTATTTGAATTCGAAGTTAGACCAGGGATTAGCAGTGACGATATTAATTCGGGCGGCCAGATCGTTTGTCTTGATAGGATTCCCGTAAAAATTGGGGAGGGTGTAACCAAGAGGTGTTGTGTTGTAACCAAGCGAATTACGAATGGCGACGTTGTTGGAGGCGGATAGATAAAGTCCGTAGGTGGTGGAATTGCAAAGGTTGCCTTCAATAAGATTGCCTACCCAGCTTACTTGTATGCCCGCATAGCCAGGGGTTCGTGTGCTGTTGGAATCGCAGGTATTCTCTTTAACAATGTTCGCAGCGTAAACCTCAATCCCATTGTAACCATTCTTCCGGACGGTGCAGCGCGTAATCGTATTGCCATCATCCACGGAGATACCTTGACCCTGATTGAATCCGACGGTGCAATCGCTGATGCTATTGCCGCTCTGGGCACTAATTCCACTACCGCGATTGGAAAAAACAGCGCAGTTCCTGACGGTAGAATAGCTGCTTGCAGAAATACCCGATCCATTGGTGGAAGATGAACAACCGGTGATGGTGGAGCCGCTTCCCGCGCTGATTCCCTGGAACTGACTGAATCGGGCAATGCAATCCCGAACGACACTACCCTGTCCCACATTTATTCCTCGGAAGAGGTTGGAACTCACGTTGCAATCGATCACTTGCCCTCCGTCCCCTGTGGTAATCCCATCGAAACCATTATTGAATGCACCGCAATTCTTCACGGTCGCTCCAGGTACGGTAATGTAGATACCCGCGCTGGTGCATTCGAAGGCATTCACTTTCTCGATCAAAATCCCCGCTCCATCCAGGCCGTCCACGTTGACGCCTCTATTCCATTTCCGCAGTTTGCCATTCTTCACGGTAAGGTTTTTGCGCTGGCCGGAAACGGTGATGCCGTTGTCAGCATTTGTTCCCCCGATCAAGGTGAAGCCCATCAGGTCGATGGTGACGTCATCGGCCGAGATGGTAATGCCGGCTTGAAATGATTGACCGGTCAAGTTGCTCGCTAAATAGTAAGAGCCGCTCTGCGAAATGGTATAAGGCAAATTGGTGATGATGCTCAACGGCTGAACTTGATCGAGTGTCTTCATCGTTGGCTGCGGTGGACCGGAGGGAGTGAGGTTGCCTTGACTAAACCCTGGTGTCTGTACGACGAGCAAAGTAACGAGAACAATGAAGAGATGAGTTTTCATAGGTGGATAGGCTGGGTCAGATAGATAGACTGTTGCGGTTGTTTAAGGAAGTGGCTTGAGAGCTTGAACGCGAAAGTAACGTTGTGACGAAGGTGTGCCGAAGCTAAGGGACTGCGTGGTGTTTGTGCCGGGCGAAGGGTCAAACAGGAGACCACTATCCAACCAGGAGAAGCCAGTATTCAAGTCATTGCGATATTGAATCCGATATTGGCGAGTCGGATGGCTCGTCCAGGTCAACGTATCAGAGTCTAGTCCGCCGATAAACAATGTGGAGTTGGAGAGGATGCGTAAAAAATCATTTGGGTTCAATGGATCGGTGTCAGCCAGATACTCATTTAAATCGGAGACGCCATCGAGATCGGAATGGCTCGTAGCATTCGCCGTCGTGAGGTTACCGAAGTGAAGTAGTTCCCAAGCATCGGCGATTCCATCTCCATCCGAATCTGCACCCGTGCGAATCGAATCGGTCTGCACAAAAGCAAACGCATTGCTCAGGCTAATCCATCCACAGTTGGCAGAGTAGATAGAGCCGGTCAGTTTGCCGGTCCGCAAATCCACCTTGGCCGCGCCATTGTTTTCAAAGTTGATCCAGCCGATGTTCGCGCCATAAGCGTAACCGCGCAGATTGCCCACGCCGTCGTGGTTCACGCCATAGTCCGTGGCCGAGTTGTTTTGATATTGAATGCCGTTCGCGGGCGCGTTGCTGCCGAGGTGAATCCAGCCCACGTTGGCGGCATAGATATAACCTGAACAAACA
>JBBQRQ010000128.1:0-11524 GCA_038214755.1 Verrucomicrobiota bacterium
ACAAAACACCCGCCTCTCTCTCTTCCCCTGCTGTCCCCCCCCTGCCTCCGGGGCGGGCCCCTCCCCCCCCCGCTTTTAAAAAACCCACCCCCCGGGCGTTTCCCCGCGCCCCACCCCCCCCCCCCCCCCCCCCCCCCCTCCTTTCCGTCTGGGTTTTTCTCAGCGAGCTTTGACACGCAAACCTATTTTCTCCGGAGTTTGCGCGAATGATATTTTTCCGTTTGTCGCTGTCGCGCCCAAGTAAGGATCGTTGGTGATGAGAAGATTGCCGTCGATGTCGAGGTGGTCGGTCAATTCCGCCAGATGCGCGGCGGCGGTGATGAGAATGCTCGTTTCGATCATGCAGCCGATCATGGTTTTCAATCCGAGTTTGCGCGCGGCTTGCAACGCTGCGTGCGCGCCGGTGATGCCGCCGGTCTTGACTAATTTCGCGTTCACTCCGTGAAAACATTCCGCGCAATATTCCGCATCTTTCGCGTGATGAAATGATTCGTCGGCGAAAATGGGCAACGGCGAACGCTGCTTGAGCCAAATCCAATCCGCGCGCGGAGCGGACGATGGCATGGGTTGTTCGACAAATTCGATGTTCGGATCTTCGGCGAGCCATTCGATTTTTCGCAACGCGTCCTCTTTGGTTTTCCACGCTTCATTGGCATCGACGCGCACCGTCTTTTTCGGCGCGGCTTCGCGGAGGGCGGCCATGTTTTTTTCGTCGTCAGGCCCGCCCACTTTCAATTTCAAAATCGGGTAAGGTTCAGCTTCCAAAACTTTTTTCCGAATCATTTCCGGCGTATCGATTCCAATGCTGAACGAGGTCACGTGGCGATTTTCTTTGAATCCCAATTTAAGAAAATCGTAAATCGGCTGATGAACTTTGCGCGCCGCTCCGTCGAGCAACGCGATGTTAAGGGCGCACTTCGCGCCGTAATCACCGGGAAAAGTTTCGAGATAATTCATGCTGCCAGCGATGTCGTCGAACGAAAGTCGGTTCGCATCAATTTTTTGGAGAAACGTCATGACGGTATTGACGTTCTCGTCGTAACGCGACGAGGGAGCGGATTCGCCGAGCCCGACCACGCCTCCGGAGTCGGTCAAATCAAGCAGGACGATTTCAAAAATCCTTTTGCCGCTTTTCAGTCCGCTGGCGACGGTCCATTCGTGGGCTAGTTTGAGGTCGAACTTGCGAAAATTCATTTTCATAACGCGCCCAACAAAATCCTAAATGGAGCAGGGTTGCAACTTCTGTTTGGTGAGTGGCTGCCACGTGGCCGCAGAAGTGATGAGGCGAACTTCGAGAAACCCTCTCATCGGCTTCCTCGATCAGCGGCTCTGCCTTGGGTCAAACATTCCCGCTAATAGAAATCATTAAACAGAACGAATTCGTGAAATTTTTCACAAACTTTCTTGCACCCCAAACATTCGTTGGCTAAACATCATTCGGGTAGAGCAGAGATTCTAATTTTCAACCCGGTTCAAAATTGGAAAAAGTAATGCTGTTTTTCCCGATTGACGGCGGCGGATGACCCGGAAATATTCTCGCCTCCTGTCGCAGACCCAGAATCGACGAACGATTTAACGAACGCACCAGATGTCAGATATTTTTCCTAAATGGACAAATCGGCTTCCGCTAAAAATCGCGGTGGGCGCGGCGGTGGTCGTCACTGCGGCGATGGCTGGCGTCAATTATTATGTGACCCCGAAGTACACCCGCGTCGGTTATCAGCCGATTCAGCCGGTTCATTTTTCTCACGAGATTCACGCGGGCCAACTCGGAATGGATTGCCGCTACTGTCACAACGGCGTCGAAAAATCCTGGTATTCCAATATCCCGACCGCTTCGCTCTGCATGAATTGTCACAACCAGGTTTTGAAGGACAGCCCGAAACTCGAACTGGTTCGCGAGAGCGCGTTGAGCGGCAAACCGATTGAGTGGGTGCAGGTTCACATCACGCCCGACTACGTTTATTTCAATCATTCCGTCCACGTAAATCGCGGCGTCAGTTGCGTGAAATGCCACGGGCAAATCAATCACGCCGATGAAGTGCGCCATGAAAAATCGTTCAGCATGACGTTCTGTCTGGATTGCCATCGCGACCCGGCGAAGGAAATTCGCGACCCGAAAGATGTTTATAATTTGGATTTAAAAATCAGCGCGGCGGAGCAGGAGAAGATGGGCAAAAAATTTGTCCATGATTGGAAAGTGAACGCGTCGCAAAATTGCTCGGCCTGTCATCGATGAAAACAATTCCACCCATTTGTCCCGAACCGAAAGTCGGCCCGAAATATTGGCGCAGTCTGGACCAATTGGCGGACACGCCTGAATTCAATGAATGGGTCGAGCGCGAATTTCCCTCGGGCGCGAGTGAGTTTAACGATCCGGTTTCACGACGACATTTCGTGAAAATCATGTCGGCTTCGTTTCTTTTGGGCGGACTCGGTTTGGCCGGTTGCCGCCGCCCCGAAGAACACATTTTGCCGTTTTCGAAAATGCCGGAAGGCTACGTTCACGGTGTCGCGCAATATTATGCCACAGCTCGACCAACTCGCGGCAGCGCAGTTCCGCTGCTCGTTAAATCCCACGACGGCCGGCCAACGAAAATCGAAGGAAACCCAAATCATCCGTCGAGCAACGGCGGCACGGATGCTTTCACGCAAGCGTCGATTTTGAATCTTTACGATCCCGACCGGGCGATGCGTTTCACAAAAAGCGGCAGCGAAAAATCTTCCGCTGACGCTTTCGACGCACTGGCAGACATTTCCAAAAAATTTCAGGCAACTGGCGGTGAAGGGTTGAGTTTTCTTCTCGAGCAAAGCAGTTCGCCTTCGCGCGAGCGCCTGCAAAAAGTGATTAGCGAAAAATTTCCGAAAGTGCGCTGGTTTATTTACGAGCCGGTTGATTTGAATGTGGAACGTCAGGCATCGGCCATCGCTTTTGGCCAGCCCGTCGCTGCGGAATATCGTTTGGAAAACGCCAAACGGATTTTATCGCTCGACTGCGATTTCCTCGGTGCGGAAGAAAATGCTTTTCGCTCCATTCGCGGATTCGCCAAAGGCCGTAAACTCGAAACGCCCAACGACGAAATGAATCGGCTCTACGTCGTGGAAGGAATTTTTTCCATCACCGGCATGAACGCGGATCATCGTCTGCGGATTCGGCCCACTCAGATTCCCGCATTGGCCGCGCGTCTTGCTTCGGAAATTCTCAAAGGATCAAATCTAACTGGGCTCAGCGACTTGGCTGGTTCCTTTAAAGGCGACGAAAAATGGATTTCTGAAACCGCAAAAGATTTGCTGGCGCATGGAAAAAACAGCGTGGTTTTGGCGGGACATCGTCAGCCACTCGCCGTTCATTTGCTCGCGCATGCCCTCAACGATGCACTCGGCAGTGCTGGAAATTCAGTCGTATATCATTCCATTTCGCAAGCGAACCAAGGCTCGATCAAAGAGTTGACGACCGCGTTGAATGCAAACGAAGTCGATACGCTCATTGTTGTTGGTGGAAATCAAACTTACACCGCGCCCGCTGATTTGGACTGGTCGAGCGCCGTCGCCAAAGCGAAGGCGATTGTGCGCCTCGGCTATTACGAAGACGAATCGTCGGTCGGCGCGACGTGGCATTTGCCTGCCGCGCATTTTCTCGAATCCTGGGGCGACGCACGCACCGCTGACGGTACATTCGTTTCGATTCAGCCGTTGATCGAACCACTTTTCAACGGCGTGACCGAACTTGAAGTGCTCGCTCGCATCGGCGGTTTGAACACGACCCGCCCGCTCGATATTATTCGCGAAACTTTCCAAACCATTTCGCCCACTAACTTTGAGGAAGGCTGGAAAAAGTTTTTGCACGATGGCTATCTCGAAAAGAGCGCGGCTCAACCTGTCGCGGCGAAAATAAATTTTGGCGCAATCAGTCAGGAACTTTCCCGCGCGAAATCTCCCGCCGCCGCCAGCGAACTCGACATCGTTTTCCATCGCGATTACAGCGTCGATGACGGTCGCTACAATAACAACGGTTGGCTCCAGGAAATGCCCGACCCCATCACAAAAGTAGTTTGGGAAAATGTCATCATGGTCAGCCCAGCCACGGCCAAGTCGCTTGATCTGCGCGTGCTGAAAAATCGCAAGCCCGATGATTTAAAAAATAATGATCGCGGCGTTGTCGCAGGAAACGACATCGTCGAAGTCGAATTGAATGGACGCAAAGTTCAAGGCGCGGTTTGGGTTCAACCCGGTCTGGCCGACAACACCGTTGCCCTCGCGCTCGGTTATGGCCGCACGAAAACCGGTCGCGTTGGCACCGGCGCTGGATACAACGCATATTTGCTTCGCACCTCCGATTCTCCGTGGTTTGCCAGTGGCGCGAAAATTCGCAAGACCGGCGAAATGCGCCGCGTCGTTTCCACCCAGGAACACGGCTCGATGGAAGGCCGCCCGATTATTCGCGAAGGAAATTTGGAGCAGTTCAAAGCGAAACCCGATTTCGCCAGGAACATGGATTTGGAAGCGCACACGCCGAACGCCGGGCCGATTTACAAGCATCCTTACAATTCGAGTCCCGAGTTGAAGAGCAAAGTTCATCAATGGGGAATGTCCATCGACATGAATTCCTGCGTCGCCTGCAACGCTTGCGTCGTCGCCTGCCAGAGCGAAAACAACATTCCCATCGTTGGCAAAGATCAAGTGGAGCGCGGTCGCGAAATGCACTGGATGCGCATCGACCGCTACTACGCCGGCGATGTTTCCGATCCGCAAGTCGCCAATCAGCCGATGCTTTGTCAGCATTGCGAAAGCGCGCCGTGCGAAACCGTTTGCCCCGTCAACGCGACCGTTCACGACGAGGAAGGCATCAACGTCATGGCCTACAATCGCTGTGTCGGCACTCGCTATTGTTCCAACAACTGCGCGTGGAAAGTCCGCCGGTTTAATTTTTTCGATTTCAATAAGCGTCCCAATAATTTCGCCGACACCTCGAAAGGCGCGTTTGGAAAACTTTATCAAGGCCCGCTCGCGAAAAAAGAGCCGCTCGAATACGACATGATCAAGATGCTGAAAAATCCCGACGTCACCGTCCGGATGCGCGGCGTCATGGAGAAATGCAGTTTCTGTATCCAACGAATTGAAGGCGCGAAAATTTCCCAGAAAGTCAAAGCCGGAGCGTCGGGTGATGTGGCCGTTCCAGAGGGAACCTTCACGACCGCCTGCGCGCAGGTCTGTCCGGCTGAGGCGATTGTTTTCGGAAATCTTTTGGACGAAAACAGCCGCGTTTCGAAATTGAAAAAACAGGAGCGCGATTACGCCGTCCTCGGATTTCTCGATACCAAACCGCGTTTGACTTATCTCGCGCGTATTCGCAATCCGAATCCGCTGATGCCCGATCACAAGGAATATCCCGCCAGTTTTGAAGAATACGAAAAATCCAACGGCGAATCCGGTGAACCAAAACACGAAATGAATGGCGCCGCCCACGGCGAGAAAGGAGCGATTTAATGTCGGAGGTCACCACAGTGAAAGTGCAAGCTCCACCTCCTGAATTGGCGCGTCAGCCGTTGGTGCTGAACAATCACAGCTTCGCCTGGATCTCGGATAAAATTTCCGGCCTCGTCGAAGGCAAAACTCAAAAATGGTGGTGGCCCGCCTTCATCATCAGCGCGTCGGTGATGCTCATGATGTTTTCGTGCATCGCCTATCTGATTTCAACGGGCGTCGGTGTTTGGGGATTGAATCAGCCCGTCGGTTGGGCGTGGGACATTACGAATTTCGTTTTCTGGATCGGCATCGGTCACGCAGGAACTTTGATTTCCGCCATTCTCTTTTTGCTCCGACAAAAATGGCGCACGTCCATCAATCGAGCCGCCGAAGCCATGACGCTTTTCGCCGTGGTCTGCGCCGGAATTTTTCCAGTCATCCACACCGGACGCATTTGGTTCGCGTTGTATCCCGGATTTCTAATTCCGTTTCCAAATTCCAATAGCATCTGGCCGCAATTTCGCTCGCCGCTGTTGTGGGACGTGTTTGCTGTTTCGACGTACGGAACCGTTTCGCTTTTGTTTTGGTATGTCGGACTCGTGCCCGATCTCGCGACGCTGCGTGATCGCGCCATCACGAAGGGCCGCAAGTTTTTCTACGGTCTTTTCGCGTTGGGCTGGACCGGCTCAAACCGCCATTGGAGCAATTACGAAAAAGCCTATTTGATTCTGGCCGGTGTTTCGACGCCGCTGGTTCTCTCCGTCCATTCCATCGTCTCCTTCGACTTCGCTGTCTCGCAAGTTCCCGGCTGGCACACAACAATTTTCCCGCCGTATTTCGTTGCCGGCGCAATTTTCTCCGGCTTCGGCATGGTGCTGACATTGCTGGTTCCGTTGCGCACGCTTTGCAAATTGGAGGACGTCATCACCGTTCGTCACGTGGAGTTAATGTGCAAAGTCATTTTGGCGACGGGTTCAATTGTCGGTTACGCCTACGCCATGGAATTTTTCATCGCGTGGTATGGCGGCAATCCATACGAAAAATATGCCTTCATGAACCGCGCGTTTGGTCCGTATTGGTGGGCTTACTGGACCATGATTTCCTGCAACGTGATCAGCCCGCATCTGTTCTGGTTCAAATGGTGCCGAACTCGAATGTGGTTTGTATTTCTCGTTTCAATCGTGGTGAACATCGGCATGTGGTTTGAGCGCTTCGTCATCATCGTGACGTCGCTGCATCGCGATTATCTGCCGTCGAGCTGGAGTTATTTCAAACCAAGCTGGGTGGACATCTGCACGTTCATCGGCTCGTTCGGATTATTTTGCACGCTGTTCCTTTTGTTCATGCGATTCCTGCCGATGATCGCCATCGCGGAAGTCAAAGGCGTCACTGCGCAAGCTGATCCGCATCATCCCGCCGGTGGCGCGAAAGGAGAACACCATTGATGACTCCTCAATCCCAGATGCAAACGGTGACCGGCCATCCGATTTTGTCGCGGCCTTACGCGCTCATCGCTGAATTCTCCACGCCCGCGGATGCCATTCGCGCGGCGGAGAAAATCCGCGATGCCGGCTTCCGAAAATGGGATGTGCATACACCATTTGCCGTGCACGGAATGGACGCCGCGATGGGATTGAAAAATTCCAAAGTCGGCTGGTTTTCTTTTTTTGGCGGATTGACGGGACTGGCCACCGGCATGTCGATGATCTGGTTTATGAACGGGTTCGATTATCAAATTGTCGTCGGCGGGAAACCATTGTTCAGTCCGCTTTACGCTTTTCCAGTGAGTTATGAACTGACAATTTTGTTCGCTTCTTTCGCCACATTTTTCGCGCTGTTTGGTTTGAACCGTCTCCCGCGATTGCATCATCCGCTTTTGCGCAGCCGCCGTTTCGTCCAGGCGACGCATGACAAATTTATCGTCGTGATCGAGACCGCCGATCCGAAATATTCCGAAGCGCAAACCCGCGCGCTGCTCGAAGCCTGCGGCGCTGATCAAATCGAAATGGTGGAGGAAACTTGATGCGATATTTTCTTTTAAGTTTCTTTTTGATTTGCGTGTTCGTCGTGAGTGTCGCTGGTTTTCGCGGCAGCACCTCGCGCCGGCCGCCCATCGAAATGTTCGACGACATGGACCGCCAATTAAAACTTCGTCCGCAAAAAGAGTTCGGTTTTTCAGCGGACAATCGCAGTTCGCGTTTGCCGGTTGCTGGAACGATTGCGCGCGGCTCGCATTACGAAGACACGCCCGCGCTAACCGGCAGAATTCCCGGAACGACCAATGGCGTTGACCTCATTCCAATTCCCGTCACCCGCAAATTGTTGCAACGCGGTCAGGAACGTTTCCAAATCAATTGCCTGCCTTGCCACGGCGCGCTCGGCGACGGCAATGGCATCACCAAAAAATACGGAATGGCTGTAGTCGCGAATCTGCATGAGGCGCGCATCGTGAAACTGCCGGACGGAGAAATTTTCAACGTCATCACGTCAGGCAAGGGGTTGATGGGCGCGTATGGAGCCAATGTTGTTCCCGAAGATCGCTGGGCAATTATCGCTTATCTCCGCGCCTTGCAACGCAGCCGCCTCGCCTCGGTGGAAGATGTCCCGGCGGAAATGCAATCAACGTTTAAAAAATAATATGGATTCGCGTTCAGAAAATTTCGCCGTAGCCGCGCCTCGTGAGAGCGCGGTCGACGTCAAAACGGAGATACCTTCGCGAGGCGCGACTTCCTGGCCGGCCTGGTTGCGTAACTTGCCAATGATCCTGGTGGTCGTTGGCGGACTGTCCGCGCTCCTCGGATTTTTCACCATTCACGATGGCGGGATGCAACTCGGCTATTCTTATTTGCTGGCCTACATGTTTTTCCTCAGCGTGTGTCTCGGCAGTTTGTTCCTCGTGATTTTGCATCATCTGTTCGATGCGATGTGGACGGTGCCGATTCGCCGCGTTCTCGAACACATTGCATTTCTTCTGCCCATCATGGCGCTGCTCTTCATTCCCATCGCGCTGCTCGCTCCGCAAATTTATCCGTGGATGAGCATCAACCCGCATGACGACCACTCGCTCCACGCCAAGTCCGCGTTGATTAACCAAAAAGCATTTTACATCGTCGCCGCAATCATCTTCGCCATCTGGACTTTCCTCACCTACAAACTGCGCGCCTGGTCACTGGAGCAAGACCGCACCGGCTCGGCCAAATGCACTCGCGCCATGCGATTTTATTCGGCGTGGGGAATTTTTGCTTTCGCGCTCACGCTCACGATGGCGGCGATCTTCTGGATGAAATCGCTCCAGCACCAGTGGTTCTCCACCATGTATGGCGTTTATTATTTTGCCGGCAGTGTTTGGGTGACCTACGCCACGATTTACGTTCTCGCTTTGGTTTTGCGCGACGCCGGTCCGCTGCGCGACGTCATTCGCCCGCGACAATTTCTCGATCTTGGCGTGATGTTTTTTGCTTTCACCGTTTTCTACGCCTACATCGCGTTCTCGCAATATTTTCTGATCTGGAACGCCGCTGTGCCGGAGGAAACTTTTTGGTATGTCCTGCGCGAACACGGTAGCTGGTATCAAATCGGAATGCTCATCATCTTCGGGCATTTTCTTTTGCCCTTTCTGACCTTGCTGCGAATCGACTGGAAACTAAAACTCCCCATCATGCTGCCGCTTTGCGCGTGGGCGTGGGTCATGCACTTCTGCGACATGTCGTTCAACATCACGCCCGTTCTGCAAATTTTCCGCAAAGCGCGCGTGATGCCCGGCGACCTCGCCGTCAACATGAGGACTGTCACTCCGGACAATTTTGCCATCCATCCGCTCGACCTTGCTTGTCTCGCGTTTATCGGCGGCGTGCTCGCGCTCGTGTTCATCAAATATTTAAAATCCAATCCTCCGTATCCGCAAAAAGACCCGCGCATCGCGGAAACGATGGGCGTTTATGTTCCGGCGACCTCCGACATTTCCATCGCGCACGGAGGTGGACAATGAACAACGATTCTTGCTGCGCCAAAACAAAGTTCGCCGTTTATGCCCTCGCGATTCTCGGCTCGTTTCTCATCATGGCCGCGCTCGCAAAAATGATGCAGAACAAAACCTCGACGGGCGCAGTCGGCACCGACCAGGTCGCGCAACGGGAAAAAAATCTCGCCACCATGCGCGCTGAAAATGAACAGGCGTTGAAAAATTATGCGTGGCAGGATCAGGGCAAAGGTTTTGTTCGCCTGCCGATTGACCGCGCCATGGAAATTACTTTGCAGGAATGGCAGGACCCCAAAACGGCCCGATCCAATTTGAATGTTCGCGCTGACAAAGCGGCTGCGCCCGCGCCCAAGCCGCCGGAGAAACCGAGCGAGTTTGAATAATTCATCTCTGTTCGCATGAATTCATCGACTCAAGAATTGTCGTCCACGCCCACCGGTTCCTCGCCGGGCGCAATTCTTTCCAACGAGGAAATCGATGCATCGTGTCGCGTTCCCGTTTTGATTTTTTTCGCCAGCGCCGCCATCTGGTTTTTGATCAGTGCCATTCTCGGCCTGATCGTTTCCATCAAATTGCATTCCCCCAATTTTCTCGCGAACTGCGCGTGGCTCACTTACGGACGCATTCGCCCCGTGCAAATGGATTCGCTCCTTTACGGTTTCGCCGCGCAAGCCGCGTTCGGCGTTACGCTCTGGTTGTTCTGCCGACTCGGTCGGACACGGATGACCTATCACGCGCTGCCGATTCTCGGCGCGATTTTCTGGAATATTGGAGTGAAGGTTGGTTGCCTCGGAATTCTGGCCGGCGACAGCACTGGTTTCGAATGGCTCGAATTTCCCCGCTACGCCTCGCCCATTTTGTTTATCGGTTATCTGCTCATTGGCATTTGGGCGGTGCTGATGTTTCACGCGCGCAACAAGCGCCAGCTTTTCCCAACGCAGTGGTATCTGCTCGCCGCGCTCTTTTGGTTTGCGTGGATTTATTCCGCGGCGAATCTGCTTCTTGTTTTCGCTCCGGTTCGCGGCGTCGTGCAACTGTGCGTTGACGCGTGGTTCACCAGCAATCTTCTCAATGTCTGGCTCTCGCTCATCGGTGTCGGAACGATTTTTTATTTTATTCCGAAACTCACCCATCGTCCGCTACACAGTTATTATCTCGCGTTTGGCGCCTTTTGGGGAATCGCTCTCTTCGGCGGCTGGGGCAATCTCAACGTCAACGCGCCCTTGCCGAGTTGGATTCCTGCGCTGAGCAACATCGCCACTGTGATGATGATTTTGCCTCTGACCTGTATCGCTCTGAATCTGTGCCAAACGTTGCCGGGAAATTCTGCGGAAACGAAATCCGATTCCATTCTCGGGTTTATTCACTTTGGCGCGCGTCTTTTTTTGGTGGCGCAATTGCTGAATGTTCTCCTCGCGTTGCGCCCGCTCAACGATTTTTTTTACTTCACTTATTTCTCCACCGCGCAAATCCATTTCACCGTTTTGGGATTTTTCGCCAGCGTGATGTTTGGAGCGATCTATTACATCGCCCCGCGCCTCCTGGGAATGGAATCGCTCCCGGCGAAATCCGTTCGCCGCCATTTCCTCATCTTCGTCGGCGGTATTCTTATTTTTGGTTTGGCGCTTTTGCTGGGCGGAATTTTTCAGGGAATCGCCTTGCGCCATTCGCAAAAAACTTTTGCCGCGGTCACCAAAACCACTTTGCCATTTCTCCACTTCAGTACGATTGGAAGCTTGCTGATCGTCATCGCTGGTTTGATTTTTATTTTTAATTTATTTTTGCTCGGCGTCCGGTGCGGGCGCGCGTGGCGCGAAATTAAAAAATCGGAGGCGCGCCTGTGAATTTCGGCCCGCTCGGCATGAATCCATTCGTAGCCGTCGGCGTGAGGAGGCGGGAACTCGGGCGCTTAACCGGAACGATTCAGTTGGGAAGATCGCTCGCCCTCACCCTAACCCTCTCCCCCGAGGAGAGGGAACCTGCCCTCAGCACGCGCCATCACTCACTAAACCATGAACATTTTCCAGCGCTGCATAAGATTCTCCCTCTCCTCGGAGGAGAGGGCCGGGGTGAGGTCGA
>JBBQRQ010000129.1:0-11360 GCA_038214755.1 Verrucomicrobiota bacterium
GCGCCGCTGCGTT
This sequence comes from Verrucomicrobiota bacterium, assembly GCA_038214755.1. Classification (GTDB taxonomy): domain Bacteria; phylum Verrucomicrobiota; class Verrucomicrobiia; order Limisphaerales; family CANJXF01; genus CANJXF01. The sequence goes on from JBBQRQ010000129.1 coordinate 14, forward strand.
TGTCCGCGCCGCACCGCCAACACCATCGCCTGCCGATCTTTTTCAGAGAGTTTTTCATGCTCAAAACTGTAGCAGACTGACCTAGATCAGATGACACTTCCCTGACCAACATCAGATGACACTTGCCCACTGGTGTCGTACTTAGCTAGAAAAAATCCTGATCTGTTAGTAAGGTTGGTGTTTCCGATTGTTAAGGGACCAGTGAATTTTCCAACTAAATAAATACTTCCGTTGCTAAAAACTGCAGCTCCTCCTTGTGCCCCTGTTCCTGTCCCTCCGCTTGTGTTTCTTACCCACTGAAAGTTGCCTTGGGAATCATACTTCGCCAAAAAAGCTGCGCTGTTCCCTCCATTGGTTACTGTAGTTCCTCCAAACGTTGCGGCGGTACCAAAATATCCACAAACATAAGTGTTTTTTAATCCGTCGATCGTTAATCCGTATGGAACACCGCCGGATGCTCCCTGTGCCCAAACGAAATTATAAGGCTGTTCGGCTACGACGATGTTTAGCGAAAACAGCAAGAGAATTGATATCCAAGGGAAGACATTCATGTCGCGAAACTAAGTGGTTTTTATCAAGTTACAAGTCGTGAAATATACTGCTTCAGTTCCCTTATGGATGGCGTGGATAATATGTAGGGTCGGGAGGCTGAAGCAGTAATCTCAAGCGTGACTGCCGGTTCGAATCCATCCGTCGAAGATTCCGCTTGCGTGCCAGACAAAATTATTTTTTCAGATGCTCGTTGGGGAATGCCTCAGCGACCGGGCGCGTTTTTATTTTCTGGGAGAGTGATTTGAACCACTTTTTCGTTTTACAAAATGACAAGATTTGAATTTTCACACAGACTCTCACTGGAGCCAACGCCGCTTACGCCTTCCGTTCCGATTTCGCGGTTGACATCGGAGTTCTAGCGCGGCTCAGTTCTTGGCAGCTAGTGGCGTCGCATCACGCGCATAAAAAATCTATGAAAACGATAAACAATAAATGGTTAATCGGATTGATCGCCCTGGCGGTTACCACCGCTTGGGCAGAAGACAATGCAGCAGTCAAGAAGGACAAAGCGCAGTTACAAGGCGAGTGGACAATGGTATCAGGCGAACGGGATGGCCAGGCATTTTCGGCTGACTTCATGAAAGATTCCAAGCGCGTTGCTAAAGAAGATGAGGTGACGGTGACGATCCAAGGCCAACTTTTCATGAAGGCGAAGTTTACCATCGACCCATCCAAGAATCCCAAGACGATTGATTATGCCGTCAGTGGCGGACGTTACGCGGGAAGCACCCAGCTTGGCATTTATGAACTCGACGGAGACAAAGTGAAGTATTGCTTTTCGAGCCCCGACAAAGAGCGACCGACCGACTTCACGACAAAGCCGGATGACGGACGCACTCTTTCGGTCTGGCAAAGGAAGAAGAAGTAGCCACATATTTTTCCCGCCCATTGAGCGGGCGTGACGCGCGTTGATGCGAAATTATTTTTTCAGATGCTCGTCGAGGAATGTCTCAGCGACCTGGCGCGCTTCGGGCGAATAGCGATGGCCTTGATGATGATTGAACCAGCCGAGATTTTCCGCCGCGCTAAAAAGTTTGTAAACGGGCATCGCCGCTTCGATGAACGCCCAACTCTTATCGCCGTCAACGGAGTCTCCGACGAGTAAAAGAAAAGCGCGCGGCGCGATCAATGCAAGGACCTGGTGATTCTCCAAATGAAAATTCGCTTCCTTGATCTCAGGCCCGAAATACCACGGCGCATCCCAGTTGCTGAATTTCAATCCGATACCGCCTTCGCTGGAAACGGCGGCGCGATAACGTTCATCAAATGCCGCGGCGTAAAGCGCAACTTTTCCGCCGAGAGAATGACCGATGCAGCCGATTCTATTTTTGTCAATGTTCGGAAGTGATTCTAAAAAATCGGCGGCGCGTATCGCATCAAAAGTCATGCGCGTCATCGCTCGCCAATCCGGATGTTGCTTTCGGATTTTCTCCGCGTTGAGTGTCCAGAGTTTGGCGTTGGCTTTCACGCCGCTCTGATCGTCGAAAATAAAATTGCGCGGACACCAAACCACATAACCGCGTTGAACGAGTTGAACTCCCTGCCATTTTTCCTCGGCATATTCGGAAGACAAACCGGCGACTCCTTTTGCCTGGAGCGGCGTGGTCGGATGAAACACCACAATGGCTGGAAATTTCTTTTGCCGGATTTTAGGCGTGAGCAAATAGCCGTCTGTAAAAACGCCGTCTTCAATTTGATATTTTAAATATTCTCGCGTGAACTGCGGCAACTCCTCCTTCGATAGAATTTTCGTTTTCAGCGGCGCTCTTTGTTTTGGAAATGCGCCCATGAATTTGTCCCATTCGGCTTTAAAAGCTTCGCGCTGCGCCAGCCATTCTTTTTTTGTCGTGATGGTTTCGCTGTCCGACGTTTTCAACAACGGTTGCAGCGCGGGAGAATTTTTGGGCGATCCGGCAGGAGGAATTTGGATTTTTTCAGTGAGATCGTTTTCGGCAAAAACGAAATTTCCCGCCACTGAAAAAGCGAGGATAAGCGGCAGGAACTTTCTGGCGGCGCGTGGTTTCACAAAGGCAAATCGGAGCGGGGACGTTCTCGTCCGCGAGTTCCATTGAAACGTGCGGGAGCGGTCCCTGTCCGCACTTGAATTAACAACTCGCGGACGAGAACGTCCGCGCTCCGATGATCAAAGTTTTTTTCCGAAGCCCGATTTTGGTTTGCCATCTTTATCGAGTTTGTTGCAGGTCCAAAGCAGGCCGCGCGTGACGAGATCGAGGTATTCGTCAGTTTTCATTATCGCATCGAGGTGGCCAAGGGTCGTGCCGAAAACGCGGGACTTGCCGTACGTGTTCACCCAAATGCACGCGTGCTCGTCGGTTTCATTTTTTGGCGTGAGACTTTTCGCCAGCGGAATGCAGTTCGGCCAAACTTTTTTGATCTCGTAAAGTTCATCTTCGGGATCGTGAAATTTCGCCGGCCAACCTTTCATGACGGGATGTTCCGGTTTCACGTTGATCACGACAAAAGCGCGTTTGGGCTGGTGACGATACGAACTGACGCCCAGCAGTTTTCGCCATTCGTCGGTCTCCGCGTCACGATAGCTGTGGATCGAGCAGTGAATCATGACCACGCCGATGCCGTTGGTTTGCGCGCGAGCCATCGCCTCGATGAATGGAACGTCAATCACTTTCCCGGAGCATTCGTTATGCACGATCACGTCGTAGCCTTTTGTCCAATCCGGTTTTTCGTAAATGCTGAATTTATGTTCTTTGGCGTCGTTGTCGCCTTCGTGAATAATTGTCCAGACAACATTGCCATTGGCGCGAGCGCTGATGCCTTCGGTCAAAGTTTTCTTTTGCGCTTCGTAATCGTGACAACAACCGCCGGTGATGAGGAGGGCGCGCAGTGGCTCGGCGGATTGGGCGCAGAGTATTGAAAAAAGGAAAAACATCGAACATCCAACATCGAACATCCAACGCTGAAGTTTTCTGCGCCGAAGCGAGTTTCCCAATTCGATGTTCAGTGTTCGGTGTTCGATGTTCGATGTTGGTTTTTTTTTCATACGTCACAAATTTTTACCGCCTGACTGAGCGACGCAATTTTGTCCCGCGTCGGAATAAATTCCTGGCCGACAAATCCTTGGTAGCCGGTTTCCAGGATCGCTTTCATGACCGGGGGATAATTGATTTCCTGGGTGTCGTCAATCTCTCCGCGCCCCGGATTTCCGGCGGTGTGATAATGCGCGATGTAAGGATAATGCTGGCGAATTCGCGCAATGACATCGCCGTGCATGATCTGGACGTGATAAATATCGAACAAAAGTTTCATCCGCTCGGAACCAATTTGTTTGCAGATGTCCACGGCCATTTCGATGTTGTCGCAAAAATAATCGGGATGGCCTTTCATCTCGATGTTGACTCGCGAGTTGAGCATTTCGAGACAGAGATTCACTTTGCGTTTCTCAGCGAGGCCGACGATTTTTTTCAAGCCTTCCACCATATTCTTGATTCCTTCCTCGGTGGAAAGGCCGCGGCGAAATCCGGAAAAAGTAATCACGTTGGAAAATCCCGCATCCGCCGTTTGGTTGATTCGCTCTTCCAAAACTTTCAAACACTCTGCGTGCTCTTCCCTGTGCGCAAAACCTTTGGCAAATCCGTGACTCGGCGTGATGGCGCAGGCCAGCCCCAATTTTTTTAACAGCGGCCAATGTTCAGGCGCGACAAGTTCCACTGACTGCATCCCGAGTCTCACGGCATTTCGAGCCAGTTCTTCCACGGACATCGGTTTGAAACACCAAAGGACGACCGATTGCCGGATGCGGTTAGCCTTTGCTTTATAAAAGTTTTCTTCTGCCGCTGGCTTTGCGATTCGCGGTAATGTCATCGCCGCGCCAAAGAGGAAACCTGTTTTGAGGATGCTGCGACGACTTACGACAGTAAGGGGAGCTGGATTCGCGGAATGAGTTTTCAGCTTCATAGATTTCAAAGTTTTCCGGAGGCGACAACTGAAATATCATGGCCCGTATGGAATTCGCTATGAAATTCTGGGTGTGGGCAGCGAACGGGATGACTTATTGACCATTTCCACAAATCGGATTATTTCTTTGCCAATGAATTTCGGTATTTTGTTCGAGAAGGTTCAGGATAAGGATTTCCCGCCCGAATATTTTTACGCGCACATTCCAAGTCTGGGGTTGACGACGCACGGTTTAGGAGTTGACGGTGCGCGACAAGCCGCTTTCGATCTGGCGCGACTATGGCTCACCGAAAAAAAAATCAATGGCGAATTGGTTCCATCCTCGTCGGAAATTCTTTTTTCAACCCTCGACATTCCTGACGATGCCTTACAAAGCGCGTGAGGTGCTCAAAAAATTGCAGCACGCGGGCTTTGTCATTAAACGACAATCTGGTTCCCACATTATCTTGCGACACAGCGATGGGCGACAAACCTATGTGGCCATGCATCCAGGCGACATTCCTACCGGAACTTTTCGCGCGATTTTAAAACAAGCCAATCTTAGCGAAGAAGAATTTCGCAATTTGTAACTTACAGAAGGCGCGGCGAATTCGGGAAATAAAAACCGGGCCTCTCGTGAAGAGCGGCAACGATTCCAATAGTCCACGGCCATCAGCGGCGCTTGCTCGGCTGATTTGACCACGTTATCAGATTTTCGTTCTTTGGTATTCTTTGGCCTTGCCCGGATTTGGGGAATAGGAGAAACACAAAAAATTCTTTCGGGCACACTATCTGAAATGTTTTCACGCGTTGCATTTTATCAAAGCGCCTGAAGCAAAAAACGGGTCTGACGGGTTTTGGTGAAAAGAGGATTACGCCGCACACTAATCCGTGTTTGGATACGATCCGAGGACTTTGACGAAATTGCATTGCCGTTCCAGATCGGCAATCGCTCTGGCAACTTTTTTGTCATTCACGTGTCCATCACAATCGACAAAGAAAAAATATTCCCACGCTTTGCGTTTGCTGGGACGCGACTCGATTTTGGTCATGTTCAATTTGTAACGGCGAAAGGCATTCAGCGCCGAGTGCAATGCGCCGACTTCGTGCGCGATGCTGATCATCAAACTCGTCCGGTCTTTGCCCGTGGGCGGACTACACTGGCGTCCCAGCACAAGGAATCGCGTGGCATTGGCGGAATTGTCCTGCACAGCATGTTCCAAAATGGGGAGATGATATTTTTCGGCGGCAAGTTCCCCGGCGATGGCGGCGGAATTTTTTTCGCGCGCGGCAAATTCCGCGGAGCGCGCGTTGGAAGAAGTTTCGATGACTTCCGCGCTCGGGAAATTTTTCTGCAACCAAAGCCGGCACTGCGCGAGCGTTTGCGGATGGATATAAAACTTTTTGATTTGCGTTTTCTTGAAGCGGCTCAAAAGGCATTGCTGAATTCGCAAAATAATTTGGGCAACTATTTTTAAATCGCTTTCCACAAACATATCGAGCGTGTGGGTGACCACGCCTTCTGTGGAATTTTCCACCGGCACGACCCCGTAATCCGCGCGACGCTGGCTGACTTCGGCGAAAACATCCGCGATCGTTTTCTGGGCGGCGTAGCGAAGACTGGCGCCAAATTTTTGAATGGCGGCCTGATGAGTAAACGTGGCTTCCGGGCCGAGGTAAGCAATCGTCATCGACTTTTCCAGCGAGAGAGCGCTCGACATGACTTCGCGGTAAATGGCGCGAAGCGAATCATTGGTGATGGGGCCATCATTGATTTTGCCAAGTCGATTGAAGACCGCTTGCTCGCGATGGGGCGCATAAATTTCTTCGCCGGCCTTAAGTTTGATTTCGCCAATTTCCAGAACATGCTTGGTGCGCTCGTTGAGTAGCTTGACGATTTGCGCGTCAAGTTTGTCAATGGACTTGCGGTGCTGCGGGATGTTCATTGGTGAGCAGAGAATAGATAAACAGTAATCCAAGCGTCAAATTTCATGACGATTTTCAGGATGCGAAAGCGGCAAGTTCTCTCTCGCGATTGCTCCACAAAATTGGCTTGATGCCATAAGCGGTTAGCGCGGATAGATTTTCCGAGTTCACGTCATTTTCTGCATCGTTAATAAATGCATAAGCAGCCAAACGTCCCTTGCCCCGTTCCCTTTCAACATCTGAAACCATGAAAGCCAAACTGGCTGCCCTTTCTTTCGTCAGCCGATTTATCGCCTGAACCACTCCTTCCGGCTTGTTACCGCGCGGGGGCACGGCCATGTCGAACTTGTGATCAAACCCGCTGTAGCCACTCAATTTTACGTCTCTGATAAGAGGAACATCTTTCGAACGAAGAAACTTTTCCACGTCTTCTTTAAATAATTGCAGGACTGATTCTTCGCCCATAACAAACATGTCGTTTACTGCGAGAATTGCCTGAATGAGGTTGTGTTTTCGCTGGGGAAAATCTTCGGGCGTAGTTGCAACACAAAGCTCATCTCCTTCATTACGCACACCAAAACCTTGAAGGATGCTTCGCAAATGAGCGCGCCGTTTATCAGTATCAAGCGCCACTGAAGAATGACGGAGATCGGTCAAAGTATATCCATCATCTGTGAGCCAAAGCTGATCGTCTCGCTTCTCGACATAAATTTCTATTTCATCGTTATGACGATCCAAAAAGGGAGTGGCAACCACGCATCCAGCGTCAATTTGTTCAATACGCAAACTTTCTTTGAGCCACGCAATATAGCCATTAACGAGTTGCTTGCATTCGGCAGTTGTCATGAGTCAAAGAGTGGTTTGGATTGGTGGCACATTCTGAACGTGGCAGAAATTTAGAAAATCCACCAGCCACGCCAGCCCATTTGTGTGGTTAGAAACAATGAATTCAGAAACATCCGGTACCAAGTATGCGATGCGATCTTCAAAACCTTCCCGGTAAAGATGAAGATGAGGGCATGGAAGGCGCTCATTTGGTCGATGAGGAGAGTCCGGTGGGTTCCTATGCGCTGGACCGTCTAAATCCAACCGGGCCAAAATAACGATTTTGCGCGCGCGAGTTTGATACTTGAGACGAATGCGCTTCCGATTACCGCGTTCAATCGTCAGCAAAAACTCCTCTCGACGATCCTCTGAAAGTAACACTCGTTCATAGTCCATCGGAGTTGTATTCGTGAATTCCAAGGGAGAATCGTCTCTAAAAAATTTCGGCACGCTCAGTAGCGCGTCAGATTCCGATTGGGAGATTGCGCTCATTGTGATTTCGTCTCAGTTACATTTCCCGAATCGTCTTCCAACGCCAATCGTTCCGGCGGTGTAGTACCCAAATCCGCGTCAACAGTCAAAAGTGTTTCCGGTTTTTTGTCACGATGCGGCGGAGTTTCATCGGTGGCGGGCAAAACGTCCATCCATTCAAAATCCCGAGGCTCAATCAAATCGCCTTTATGCTCTTGGGAGCCGCAATGTCTTTTTTGATGAGTTGCGAGCGGGAGCGGTGGCAGCGAAAAGAATATTGGAATCGACGGAGTTGTTCGTTATCTCGAAACTTTCAACACGCCATAATCACCCAGCGGAGACCATAATCCGCGATCAACCGAGCCGTCGGCATGTTCGAGATTGGGCCACAAACAATTTTCTGCCGAGCCGCTGCCGAGAAGTTTTAAAGCCAATGGATTTGAAGCGTCGAACAGTTGCAAATGACTTTCGGTTTGCGCGACGAAAAGTCCGCCGAACAACGCGAACGAATCCGCCGCCTCGGCGAGCTTCGTTGAACTGGCGCGAATAAATTTTCCAGAGACGGAAAAATTCCAGGTTTCAATTGCGCCGCTGGAATTCGCGCCCGGCACGCCAAGAAAAATATTGGTTTCCGCAATCAGCGTCGGGTGCGGCCAATCGGAAGGAAGCGCCAGTGAACTGATGAGCGAGGCGCGCACACCGTCGTAGGCCAGCGCATCAATCCAAGTGTGATCATCCTGCGCGACGTGCGAGGAAATAGTGTAGAGAATATTTCCTTCGTGCGAAATTCCGGCGAGTGAACCGGAAATATTCACGGGATCGCGCAAGGTCGGATTCGTCGCGTCGGTGTAATCAATCACGTCCAGGTAATAACTCTCCATCCAGAGATTGTGACGCGGCCCGTCATCGAATCCGGTGTGGCTGACATAGACCAGACCGTTGGTGGCGAACGCGGCGTTGTGCGCGCTCCATCCGGCGGAATTTAAATTAAATTCTGAAACGAATTTGGGGTTGGCGCTGTCGCTCACGTTGAACGCAACCAGTTCTGTTCCCGCGCCCCCTCCATAAAACCACGGCGGTAAAAAACGGTTCGCTGCAATTCCAAGAGGAGAAACGGAAGTTCTCACCGTGCCCGACTCAGAAGAAGCAAAGCCTGTGGCCGCCTGTGGCTGCGCGGCGAGCAACATTGGAAAAAACCAAAATGAATTCGCGCTTTCCCAAACAAGCAAATCATCGCGCACCCAGAGCGGCGTGAGGTTCCACGCGCTCAACGAATTCGAAAGCGTCGCATCGGTCCGGCCAAGGATTTCAAGGTTGGGCAGTTTTGTTAGATCGATCACGGTCAGCGCAGCGGAATTGGTTTCCGGGAGCGGATTTCCTGACAGATCAAAACGATAACCGCTGCTCTGACTTTGCAGCAGATAAAGCAAATCGTTTTTGACGGTGGCTCCGAGAACTGGGAGACCGCCCAAAGACCATTGCGTGACAATCTCGTTGGGCGACTCCGCGCGCGCCACGCGAATGGCCACACCATTTTCTCCAGAGCCAAATCCGCGCGCGCCAAATTCCAGAACATAATCGCCGGAGAGAATAACTCGATCCACCGGCCACGCGAGCGTCAGGTCGCGGGTGATGACGGGATGATCGCGGTCGTCGGCATTGACCGCTAAAAATTCCCAGCCGGAAACAGAAATGATCCGGTTCTGCGCGAGGGCGGCGCGACGCGGTTGCAGTTTGTGTTCGATGGCGCCGCGAAGTTGCAGGGAATCATTTTTCCAATCGATGAGTTGCACGCGCGAGGCGTACCCGTTTGAGAAGTCACCTTGATACGGCAATAAAATCAAACCCGCGTCGGGCAGGACGTTGAACGCTTTTTCGTCAGATAGCGCCTCGCTCCACGAATAATTTTCGCCCCAAGAAACTCTGCTCAACAACCGTGGTTGCGAGACGTCGCTGACATCGAACAATGAAACGGCCACGCGCCACCCGTTGCTGCTGTCCTGGCCAATGGTGACGAGGCGATTTCCGACAGGTTCAATAAAAGTAGAATAGCCCGGCACTGCGACGCTGCCTTTGATCGCGGGATGTGATGGGTCAGACAAGTCAATGATCCAGAGCGGATCGACTTGCTCAAACGTCACGGCGTAAACGCGATTGCCGTCGAAGCGCGTGGCAAAGAGCCGTTCGCCGTTCGCGAAATTAAGTTCGCCCAATTGATTGGCGCTAAAATGTTGGCCAGTGAAAACGTTTCCAAAATCGTTCCTGCGCCGCCGCCGCGCCCACTATCAACTTCGGAAATCACCGTGAGCACGCCGCTTGCGAAATTAATTTTGAATTTATCGGCGACCCGCCCGGCGACTTCCGCCGCGCCGCCGAGACGCATTGTTCCATTCGGGGACGATATATCAATGAGGTTGACCCGCGATTGCGAACCAACGTCCCCACCCTGCACCGCGACGAACAAAAAATTTTCCGTGGCGGAAATGACATTGCCATAACCGTTGAGCCAAATGGTTTCGCGAGCAATGGGCGCAAATGGATTCGACAAATCAAAACTGGAGACGAGCGTGCCCCATTCTCCTATTTTTCCAGCAACCGTGTTCTGCGCCTGTGAGGCCACGTAAAGTGCGCTGCCCACCAATCGGCTTTCTGCGATCGATCCGCGAACCGAAACGCGAGCGACGATCGCGGGAGTTGTCGCGGCGACATCAATGACGACCAGTTCACTGTTGCCCGCGCGGTCGCAATCGTTTCGCGCCAGGAGAACAACGTAATTTCCGAGCAGATACATCTGTTCGCCCGCCGCTGGAAAATTCACGGTGCCGAGCAATGAGGCCGAATCAGGATTGCTGACGTCGAGAATTTGTAATCCGCGATACTGATTGAAATAATAGAGGCGGTTGCCGCTGATTTTCCAAACGTCAGATTCGACCACGGCGCGAACTGGCGGCAAACCGTTGCCCTGCCCGGCGAGCAGACTCAGGTCGCCAAAACCGGAGCGAGCCGTCTCCGCGCCGAAAACGCCGGGGACGCGAGAGGCCTTGCTGCGCACGCGCGCAAAAGATTTTTTTCCGCGATAAAATTTGGCGGGCAGTTTATCTGAGGCGCTGGCGATGAGGCGAAAATTCTGAGGCGTGGCGGATTGCCGGACGCGAAAAACAATCGTCGCTTTGTTTCGATTGAGTCGGCGGAGGTCACGCGGTTTCCACGCGCCGAGTTCGTTGGTCCCTCTTGATTCCAGTGTGACCGAGGTGAACCCGGCGGGGATTGACGCGGTGAGGTGGAGATTTGTTCCGACGGCACGGATCCGCGTGATGGTGGGCGTTGTCACTCGTTGCGCGGAAGCGGTGAGCGCTGGAACCAACGCCAATGCGAAGAATGCGAGGGGAAACCGGAGGGAGGAAAATAGATGCGTCCACATCATAACATAAAAGTCCTAGTCATCGAAAAGCTGAAGCTGAGGGAGCTTCGTCAGTCTGCTGGGGAATGGCAAACGAAAATGAACTCTGCCCACAGGAGTGCACGGCCAATTCATGAAGATGATTGAAAGCTTGGCTGGCGGGCATGAAGGCAGCGGATGGCGTAGCGATGATGTTCGGCGTTCATGGCGGTGAAAAAGTCGGTGGTGGTTTTGTGCTGCGGTTTTTTCTGCCGGTTGCGC
>JBBQRQ010000130.1:0-11303 GCA_038214755.1 Verrucomicrobiota bacterium
CGCCGGAAGTTTCCAGAACAAACGGATGAAAACCATTGGATAAGCGTTCGCGGATGCGATCAAGATTCATGGGATGCAGGTTGCCCAATTTTGTCTGGCAATCAAGTGGATTACCCGACGAATAAACGCATTCAGGTCTTCTTTGAAATTTTTCTTCATCGCGCCGCGACGCCCAGCACCATCACCTTTCCATCGGTCGAAAATTCAACGTCGAAAAGGTCCCCCCGGTTTGGCAGCCGGGAGCACGACTCTCTTTTGCTCATCGCACATCACTGTCATGTGGGGACAATCCCCACCCCGCCGACCTTTTCAAACTTAACTCCATGGCAACTTGGACGCTCCACAGCCTGAGGTTCGCATCTTTTAGGACCGGTTAGCATCGCCTCAAGCGAGTGCGAAGACGCCTCATTCGATGTTAAATGTTAGATGTTCACTGTTCGATCAATTTTAAACATTCAACATCGAACATCGAATTGTTTTCCAGCCGCACCCGCCGGAGGCCGATGCTACCCGGTGGTGGCGCGAATCTTCTTCGCGGCATTTTTCAAAGTTCTAAAATTCGTTTCAGCGCAGAACTTTTTTTCAGTGGGCTGATCAGCGCCAGATTCAATCTCTCCGGTCGGAAAAGTTCTCGCGCGATGGCTCGGACTTCACTGACGCGCACGTCGCTTAATCGCTGTTTGACTTCGTCCGGCAACCAGATTTTTCCGTAGCCCAAGAAATGTTCGCCGATCCACATCATTTGCGCCTCGGTGCTTTCGAGATGCATGTCGAGCTGGCCGATGACGTAATCGCGCGCGCGGCGAAGTTCCCCCGGCGAAATTATTTTTTCCGCCAGATTTTTCAACTCCACCGAAATTAATTTCAACGCCTTTTCAACTTTGTCGGTTTCAAGCCCGGCGGAAATGACCAGATCGCCCGTGTCATCGAAATAACTCGCCGCACTATAAATCGAGTAGGCCAGCCCGTGCTTTTCGCGAACGGTTTGGAACAAGCGCGAGCTCATGTTCTCGCCGAGAATCGTGTTCAACAAACGCAGCGAAAATCGGCGCTCGTCATGCCGCGAACAACCGCGAATGCCGAGGGCGATCTGGGTTTGCTCCGTGTTTTTCGTCAAGAGGCGGGCGCGCGGTTCGGTCTGCCGGTTGGTCGCGGGAAGGAAGGTCGCGCGTTTGCCGACACGAAAATGCTTGGCCAGTTTTTTCACCGCTTCGACCACTTGTTTGTGCTGAAGTTTTCCGGCGGCGGTAATCAATGTGGCAGAGGCGACGTAATTTTGTTTTTGATAATCCAGAATTTTCTGGCGTGTTGTGGCGTCAAGAGTCTGTTCGGTGCCGGCGAGCGAGCGGCCCAACGGTTGATCGGGCCAGAGCGTTTCGTTGAGCAATTCCTGGACGTATTGCTGCGGTTGATCGCGATACATCGCGATCTCTTCTTTGATGACGTTGCGTTCGCGATCAATCTCAACCGGAGCGAGAGTCGAATGGAGAAACATGTCGCCGAGAACATCAAGTAATTCATCGAAACGGTCGTGGCGCGCTTTGGAATAGAAGCAGCTGTTTTCTTCGGAGGTGAACGCGTTCAAATAACCGCCGATTCCTTCCACGTCCTGAGAAATTCTTTCGGCGGACCGTTTCTTGGTTCCTTTGAAAAGCAGATGCTCGATGAAATGGGAAACTCCGCTGATGTCGGCGGGTTCGTGACGCCCGCCCACGCCGACCCAAATTCCCAAACTCACGCTCGACATGTGCGGCATTTCCGTCGTGGCAATGGTCAATCCATTTGGCAGGCGCGTGATTTGATACATCGAATTTATTTAACCACGGATGAACACCGATGGACACGGATTTAACAAAAGCTCCGAGAGCGTTGTAGCCGCCGACGTGAGGAGGCGGATTTCGTCGCAATTCTGAAATCCAATCCGCCTCCGCACATCGGCGGCTACGGTTCTCAGTGGTAATTATTCAGTAGAGAAGGTTGCTCGCCCTCACCCTAACCCTCTCCCCCGAGGAGAGGGAACCGCCATGGACAGATCTTGAAAATTATCATGCGCGTTGTGCCATTCCTGCATTCTGGTCATTCGCAAAAAAAGCTGATAATAACCGGCCGCACCAAATTTACAAAAACGCGCAAACGATTCTCCCTCTCCTCGGAGGAGAGGGCCGGGGTGAGGTCGAGCGTTTCTCTTTTACTGATTGAGTGGCGCTTGGTCGAGCGAGGCAACCGCCGACGCGAGGAGGCGGACTGAATTCCGAATTGCGACCAAGCTCCGCCTCCTCACGTCGGCGGCTACGGAATCACGCGAGCGTTTTCGGAGTAACTGCCGGCGGGCCAACCCGTTGTTTATATTCCAAAATAATATTCGCCGCGGCTTGCGGATCATCCGTCACCGTGAACAAATCCATGTCGCCCACGCTGATGAAATTATTTTTTTCCAACATGTTTTTTGTCCAGTCCAGCAGTCCCCGCCAGTAATCGCTCCCGATCAGAATCAGAGGGAATTTTGGGATGCGCCCCGTCTGCACGAGGGTGAGCACTTCAAAAAACTCGTCCAGCGTCCCGTAGCCACCGGGCATGAAGATGAAGGCGATGGAATATTTGACGAAGCAAACTTTGCGCGAAAAAAAATAATGAAATTGCAGCGGGATGTTGGCGAATTTATTTCCAGCTTGTTCAAAAGGCAGTTCGATATTGAGTCCGACGGATTTTCCTTTCGCTTCGCTTGCGCCGCGATTGGCCGCCTCCATAATTCCCGGCCCGCCACCGGTGATGACCGCGAGATTTTCTTTCGCCAGAATTTTCGCGATGTCCACCGCGCTTTGATAATACGGATTGTCCGGCGTCGTCCGCGCCGAGCCAAAAATGGTCACAGCCGAGCCGACTTGGGAAAGAGTTTCAAACGATTCAACGAACTCCGCCATGATCCGAAAAATCCGCCACGGATCTTCCCGCGTAAACGGAGGCGTGGTCTGAAGGTTCATGGAGCGAGAATAAAAAGAAAAACCCGAATGTCGAACGGGGAATTAAAGTGTCTAAGGCCGACGTGTTTTATTGAGGGGTATCATGCCTCCGGCGGGTGCGAAGAGAGTTTCGCCATTCGATGTCCGATGTTGGCTTCGCCCCCGCCGGAGGCAGATGCTACCCGCCGCCACTTTTATTCTCTGTGTCGCGCCAGAAACCCCGCCTCCGTTCCTGCAAGATCGGCGCGGCGTTGATGCGCCAAAAGCTTTCCGTAAACCACGACATCCCGCGCGAACATCTCAAGGCGTTTCTCCAATTGCGGGTTAACAATTTTTCCATTTTCCAAATCAACGTCCTCCGAAAAAGAAACACCATACGGCAAAGTCCACGCGTAACATTGCCGGGCGACGGTGCGGATTTGATCAGTCACGGTGAGTCCTTTTTCGTGCGAGGCGACGAGGGTCGCAAAAAGTTTTCCAGCAAACTCGCGCCAGAAATGGTCGAGAAAACTTTTCATCGCGCCGCTCATTGAGCCGTGATAATCGGGCGTGCCGAGAAGCAAAACGTCCGCGTCATCGACTCGTTTTTTGAGAGGTGGATAGGCGGGCGCGTCGTGCGAAATATCCGGATTGTAGAGCGGCAAGGGTTCGCGCTCGAAATCCACCACATCAACCACGCATCCCGCCGTTTCCAATTTTTTCGCGACATGACAAATCATTTTGCGCGTGACGGATTCACGTTGCAGGCTGCCGATGACGGCGAGGACGCGCAGTGAGGATTCACTCATTGGAAAATAATTTGCCGGTTATGAACCGATGTCAACGCGGCGGTAGGCGCAGGCGGTGAGGCAAGCGGCGATGACGTAGCGCAGGATTGTATCCTGCTGTATCGCCGGTTTGAAACCGGCTGAACGTCGCAACCAGAGAAAGTCTGTAGTTTTTCGAAAGTCTCTGGGCCTGGCGGTTCTTCGCAGGTTGAAAACCTGCGATACGGCAGGATGCAATCCTGCGCTACTTTGGGACGCTCGCCCTCGCCGCTATTTCATCAAGTGGAACATTTCCAAAAGCCGGACCAGCCCGTAGGAAATCGACCCGCAAATCGGAATCGTCAAAATCCAGGTCCAAATCATTTTCTCAATCACGGACAAATTCAGCGCGCCAAAACGTTTGGCCGCGCCGACTCCCATGATCGAGGCGGAAATGTTGTGAGTGGTGGAAACAGGAATTCCCAAATGGGTCGCCAGAAAAATAACCACGGCGGAACTCGTCTCAGCGGCGAAACCGTTGATCGGTTGCAGCTTCACCATTTTGTGGCCGAGCGTTCGGATGATGCGCCATCCGCCCGCCGCAGTTCCCGCGCACATCACGACGGCGCAAGTGATTTTGATCCACAGGGCGATATCCAAATCTTTTCCTTTGGCCGGTTCGGGCGTGTGCAGAAACGAGAGCCAAGCCGGCAAATGTTCGAACGCGCCCGTTTTCGTTGCGGTCAACAAAGCGAGCGCGATGATGCCCATGGTTTTTTGCGCGTCGTTCGTGCCATGCATAAAACCCATTCCCGCGGCGCTGAAAATTTGCAGCTTTCCGAAAACATGATTGATCGTCAGAGGTCGAAGCCGTTGCAAGCCGATGTATAAAATTGCCATGATGATAAAGCCGAGAACAAATCCGAGGAACGGCGACGTGACCATCGGCACGATCACTTTCCATAAAAGTCCTTTGCCTTTGAACCAGTGTTGCGCATCGGGCTGTGACCAGATAATCACGCGCCAATTATTTTTCGCCGCAGCGAACGCGGCTCCGCACAAGCCGCCGATTAGCGCGTGGCTGGAACTGGACGGCAAACCAACCCACCACGTCAAAAGATTCCAAACGATGGCGCCGAGCAGCGCGCAGATTAACGCTTCGCTGGTCAGTGAAAAAATTTTCGTATCGACGAGGCCGGAGGAAATTGTTTTCGCCACCGCCGTGCCCCACATCGCGCCGACCAGATTCGTGACCGCCGCCAAACCGATCGCCATGCGCGGAGTCAAAACTTTTGTGGACACCACTGTCGCGATGGAATTCGCCGTGTCGTGGAAGCCGTTGATGTACTCAAAGGCCAGCGCGACCAGGACCACAATGAAAATCAGCGTCATGCCGGGTCAGGAATTTTTGAGCACGATGTGATTGATGACGTTGCCGGCGTCTCGACAGCGGTCGGTGACCTTTTCCATCAGGTCGTAAAATTCTTTGAGAAAAATTGCCTTCAGCGGCTCGTGCTTGCCGGAATATAAATCGCGCAACAAATCCAAAACCAATTCGTCCGCCTCACTTTCGATGGCTTGAAGTTGATCGTTGTGCGCGCGAATTTTTTCGGGATTCACTCCGCGCCTCAATTCCCGGATCATCAACAAAAGGGTGTCGGTGGATTTTTCCATCATCGCCAGTTGCCGGGAGATTTCCACTCCGCGCAAAAATTGGGGCGCAATGACAATCCGTTCGCCCACTTTTTCGACCGTCTTCGGAATTCGATAAAGCGCGAAGGAAAGCGCTTCGATGTCCTCCCGCTCCAGCGCGGTCACGAACGTGGTGGCCACGGCTTCGCTGATTTGATCGGCGATCCGTTTTTCTTTTTGCCGCGAGACGACAAACTCATTCAAGGTGCGCGCTTCCGCCGCGCTTTGCACCAGCTTGAGCAACGCCTGCACACTGGCCCGGCCTTCCTCGGCGCTGGCTTCCAACAAATCAAAAAATTTATCTTCTTGGCCGAGTAGTTTTTGGAGGGAAAACATAACAATTTATTTTGTGGCCCGATTCGCGAAACCTTAGGCGAGCTATTTGGCGACACAAGTCAAAAGCCAACGAGGGCGTCCAACAAATCCCGAATTCCAAAATCCGAGATCCGAAAGAAATCCGAAGCGCGAAGGCTGAAAGTGGTGCGGAGCTGGGCTGGCCGCAAAGTGCTTTTCGGGGCGCTGACCGGCAGTCGTTTTCGGCGTTCGGATTTCGGCCTTCTTTCGGATTTCGGGGATTCGGATTTCGGATTTCCGCCCAATGTCTTACAACTGGCCGACGGCGAAGCTCAGAGCGTATTGCGCGGAATTGTAATCGGCGATGGCTTTCAAATAATCAAAACGCGCCCGGGTCAAATCCTGTTCGGCCTGGATATTTTCCAAGACAACTCCCACGGCAAATTCCCTGCGCAATCCAGCGAGACGCAAACTTTCTTCCGCGCTGGTGAGAATTTTTTTGGCCGAGGCGATCTGGTCGCGCAACGACTCGACTCGGACAAACGCCTCAACCACCTGCCGCCAAATTTCGTCATCCATTTTTGTGGCGGACAGTTCAACTGTCTTCAAACGGGATTCCGCCGCGCGCGTTCTGCCGAAATCGAACAGGCCGCCGGGCCCGATTTTCCAACTCACGCCGACGAAGTAATCTTCCTGCTCGCCGAATCGGCTGGGACCAGCACTGCTGTCCCCGCCCAATCCGCCCGCAAAAACTTGCGCGCCGACAGATGGAATGAGCGGGCCATAAACCGCGCCCTGTTTTGTCTTTTCCGCAGCGGCGATGGAAGCGCGACTTTGTTTTAATTCCGGCCTCATCGAACTCGCCTGCGCGAGGAACGAGCCGAGGGAAACGTTGGTTGCAAAAAGTGTGAGCGGCATCAACTCGGAATTTTCCGCGACGAGTTCCACCGCAGGATCGAGATGCAGCGTTTGCGCCAGACGCGCGGCGGCCGTGCGCCGTTGCTCTTCAGATTGCCGCAGCGAAAGTCGATTTCTCTCCGACTGAATTTTCACGCGCAATTCGTCGCCTTTGAAAGTGAGTCCGGCGGAAACCACCTCGCGGATTTGTCCTTCGTAATTTGTGGAAATTTGCACCGACTCCTCCGCCACTCGAATCGCCGCCTGCGCAAAAAGCAGCGCGAAATAATTTTGCGCTGCCGCTCGCGTTGTCTCCTGCCGCTGCGCGGCGAAAGCATGTTCGGCGACATTCACCTGCTGTTTGGCAGCGAGGGATTTGTAAATCGCGTCGCCCAAATCCACTTGCGCGCCGAGCGTCGCGCCCGGCGCATAGGATTGTTTGTGAACGTCAATTAATTTTCCCTCTACGGTTTGGATGAGATTATCGTGCCTTCGGTAACTTACGCCCGGCGAAAGCCAGGGAAAAAATTGCGCCATCGCGCTGGTGTGATTGGCCCTGGCCTCGTTTAATTTTTCCCGCGCGATTTGGATGTCGAGATTTTGTGCGCTGGCCAGGCGAAGCGCGGTTGGCAGGTCAATGGTGTAAAAATTCGTTCCAGTTTTGTTTGTATGCGAGACATCGGCTTGCGCAAATAAGGTCGGCGCGAGATTGAGCCAGGCGACGGCGAGAACGAGAACGTAGCGCAGATTTTTAATCTGCTGTATCGCAGGTTTAAAACCTGCAAAGCGTCGAAAACAACCGGTCCGCTTCCGAATTTCCACCGTCTTGCCGATTGCAAATCGGCGATACGGCAGGTTGCAAACCTGCGCTACAAAGCCCGCGCGAATCGTCAATCGTAAATCGTCAATCCGAAGTTTCATTTCGCCTCCACCACTTTCACGGGCTGTCCATTGGCCAACGTCATTTTGCCAACCAAAATCACGGGCACATTTTCGGAAACATTTTCGAGCATCTCGACGAAAACGCCGTCGTTAAAACCGGTTTTCACCGCGACCTTTTTTGCTTTCCCATCAACGACGGTAAAAACAGACGACCCGTTTTTTTCCACGAGCACCGCCTCGACCGGCAATAGTAAAGTGTTGGAATGTTTTTCCACGCCGATTTTGGCGATGGCGTACATGCCGGGACGCAACGCGCCGCTGGAATTTTCCAAATCAATTTCGACGAGCATCGTTTTGCTCGCGTCATCCAGCGCCTGGGAAAACCGCGTGACGTTTCCCACAAAATTTTTTCCGGGCAATTCTTCGACGGACACCTTCACCGGGAGATTTTTTTTAATGAGCGGAACTTCCGGTTCAGGCACGGCGACTTGGACGCGGACAGTTTTGAAATCCGCAATGGTCAGCAACGCCGCATTTTGCGGCGCGCTGCCCGAAGTTGCCGCTGGAACAAATGCGCCAACATCAACAAAGCGTTTCGTGATCACGCCGGAGAACGGCGCGCTGATTTTGCAAAAACTCATGAGCGTTTCGGCGCGATCCAAATTCGCTTTGGCCATCGCGCTTTTTGATTTTACGGTATCAACCGACTGCGAGACGATGAGGTCGGGCGCTTTTTTTTGCGCGTCGCTGGCGCGTTTGAAATCCAGTTCGGCAATTTCAAATTCAGCTTTGTATTTGGCGAGGTCAGCCAGAAGCTCGGGCACCTCAATCTCCGCGAGCACATCGCCGGCTTTGACTTCATCGCCTTTGTCCACGGCAATCGTTTTTAAATAGCCGGTGACTTTTGAGTAGAGCGTCGCTTGCTGATTGGCGACAACATTGGCGGGAAGAGAAATAGTTCGCAGAATTTCGCCGCGCTTCGGCTCGACCAATTTCACGCTGACCGGCGGCGCAATTTTTTGCGGCAGAGAAGACTCACTCGGCTTGCAACCGGAAAGAACGCCGAAGAAAACGGGAGCGATTAAAAATATAATTGTAACGCCATGTCGAAGGACCACGCATTTTCGACAAAATTTCTCCCGTAACGGAGCGCCGGTTTGCAACCGGCTTTGAATCCATCCGCCGAGGCCAAGCCGATTGGAAACCAGCGCTCCGATCTGAACCATGATTGTTTTGCGCATATTTTTACGAATGGGGCGAGTAGCGAAGCAAAAACAGGCCGGCGAGTGAAAGCGCAATTCCCAGCAAGCGTTGCCAGTAAGCGGGTTCCTTAAAAAATAAAATTCCAACCACGGCCATGAGCGCCGCGCCGCCCGCCAGAATCATCGGCACGGCGGAAAGCGGCCCGCCTTTTTGAAAAAGTAAAAAGAAAAAAATAGTTCCAACTCCGACACACAACCCGGTCAGCACCGAATAGAAAATTCCCGGCCCGCTGGATTTTTGGTTCCATTCTCCCGCGAACCAGAGCCAGCCGAGATAAAACGCAATGGTAATGGCCGCGCTCGCCTCCACCGTAAATCCACCGAGTCCATCGCCGATTTTGTCCGCCGCCATTTTTGTGAAGATTTGATGCAGGCCGTAAAGAATTGCCGCTCCAACCGCATACCAAAACCAGTTTGTCATGTTGCCTTTTTTCATGGGCGCATCGTGGCACAACGTCCACAGTAGTGGGGCGGACATCCTGTCTGCCGTCTGGGGCTTCCAGCCCCAGGATTCGCGGGCAAGATGCCCGCTCGGACAGGCTGGAAGCCCGCCCCACTACATCTGATTGGCGGTGGGGCCGAGATGCGTCCTTTTTTCATGGTTGAGATTTTTGAAAAATAAAATACGCGCTCTGCGAATCATCCGGGTCAAGCGAGACAGATTTCGTTTTTTGATTTTTCAAAACGATGGCGAAAACAGAGGGCAGAATAAACAGCGTTGCAAAAGTCGCCGCCGCCAAACCGCCGATGACCGCGCGGCCAAGCGGCGCGGTTTGTTCGCCGCCGTCGCCCAGTCCGAGCGCCATCGGAATCATTCCCGCGATCATCGCGCAACTGGTCATGAGGATCGGGCGGAGACGACTGCGCGCGCCTTCGACTGCGGCATCGCTGGAGAGTAGGGCGGGCGTCTCGCCGGACTTGGACAGGCTGGAAGCCTGTCCTACTCTGGCGCGCTCGGCAAAAGTCACGAGGAGGATCGCGTTCGCCACCGCCACGCCGACCGCCATGATCGCGCCCATGAACGATTGAATGTTCAATGTCGTTCGCGTGAGCCAGAGCATCAGCGTTACGCCAGCGATCACGGCAGGAACTGCGGACACTACCACGAGCGAGAGACGCAGCGATTGGAAATTGGCGGCGAGCAAAAGAAAAATAATCACCACCGCGAGCAGCAAGCCCGTCTTCAATCCATCAAGCATCTGGTTCATCGGCACGATTTGCCCGCGCAGATTCACCGTGGTTTTTGCCGGCGGATCGCCCACGTCGCGCAAAACTTTTTCGATTTGTTTCGACACGGTTCCGAGGTCCGCGCCGGAAATATTTGCGGTCAACGTGATCAATCGTTGCATGTTGTATCGGTCATACTCGCCGACAGCGGTTCCTTCGCTGACGTTCGCGATGTTGCGCAGCAATGTGGATTTTCCATCTTTATTCGAGATAGGAACATTTTTGATTTCTTCGAGCGAATTCATTTTCGCCGTTGGAATCTGGACTTGCAGATTGTAACTGACGCCGCTGTTGGCGTCGGCCCAATAATTCGGAATTGTAAAACGACTCGAAGCGGTCGCGGCCACGAGAGAACGGGTCGCGTCCGAAACTTTCACGCCCATCAATCCGGCACGCTCGCGATTGATGGCCACATCCACCGTCGGATAATCAAGCGCCTGGCCAAACTGAAGGTCGCGCAGCGCAGAGATTTTCAAAAGTTTCTCGCGAATTTTTTCCGCGTATTCGCGGCTGGCGACGAGGTTCGGCCCGGCGACGGCGACTTCAATCGGTGTTGGGGAACCGAAGCTCATCACGCGGCTGACGATGTCGCTTGGCTCGAAAGAAAATTTCACATCGGGCATTTGCTCGGAAAAAATCTGGCGCATCCGCTCCTTCAACTTTTCGATTCTAACCGGCGCGTCGTGTTTCAATTGCACTTGCAGCACCGCTTCTTCCGGGCCGCTGTTCCAGAGGTGAATCAGGTTGACCGGGTAACTCGGCGCATGAACGCCGACGAATGCGAGAGTGATGGCGACGTGGTTCGACCCGACTTCGTTCTTGATGAGTTCGAGCGTTTGCAGCGCGAAGGCTTCGGTTTTCTCGACGCGAGTTCCGGTGGCCGCGCGAAGGCGAACGGAAAGTTGGCCGGCGTCAACTTTTGGAAAAATTTCGGTGCCGAGTTGTTTGCCAAAAATCCAAATCACGACAGCCGCGAGAAAAAGATAAACGAATAAAACGAGCCAGCGGACGCGGACGGTTTGTTGGAGGAATTGAGAGTAGCGGGATTGCAGGCGCGCGAAACCCCTCACCCCGGCCCTCTCCCCTTCCGAAGGGGCGAGGGAGAATCGTTCGCCGCCCGTCCTTAAATTCCCGTCTGTGGTCAAATTCCCACCCGCTGTCAAATCACCTTGCGCCACCAAATCAGTGCGCTCGGATTTCTGATTCGCTAGAGTTGATTCTCCCTCACCAACCAAACCAGAGGCGGATGTTGAAAGCGGGACGTCCAACCGTTCTTTGGCTGAATACGATTCTCCCTCTCCCATCGGATGGGAGAGGGCCGGGGTGAGGGCGTTTGGTTTTTC
>JBBQRQ010000131.1:0-10665 GCA_038214755.1 Verrucomicrobiota bacterium
CCTTGAAGATCGGTTCGCGCCGGTCACCGCGATTCATCACATGATAAACCGCCCCCGGATACTCGACTCTCAACTTGCGCGCCATGCCGGGAGAGTGCCCAACGCCGCCTTATATGTCAATATCAAGAACTGACCCCTTTAGGCTCAAGGTTTTCTTAAGCGATAAAAATTATTTCCCGTGGGTGAGGGGAGGGTCAGTAACACTCGCCCGCCATTGGTGGCGAAATTCTCTGGAACGTTCGACCACCCGTTGGTCACGGTGAGATCGTTATTGTTCTGTAGTTGAAAACCCGATGCGCTGTCGGGCCAGGAAACGATCACAAAATTGTTGGAGAGTGTCACTTTCAATACCGGTGACCCGGGAGTTTGCACGGCAGCAATGATGCCCCAAAAACCGCCATCCAGAATAAAGTTGCCTCCACTCATGGAGCCCGCGTCGGGTTGGCCGATGGTTCCGCTCACTGAGTAACCTCCACCCGTGCTCGTGCCTCCGCCGCCGTTGATGCTGAACCAATCAATGGAGTAGCTCTGCGCCTTCAGCGGAAGAACCGCTCCGAGGCTCAGTCCCAAAACCACGAAAATAAGTTGAAGGTGTTTCATGCTTGTCTGTCTTGATTCTAGTGCCTGGACGTGGGTTGTTCCAATACTTTTTCCAGTTTTTCCAATCTTTTTTTGAGCGTTTCAATTTCTGTCTCCTTTGACTTCAATTGCTCCTCCAATTTTTGGTTCAATCCCTGAATCGCCGCCAGCGCCACGCCGTGCAGGTCGGCGTCGTTCAGGGATTTGTCGTCGGCGTTGAGCGGGAACTGCGCATGGAAATCCTGCGCCATCGGGCCGAGGTGGCGTTGCGCGAAGCCGATGTAACTCCATTCGGCGATGGGCACGCGCGCCATTTTTTCCAGCACCGCCCGCGGGTCGATGGGCGTAATGCGCTCCTTGCTCTGCCGGTCGCTGGTGAAGCTCCAACTCGCGCTGCCGAGCGTCCAGATCACGCTCTGGTTCGCGCCGCCGCTGCCGCTGGTGAAGGTCGCCCCGCCGATGACGTGCAACTGATTGGTGGGGGAAGCCGTGCCGATGCCCACCTTGCCGCCATTCAGGCTCATCACCAGAGCGCTGCCGACTCCCGGCGCCGTCGAGCCGACCGCGGTGGCGGACGTGTTGACGAAGAAATCTATGGCGTTGTCATTCGTCGCCGTGTTGTGCCGGGTGCGCACCCAATGGCGAAAGCCGCCACCGTGATAGGCCAGGGCCAAAGCTTTTTCATCATTGTTACCGTTGCTTTCTCCACCGGAAAGAATTTCCAGACGAGCTAGCGGTTGCGCGGAACCAATGCCGATGGCGGCGTTGAAAATATTGGTGCCGGTGAAGGTCTGGCTGGCATCGCGCAACGCGACGTTTGCCGAAAGACGAGCGTCGGCCACGGTGCCAGTCAAACTGCCCGCCGGAACAGAAGTCAGCGAGGAGATCGGCACTGAACCAGTCAGGTTGGTGGCATTAAGACCGGACATACCGCCGCCATCGCCGGTGAAGTTGCCCAGAAAGTTGAACGGAGGATTCTGCACCAGCACCGAAAACGTGGCGGCATTGCCGTTCGCGCTGATTAAATCGACGCGGCCATCCCCATTGACATCAGCGGCCGTGACCGATCTGGGACCCAACCCCACGGTCGGTGAGGAGGCCAACGTGAAAACACCGCTTTCGTTATTGATCAACACCGAGAGAGTGTTGGCATTGAGATTCGCACTGATTAAATCGATGCGGCCATCCCCATTGACATCCGCGGCCGTGACCGATCTGGGACCGAACCCCACGGTCGGCGAGGAGGCCAGAGTGAAACCCCCGCTTCCGTTATTGGTCAGCACCGAGAGCGTGGCGGCGTTGACGTTCGCGCTGATTAAATCGATGCGGCCATCCCCATTGACATCGGCGGCCGTGACCGCGAGGGGGGTATTCCCCACGATCGGCGAGGAGGCCAGAGTGAAACCTCCGCTCCCGTTATTGGTCAGCACTGAGAGCGTGTCGGCATTGGAATTCGCGCTGATTAAATCGGTGCGGCCATCCCCATTGACATCGGCGGCCGTGACCGAGTTGGGGGTATTCCCCACGGCCGGCGAGGAACTCAGCGTGAAACCTCCGCTCCCGTTATTGGTCAGCACCGAGAGCGTGGCGGCATTGGCGTTCGCGCTGATTAAATCGATGCGGCCATCCCCATTGACATCGGCGACCGTGACTGATCTGGGATTAGTCCCCACGGCCGGCGAGGAACTCAACGTGAAACCTCCGCTCCCATTATTGGTCAGCACCGAGAGCGTGTTGGCAAACTGATTCGCGCTGATTAAATCGATGCGGCCATCCCCATTCACATCGGCGGACGTGACCGAGTAGGGGCTATTCCCCACAGCCAGCGTGGTGGATAGCGTGAAACCTCCGTTCCCGTTATTGGTCAGCACCGAGAGCGTGCTGGCAACGAGGTTGGCGCTGATTAAATCAATGCGGCCATCCCCATTCACATCGGCGGACGTGACCGAGTAGGGGAGACTCCCCACAGACGGCGAGGAGGCCAAGGTGAAGAGGTTGGAATTCACGGTGATCGCGCCCCTGGAATTGAGGGTGGCCAGGTTCACATTGGTCACGCCCGCGCCGTTGCCGAAAAAGGAACCGGTCAGGTTCACCCCGCTCTGGTTGTTCGTCACCACCGCGCCGGGCAGTTGCGCCAGCGCCAGCGCGCCGCTGATCTGGCTGGCGGGCAGATTTCCGCTCACATTCGCCGCCGTAATGGCATACGGCGTGACGGTCAGTGGTTGACGCGGACTAAGAATCGCGTAGGCCGTGGCGACTCCGTTGGAGCGCACGCTGATTTCCAGCCAGCGCGCACTGCCGTCGAACGGCTCCGCGCCAAAGTCGAGTGTGACGGTGAACAGTCCGTTGCTCACCGCCGTCGGGGCGAGGGTGAGAAATCCCGCCGTCTGGCCACCGTTCGTGGCCGCGTTGTACAGCGCGAAACGTAAATCGTAGAGACCGCTGGCCGGGTTCGCGCCGTCGTTCAACCGGCCTTGATACGTGAAGGCGGTCCCTTGGGCAAAGCAGGTTGAGAGTTGAGGGTGGAGAGTTGAGAGCAGCAACAGAACTGCGGCGCGCTGAATGAGGCTGAGTTTGGTTTTCATGGTTGGGTTCCTTAATTTGATTTTTGAGTGCGGATGATCTTCTCAAGTGCTTCGAGCCGCTGCTTCAACTCCGCGTTCTCTGTGTCTCTATGGTTAAGTTCTTTCTTCAACTCGTCCACTTTCTCATTCAACCCTTGAATCGCCGCCAGCGCCACGCCGCTTTCATCCACGGTAGTAGTGTGTTTGTCATCCGGCCCTACTCCAAACGCGGCGTAGAAATCCTGCGCCATGGGACCGAGGTGCCGCGAGGCGGCATCCTGCTTGTAGTTCCATTCTGAAAGCGGGAGCGCGACAACTTTTTGCAGAATCTCAGAAGCGCTCACGGCTTTGAAATACTACTGATAGGAATTTGCTTTCTGGACGCTTCGCGGTTCAACTTCAACTGATAGGAATTTGCTTTCTGGACGCTTCGCGGTTCAACTTCAGCGGGTTTGGTCGCAGCCCTGAAAACATTTTGCGACTGATAGGAATTTGCTTTCTGGACGCTTCGCGGTTCAGGGAGAATTGCTTTTGCGTCGGGTTCATTAACGGCGAGATTACGCCGGTTTTCGCCGGAGACAAGCCCTTTTTTGCAGATTTGTTGGCGCGCAAGCGGATCCGCTCGGGTTTCCGGGCCGAAGCCCGCGACCGGGCACGGTTGTCGCGGCAAATTGGCCTGGCGGCGGCTGCTCTGGGGCACACCCCACCGGTTCACCGCCGTTAGGTTCGGCGGAAAATGGCGTTGAGCAGTCGCTCTGTCCTCAGTCCGTCAGGACGTTTTCGTAGTCGGGCATGGGGTCCACGTCGTCGCATGGCTCGCGGATCCACGGCCCGGGGTCCGCGTCCGGCGGGGCGCGGGCCGGGGCCTGCAATGGCGTGCCGTTCCACAGGCTGAGATGCCGCAGGATTTTTTCCACCACGGCGCGCTGGTCAATCACGGCGATGACGCGCATGGGGTGCTGGCAGTTGGGGCAGATGAGCGGGTCGGTGTGATGTTACTTCGATTTTGTGGAGAGGGCTTCTGGGGTGTAGAAAGAAGAAGCTATGGAAACAAAAAGCAAATTCTCGCGTCGTTATGATGCCGAGTTTAAACAAAATGCCGTCGCGTTGGTCCAGTCGGGACGCACCCTGCGCGAAGTCTGTCGGGACCTGGGGTGCTCCACCTGGTCGCTCGACCGCTGGGTCGCCGACATCAAAAACGGCGGCGCTCTCCCGAGACGCCGCTACGACGAATCAGATGCCGGGCATAGCGGCGGTTGATGCGCTCGAAGTCCCACGCGCCCGCGACGATTTCCGCGTCCGATTCCCCCGCGCACGGTCGCGCCTCCAGCAGGATAAGCGATTCCACATTGATCTTGCCGCCGCCGAGAATCTGCCGTTCCTCCGTCAGTGGATCGGGCGTAATCCACACGCTGTTTTGCAGGTAGCCGAAGCCTTTGTCGCGCAAGTAGCGTCGCAGCCGTTCGCGCTGGGCGTTTTGTCCCGTGGGCACGTCGAAGAGCAACACGACAGCATTTTCACCAAAGGCCCGTCCGACGTGCTCGATCACGCCACCAGCGAAATCGCCAGCGGCAGCAAACTCGGCATTGACGCGACGAAGAAACTCCCCGGCGAAGGCTTCAAACGCGCGTGGCCGCCGTTAATCAAGATGGACAAGCAGGTTCAAGAAAAAATCACCGCGTTGTTCGGAGGAAAAACTTGATTTCCAAATCAGCGATTCGGAAATTCACACAAAACATTTCAACTCGCATGAAACCCATCCGCTCAAAACCCACGAAGCTCGCCCGGCGAACTTCCTACCCGTCGCTCCTGCATGGTTACGGCTTAGCGCGTGATCCAACCGCCGCCTAAGACCAGATCGTCCTGATAAAAAACACACGCCTGTCCCGGAGTGATCGCGCGTTGCGGCGTGTGCAATTTTACTTTCGCGCAGCCATTCGGCATTGAGAAAATAGTCGCCCTCGTTCCAGGATGGTTGTAACGAATCTTCGCGTCCGCCTCGATCTGCTCCGGCGGATTTTCAAATGGAATCCAATTGCAACGTTCCACCAGGAATTCGTCGCGATCCAACATCGCATCGTCGCCGACGATCACGCGATTATTTGCCGCATCCAGTTCAATCACGTAAAGCGGTTTCGCCGATGAAATGCCTAAACCTTTTCTTTGCCCGATGGTGTAAAACTCAATTCCATCGTGTTCGCCCAATTTCTTTCCGGACGTGTCCACGATGTCGCCGGAATGTTTTTCAATCAACTTCGCCTGCTGCAAAAATCCACCGTAATTGTTGTCCGGCACGAAACAAATTTCCATGCTCTCCTCTTTGTCTGCGGTCTTGAGCTGGCATTCACGCGCAACTTCCCGCGTATCGGCTTTTGTTTTTTCTCCGAGTGGAAACATGGAGAACGCGAGTTGATCCTGGCGCAGTGAAAAGAGAAAATAACTTTGGTCTTTGCGTGAATCGCGACCTTTCTTCAACAGCGTTCGTCCGTCTGCGGTTGTCTCGACGCGCGCAAAATGGCCGGTCGCAATTTTCTCCGCGCCGAGTTGTTTTGCCCGTGTGATCAGCGTGCCAAATTTTAGATTCTGATTGCACATCACGCATGGATTTGGCGTGCGGCCTGCGCGATATTCATCCGCGAAATATTGAATGACTTTGTTTTGAAACTCCGCCGCTTCGTCGATCAGGTAATACGGAATTCCCAACTTGTAACAAACGCTGCGCGCATCCATCACCGCTTGCGGGCCGCAGCATTTGTCCTCCGCGCGCGACACGCAATCCTGCGGCCAGAGTTTCAGCGTCACTCCAACCACGTCGTAGCCCTGCTGCAACAAAAGCGCGGCTGTTGCCGAGGAATCGACTCCTCCGCTCATCCCGCAAAGCACGCGTGTTTTGTTTCCGGTCATTGGATGCGCAATATAATTGGAGAGAATAAAAACGCGAACGTTTTGAAATTTTCCGCGTGTTTGTAACGGCGCGTCTGGGACCGCCGCATTTGAAAATTAAAAAATGGCGGCCGCTACAGCCGGGTAGCATCTGCCTCTGGCGGGTGCGTGAAGACTCCTCGTTTCCTCTTGGAGAAATTGACGCCGCTCCAAGTCATTTCGCACCCGCCGGAGGCAGATGCTACCCGCCGCCGCCGCGATGCCGACTTCAGTTCAACGCGATACCGCGACGGATGTAGGTGGGCAAATCCAAATCTTCTCCGCGATGAATGGTCGGCTCACTTTTTTCGAAACGGCCTTTGGAAATAATTTCCAGGGGCAATTCATTTTGGCTGAATCGTGAGCGGCTTTTCTTCTGACGCGAACCGGTTTGTTTGGTGAACAATTGTTCTTTTTTTTCCTCGGTGATTTCGGGAGCGGGCGGGACGATTCGCGACGCGGGCCGCGACGTTGAAGACGCATCAACTAATTGTTCATCGGTTTCAGATTCATCAGCCGGGGCGCTAGTGGGCCGCGTTGTTTTCATCTGTGAAACTATTTTTCCCTCACCCAGCGATTTTCCAGAGGCAACCAGCGTCACCGACAATCGGTCGGCAAACGTTTCCTCGATCAGCGCGCCAAAAATGATGCGGCTCTTTTCGCAACGCCCGCTGATCTCTTTCATCAGGCGGGTCACTTCGGCCATGGTCAGATCGGGGCCGCCCGTCAGGTTGACGAGCAACGCGTCTGAATTTTCTAATAGTTCGCCATCTTCGAGCAGCGGATGCGTGGAAAGTTTTTCGACGATTTGTTGCGCGCGGTCTTTTCCGCCCGCTTCCACGGTGACGAAAGAGCTTTCGGAATTCAGGCTGCGCGTGACGGAACAAACGTCGGCGAAATCGACATTGATCAAACCAGTTTGGGTCAGCAGGCGCGAAATGCCGACAACTCCCTCCGCCAAAAATTCGTTCGCCATTTTGAACGCGTCCGTCACGGTGTCTTTTTCGTTCACCACTTTGAAAAGTTTTTCGTTCGGAAAACAAATCACCGCATCCGCCACTGAGCGTAGTTGTTGCAATCCAAGTTGTGCCTGGCGCGCGCGGCGGCGTCCTTCGAATTCAAACGGCATGGTCACGATTCCAAGAACGAACGCGCCTGAATCTTTGGCCGCCTGCGCCAACACGCAACTGGCCGCGGTGCCCGTCCCGCCGCCGAGTCCAGCGAGAATGAAGACAACATTCGCGCCTTCGCAAAATTCTTTCAGATGTTCGATTTCATTTTCCGCGACGAAGCGGCCCAATTCAGAATCGCCCCCAGTGCCCATGCCGTAGGTAATTTTTGCGCCGAGACAAAGTTTTTCATCAGCCAGGCAACTTGCCAAACATTGCGAGTCGGTGTTCAAGGCAATTGTTTTGGGCCGGGCGGCAGAAGGCTTCGCGAGAGCGCTCAACGCGTTGCAGCCCGCGCCGCCCACGCCAAAAATTTTGATGGAGATTTTTCCGGTCAACGTTGAGTCAGGCAAAGTTTTCATAAGATCAGGAAATTATTTCTGAAGCATTTCTTTCATGGCTTTTATTCCGTTGAAAATAAATCCGTTGCGGTCTCTTCGTTTTTGCTGGAGCGAACCGAACCTGGTCAAACCGATGGCCGTGGCGAATTCGGGTTGATCGAGCGCGGAGGTCAAGCCGTTGATCGAATTGGCTTTTCCGAGGGAGGCGGGCAATTGAAAGATTTTTTCGGCGAGCTTTTGAATTCCCGGAACACGCGCTCCGCCGCCGCAAATAAAAATTCCGGCGCGAACATAATCGAGCAAACCCACCTTCGCCAAATCCTGCTCGATGATTTGAAAAATTTCCTCCAGACGCAACGTCATGATCTGGCGGAGATGTTCGAGATTAATTGTTTTGCCCGATTGCCCAAACTCGCCGGAGAGCGTGATGGTTTTTCCATGCAGGCTCGCATCGAACAGCGCCGAGCCGTGCTCGATTTTCAGTTGTTCGGCGCGGCCCATCGGGATTCTCAAACCAATGGCCAGATCGTGTGAGACATGATCGCCGCCCAGCGCGAGAACGCCGGTGTGTTTTATAATTCCATCGCAATAGACGACGTATTCGGTCGTGCCGCCGCCAAAATCGATGACGAGGGCGCCCAATTCTTTTTGCTCATTGGTCAGCAACGCGAGGGAGGAAGCCATGCCGTTGAAGACAATGGTTTCAATTTCCAATTGCAACCCGCTCACGACGCGAATCGGATTTTGCAGGCGATTGATATTTCCGTGAATGACGTGGACATCCACCTCGACGCGCGCGCCGCACATGCCGACGGGATTTAAAATTCCATCCTGCCCATCGACGTGGAAATGTTGGCGGATGGCGTGGACGACATTATTTTCCGTCGGCAGATTTATCGCCTTCGCATTCTTGATCACGTCTTGCACGTCGTCCTCGGTGATCTCGCGATCGGCGGAGACGACGGGGTGAACACCGCGATTGTTGAAGCCGCGAACGTGGTGGCCGGTCACGCCCAGATACACGCTGCGAATCTCGGCGTTGGACATGTGCTCGGCTTCGACGATGGCGTTGCGCACATCTTCCTCGGCGGCGCTGGCGTCGGAGATTTCTCCTTTCCGCACACCGCGCGAACGCGATTGGCCGATGCCGATGATGTTCAACACGCCGGCGGAATTGAGTTCGCCGACCACGGCGCAAACTTTGGACGTGCCGATTTCCAAACCGACGATGATGTTGGATGACTCAAACATTTTTTTTCCTGTGGCGTGAAGGTTTGACTGCTTTTGCGGGAAGCGGGACCGGACTGGCTTCGACAAATCGGAGCGGAACATTGTTGGCAATGGAGAGGTCAAGCGTGGCAATGGCGCGCCCGAGTTTTTGATATTGGTCGAAAATCAAACGCCATCGATTCAGTTGCGCCTCGAAGCCGTTGAGCGAAAAAGTAATTTGGCTCGCGTGGCTGGTAATGGCTTCGAGCACTTCGGGGATGGCAACGTTGATGCGTTCCAATTCCGCCAAACCCACCATGGGCGACCGATCAAACGCCGTGATTAATTTCAGCGCGGCGCGGACCTGCACCGATTCGACGCGCCGACCGGGACGCAACTCGGCGGCATTGAGGCCGGAAATAATCGGCAACGAATCATTCTGGATTGTGGGTGGCGCGATGCGAAGCCGGGGATCGAGGGGCAACATGACGTAGCCAGTTTCGTCGAGTTGATAAATCACCTGCTCGTAATCACCGCGAGAATTACTTTGCGTCGTGATGACTTTGGCCACTGGCTCGCGTTCCGTAATCTGCAAGCGCAACGTCCGTGGCAACACGCGCTCAATCGTGGCGGATTGAATCCACGGGACTAATTCGAGGTCCCGCTTGATGCGCGCCAAGTCGAGCGTGAGCAAATTATCGCGCGGATTCACCAGCGACCAACGGCGAATATTTTCCGGCGCGATCACTCCGTCGGTTTGCACTTCGATCTGCTGAATGGCGAACGCGTCGTTCTTATACACCAGACAGTCGAGCGCCCACTCACCGCCGCGCCAGAGCACAAACAGAACGACCACGAGCGCAAAGGTGACGCTCAAACCCAGGCCAGCCCAACGAAAGCGCGCGGCCCGGGTTTGGCTCGAACGTAATTTGACGTTGAGCAAGTCGGGACGGTCAAACCGCCGGTTTTTTTGTTTTCTTTTAAACCACATTTTATTTCTGTAGCGTTCGGCCGGTGGCCGAATCGGCGACACGCCAGACGCTACATTTTATTTTTTCGCCGCAGCGCGAGATCAATCATCGTCTGACAAAGTTGCTCGTAACTAATTCCCGCCTCCTCCGCCGCCACGGGGAACAAACTCAATTCAGTCATGCCCGGCAGCGTGTTGACTTCGAGCACGATGGGTTCGCTCCCGCCTTGCGCGGGACGCACCATCACATCCACTCGCGCATAATCGCGACCGCCAATAGCCTTGAAAGCGCCGAGAGCCGCGTCTTGAATTTTCTTCGTTGTGGCCTCATCAAAATCCGCCGGACAAAAATGTTCACTCGCGCCGGGCGTGTATTTATTTTTGTAATCGAACTCGCCGTGTTTGACTCTCACCTCGACGACCGGCAGCGGTTTCTCGTCAAGAATTCCCACCGTCGTTTCGCGCCCGACAATTTTTTCTTCCATCAAAACTTGCGAATCAAATCGCAAAGCCTCGGCCAAAGCCGTCTGCCAGTTCTCGACCCGATCCACAAATTGCAATCCGACGCTGGAACCTTGCCGCACTGGTTTTAAAACCACCGGCGGTTGCCAGCCCATCGGCCAACTGGATTCGGCGGATTCGAACACTTCAAATTTCGCCGTCGGAACGCCCGCTGCTAAACAACGCTGTTTGGTCAAAACTTTGTTGAACGCGATGCGGCTGGCTTCAGGACCGCAGCCGGTGTACGGCACGCGAAGGTTTTCCAGTTGCTCCTGAATCGTGCCGTCTTCGCCGAAGGTTCCGTGCAACGCGAGAAAAACAACGTCTGTTTCTCCAGGCAACGACCAGATCGTTTCGACCGGATCAAGTTCGCGGACGTGATGTCCGAGCGAACGCAAGGCTTTCGCCAC
>JBBQRQ010000132.1:0-10256 GCA_038214755.1 Verrucomicrobiota bacterium
CGCCCCCCTTGCGTGTTGATCTGGTCCGCTTGGTGGGCCGTTTTTTCCCTGGGTTGGGCGGCCCCCCCGTCCCCCTGGCGCGGGACCCCCCCCCCCCGCTCCGAGGTGGAGGGCGACTTCGCCACGGTGCGACTTTTAGTCCGACTGAATCGTTGTGGTTAAGTTCGGACTTTGGCTTCAATAATTTTCCCGCAAATTAAATTTCAAAAACATTTGAGCAACTCAAAATTCAAAACTCAAAATTCAAAACTTCCCTCCGAGCTTGGTTACAGAATGCCCGCCGAATGGGAACCGCATGCGGCGACGTGGTTCACCTGGCCGCGTCGCGAAGGAATCAGTTTTCCAGATAAGTATGAAGCTGTTTTGCCCGTTTATGCGCAGCTGATTCGCGAATTGGTTCGAGTCGAAGAGGTCAACATCAACGTTTGGAATGCCGACCTGGAAAACGAAGCACGCGAATTTTTGCGTACAGAAAAAGTTCCGCTCGACCGAATTCATTTTCACCATTTCCCCGCTTATGAGCCGTGGTGCCGCGATCACGGCCCCATTTTTTTAGTGCGCGACAAAAATGGAAAACACGAACGCGCCATCGTCGATTGGGGTTACAACGCGTGGGGAGGAAAATATCCGCCGTTTGATTTGGACGACGCCATCCCGCAACACGTCGCCCAACTGCGCGGCCTTCCGCTTTTTTCGCCGGGCATCGTGATGGAAGGCGGGTCTATCGACGTGAATGGTTGCGGCAGTTTGCTGACGACTGAAAGTTGTTTGCTCAATCCGAACCGCAATCCGCACTTGAGCAAATCTGAGATTGAGAAATATCTTTGCGATTATCTCGGCGTCACGAATGTCCTCTGGCTCGGCGATGGAATCGTCGGCGACGATACCGACGGCCACATCGATGACTTGAGCCGGTTTGTAAATCCGACGACCGTCGTGACGATTGTCGAAGAAGATTCGAGCGACGAAAATTACGAAATCCTGCAGGAAAATTTGAAACGCCTCCAGGAAATGCGCGACGAAAAAAATCGTCCGCTGCGCATTGTGGAAATTCCGACGTGCGGAGTGGTCGAACATGGAGATCAGCGTCTTCCCGCCAGCTACGCGAATTTTTATATCGCAAACCAAATTGTTCTAGTGCCGACCTATCGTCACAGGAATGACCCGAAAGCGTTGGAAATTTTGCAGAAGGAATTTCCCGATCGACGTGTCGTCGGAATCGATTCAACGGAATTGATTTGGGGACTCGGCTCGTTTCACTGCATCAGCCAGCAAGAGCCAGCATAATTTTTTTCAGGGAATGGAAATAATTACGGCCAATCGCCGCCATGCTTGAATTGCTTCGATCGCTCAAGCCAAGAAATAAATTCCAAACTCGACAACTCATCCGGAACATTGGCGTGTAAGGCGCGAGCGGGCGAATGAATGATGGGAAAAATTCATTCAAATTGTTAAACTGGCGGTAAGGTTTTTCGTCTTTCAATTTCATCTAGGACGCATTTCTCACAAACGCCGTAAAATTGTTCGATATACCATTCAGATGCCAAAGGCGTGTCATTATCCGCATGAGAACAACGACTATCCGGAGTGTAACTTCGGAAAATAACAATGCCTTGACAAGGAATTCGCTTCTGCAGAACTGAAACAACCCGCTTCATACACGATTCGCAAAACCAAAACAATTTTGCGTCCGGCGTTCGTTCAGCTTTGCGACACATATGACATCGCAAAGCTTTTCGGATACCGTCGAGGTCTTTTGCGTATGGCCGTCTTTTCGGATACGCCAAACAATCTTCAAGCAAGTCTCCCATCTTCCATGATGTTTCCTTCGACAGAAGATCGATGCGAGGAGTAATCTCTACTTGGCGGCGGACAAGTTCAGAGCGAACCAAGCACACTTCGTTTATGTGTTGTTTGAAACGATCGTCATTCGGACGATCATAATCGCATACTCCGACGTGACGAAGTTCTAGGCAAAGATCGTCCAACAAGTCTAAGTCCGAGCGTTCCTGAATTGGCGGTTTTGGTGGCGTATTGGCCATAAAAAGTTGGGTTCAATTTATTTTGTGCGAACCCTTGTAGATTTTCCATGCGCATCCAAACCTTCAAGCTCCGCAAATTTTTCCACGGCAGGAAGCGCCTCTGCCAGAGCCGCGCGAGTGTATTCCACCACGCTGGTGCGGCGTTGAAATTGATCCACCGTTAACCCGGCAAACGACGCGCCCGCTCCGCCAGTGGGCAGCGTGTGGCTCGGCCCGGCGACGTAATCTCCTAGCACCGTTGGCGAATAATCACCGAGAAAAATCGCGCCGGCCGTCAAAATATTCTCCGAAACTTGAGCGGCGCGTCGCGCCATCACTTCGCAATGCTCCGGCGCAATCTGGTTCACGAGTTGGATTCCCTGCTCCAAATTTTTTACCAGAATCAGCCAGCCGTTATTTTGCAAGGCGCGTTGAATAAATTCTCGCCGCGCAAATTTGGGAAGTTGCCGATTGATTTCCGTTTCAACGCCACGAAGCAATTTTTGGGAATCCGTCACCAGCCAAACGCGCTCATCGCCGGAACCATGCTCGGCCTGGGCGAGCAAATCGGCCGCGACAAATTTTGGATTGGCGGTTTCATCCGCGAGCACGAGCACCTCACTCGGTCCCGGCAAAAGATCAATCGCGACATGCCCGAACAGCAAACGTTTTGCCGCGACGACATAGGCGTTGCCCGGTCCAAAAATTTTCTGAACCCAACGAATGGTGGCCGTGCCCAGAGCCATCGCTGCAATCGCCTGCGCGCCGCCGATGCGATAAATTTCCGTCGCACCGGCAGAACGAATCGCAAACAAAAGCGCGGGATTTATTTCGCCATTTTTTCCCGTCGGGGTGCAAACCACCATCTCCTTACAACCGGCGACCCGCGCCAACGTGATCGTCATTAGCGCGGTGGACACCAGCGGCGCTGTTCCGCCCGGAATGTAAATTCCCACGCGTTGAAACGGATCGTATTTCTCGCCGACCTTCGCGCCGTGGCTGTTTCGCATTGACCAATTTTTGCGTAATCCTTTTCGGCTGAACGCTTCGATGTTTTTTGTCGCAACCGCAACTGCGTTTCGCAACTCGTCGTCCGCTTTCACCGATGCAGCCAGAAGTTCCGCTTGGGTCACAGCAAATTGCTCCGCCGAAATTTTTACGCCATCGAATCGTTCGGTGAATTCGGCCAGCGCATCATCGCCGCGCACTCTCACGGCCTCGATGATTTCGCGCGCGCGGCTTTCAATTGCCGGATCGAAGAGACTGGAGCTGGCCGTGATTTCACGAAGGCGGTCGGCGAAATCCGCGTCACTGAATCGGACAATTTTCATTCGGCGACGAAATTAGAGGAAGGCTAAACGAAAGTCAAAAGACGGGGAATGGGTATGGCGGAGCGCAGATCTCCAATCGGTCAGACGTCGCCCCTCCAGCGGCATTGCGATTTCAAATCGGGGATACAACAACTTGCAACGCTGTCCCGCCGATCTAATGCCAAAGCCGGCCGATGACTAAATGGAATCGTATGACCACGGCTTGCGCATCGGGCGCGCAACAAATTTGTCGGCCTCTTTATCCCCGACAAAGTGTTCGTGTTTAGCGTCCCACTTTAGTTTGCGGCCCAGCCGCAGTGCGATGGCCCCGAGATGGCAAACCGAAGCTGAACGATGACCAATCTCTGCTTCGCAAATCGGTTGTTTCCGGGAGCGGAGACAATCGAAAAAATTGCCCATGTGATCTTCGCTGACGTAAAGACGGATGGCACTTGATGGAAGCGCATCGGTTAAAATTTCCGGACGGCTTGCCTCGATTTTTCCACGCGTCACCCGAATCCAACCGTCCGTCCCTTCGAACTTTGTCCCATGAAGTTTTCCATTCGGATTTACGACACCGCCAGTCAAAGTGTTGTCGCGCGTGCTTTCGCAAGTGTGGGTCAAGCCATTGGCATAGGTGTAATCGATTTTGTAATCGGCGATGGCGGAGTAACCTCCCGGTATCGGCTCGGACAAGACCTTACCTTCGATGCTGGCCGGCCCGCTGCGCTCCAGGCCGCTTCCCCAAAGCGCGATGTCGTTATGATGCGCGCCCCAATCGGTCAGCGTCCCGCCGGAATACTCATACCAATAGCGAAAGAAAAAATGGCAACGTTCCTTCACGTAATCCACCGATGGCGTTGGCCCCTGCCAAAAATCCCAATCCAAACTTTCCGGCACAGGCGACGTTTTAAAAGGACCTTCGCGCAATCCTCCCGGTAAAACAGTATTGATGTGTTGCAGCTTTCCGATCCGGCCATTGCGCACCAGTTCACAAGCCAGTCGAAAGTTTTTATCGCTGCGCTGCTGACTGCCGGTTTGCAAAATGCGTTTTGTTTTCTGCACTCCGCGAACGAGTTGCTTGCCGTCTTCAATCGTCAGCGTCAAGGGCTTCTCGCAATAAACATCTTTCCCGGAGCGCATCGCCGCCAGCGAAACCAGCGTGTGCCAATGATCCACCGTGCCGCAAATGACGACATCAATGTCATCGCGTTCCATCACCTTGCGAAAATCGTGATAGGCCGTTGCCTCCGGAAACATTTTTTTCGCCTCGGCAATATGCGCTTCGTCCACATCGCACAGAGCGACGACCCGACCAAAGCGTGAGGCATTTTTTGCGTCGCCGCGCCCTTGCCCGCCGCAGCCAACGAGCGCGATGGCGGGCTGGTCGTTGGGCGAAAGCTTGCGTTTTGGCTTCGCCTCGCATTCCGCCACAAACCATTTCGGCAGAGTAGAAGCGGCAGCGAGGGCCGCGCTCGATTTGAGAAAACGGCGGCGGTTCAAGCGAAGGATTTCGTGATTCATAATTGGGCAAAGATTGTTTG
Source organism: Verrucomicrobiota bacterium (assembly GCA_038214755.1). Lineage (GTDB taxonomy): Bacteria > Verrucomicrobiota > Verrucomicrobiia > Limisphaerales > CANJXF01 > CANJXF01. The sequence continues at coordinate 4,876 of JBBQRQ010000132.1, forward strand.
GCCATCGTGCCTTCCCGAACCTCTCGCCACAATTATTTTTTTGCGCCTCACTCGTAGCGCAGGTTTGCAACCTGCGGGATGTCGCGATGCCCTGCCGGTTGCAAACCGGCGATACAGCAGCTTGCAAAGCTGCGCTACGGCCCCTGCAATTCGGTTAAATTGAATATCACGAAATCTGAATCAGTCGATTAAGCAGGTCAATGAGTTGAAGAATTTGGAAAGAATAATGAAGAGGAGTAGCTTAATAACAGCTTGGTTGAACCGGAAGGATTTCACTATGAAAACTAATCTATTGCACCGGGTAGCATCTGCCTCTGGCGGGTGCGTGACGACTTTCTCTTTTCTCTCTAAAAAAACAAGCGACCCAATAAATCTTTTCGCACCCGTCAGAGGCAGATGCTACCCCGGATGGAGAGGGGCAGGCGCAATGATTGCCATTGCTCTCGGGCTGATGGGATGCGTGGATCAAACCAGCGGAACTGACACTCAAAATTCAGCGGAAATTCTGGCCGACCAGAACGCGCCCCCGCCCGCGTCTGCCAGCGAAGAAGAAATTCCTCCAGCCAGAGCGATCATCCCACCGGCCGATCTTTCTCCGGGCGTTGCGGAGGTCGTGAAATTGGCTCAATCAGGTGTCGGGGATGAAGTCGTTCTGGCTTATATCAATAAATCCGGACCCGCCTTCAATCCCTCCGTGGATGAAATTGTTTACTTAAAAGACCTCGGTCTTTCAGAGGCGGTTCTCACCTCGTTGGTCAGCCACAAAAATGCTGAGGGTGGAACAGCGGCCCCAATACCCGTGGCCGAAAATAAAACTCTTCCACAACAGCCCACGCCTTCAAATCCCACCACTGCCAGCGCGCCATCCTATTCCGTGGCCGCCGCACCGGATTATACAGAACCGGTGACTGCTCCCGCCGCTCCTCAGCAGGTCAATATAAATTATTTTGAAAACACTTTGTCTCCGTACGGCAGTTGGGTGGATGTGGCGGACTACGGCCGCTGCTGGCAACCCACCGTCGTTCTCGTCAATCGCGGATGGCGTCCTTACTCCGACCGGGGACGATGGATTTATTCTTCTGCGGGATGGTACTGGCAGTCCGATTATTCGTGGGGCTGGGCGGCTTTTCATTATGGACGCTGGCACTCTGATGATCGGATTGGCTGGGTGTGGTCTCCCGGTTCTACTTGGAGTCCCGCGTGGGTAAGCTGGCGCTATAACGACAATTATTGCGGATGGGCCCCGTTGCCGCCCGCCGCACACTTCGATGGGTTTGGATTCCGTTACCACAATGCGCATGTAGGAGTCGGCTTCGATTTTGGACTGCGCGCCGATTTCTACACTTTTGTCCCGATTCACCATTTTGCCGATCGCGCGCCTCATCACTATTTCGTTCCCGGTGCTCAGGCAAAAACCATTTATCAAAACAGCGTCGTGAACAATTACTACATTCGCGGCAATAACAACACGGTGATCAACGAAGGCATCTCGCGCGATCGCGTTGCCAAAGCGAGCCGCACGCCAATCCGCACAGTTGCGATTCGTGATCTGCCTGTCACCGGAAATCCCATTGGCCGGGCCGAGCGTTTGGAAGGAAATACTCTGGCTGTTTTTCGGCCGAATGTTTCAGCGAGCGCCGCAGCCACTCATTCGGCGGCCACACGTTCCTCTCGCACGTCGCCGCAGAACTCGGCGGCAATCACGGCGAGAACGCGCCAAAATGTTTCCCCGGAATCATCGCAAAATCTGGTGACCCGAACGCAACGCGGCAACAATTCCACTCCGGTGAAAACCGAAACGACCCCTTCATCGCCGCGTGAAACGACCACGGCTCGCACGGTTGAAACGGCGACACCTCGCAGAGATTCTTCGACGCCTCAATCGCCCACGACATTTCCGCGCACCTGGTCGCAACCCTCGGGTGCGGTGAGAAATTCTTCCACCGTCGCTCCATCGCGCAGTGCGCCAACCGCACCGATTACCGCACCGGTGCAAGCTCCGAATTCTGCGCAGACTCGTTCCGCCAATACTCCTTCGAGCGTGGCACAACCCGTTCCCTCGGCGCTGAGAAATTTTCCGGCTCGACCAACGCCCGCACAAAACACGCCTTCTCAAGTCACAGAAAATTCTGCGCCGCATAATAATTTTGTCGCGCCATCGAGCGTTGTCCGCTCGGATTCACCGGCGCGAAATCAATCGGTGCGCCGCGATGTCGATGCAGCGGCTCCTCGCTCGTTGCGCTCGATGGGAACTGAGCGGCAGCAACCTGTCTTCAATGCGCCGGAAAATTTCAACAGAGGTTCTCAGGTGGAGAGGAGAAGTCCGGCGGTCGTTCAACCGGCTGCTCCGCGATCGATCTCACCCGCACCGCGAGCAATTTCACCTGCTCCCCAAGCGGCCGCGCCTGCCCCCCGAGCGGCCGCGCCCGACGCTCCACGCAGCCAATCCGCCCCGGCGGTGCGCGAACGAACTGATCGACCGGATAGAAACAGCCGCGACAAGAATTAAAGGTTAGCGCCTTTTGGTTTCTTGGGCGGTTCTCGTGGGTCATAAATTTTTTTGGGATCGACTGGCTTCCCGGATTAAATCCGAAATCCGAAATCCGAAAGAAATCCGAAGCCCGAAGGCCGAAGACTGCGGAACTATGCGGATGGCAAAGCACTTTGCCGGGCGCTGGCGGCAAATCGTTTTCGATATTCGGATTTTCTTTCGGATTTCGGGGATTCGGATTTCGGATTTCGCACTTCGGGTTAAGTTAGCTGATTCCAGTTGCGGGAGGAATTATTTGCGGCAAACGTCTTTTCGCGATGCCAAAAATTTCACGAACCAAAAAGTTTTTACCGTTCGTGTATGTCAATGTGGCCACAACCGCCGATGGAAAAATCGCTCCGGCCAATCGGCACTTCGAACCGTTCAGCAGCAAATGCGATCGCCAGCTTTTGCTCCTGCTCCGATCTCAAGCCGATGCCGTAATGTCTGGCGCGCGCACGGTGGATTCGGTCCCGGTCAACCTCGGCCCAGGCGGAAAAAAATATCGCGCACTCCGCCTCCAGCGCGGTTTGTCGGAATATAATTTACGGATCGTCGTCAGCGGCGCGGCGTCCATCGATCCCGGAGCGGAAATTTTTAAACACCAATTCTCGCCAATCATCATTTTGAGCACCGAACGCGCCGACAAAAAGCGCGTCGCAGTTTTGCACAAACTGGGCGCTGAAGTAGTGGCTTTCGGAGAACAAGAACTGGATTTTACCAGCGCGTTTCGTTGGCTGCGGGAAAAGCGCGGGGTCAAACGGCTGCTCTGCGAAGGCGGGGGCGAAATAAATGCCGCGCTCTTCCGGGCCGATTTGGTGGACGAGGTTTACCAAACAATTTGTCCACTGATTTTTGGCGGATTTGACGCTCCAACCATGGCGGACGGGGAAGGAATCGAAAAACTCAGCGACGCGATTCGGCTCAAAATGAAATCAATGAAACGCCACGGTGATGAGTTGTATCTGGTTTGGAAAGTTCTGCGACAAAGGTAGGGCGCGTCACTCCGTGCGCGCCGACACGCTCGCACAAAAATGGTTCTTCGACATTTTCAGTGGAATAGAGGCCGGTTGTTCCCAAAAAGCGGTGGAGGGCCACCGCAGTCCAAGACGCTGTCGCGCGATTTGTGCACCATCGAAATTCGCGAGAGCGTCTTGGACTGCGGTGGCCCTCCACCGCTCTTGTCACGGCGACCACACAGCTCCGCCGACGGGGAGGGCGTCACTTCTGCGACCGGAACTTTACTCCGGGAATTTTTGGAAATGGGATCCATTCATTACCACACGCGGCTTGACCTGTTTCTTTTCAAAACCTAGGTTCTTCCGCTCGCCGTTTGGCGAGATTTAATTTTGCGTGAAGACATCCGTTTCACGCCGGAAAAATAATTACAGAAAAGGTATTTGTGAACGTCACCGTAGAAAATTTGGCGCCGTGTAAAAAATTGTTGCGCGTGGAAGTCGATGCCCAAAAAGTCGATGAAGCCTTTGATGCGATGCTGAAGAATTATCAGCGTCAAGCGGCGTTGCCAGGTTTTCGCCCCGGCAAAGCGCCGAAAGCAATGGTTGAAAAACGTTACGGGAGCGACATTCAGGATGAGGTAAAAAAGAAATTGATTCCCGACGCTTATCGAGAAGCAATCAAAGAACAAAAGCTGGACGTGGTCGGTTATCCGGACATCGAGGAAATTCAATTTGGCCGGGGGCAGCCACTGCAATTTGCCGCGACGATTGAGACTGCGCCCGAATTTGAAATGCCCGATTACAAAGGCCTTCCCGCGATTCGTGAAAAAACGGAAGTCAGCGACGAGGACGTGGAAAAGGCGATTACGCTTTTGCGTGAACGACAACTAAATTTTCGCACGGTCGAGCGCGAACTAAAAGAAGGAGATGTCGTCGTGGTCAATTTCACCGGCGTCTGCGAAGGAAAACCCATCACCGACATCGCGCCCACCGCGAAAGGTTTGACGGAGCAAAAGAATTTTTGGATCAACGCGGACAAAAATTCTTTCATCCCCAGTTTCGCCGATCAATTGATCGGGGCCAAAGCATTCGATAAAAAAACTGTGACCGTCGATTTCCCCGTGGATTTTGTCACGCCGCAATTGCAAGGCAAACAGGGTGTGTACGAGGTCGAGGTGGTGGAGATCAAAGAGAAGATTTTGCCGGAACTCAACGAGGAGTTCGCCAAAGCTTACGGAGCGGAAAGTCTGGAAAAATTACGCGAAGGGGTTCGCACTGATTTGGCCAACGAACTCAAATACAAACAGGAGCGCAGCGTTCGAGATCAGGTCGTCAAGGGATTATTGGATCGCGTGAAATGTGAACTGCCCGAATCGGCGGTGACCCACGAAACGCGCAATGTGGTTTACGACATCGTCAGCGAAAATCAGAAGCGGGGCATTTCCAAGGAGTTGATCGACCAGCAGAAAAACGAAATTTACAGTGCGGCGAACTCGACCGCCAAAGATCGGATCAAGGCGTTGTTTCTTTTCCAGAAAATTGCGGAGAAAGAAAAAATCAACGTGGAGCAAAACGAGTTGATGCAACGCATTCAGCAATTGGCCGCCAACTATCAAATGCCGCCCGACAAATTCGTCAAAGAATTGCAAAAGAGAAATGGCGTGCAGGAAATCCATAACCAGGTCCAGAGCGAAAAGGTGATTGATTTCCTGGTGAACAACGCGGCGATCAAAGAAGCACCACCGGAAAAAACATCGAGCGAAAAATAAAGTAGCGGCGTGGGGGGCACCCCGGGCCAGAAACATTTACACCCCCCGGGCGTACCCAACCGCAAACGGGTGGGGCCCCCCCCCCGAACAAAAAAACCCCCCGAGACGCACCACCGAGGACTA
>JBBQRQ010000133.1:0-10255 GCA_038214755.1 Verrucomicrobiota bacterium
ATCTGTAGAATGGTGTAGAGACTGGAAGGCAGATGCAGACGCTTTTTCAAAATGGCGACGAGCAGGTAAACGGCGATGGCACTCCAGATTTGGGTGCGCACCGCGTTCTGGCTCGTGCCGTAAAAGGCTTTGATACGCAGATGTTGCTTGATCCATTTGAAGAACAGTTCGATCTGCCAACGGCCCTGATAGAGTTGTGCGATGGTCCGTGCGGACACGGCGAAGTTGTTGGTCAGAAAGACCAGTGCTTTGCCGGTGTGCGGATCACGATAGCCGATGCGGCGCAACGCGGCGGGATAATGGTGCCGGGGGTAAAAGCCCGCCAGCATCACGGTCTGGTCAAAACGCAGGCCGGTGGTTTTGTCCACCGGGCGGGAGTAGCGGCGGACGCAGCGGAAGTTTTTCTTGGCGCGGGTGACGAAGAAGGCCGAACACAAATGCAGACGATGCAAGCGTGCGAAATCCAGATAGCCGCGATCCATGATGTAGAATGAACCGGCCTCCCAAGCGAGTTGATCGAGGATGTTCACGTCATGGACGCTGCCGGGCGTGATAATAATGACGGTGGGAAAGTTGCCTTGGAGCGTGAGCAACGTATGCAGTTTGATGGCGGCCTTGTGTTGGCGGAACGTGGCCCACGGAAACAACGAGAGGCACAGGTCAATGGTGGTGGAGTCCAGCGCGTAGGCGGCGGCTGGGAGTTCGCCCGCGAAGGGATCGTCGGCGTAAAGCGCGGTCGCCTGCTGGATGAGGACGTGGGCGAAGTCGGCGAAGATGCGCCAATCGCGATTTTCGTTGGCGTCGGCGAGCGTGCTGCGCGCGGTGGGTTGGCGGATGCCGGAGTGATAAAGTTTCGAGCCAAAAGACGCCAGACAAGTTTCGATGTCGCGGAGACTTTCGCGCCAGGTCAGTTGGGCGAAAGCCAGCACGAGAAACTGCTCGTAAGCGGGGAGTTTGCGGACGCGAAAATTGCCGTGGTAACGGGCGACACACTTGTCGAAATCGTATTTGGGCAGGAAGTCCAGGAGTTGGGCGAAGACGGTGCGACCTTCGTTCATAAGTTGGAAAACCGGCAAAAGCCAGTGATCCACCCTCAAAGAGTCGTCGTGAAATTGAAATCGAAAAAAGCTATGACCGCAAAAGAACGCCCGTTTTATATGGGGAAAATTGCTGTCAGCCAAAACTTAACCGGACAGTAGTGTAGCCATACCAATAACCGTTACCTGCTACCGAGCTTGCATTGTCCGTAGCTCTGGGTCCACCTCCCCGCCACGCGCTGTCCGCCATCAGTGGTGTCTCGGTCGGACGGAGCGCAGCGCTCAGTTTGCGCCAGTGATTTTCCGGCTCACGATTCTGAAGATCTCCAGAGGTATAAGAAGGCGACGGGTTATAAATCCAGCAGTTTATCCCATAGCTGCCGCGAATTTTGCGGTTAGGATGGGCCGGTGGCGCTTCGGGATCGGTTGGGGGAAAAATAAAAGAAGTGGTAGGTCCGCCGTAGTCCGCGGCAATATCGTCAATGCCCACCCGTATCTCTGGCGTTCCGTTGGCCGCAGACCCGCGTCGATGGTCGGCCGCGGTTGGACAGAGCAACAGATAAGGCTTCTTCTGGTAATAGTTCTGCAATACATAAGCCCACTCGCCGCGTTCCCAAGTGACATCCTTGCCACCGCTGAACGATCCGTTGAAGTCATCCGTATAAAGAGTCCACATGATACTCCATTGCCTTAGGTTGGATTTGCATTGGGCTGACTGCGCCTTTTGTTTGGCCTTGGCCAAGGCCGGCAACAATAGCCCCGCCAGAATCGCGATGATGGCAATGACTACCAACAATTCAATCAAGGTAAAGGCCTGTTTAAATCCGAAGGTCGAAATCCGAAGCCCGAAAGAAATCCGAAGTCCAAAGAACGAAGAACCGGTGGAGCGGTCAAGTCGCGCGAAAAGGTTTTCAGCTTTCATACAGCCAGACAACTTTCGTATTAGTCCCTCAGGCGGAAAAATTGTTGGCTGGCCGCGCTGACGCTATTGGTGTAAGGACTCGTGGCCCCCGAGATAGTCGAGTAAGCCCCTGCCACATTCGTCGCTGATTGCAGGAGGAATGTTCCGCTCCAACTCAGGACAATGTTGGTTCCGCTGCGCGCAACGAAAAGGATTGGTTGAGCTATGGCTCCAATCGGACCAAAACGCATTCCACGGAAGACCTGATTCACACCCGCGTTGGCCAGGGTTGTGCCGGTGGAAGATAGGCCGGTATCGACAATTCTAACGATGCGATTGTTCTCTGACTCAGGAGTGACCGCGCAGACGACCGGATTAGTCCCACTAAAATCTGCCGTGACATATCGCGCTCCGCTGGCAAGAGCGCCTGTCAACGCATAGGTCAAGGTCCAGTTCGCACCGTCGAATTGATAGCGCAGGACGCCTCCGCCCGTGGCCGAGGAACGGTCATCCGCCACGTAGATTAAATTTCCGTCGGGACTTACTTCCATGTCAGCGGTGCCGGTGCCATTGGCAAACAATTGGGTGGCGGGCGCGCCGGATGTAGGCAGTCCGTCTATACGAAAGATACCATCAGAACCCGCGACGGCGGCGGCGAAATAAATATTCCCGTTAAAAACAGACATAGACCGAATGTTGCTGATCAAACTTGAAATCGGACCCTCGGGCGCGGTGAAACCAAAGTAATAAACTCCTCCCTTGTTGGCGCAACCAAAGAAGTTATTCGTTCCATCAGTTACTGCTGCGCGAAAAGCCCCTTGCGAGTAAATGGTAGCGACACTGGAAACAGCCAACGTATATTGGCCCTGTGCATTGATAACTCCAACGCCGCGCGGAACGGCGGACGAAGGAGCGCTGCCCAAACTCGCTCCATAGGTCAAGTTAGTATTGTAGCCCGCAACGACCATCAGACGCCCGTCCAGGGAACGCGTCAGTCCGCTGTCGGTTATGTTGCCCGTCGTGCCTTGAACGTTGGGCGTTCCGATGGCGATAATGCTGGAGGATCCGTCCTCAGGGATGCTGACCGTATTCACATAACTTCCGTTCGTGGCGAATTGATCGAGATACATGGAATTTCCGTTCAGGCTTAAAGCTTGCGCGCCATCACCGAGGCGACAGGTCGATTCCACCAATGCGCAATATATCTTTTACGGTCCCGGTTCGGATGGTGGTAATATTTCTGAACTAGGTTTGAATTTTCCAGTTCTAATCATCATCCACCACAGTTATAGCCCAGATCGGGTAAGGCGCTTGAGAACCTTTTTGGGCTTGCCAGATAATACGGTTAAGCAGGTCTTCCGGGCAACGGTCTGGTTCCGCCAAAGGCAATCTCGCCGAGGCTAAAGCATAGCGGCGTTGTGGGTTGTCCCTGATGGCGCGAGGAGCGGGATTCATCTGGTCGAGTGGGATGAGGTTAGGTGTCACATCATAGGGAGTAAGGTCAGGTTCGTTTTGAAAGCACGCGAACATGGGTGTAGCGGATGCATCCATCTGATTCATCGGCGGCAGGCCGAGGATGAGTTCCATGGTTCGCATCAGACTGGTTTGATTGTAGTTGTTACTAATGACCGCATGTCGCTTCGTATAAGGACTGACGACGTAGGCGGTAGTTCGATATCCGCTGACATGGTCCCAACCCATCTGCGGATCGTCCTCGATGGCCAGGATGCAAGTGTCCTTCCAAAATTTGCTGTGACTGATCGCATCGACAATTTGGCCAAAGGCGAGGTCATTGTCCGCCACCATGGCGGCTGGAGTGGGGGAGTCGGCGCGAGTGCCAGTGGTATGGTCATTGGGCAGACAGATGAAACTGAGTTGTGGCAGGTCGCCTTTGACTTCAAACTGTCGCAGCTCCTTGATGAATTGCGCGGCGCGAAAGATGTCGGGTATGGCAAGGTTCCAGCCAATGGTATTGGTCATCAGATGTGGACGGAGCGACTCTATGGCGGGAACACAACCAATCTCTATCTCGCCGGTCTGGTTGATGAAGTCTTTGTAGAAATCTTGAAACCGGGGCGCCTTCCGTCCTTTTGGTTCTTTCCAACTGGCATGGCCAATGGTGTATTCGCCGTAGTCGCGAAAAGTTTTGTTGTGAGCGAGCGCATTATCCCAAATGAATCCGCCCGGAGAATAGACCAGCGCATCGACACCATTGTCAGTCATGCCATGCGTGTAACTGCGAGGAAAACCGGCGAACGACTTCTCCATGTAGTCAGTGGCGAAAGCGGTATCGGTCCATTGATGGCCGTCGGCGCTAAGAATGCCGGAGCAATAGGTGTTATCCAGAAGAATAAAGTCTCGAACCATTTTGTGTTGGTTGGGAGTTACTTTTTCGCCGAAGACGCATAGGTCTGGATCGCCGTTGCCTTCTTTGACGTCACCGAGGACTTGATCGTAGGTGCGATTCTCCTTGATGATATAAACCACATGCTTGAAGACCGATGGTTCTCCTACTCTTTCCGGGATAGGCTGGGGAGAACGACCAATGCGCGCCGGTTTTTTGGCTTCTTGCATTATGGTATCGCGATAGTTGTCGAGCACCACCTGGGTGTGCCGGGCAAGTTCTTTTTTAGTAGGAATAGGAATGAATGAAAGCGTGCCGACATGTTGATGGCTGTTATACTTGGTCTGGTCAGCAGGAAGAGTTCCTTTGATATTGGCGATATAAAGGGAAGAACGTTTTGCACCGTGCACGATAGCGCCTGGGAACCAACCGGTGGGGATTAAACCCAGTAACCTGGATTTACCAGGACGAAAGGAAACGACCGCCACCGCATTTTGACTACCATTGCAGACATAGATGGCCTTGCCGCTGGCATCGAACGTTAGAGCATTGGGACTGGCGCCAAAAACGTCGTTCACATGCCAGCGCAAGGAGATAGTTTCAACGACTTGATCCTTGCGAGAATCGATGACGCTGACGGTATCGCTTCCGGCATTGGCCACGCATAGGTAGCGACTATCTGGACTAATCTTCATGGCGCAGGAATGAAGACCAACGATGATGTCAGTCACGGTATGTCCAGTAGCAAGGTCTATGACGGAAATTGAACCTTCGTTGGCAATGAAGCGGACTGGATCAACCCGCACCAGAGTTCCTCGACCTGCGGGTCCCGTTATACTATGGACATCAGGGCGGCGTCCACCCCAGTTACTCACATAGGCTTTGTTGCCAATGATAACAACATCGTACGGAGCTACACCTGCCTCGAAGGAGCGTAACGGCTTGCCTGATGGAAGGTCCATTTCAAGAAGGCGGTTGGATAGGTTCAGTGCAACATAAAGTTTACGGCCATCCTTCGAGAGAACTAATCCTGCCGGTATCTCTTTCTTTCGCCCCGGCGCGCTTGCCTCGGGTAGAGAAAAAGAACCGTTAGCTATAACTTGATGATCTTTGCTAACCGAAAAAATTTTGATGCTACCATTAACATCTGAGAGAAAGAGGCGTGAGCCATCTGGCGAAAAAATCAGGCCGGTATAACTAACCTGGGCGGCCGTATCGGGATGCAGGATTTGAGGAGAAACAACATCTGCCTCCTGGGTTTGGGCTTCGCGCGGGAGTGGAACGCGCTGGAGAACCGTGCCCTTCGTCGGATCAATGACGACCAGTTCGTGAGTCGTGCCGGAAGTAACCAATACTTGTCCATCCGGACTAAGAGCCAGCACCTGTGGACGCATACCCGGTAACTCCAACTGACGGCCCGCCGGTGTCAGCATTCGATTAACCGGTGTCTGCACGAGGCTCGAATTAACACGTCCTACTTTCTGGAGGTCTTGCGGCGCAGCGAAAACCTGGGTGCCAGCAAACAGGCCAATTGTAATCAGGCCAGCCAGTGAGCGGAAAATTTTTCTATCATTCATGCAAGGAGTTCAGAGGAACTTGGCTTCATAGGTAGGCTTTGCAGAATGGAGTTTTCCAAATTGGCTCCCTTGTCCATTCCATAGATCAAACTTAGAATTGTTTTGGGTTCTGCGAGGAGAAACGGGAATTATCAGATCGCTTAAGATTTCTTCCGCGTCCCAGACAACGCAGCCTTGCGTTGCTTGGTCCGCAAAAGTTAAAGTTCCTTTCGATGTCACAATCAAACTTCGATACGGCATTGGCAAGAGTAAAAGAATTGGTTGCTGATTTCCGCGCGAACGAAAATTTCTATCTCTCCCCAGCCTATCAGGAACAAGAAGCGCGGCGCGATTTTATCGACAAGTTTTGGATGGCGCTTGGCTGGGATATAAACCACGACACGCAAAAAAATCCTTACGAACAGGAAGTCAAAGTTGAACGGAAAGAACACGGCGTTTCTCAGCGCAGAGCCGACTACGCTTTTTATCTCATGCCGAATTATCGCGACGTAAAATTTTATGTCGAAGCGAAAAAGCCGCATGGCGACATTGCGACCGCTGACAATTATTTTCAGACCGTTCGCTATGGATGGAACAGCCAAACGCCGATTGCTGTCCTGAATGATTTTGAACAATTCGAGATTGTCGATTGCCGTTTTGAAGCCAACATAGACACAGCCCTTTCCCGAAACATCCGCAAGTTTCATTTTAGCGATTACGAAAATGCAGGAAAGTTTGCTGAAATTTATTGGCTCTTTTCTCGCGAAGCCGTTGCCAGCAATTCAATCGAAAAATTCGTTGCTACTCTTCCCAGAAAGTTACCTAAAAACGCTCAACCGGGTGACGTAGATGAAAAGTTTTTAAAAGAACTGGACGAACATCGCGAACACCTTGCTCGCGCTTTTAAAAATCAGAATCCAGATTTAGAGGGTGAATGTTTAACGGAGCTTACGCAACGCACTTTAGACCGTCTCGTTTTTCTTCGCTTCTTAGAAGACAAAGCGATTGAGCCGCAAAATCGCATTGCGCACTTTGGGGAGAAAGGGACAGCGTGGCAGGATTTCATTGCCGAATCTCGGCGCCTGGACGGAATTTACAACGGCATTGTTTACAAGAAACATGGCATTCTTGATTCGCCTGATTTCAAAATTGCCGAAAAAGACTTTGCCGAAATTTGCGGACGGTTTTCCCATAAGAATTCGCCCTACGATTTCAACGCCATTCCGATTCATATTCTCGGCAGCATTTACGAACGGTTTCTTGGCAAAGTCATAACCACCACTGACAAACGCGCCAAAGTTGAAGAAAAACCGGAAGTGCGCAAAGCAGGCGGAGTTTATTACACGCCTGACTACATCGTTCGTTACATTGTCGAAAATACGGTTGGCAAATTGATTGAAGGAAAAACACCGGCGCAGATTTCCGAAATGCGTTTCGCGGACATCGCTTGCGGCAGCGGTTCGTTTCTTCTTGGTGTTTACGATTATCTGCTTCGCTATCACACCAAGTATTACACGGAGAACCGCAGTAAGATGAAAAGCAGCAAAGGAAAAAAAGCGGACAAAGCCGATTGCGTGGAACGCGAAGACGGTTTGCATTTAACGCTCGAAAAGAAGCGCGACATTTTGCAGAACAACATTTACGGCGTGGATATTGACGCGCAAGCCGTGGAAGTCGCGCAACTCTCGCTTTACCTAAAATTGCTGCAAGACGAAACGCCCGCTTCCGCTCGCCAATATTATTTGGATTTTGAGCAACAAGCCCTTTTGCCTTCACTCAGTAAAAACATCGTGTGCGGCAATTCGTTAATCGGAACCGATATTTTGGACGGGCAACTTTTCGAGCGGACGGAGGAACGGAAACTGAACCCGATGAATTTTGAAGATGCGTTCCCGCAAATCTTCAAACGCAAACCGTGGGGAGAATTGCGCGAGACCGCGTCACCGATGGACTTCGATATGCCGGGCGTGCCGCTGCACGGGAGTTTCAGTTACAAGAAAATGAAAAACGCGCCGAGCCTGAAAGTTTCGCCGCCGCCAGTTGAACCGGAATTTGAAGGCGGCTTTGATGCGATAGTTGGGAATCCGCCTTATGTGCGTCCGCACAACCTAGACGCGATTACCAAACAATATTTTTGGAAGCATTATCCAACATTCACCCACAAATCAGACCTCTATTGTTGTTTCATGGAAAAGGCCACCGCCTTACTGAAACCGGGAGGAAGATTCAGCTATATCGTTTCGCAGGGCTGGTTGCGCTTAAATAGCTTTCAGGAATTGCGGCGTTTCATTTTGGGAAATCATCGTGTTATCGAACTGATCGAACTCCCTTACAACGTTTTCACAGAGGCACAGGTTTCGACAGGAATGTTTGTTTTTGAAAAAGGGAAAGCCGATAAAACGCACGCAATGGCAATTCTTCGCGCCAGACAAATTCATGGCGGTGCTGAGTTCGAAACGTTGAGAAAAATTCCGCAGCAAACTTTTCTCACAACGTTTCAAAACGTTTTCGACATTAGCATTTCTCCCGAAACGGAAGCGGTCAAAGACAAGATGCGGCTTGGAACTGTAATAGGCGAAAATTTCGACATTTGCTTTGGACTCAAAACCGCCGCCGACGATAAATTTCTTCATCATTCCGAAGGGTTGCATCGGGAAGATAAACCACTGTTGAGAGGAGACGACGTAAAACGTTACGAAACCAAATACAAAGGCGAATTCGTTTGGTATGTCCCTCAAAAAATGCGAGCGAATAAAACAACGGCTCGTCCGGGCGAGCCGCGCAGATTTGAACAACCAAAAATCTTAGTTAAAGATACATCCACAGATTTCGCCTGCACTTACGATGCAGAAAAGTTTTACGTCAAAGACGTTTTGATCGTAATTCCCAAAACAGACGAGCCATGTCAATTCGATCTCAGGTTCGTCGCTGCTTGTATTAATTCAAAAGCATTGCATTTTTACTATCGAACGACTTTTCAAACGCTGCATGTCCAAAGTGAAGAGCTTGCAAGTCTTCCCTTGCCCAAAATTGAATTCAGTAAGGCGAATGATGAACAACGCCACGACCGCATGGTTCAAATGGTCGAGCAAATGTTAGAAGCCAGGAAATGTCTGGCGAGTGCGCAAACCGACAAAGACAAAACCTATTTTGAAAACAAATGCGCGTCGCTTGACCGCCAAATTGACGCGCTCGTTTACGAACTCTACGCCTTAACGGAAGTCGAAATCAAAATCGTGGAAGGAAACGTGGCATGAAATTACCAGCCGCTTTGGAATCAAAATAGATCACCGAAACTATTTAGAGTGACCTCCGATGCCAGACAATAAGAAAAGAACTTTTACCGCGCGGCGACTGGCATTCTAATCCTTTTTTGCCCGCGATGTTCAAAAAGTTTTGGAACGTCAAAGAACGCTTCCCCCATTCAAATTCTCTAAAGGACAGAGGCAATTTCTTCTCGCGTGGCCGATTCTTGCCTACGAAATGACTGTCGAGCTTGCTTCCGCGGTAACTGGTATTCAAAAGCATACGGATTGGGTTTGGTGCTACCACTTAGATCGACAGTTTTGTGCTGACTTACTGGCCTCCATAACTCGCTTCGTTCATCTTCCAAAAGAAAAATGGAACCTAAATCGCGCTTTGTCGGAATTTGCAAACACGCTTTCCGGCACTTTTTTTGATGAACCGCATGAACTCCTTTCTTGGAAAGATGTTGTTGAATATATCGAATTAAATTGTCCGCATTTGAAAAGTGCTTGGCTTTCTGGAGAACGCCTCCGAAAAAAAGAATTTTACACTGAGAAAAAGAGACGCTTTGCGATTTTGAAACATTGGAGTGCGAACATCGACGCGAGAAACAAGTATGGGCTAAAGGATTGGTATGACCGAATGCCCTGTTTGCCATGCTCGGAATAATCCGTCACCAAAAACGTCGCGAAAGAGTGACGCTTCAAAGTTGGCCGCTGCGTTGAAAATTCCATTTCATACCTCTAACAAAAAATAGAAGATGAAATTTACTTTAATTTGCGACGAAAGCAGCACGAGTGACCGTTATTTAATTGTCGGCGCATTAACTATCCCGCGCACAAACCACCCGATTTTATCGAAAGAATTATTGGAATTAAAACGTTCTTTGGGTTTCCACGATCAAGGAGAAATTAAATGGGGCACGGAACAGCCCCGGTACATCGTGACCCCTCTCAGGCGGTTTACCGGCTGAGGAAAATTCAATGTATTTCTCAGAAAACATGGAACCGTTTGCGCTGTTGGTTGCGAGGATCCCGGCCCCTGGGCCGCCCAGGGGGGAAGGGCGGCTCAGGGGCCGGGGCGCGAAAAATCGCCACGAAAAATTAAAGTAATGGACAGCGGCGTCTCACTTCAGGTGAAACAGGGGTATGATAACCAACGCCCTTGCTCC
>JBBQRQ010000134.1:0-10073 GCA_038214755.1 Verrucomicrobiota bacterium
GCGCAACCGGCAGAAAAAACCGCAGCACAAAACCACCACCGACTTTTTCACCGCCATGAACGCCGAACATCATCGCTACGCCATCCGCTGCCTTCATGCCCGCCAGCCAAGCTTTCAATCATCTTCATGAATTGGCCGTGAACACTGTAAGCCGGTGCGCAATTAAGATAGCAATATCTTCTTTCGTCCATTTCAATTCAAGTTTCACTGCGCTAAAATGATCTTTATTGACGTAAGTTAGCGCTTGGTAAATATCTGAGCGGAAAAAAAGTTTGAATCGTATCCGCTTAAGCCTGATCAATTCTCCCACCGCTCGCATCAGATTACTAAGCAAGTCCTCCAACTCATCACTCGATCCTCCATTCAACGAAACTTCATCAAGGCTGTCGAGGCAGAGCCACAAATCAGCGTTCTGACTATTTAGCCATTCTTCGGCCGTGTAAATGACCTGATCGCACTCAGTAGCTCGAAGCGGCGCTTTGAGAGGCAACTCAGTGCTCAAGAAATCACCGAACCCCACCTTGATCTTCATCGTCCGGAGTGTTTGCCACCTCGTCGGCTCTTCACGAACCAAGCCCCATCTAACCAGGAATCGCTTGTATAGTTTTTGTAGGTTCTCCGGAAGAATTTCTTCTTCTAGAAGTCGTTCGGCGACGAGCGAAGCCAGATAAAATCTCCACAACACAACTTTCGATTCCGTCACCGACTGAATTGTATTCCAGTGATCCCGAAGCTGAGGCTCATCTCCCACCCAAATATTCGGTTTTTGAAAAACCTGAACCTCATTCTGTAGTTCTCCCAGCATCTTAAAAATCGCGCTCTTGCCAGCTCCCTTGGGTCCTAGAATCAAATACGTCTTTTCGGAACAAGCGAGATCAAACGAAATCGAACGGTAGAAAAAATCGTTTAAGTGCCGCTCCTGCTGTGCAGCACCAATTCCGAAATCAATTTTATCGAGGTCACTCATTAGGCGTATGTCAAAGCGCATCCCGCTTTTTGAAAATCATGTGCTGATTACATAGTGCCTTTTCTTCCGAAATGAAACAGGAATTCATCAAAGCTCTATTTCGTCCAAAAGAAATTCCAGCATCTAAGTCAGTTATTCCTCGAACAACGTATTCACGCGGCTCGGTCGAAACGCTGGAAAATTTTCTTGCGACTCGTGAGCGGCGACTTTTCTTCATCCTGAATGGCTTTGAGCATGGCCATGTCTTCCAGACTTTCCTGCAAAGCGGCATCTCTCCCGTCCACCAGTTTTTGGTCGAAGTCATGTTTGCGCGGACCGATACCGAGAAAATAAAGCGCCTGCTGGATGAGTCGGTTGGTCACTTCGGAATCGCGGCTCAAACGGCGGGCCAGCATTTGTTCGCGCGGGCGGAGCGGGCGGGTTTCTTTGCGGAGAAGCAGACGCGCGGCGATACGCGATTTGCGCCATGCCGTATCTGTTTTGGGTTCCGCCTGTTTCATGTAAATGGAGGCTACCGGAGCAGACAATTTTTTGCAAACCCGGTCAACTCGTCACGGACGCAGGAAGCTGAAAAATCCTCATTCCTCAAACAACGCCTGCGAAAACTGCTTCGCGTCGAACGGCTGCAAGTCATCCGCCTGTTCGCCCAGCCCCACAAATTTTATCGGCAACCCAAGTTCTTTTTGAATCGCCACGACCATTCCGCCTTTGCTCGTGCCGTCGAGTTTTGTCACGACGAGGCCGGTGAGCGGAACGGCTTTGTGAAATTGGCGCGCTTGATTCAATGCGTTCATCCCCGTCGTCGCATCGAGCACGAGTAGAACTTCGTGCGGCGCGCCCGGAAGTTTTTTCGCCATGACGCGATGCAGCTTTTGCAATTCCTGCATGAGATTGTGTTTCGTATGCAAGCGGCCCGCCGTGTCCACGATCAAATAATTTGCGCCGCGCGAAATCGCGGCGCTCACGCCGTCGTGCGCGATGGAGGCGGGATCGGCTTCGGACGCGCCCGCGATCACCGGCACGTTCAAGCGTTGTCCCCACAATTTAATTTGTTCAATCGCCGCCGCGCGAAAAGTGTCGCAGGCCGCAAGCAAAACCGTAGCGCCGCGTGACTGGATCAAATGCGCGAGCTTGGCCGCAGTGGTCGTTTTACCCGTGCCGTTGACGCCGACAATCGAGACGACCGTCGGACCGCTCGGCGCGCGAATCAATTCTGTTTTGCCGCTCGATAAAGTTTTTTCCACTTCACGTTGCGCAATGGAAAAAATGTCCGTGCCGGAACTGCCTTGAGTTTCGAAAGCGAGTTTTACCGCGGCGATGATCTGCGTCGTGACCGCCATGCCGAGGTCGGCGGAAATCAAGGCGGCTTCGAGTTCTTCCAGACTGGTTCCAGTGAGTTTCGGCGAACTGGTGACGATGCGTTTAAGTTCGTGGACAAGTTTGCTGTGCGATTTTTGCAAGCCGGTTTTAAATTTGTCGAAGAGGGTCATTTGTTGAATCGTGAAACGTTGAATCGTGAAACGGGCCAACGGTTCAACGATTTAACGGTTCAACGTTTTTTCGGCACGCGGCTTCTTTCAGGGCGATGAAATATTTTCCCGGCAATTTCACCCCGCCAATGAGCGGTTTGCCTTTGCTCAAACCGTGGCAATCGGAACCGCCGGTCACGAGCAAATTGTGCTTCGCCGCCATTGCCAAATAGTGCGCGGAAGTTTTGTCGGAATGTTTGCTGTGAAAACATTCGAGGCCGTCCATGCCCGCTTCCACGAGCGTGGGAATGATGGAGTCCGTCCGATTCAATCCGGGATGGGCCATGACCGCGAGGCCGCCCGCGCCGTGGATTAATTCGATGGCGTCGAAGGCGGAGATTTTAAATTTCGGGGCCCAGGCCGGTTTTCCCTTTTTTAGAAAACGTGCAAAGGCTTCCTCCATGCTTTGGCAAAAGCCTTCACGAATCAGCGCGCGACCAACGTGCGGTCGTCCGGGCGAACGGCAATTGGCAATTTCGAAAACAGTTTCCGCGCGCAACGGAATGTTTTGCTCGTTCAAGCGCGCCACCATTTCGCGAATGCGGTTTTGCCGAACGGCTTGGAATTTTTTGGTTTCTTGGAGGAGCTTCGGGTTTTTCGTATCGAGAAAAAAGCCGAGCAAGTGCAACTCCGTTTCATTAACTTCCGCCGTCAATTCTGTGCCGGGAATAAATTCGATTTCCAATTCTGCGCACGCCGCGGCCATTCGTTCGCAACCTTCCACCGTGTCGTGATCGGTCAACGCCATCGCCGCAAGTTCATGACGTTTTCCGTGCGCGGCCAGTTCCTCCGGCGAGTAAGTGCCATCGGAAAAATTCGTGTGGAGGTGAAGATCGGCGAACATCGGTTTAGTTCAAAGTTTCAGGTTTAAAGTTTAAAGTTGAGCAAGCGGGGAACTTTGAACATCGAACTTTAAACCTTGAACTCACTTCACGATCCTCGCCGGACGCAGCAGTTCGCTTTTTACTTTGTCCAAAAGACCGTTCACAAATTTGCCACTGTCCTCTGTGGAAAATTTTTTGGCGATGTCCACCGCTTCGTTGATGCTCACGACCGGCGGGATGTCGTCGCGAAAAAGCATTTCGTAAATTCCCAGCCGCAAAATATTTCGGTCCACCACGGCCATGCGATGGAGGTCCCAGTTTTGCGCATGTTTTTTTATTTGCGTATCAATCATGTCGCGATTTTCCAACGTGCCGCGAATCAACGGCTCGGCGAAAACACGCAAGGCGGTTTCTTCAACGGAGGGCGGGGGCAGTTCGGTTTTTTCGCCCCAGGTCGCGTCGCCTTTATCCTCGGCGAGAGCGGCGGAGCGTTGCGAATTCCAGAATTGCGCCAGCGCCAATTCCAAATCTTCCGGCGGATTCAAGTCATGCTGAAATAAAAACTGGACGGCGCGTTCCCGCGCCTCACGTCGTTGTCCCATGGCGGGAAGATACTGGTAAAATCAAAGGCGGGAGAGAAATAATTTGGGAGCATCGCAAATTAAAAATTAAAAATGTAAAATTAAAACTGTCGCCGTCGCGCAGACTCGGTCCCGGCCTTTTCAATTTTTAATTTTGCATTTTTCATTTGCGATGGTTGTTTCGGGGAGAGTTTGTTCGTCCGACCGGGTAGCATCCGCCTCCGGCGGGTGCGATCAATCAATGCTACATTCAAGATCCAAAGACCGGATTCAACACCGAACATCGAACACCGAACATCGAACATCGAATGAAGAATCTTCGCACCCGCCGGAGGCAGATGCTACCCGGCGTTCACGCGCGGTTGCAGTTCGGCGGAAAGAACGTAGAGGTTAAATCATGAAAACGTTTTGGATTTTTCTTTGCCTCCTGGCCGTGGTTTTTCTACTGGGAAATTTTTGGGGCAAAGGGCAGCATCGCAGTGTGGCCGCCACTGGAAATAATATGAATGCCTCGAATGAAAATTTCACCAAGCCCTCCGATGAACAATTGAAGAAAACTCTCGACCCGCTGCAATACGCAGTGACGCAAAAGGAGAAAACTGAACCTGCTTTCCACAATGAATATTGGGACAACCACCAGCCGGGGATTTATGTCGATGTCGTCTCGGGCGAGCCGCTTTTCAGTTCGCTGGATAAGTTTGAATCGGGGACGGGCTGGCCCAGTTTTACCCGGCCATTACCGAGCGTGGCGGTGGTGGAAAAGAAAGACAGCACGTTCGGATTTTCCCGCACGGAAGTCCGTTCCAAAAAAGCCGACTCGCATCTCGGCCACGTTTTTGACGACGGCCCGCAACCGACTGGACAGCGTTACTGCATGAATTCCGCCGCGTTGCGTTTCGTGCCGGTGGAGACGATGGAGAAGGAGGGTTACGGAAAATTTATGGAACCATTTATTAAAGCCGGGCTAATCAAAGTCAAAGCCAGCGACGAGAGCGCGAAAGGGACGCCGGGCCGCGAGACAGCCGTTTTGGCAGGCGGCTGTTTCTGGGGCATGGAAGAAGTTCTGCGCAAGATTCCTGGTGTGATCGAGACGAGCGTCGGTTACAGCGGCGGGAAGGTGGCAAATCCGTCTTATCGACAAGTTTGCTCGGGCGACACCGGCCACGCCGAAGCGATCCAAATTATTTTCGATCCCGCAAAAATTTCTTACGAACAATTGCTCGGCTATTTCTTTCGCATGCACGACCCCACCACGCGCAACCGGCAGCATAACGATGTGGGCACGCAATATCGCTCGGCCATTTTTTATAAAAATGAAGATCAGAAAAAGACCGCGGAGCGGGTGAAGGAGCGGTTGAATCAATCGGGAAAATTCGGCAAACCCCTCGTCACTGAGATCGCGAAGGCCAGTGAGTTTTATCCCGCCGAAGAATATCACCAGAACTATTTGGTGAAAAATCCCGGCGGTTATAATTGCCATGTGTTGCGGGATTAAGATTCCCGCCGGGTAGCATCTGCCTCCGGCGGGTGCGAGGGAAACCTGTTCAAAGTTCAATGTTCAATGTTCAACGTTGGAGGTGGGTTTTAATTTTCAACCATCCAGCCATCCAACCATCCAGCCATCCAACCATCCAACCATCCAAATAGGAAATGTCTTCGCACCCGCCGGAGGCAGATGCTACCCCGTTTCAAAGGAGGAAATTTTTACGCAAATAGTTCAGTGGTTTTCTTCCAAAATCATTTGGCGGCGGGAATAATCGAAGATCACTTTGTAATGTTGGAGAGCGGCCATGCCGATGTGCCCGGCTAAACCTTTCCCGGCGGGCGAGGCGTCTGTGAAAAAATTGGCCGACGGTTTGGCCAACGTGAAACCGCCCAGCCGCAGTTCCGGCACAGTGCCGTGACGGATGTGCGCGCTGCCGCCCACGCCGCGTTTTATTCCGGAAGTTTCCTGCGCGCCAGCGAGCCGATTGGTTTCCACGAACTCAGGGGACAGACAAAGATAATCGTCGCAGCCAGTATCAACTTCGAATCGCGCGCGCACCACGGAACCAGTCGGCGAAAGAATCGCCGCGTCAATGATGGGCGTGTCTTTCTCGAAATGGAGCGGAATGATTTCGCCTTTTCCGACGTAGGAAAAAGAGTCAGGTTCGCGGAGCCGAAGTTTTTTTTCTGCAAAATCAATTTCGACAACGAACCGCCGAAAAAATCCTGACCCAAGAATTCCGTCGCGTCGCCTCCGGGAGTTCTCCGCTTCCGAGGGCAGAGACGCCATCCGTCGTGGAGAGTAAACAATGCCGCCGAAGTCGAACACCGCGCCGCTGTAAGTGCCGGCTTCCTCTTCGCCTGCGATTCCGACGATGGTGATTCTGCCGGCGCGTCGCAATTTCAGAGGCTCGATGAGATCGGGATGAATCATGTTAATGCCGTAACCCGTGTCGAGAAGGAACGAGAGTGGCGCTCCGTTTACTTTTGTCGGCACCATAATTCGATTGTGGATTGACGTGATGGGAAGGGTGACGGAAGTCATATTGGTCTTGTCAGCGGCTTTGGTTTCCGAGACGAAGAGAGTCGTGCAGAAAAGAAGCAGCCAAAAACCGCGTACTTTAATTTCCGACGGCAAAGATAAAATCGCGCGACAAAACTTATTTAAAAGAGACTGTGTGCCAAAATAAATTTCGTCTCGCGAACAGAACGCCGCACTCCGGTTCGGCTCGTCGCAGGCGAATATCGGGCTTGGTGCGGATTTGGAAATCGGCGCTCCTCTCCAAAAATTTATTTCGGCTACCGATCTAAAAGCGAGTCCGCGCACGATTGAAGCGGTTCAAAGTTTTTCCCGGGCCAGAGCGATCAATTTTTTTTCCTCTGGCAGGGTTGGCGCGCCCTCCGCCAATTTTAAATATTTTTGCGCTACCTCCTGTTTCTCCGATGCGACCAAAATAATTCCATAGTAGAGGGCGATAGACGGGTTCTCCAGTTCTCGCGGCGACAGTTGCTCCAGCAATTTCAAAGCGTCCGCATCCTTCTTTTGCAGATGGAGCGAGAAAGCGTAAGTCGAAAGAAAACTGGCATTCTTCGGCTCTTGTTGGAAAACCTGCCTGGCCAGGCGGTGGGCTTCTTCGAGGTTTGTTCCCAGCAACAGCGAGACGAGCGCGAGATTATTTTGCGCGCCGATCTGGGTCCCGTTTTCCGCGAGACGCGAATAAAGTTTTTGCAAGCCGCGAGTGTTCCCACGCGAGTAGTAAGATTGGGCCAACATTTGCGAAACGGATTCATCGCGCGGAAATTTCTCGAGGATCGCCCAAAGCGCGGCCTCTCTTTGTTCCACGCCCCGCCAGTCCTCCGCGATGCTGACCAGCAACCAAAGGGTTTCCAATTTTTCCGAGGCAAGGCGAATCGCTTTTTGCCACTGAACGTCCGCCGCCAGACTCTGCCTTTGTTCTTTGAACGCTCGACTCAGCATCGCGGCGCGAATGAAATCGCGGTCGCCCCATTTCTGGGCGGACAGGAAATTTTCCAATGCGCTCCAATCTTTTTTCCGGGCGTAGCAATCGGCTTCTGCCACAGGCACGGGTTGTTGCTTCTGAAGGTCGGCCGGCAAACTTTTAATCCAGGTCAGCGCCGCATCGGAAAGCTGATTGAGGTTCATCCACGAAACAAGTTTGTAAACATTCTCCGCGTTGTTCGCCGCGTCTTTCTCGACCGAAACCAGATACGGCTCGAACTCAGGACTTTGCTTTCGCCGCAAAATCGTCAGATGGACCAGACGATCGATGAACAGGGAGCCCGCGTCGGCGAGCAATTTTTTGGAAGCAATTTCCGCCGCGTCCAACTCCGAGCGTCTGAGATGATTCTCGACGAGGGCCCGCGACGCGCGCAAACCAAAATCGCGGCTACTCTGCATTTTTTCCAACGTCGCTCGGGCGGCGGCTGCGGTGCTTGCGTCGGGCGATTCCAACTGGAGCACGGCGAGATTTACCTGTGCCGATTCGTTGGTCGGCGTCAGTTTCAAGACTTCTTTGAAATGCAATTCGGCTTGCGGAAAATCGCCTCGTTTCAACGCCAGTTCCGCCGCGAGCGATTGATAAACAGAATTTGTTTTGCCGGTTTCGGCCAGTTCGCGAACCATTTTTTCGGCGATGGAATGAGGAAATTTTTCGTAACGCAACGACGCCTTGCCGAGGGCGATTTTATTTTCCAGCGTCGGTTCCAATTCGACGATGCGTTGACGCCAGACCAGAACTTGCGGCGAGTTGGAGTTGTCCGCCAACTCGGCCATGATGCGAGTGGAAACGGGATTAGTCGGATTTAGTTGCAACGCCTGTCGCGCAAATAACGCCGCAGTCGCTCCGTCAGCTTTTTGCGCGGAGGACTGGGCTTGCGCGACGAAACGTTTCTCTTTGTAGTTTTTATAAATGGGGCGACTCAGCCAACCGCCGCCGAAAAGAAGCAGGATCGCAGCGACGACAATAAGAAGTTTTTTCATACGGGCAAGATGGATCAATTCTACACTGCGGTGATTCGAGTCCAAGTTTAAAAGTGGAAAATGCCACACGCCGGGTAGCATCTGCCTCTGGCGGGTGCGAAGAACTTTCTAACTTGGATTGTTGGATTGTTCGGTGTTGGAAGTTAAAACACCAAACACCAAACACCGAACACTCAACATCGGACGCTGGACATCGAAGAGATTCTTCGCACCCGCCGGAGGCAGATGCTACCCGGTTCGGCGAATCGTCGTCGAGGAAAGCACGGCGCAAAAAACCAGAAACAAAAACAGAATTGAATAAATTTGAAATGGAAAATCGAATGCGGCGTGCGCCAGGCAGCCGCCCAGAGCAATCCAAATAAAAACAATCAACACCCAGTGGCCACGGATGCCATCGAACGAAAAAAATGGCCGCGTTAAAACGAGCAAAAGCGCCAGCCAAATCATCGAACTTCCAACCCAGCCAAAGGTCGCGAGGGTTTCCAACCAATCGTTATGCACCTGCACGATCCAAGGAGCATCGGGCGACCCAAGATAAAGTTGGGAGACCGGGTCAAAAGTGTTCGGGCCAGTGCCGAAGACCGGATAATCGCGAATCATTTTTTTGGCGATTTGAAAAATTCTCTCGCGCCCGCCGAGTTGATCGTCGCCCGCTGTTTTAAAACGTTCGATCAATTGCGACCAGTTGACATAGGCCGCCAGACTAGTGGTTGCGACGCCGGTTGTGAGCATGGTAAATTTTATTTTCCATGCGCTTCGGCGCCCAGCAATCAACAGAGTTAAAAGCGATAAAAAGATACAGCCGACAGCTACAAGAATTCCTCCGCGGCTCAACGAAATAATCGCGCCCGCCGCCATAATGATCGCTGCCGGGAGCAACAAATGATGCGCTGTCCGCTTGCGATTTCCACGCGCCGCCGAGCGTTGCAAAGACCACCAGAAACCAATCGAGATTGGCCAAATCAGATTGAGAAATTGAGCGCCGTTGGAGCGATAAGCGTAGGGGCCGAACTGGCTGGCGGCGTCCTTGTGAATGTTCGGCTCCACCAGCCAAAGTAATTTTCCGGTGTTATCAGTTCGTTGCAACAAACCTTCCAATGCGAGCAACGCGCCATTGATGGAGATGACCCAAAGAAGTTTTTTCCAGCGTCGGGAGAACAACGGATTTTTTTCGCGTGAAGAAATTTCCGGTTCGTTTTGCATCCAATCGCGAATCGCCCAGAAGGCGCACGCCATCGCCAGGTAATTCCAGAAAATGCTCCAGCTTCGAATGCTGTCGTAACTGTGCGGCAACCACGCGATATGTTCGTGGTATGCGAAACGATCATCGATGTAGGAATAAGTGGCGCGCGCATTCCAAGCCGCCACCGCGCAATAAAGCAGGATCAAAATCGTCAACGCGAAGAGCGCCGGCGTTTGCCAATTTTTACCTGCGTCTCTCCGCATTCGTCGTTCTGCGGTTTCATCCGTTGGACGTTGGACGTTGGAGGTTGGACGTTCGGTTTGGGACAGTTGCCTCTCCACAATCTTTACCGCCAATAAAATCCCCAGCGCATATCCCGCCCAATTCATTACCTGAATCGACCACGCTTGCGTCGTCCCGAATGCCCACGGGCTAAAAATCGCCATCCCATAAATCAGCCAGCGGGAAATCCAATCACTGATTCGTCCCACCATCGACGCTTC
>JBBQRQ010000135.1:0-9872 GCA_038214755.1 Verrucomicrobiota bacterium
TACCGCCTCGTTGTCTTCCCTCAGCACGATTTGCGCGCCGTCGGTAGTTTCTATCGCGACCAGATAATCACAAGGCACGATGATTTCCTTTCGCACGTTCCAATGATGAAGCTGACGACCGGTAGTGGCTTCGATCAAAGACCCACCGCGATAGATCAGCTTCGTCCGCGCTCCCATGCCGAAGAGGAAAAACTTCACGTCCGGCAAGTCGTGTCCGCCGCCATGCTCGTTGCGACACAGGCTCAACTCCGCACGGTAACTTTCCAGCAACTGTTCGGGTGCCTCAGCGGCGCGCATCGTCGTGCCCAATAACAAGGACGCAACAAGAAGATATATTGTAGCCTTCATGGTGATAGGTGGAAGTCGCCTAGTCAGTATGGCTGGCGATGTTTAAGCCCAGCGTATCTGCTTTCTCTAAGCGTGGGTTGCGCGCCGGCGTGTGCCGGAGAGCCGAGCCACATTTGTTGGTCGTTAACACAAATAAAGAAAGGAAAGCAGACACAGGAACGTTATCCAATATATCGGGCTGGATGTCCATAATGATTCCATCGCCCTTTCCATTGCGCCCGGCGACAGCGCGGAGATCAGGCGCATGGTTAGGCCGCGTTGTGTTAACTGTCTGTCGGTCTATCGAGTCCGACGTGCATAAAGAGCAAGCATGAGCCAGACCGGTGCCTGAAACGCTGCATAGAACAACGTCCATCCAGCAAACTCGCTGATGCCGCGATTGGCGGTCAGCGCAGCGCCGGTGAGCGCACCGACGAGCATGATGCCGCCGGTGATGAGAAGCGATGTCCGAGTGTTTGGTAGTTTCATGATTATGTGGCTTTCTGTTTGTGTGCATGACGCGTGAAGCGGCCTAACATTTAGATTGAGCGACAAATATGTTGTTTATCACTTTCATCAGGAGGGACGTTAAATCCCTGTTTTTAGCTTGTCCAGCAGCGATGTTTTGAAAACCTGCGGTTTATTATTGAGTCGGGAAAAACGACAATGGAAAGGTTCATGCCCAATCCCTAATTGAAGCTTCGGGAACAGTTACGGGAGGTGATGCGGTTTAAACAATTCTCCCATCGCACGGAGTCAGCCTACTGGCATTGAATCAAGGGTTTCATTCTGTTTCATCACAAACGGCATCCGCGAGAGATGCATGCAGCCGAGAGCGTGTCAGCGGAGTTATGCGGCGCCATCAAGCGCATGAAGTCAATTTACAGCGGGCGGTGAAGTTGGCGGCATCCTCGGCGCGCATCGGCAAGACGGTGACGCCCCACCCGTTTCGCCATTCGTTCGCCACCCATCTGCTGGAGAATGGCTATGATATTCGCACCGTGCAGGATTTGCTGGGGTATGAGGATGTGACGAGGACGCAAATTTATACGCACGTAATGGCGAGGCCTGGCTGGGTGTGAGGAGTCCGTTGGATTGACAATTCAAATGGGAAACTTCCAGACGATGCGATAGAGGTGGGCGATTCGCCGCCGGTTAGTTCTTCACATCAAGACAGACGAGATCGCCCTTCGCGTTGCGGCAATAAATTTTTCCGTTGGACAAGACTGGCGTCGTCCAATTTATTCCGCCGAGGACTTGCGCGCGCGAAATCGGCTTGAAGGCAAGCGGACTCGAGTCGGCGATAATCAATTCCCCTTTGTCGGTGATGATGATGAGTTTGCCGTCCGCCGCCATCAACGCGCCGCCGCCGAGTTTTGATTCCGACCATTTTACTTTTCCAGTTTCGAACTCGACGCATTTGAAATCGACTTTCTCACCCGCGTTGCCGTCGAAGCCGAACAGAAAGCCATTTAGAAAAATGCTGCTGTTGAAGTGATTTTTTAAATTTTTATTTTCCCAAAGCACGGTGGCTTTTTTGTTTTTGATTTGCAGCAACGCGCAGCCGTGATCGTAACCGGCGGTGATAAAAACTTTGTCGCCGGCGACAATCGGGTCGGCGGCGTTGACATCGTAGCTGGTTTCCCATTCGTGTTCCCAAAGTTTTTTCCCGTCAGCGGGCGCAATGGCGATGATCGATTTGGCCGTGAAGAAGACGACGCTGTGTTGTCCATCAAAATCGGCGGGAAGCAGCGAGGAATAACCACCGGCGGCTCTGCCGCTTGTCCAGATTACTTTTCCGCTGGCTTTGTCGAGGGCAGTGCCGGCGGCGCCGACGTTCAGGATCAGCAAATTATTTTCAACCAGGGGCGAGCCGGCAAAACCCCAGGTCGGGATTTCCACGCCTAATTCTTTGGCGATATTTTTTTTCCAAATCACTTTGCCGTCGTCCGCTCCGAGACAGAAAAGATCACCCTTGCGGCTGAGAGTGAAAACAGTTTTTCCATCGACCGTCGGAGTGACGTTGGGGCCGCCGTCGTAATATTTTGGGTCGAGCGGGCAGGGATAGGAATGTTTCCAGATTTGTTTTCCGGTTTCGGCGTCGAGACAGAAAACAGAATCATTGTTGTTCGCGTTGCCCATGGTGTAAACGCGGCCTTGGCTGACGGACATCGAGGAGAATCCGGTGCCGACGTTTGTTTTCCAAAGTTGCGGTGGGCCTTGGACGGGAAATTTTGGCGACCAATCTTTTTCCGAGGAAACACCATTGAGATTTGGCCCGCGCCAGCGATACCAGTCGTCGGCCTGAAGCGAAGTGGAAATGAGAAATGTCGTGGCGCACAGCGAAAACCACGAGAATATTTTCAACGCGAATTTTGCGTTAGAACCGGAGCGCAGCTTTGCAAGCTGTGGTGTCGCCGATTTGCAATTGGCTAGGCGTTGCGATGTCCAGCAGGTTGAAAACCTGCGATACGGCAGGTTAAAAACCTGCGCTACGGCTCTAATGCAAAATTCGGGTTTCAACGGCGTCATCTGCGCACGTTGCCGGAAAATTTTTACGTGTCAATTGGCGCGCCATCGGCGGATGTGATTTAAACTGGCGGTCAGAACAAGAGCGCCAGAGGACTGGCGCACTCCAAGACGCTATCGCGCCGTTCGTGCATCATTGAAATTCGCGGAAGCCTCTTGCCCTCCGCCGCTTTTTAACAGCAAGTAGTGACCGCCACTTGGAATCACACCCGCCATCTTTCCGCGATGAAAAATTTCCGAAAGACTTTGTTTATCCGCCAGTGTTCTGATAAACACCAGTTCCTTGAAACTCATTTTTAAAAAATTTTCTACCTTCGCTCGCCTCGCCTTACAGGTTTTTCTTTTTCTCGGCGCGATGGTCAGCGTCGCTCCAGCGACTGTGGTGACAAATTTTTCTCAAGCCAGTTTGCAGGCGGCGATCACCAACGGCGGCACGGCCACCTTCAACACCAATGGCACAATCGTTTTGACCAACACGCTGCGAATTACCCACAACACGACCATTGATGGAGAAAGCAACCACGTCACGATCAGCGGCAGCAATATGGTGCGGGTTTTTTTTGTGACGAGCAATGCGACTTTGACCTTGCTCAACCTGTTCATCGCCGACGGTAAAAGCACGAATGGAGCAGGTCTCTACATTGCCAGCGGGACGGTGAATATTTCCAATTGCGTTTTGACGGCCCATCTCGCCATCGGCAATGCCGCGAGAAATGGAAAGGATCCGAAGCGCAATGGCGCGGCGGGAGATTCCGGAACGGGCGGTGCGGTTGGAATGGGCGGAGCGATTTATAATTTTGGGAAAGTTAGTTTGGAACGCACAACTCTTTTTGGAAACGCTGCGTCCGGCAGCAATGGAGGAAACGGCGGCGCGGGCGGGAACGGCTCCTTGTTCGGCGGAAATGGAGGCAAAGGCGGAAGTGGCGCGTCGGGTTTTGGCGGCGGCATTTTCAATGCGAAAACCGGAACCGTTTTAATGACCAACTGCACATTGCAAGCCAACGTGGCGGCGGGCGGAGACGGAGGCACCGGAGCCAACGGAGGCACGGGCGCTTTTGCAGGACGACCCGGCTCGGGCGGCGGAGGCGGGACCGCTTTTGGCGGCGGAATTTATAATCTCGGTTTTGTCGCCATCAACAATTGCGCGTTTGTCACCAACCGTGTCGCGGGCGGCGACACTGCGCACGCCGCGCAAAATCAAGTCGGCAAAGTCGGCGGGGCCGGCTACGGCGGCGCGGTTTATAATCTCGGAGCGCTTTCCTTGACGAATAATACTTTCACGGAAAATCTTTCGCTGGGAGGGAAAGGCGGCGATGCGTTTGGCAGAAGTTTTGTCAAAGGAGGAAGGGGCGGGGCGGCTTATGGCGGCGCGATTTTCAACGCGAAGACGGTTACGATTTTTGATTGCACACTGGCCACCAACAACGTCGCGGGCGGAACCAATGGCGTGAGTTCTTCTCCGGGGGGCAACAGTTCGATTGGATCGACGGCGGGCGGGAGCATTTACAATCGCGGGCAAGTCCGTTTGCGGAATACCGTTTTAGCGAAAGGCGCGAATGGAGCGGCGTGGGTCGGCGCGGTCATCGATGAGGGGCATAACCTTTGTTCGGATGCCAGTTGCAAATTCAGGTCCACGTCAACCAGTCGAAATAACCTTGATCCACTTTTGGGCCGTCTCGCCAACAACGGGGGCATCAGTCCAACGATGGCGCTGCTGACTGGCAGTCCGGCGATTGACGCGGGCGATCCGAGGAGTTGCGGAGGAATCGATCAACGCGGAGTGACGCGGCCACAAGGAACCAATTGCGACATCGGCGCGTTTGAATATTTTCCCACCTTCAGAATCAGCGGGAGAATTATCATTGTGACGAACAGCGTCACGAATGGCGTTTCGAGAATCACTGTGCATATCGGAACGAACTCAACCACCTCGCGATTCCCCCTCACCGTCAATATCGGAACCAACACGACCGTAGGTACCAATGGACTTTTTTCTTTTACCGGATTGTTAAGCGGGAATTACATCGTGACACCCCAATCGACTAATTATTCTTTCGCGCCGACCAACCAGAATATTTTCGTGGGAACCAATGCGACTAATGCGGCGGGAATCAATGTGACGAATGTTGAGTTCGTCGCGACTTTGGTCAGCACCAATTCCGGGAGCACGAACCCTCCTGCCGCGCGTCCAGCGCAACTCTCGTTTCAGTTTCAACTTTCTGGAACACCGGAAACGCTTTACGAAATCCAGGCTTCGACCGATCTCACGACGTGGACAGCCATCTCCACGAACACAGCCGATGCCAATGGGCTTCTTGAATTCAGCGATCCCGACGCGGCTGTTTTGCCTGAGCGTTTCTTTCGCGCTGTTCCGATTGCGCAGCCTTAGCGGGAAGTTGAGGCGGCAACGTCTGGGGCAGGAGCGCGGTTGTTATTCCGCTTCGACTGGATCACGGTTGACCCGCATCGCGGAACAGGCGCTCTCTCAACCCGAAAACTTTTTTTTAAGGCGGGTCAATTAACTCAGCATTGAGTGATTCATGTCATGCGGCATCAAGGCAAAGAAAAATAAAATGTGTTTTCACGCGCTGATGGTGGGCAGGCGCGGGAATAATTTGAAGCAAGAAAACGGGGCGGTTCGTATTCGTTTCATTTTTGCAATTGCTGATAAAGCCCGTCGAAACAAAAGAGGGAATGTTCAAAGCCGTATTTGGTCGCAAAGTAAAAATGCCTTGCGGCTGCGAAGTCGGAAAAGAAATGGGCGTGAACACTTGGGCTGCTTTTGCGGGAGCGGATAACGACGCTTTGGTGGACGGGGATTTTGTTGTGCAGGAAAACGAGTTGCAAGATGTCCTGAAATCGCTCCGCAAATCCGACGTCAACATCGTCGCCATTCACAGTCACATGACGGGTGAAGAACCGCGCATGTTGTTTCTCCATTATTGGGGGCGTGGCACTGCAAAAGATCTGGCCCACGCGGTTAAGCTTGCATTGTCGCTCCAAAAAAAATGAAGCGTGATGACTCACGCGCAACGGATTTCCCAAAAAAATTATCGGCGCAGTTGGTTTCGCGGCAACGACGAATCCCACTCGAAAATCAAGTGATTATTTCCGAACACGAAACCACAACCAAAACAAAAAATGAAAACACTCAACTCACGGGCGCATCTCCCTAAATTGCGGGTTTCAAATCTTCGGAAAGAGGTGGCAACGGAACGCCGATCTCCTGATCGGCATTGGAACGCTCCATCTTTTCCGCGAGCCGATCAGGAGATCGGCGTTCCGTTATTTTGCAAGAAATTGAGATGCGCCCTCAACTCACTCATCGTTATGACAAGTTTAATAACCAGCAGCGCCTGGGCTGAAACCGTCGACTTTGACGATGCCAAAGTGGGCGCGCCGCCTCCCGGTTGGATGGCGACGAAAACCGGCAAGGGCGAAGCCAAGTGGACAATCGAAAAAGACGACACAGCGCCAAGCAAACCAAACGTCCTCAAACAATCTGGCCAGGCGACCTATCCCGTTTGCCTCAAGAACGACACGAGCGTGAAAGACGGTTTCGTCGAAGTGAAGTTCAAGCCGATTTCCGGCAAGGAAGATCAGGCGGGTGGAGTTGTCTGGCGAGCGAAGGATTCAAACGACTATTACATCGCCCGCGCCAACGCGCTGGAAGACAACGTGACCATTTACCATACCGTCAAAGGTAAGCGCACGGAAAAGAAACGAACGGACATGAAAGTTGCTCCCAATGAATGGCACACTTTGCGCGTGGATTTCAGCGGCAATCATTTCGTCGTTACGTTTGACGGAAAGAAAGCCATTGAGTGGGATGACAAGACTTTCACAGACGCAGGCATGGTTGGCGTCTGGACGAAAGCGGACAGCGTGACATTGTTCGATGACTTCGCTTACGGAGAAAAATAATGAAACTGCTCGCGACGGTTTTCCTGATTCTGAAACTGACGATACCGCTTCCGCAAGTCGAAGGCCGCTTCGATCACTTCGCGGCGGATGTGAAAGGCGGGAGAATTTTTGTCGCCGCGCTCGGCCACAACACGGTCGAAGTACTTGATGTCAAAGCCGGCCAGCGACTGCACAGCATTCCCGGCCTTCACAAACCGACCGGAGTTCTTTATTTGCCCGAGCTGAATCAGCTTTTTGTCGCCAACGGCGATGATGGCACATTGAAAATTTTTGATGGCGCGACTTACCAATTGGTTGGTTCGATTGGCTCCCTGGATGACGCGGACAACATTCGCTACGATGAAAAAACCAAGTTGATCTATCTCGGCTTCGGCGAGGGTGGACTGGCGATAATTGATCCGGCGAAACAGGAACGCGTCAGCGAAATCAAATTGAAAGGGCACCCTGAATCGTTTCAATTGGAAAAAAATGGCGCGCGCATTTTCGTGAACATTCCCGATGCCAGACAAATTGCCGTCATTGACCGGGAGAAACGCGAAGTTATCGCCACCTGGCATCTGGAAAAATTCGGCGGGAACTTTCCCATGGCGCTCGATGAAACCAATCACCGTTTGTTCGTTGGTTGTCGCACGCCGGCAAGTTTCTTTGCCATTGATACGACCAGCGGAAAGGCCATCAGCAATTTTCAGATTTCCGGCGACACGGACGATTTGTTTTACGACGCCAGGCGCAAACGGATTTATGTTTCATGCGGCGAAGGCATTGTGGATGTGATCGAGCAACGCGATGCAGACCACTATCGGTTGCAGGAACGGATTCAAACTCGCGCCGGAGCGCGGACTTCATTCCTCTCGGTCGAGTTGAACGAGTTTTACCTCGCAGTGCCCGTGCGCGAAAAGCAACCGGCGGAAATCCGCGTCTTCCTTATGCAAAAATAAATCGTTCACGCGCGGCCCTCTACACTAGCTTCAACGCACGCAAATGAACCTCGTCCGACTCGCACTGCGCTGGCCATTGACGGTCATCGTTCTGATTGTCGCGGTTTGTCTGGGTGCCTGGCTCGCAGTGCAAAAAATGTCGCGCGACATTTTTCCGCCGCTGGGTATCCCGACGATTTACGTCGCGCAACCCTACGGCGGCATGGATCCGGCGCAGATGGAAGGTTATCTCACTTATTATTACGAATATCATTTCCTCTACATCACCGGCATCGAACACGTGGAATCAAAATCCATTCAAGGCGCGTCGATCATCAAACTGCAATTTCATCCCGGCACCGACATGGCGGCGGCCATGGCCGAAACTGTCAGCTACGTCAATCGCGCCCGCGCCTTCATGCCGCCGGGAACCGTGCCGCCGTTCGTGATGCGTTTCGATGCGGGCAGCGTGCCGGTGGGAAATCTGGTTTTCGCGAGTGAAACAAAAACGGTCGGGCAACTGCAAGACGCCGCGCTTAATTTAGTTCGTCCGCTTTTCGCCACGTTGCCGGGTGTCTCCGCGCCGCCTCCGTTCGGTGGAAGCGCGCGCAGTATTTTGGTGAATTTAAAACCCGACCGCCTCCGCGCCTTCAACCTGTCGCCGGACGAAATTGTTTCTGCCATCACGTCGGCGAACACGATCAGCCCTTCCGGCAATATTCAACTCGGCGACAAATTTCCAATGGTCCCGATGAACGCCGTCGTGAAAAATATCAAAGACCTCGAAGCGGTCCCGATTCGGGTAGGGACGAGTTCCACCGCGTCCCAAATGACCGCCGCCATTTTTGTGCGCGACGTGGCCGACGTGGTGGATGGCTCCGACCTTGTCACCAGTTTCGCCCTCGTCAACGGTCGCCGCACGGTTTACATCCCGGTCACAAAACGCGCTGATGCCTCCACGCTCTCTGTCGTTGAGCTTGTCAAAAAAAGCATTCCAAAATTTCAAAGCGTTTTGCCCGACGACGTGAAGGTCAGTTACGAATTTGATCAATCGCCCTACGTCACACGCGCCATTCGCGATTTGATGAAGGAGGGCGCGCTCGGCGCAATTCTCACCGGCCTTATGGTTCTACTTTTTCTCCGCGACTGGAGGAGCGCGTTGATCGTCGTGATCAATATTCCGGTCTCGCTTCTGGCCGGGCTGTTCGCTCTTTGGATTACCAAACAAAATATAAATTTGATGACGCTCGGCGGTTTGGCTTTGGCGGTTGGAATTTTGGTCGATGAAGCAACGGTGACCGTGGAAAATATTCACGCGCATCTGGCTCGCGGAAAAACATTGGCTCGTTCCGCGCTTGATGCGACTTCTGAAACCGCCATTCCGCGTTTCCTCGCCATGCTTTGCGTTCTCGCGGTTTTCATTCCGTCGTTTTTCATGGTGGGCGCGGCGAAGGCGCTCTTTGTTCCGCTTTCGCTCGCCGTCGGTTTCTCCATGTTCGCGTCGTTCATTCTTTCCAGCACGCTTGTTCCCATTTTGTCCGTTTGGTTTTTGCGCGGGCATGAAAAACCAAACGCCCTCACCCCGGCCCTCTCCCATCCGATGGGAGAGGGAGAATCGTATTCAGCCAAAGAACGGTTGGACGTCCCGCTTTCAACATCCGCTTCCCGTTCGATCGGAGAGGGGGAATCATCTCCAGCGGCCAAAAAATCCGAGCGCGGTGAGTGGACGACGCGGAATCATTTGAAGGCGGATACTGATTTGATAAGGGGTGGTGATTTGACGGCGGGCGGCGAACAATTCTCCCTCTCCCCTTCGGAAGGGGAGAGGGCCGGGGTGAGGGGAAACTTTGCAAACCTTCTCTCACGCCGACGCTGGTCATTTGCTTTGCCATGCCGTTTCATCAATCAATCAAGCACCTGATTCAACTGTGTCAAAATTTCCCTCGCCGCATCCGGGATGAACGTGCCCGGGCCAAACACCGCCGCGGCGCCGTTCGTCTTGAGGAAGTCGTAATCCGCCGGCGGGATCACGCCGCCCACCACGATCATGATGTCGTCGCGGCCGATCTTCTTGAGTTCATCGCGCAACTGCACGAGCAGTGTCTTGTGTCCGCCCGCGAGCGAACTAATGCCGACCACATGCACGTCGTTCTCCGCCGCCATGCGCGCGGCTTC
>JBBQRQ010000136.1:0-9247 GCA_038214755.1 Verrucomicrobiota bacterium
GACCCTTCTCTAAGATCACAAATTGTGACCTTAGAGCCGACGCAGATCGCTCCTCCCTTTGCCGTCCACACGCTTCGCTGCGCTCAGCCGGCCAAGGGAAGAGCGCTCCGCTTCCGTCCAACCAAAAGAATTCCCATGTGAGTATGCGAAACCTGATAGCCCAGCGCCGGAATCTCACTTTCGGCACCGGTCAGCCTTCTCAAAAAGTGAGCACGTCTCGTGTGTGGTAAACGTTCCGCTTTAATGCCTGTTTTGCAGGCGAGAAGGAGAGATACGAGAAGCCGAGGCTACTCTTCCTAGCCAATTTAAGCACTTTCCCCTCTTTCTGCAAGGGCGGGGAATAACGGAAAGAGCTTCGAACTGCCGGGCCGGTGGAGCAGCGGATCGCTGGCGACCGCTGGATTTGCAAACGAGACATCACTTAGCCCACCGAACAGAAAGTACTTTCGCAAGTTCGCGAGATTGTTCTCGACAAGATATGCTTCCGTGTCGGCGCACAAGTTATCGCGGCGCAACGCAGTAAGCGTCAACGTGAAAATCCGGATGCTGCTAACGCCATATCTTGCAAAGGCCCGGCCGGTCGTGATGAATGCGCAGTATCTCTCGATCTTGTCGCGGAAACGCCGGCTGCCGGCCCGCGGCTGAGTAGGCATTGTCGAGCGATCGGCTTCGAGCAAAAAACTTCGATGATTTCCGCTTCCATCTTTGAGTTGAAAGAAAGCATCGGGCTCTATCGTCACCTTACGCTGTTCGAAGCCGACTCCATCAAAAGTGTCGCTAATCTCCTTGCCTTCCCTCCAGGAACTAAGCTGTACCGGCCCGTTCCGCCCCGCCAATTCAAGCGCGACATGAACGTCGGCAAGCATCATTTCGTGATCCAAAGTCTCGGGCTTGAGCTCGTGCTCACGCCGCCGCCGTTCCGCGTCATCATCGCTAATGCGCCCGTGCGAGAGAAGAAGAGAGACCGCTGGGCGACCAATGTGATACACGTCTTTCTTTTGCGGGCGGGCGCGGCGTTTCAGATAACCGGCATCAAAGAGACCTTTCAGGCGGCGATGAATACGGGTGTAGGTGCGCCCGGTTAAAGCGGCCACCTGGTCAATATTGAGCAGGCGGTAATCGTTGACGAATGCCAGAATGTCGATGTCGTCCCCGGTTACGACAATGCCCTTCCGCTTCCCTACCCCTCTTTCTTCTGCAACACGTTGCGGTTCATCCATGCGGTAATAATGTGCTGGAGACCTTCGACCGTCAATTGCTCGGGTCGAAGTCAGAGTCGTCGTCTGGATCGTTCGCCACTGCGCTATTGATAGTGATGGTTTCAGGCGCAAGAAGCTGCTGCTCAAGGTCGGCAATTTCCCGTTCCGCTTCTACCGCCGACATATAGATCCCCGCACTCTCGAAACACTGCTGCTTAAACTCTTCCATATGCCGATTGTTAACGGGAAACTCTTTAAGAGTGGGCGTCTTTACAAACTCTACACGTTTATCGGGAATTAGCACGGCTGCGTGCTGCCGGTTTTGTTTTTTAAGCTGTGCTTTTTTAATGTAGAGCTGCTCTTCAAGGCTGCGAAATGTACGGCTGGAAAGCTCCCTTTCCTCGTGGTATTCATACCACGGCACACGGCTCTCTGAATGTGCACGCTGCCAATTTCTGTTGTTCCCCTCGGCGGTTCCAGTTCCTGCGGAGATAGTCAGTAAATCGCTATCGGGTATAGAGAGCTCATTAAGCGATTGATGGGAAATGCTCGAATCGCCGCCGCCCTCAGACTCTGAATTGCTGATAACGAGTCGCGTAGTCTCCACCGGTCGAAGGGCTACACGCCAGATCTCATCTTTGATTTCGTCCGGGTCAAGTTCACCGGTGAAGAGTTCGTTTGCGAGGATCTGAAGATCCTCGTCCATCATCCCGCCGAAAACCACTTTGGTGCGAGCGTTCGTCATGGTCGAGTAATACACCTCGGGTTCCTTGTCTCTCAGTTGATTGAGGTGCTGGTGCGCGAGGATCAAATGCAAGCCAAACTTGCGGCCTCCGTCGAGAATTTCGCAGATATCCTTGCTCGCGAAATGTTGGAACTCGTCCATGCAGAGAAAGAACGGTCGCCTCTCCCCCTCGCGGCGGGCGAAGGCGGCGGTGAGTAGTTCATTGACAAGCAGCGTTCCGATTAAATGCTGGTTATCTTCGCCCATTGTCCGTTGACGAGCAAGATTCACAAGGAGGATTTTTCCGTCAAGGACGGACGTAAAATCGAGCGTCTTTTTATACTGCCCAAAGATGAGCCGGATGAGCTCGTGCCCGACGAATTCCCGGATTCGATTAAACGAAGATTCCAACCGCTCATCCTGAACCGGATTTTTTTGGGCGATGATCCATTCCCATTCGGCACGGATGTCGGGGTTTCGAATCCGCGATGTGATCGCACGGCGGATCGGATTAGGCTTGCTATCAACAAGATTTTTCGCCTGCAACAGGGTGAGATTAGACTCAACGACCGCGTAGCCGGTATTGAACAGCCATCGCGCAAGTCTGGGTGTCTCGTAGAAATTGCCCTGCCCCCAGCATTTACGAATCGCGTCCATGAGCGTGACAACTTGATATGAGAGAACGCGAGCGTTTCGCGCCACTGGATTAAATCCTAAAATGTGCCTTGTATCGGAAATATCGAACGGGATCACGCGCTCGGCAAGGTTGAGCTTTGGGTGAGTGATGTTTACACTCGCGCAATAATCCAGTACGCGGTGATAGATATCCGCGTGCGGCGTCATTAGGCACACACCATGGCCTTGTTGGATGAGTCGCTTGATAACCCCTTCGAGAAAAAAGCTCTTCCCCACCCCAGTAGCACCCACAACGTGCATATGGGTATCGAACGCCTCGGCCCGGACGGAAAGATTTGTGCCAGTCCTGATATTTGTACCGAGAGAAATCCCTAACTCATCGGGCGGCGTTGCGGACGCACCTTTCCACGCTTTCATCGGATCTCTCCGGGCACGATCTTTCCACGGCGTGGCTATATCTTTTGTCCAGTCTTCAGGCCGACTCATACGTAACCTATTGACGTCACCGGGCCAAATGATATTATCCACACTAGATAAGTGTATTCAGGACTGGCTGACTTCGCCTGCGGGCACAGATGGGCTTCCGAGCTGTATTGGAAGTCGATCGTGCTCACAAGGAGAAAAAAAGTGCCCGAAACAACTCACAGCAGAAAACCGATTATCGCGAGGATGCGAGATTATATTCGCCCTCATGTCGCAACGGTTTCGTTGATTCAGCCGAACCAACCGCTGACAGCACGCCAGCATCAATCGCTCATCTTTTTGATAGAAAATACCCATGCATTCCTGCGCGTAATTGATGGTTTGGACGACATGCTTCAAGAATGCCTCTGTAAGTCCGCTTCCGGGCAGGCTCTCATCGAGCTTAACCGCGATCACCCCGACATACCAGAACTTGTATGGAACGCGTTCGTAGCCAGCGAAACTGAATATCTTGCATTAGACACTTGATCCCCATTCGAGGCCAAAGCCAAAGCACCACGGGAACGACTACCGGTGGTGCTTTATTTATGACTCATGTTCATCCGCATACGGGGAGGCGCTCGCGTGCTTCTCCTTCGGCTTGTCTTCGGTAAAACACTCAGCCAATTCCCTGCCGACTTCTCTTTTGAGGTCAGCTTTCTGTTGAGGTGTTCCTGGACCTTTATCGATCTCGGCTTCGAGTTCGAACTTAATCCTCGCCGCTTTGATCCGTGCCTCAGCACGGCTTTTGGCCTTATGCAATTGCGCGAGCTGCTCATTTCTGACGGACGGTTTATATTCGGCTTGGAATAACCGGTCTATTTTGTTAATGGGGAGTTTTGCGTCTTCAGCCTGAGTCGCCTCTAACTTGTTAAGCTGGGCCTTGGCCTCACTGAGCCGGATGTCTTGCCGAGTAGTCTTCTCCTCGCGTTGTTTGTCTCTGTTCATCCAGTCTGTTTGCAGATCGTGACCGTTGAGATGAGCGCGCCCGAGATTAATAGCACTATTCACCATTTCGGTTTCACTGTTATAAGCTTTGGACGTCGCCTTCGACCGGATATCGTGCCGAAAGGCACCCAATACTGTATCCGGTGTAGGGGGCGTGAAGTGATCATTCGGGCCGGTGACGTGTTCAATACGCCCGTCAAGGCCATTTTTGAATCGACGTGGCATGACTGTCTCTCCTATTTCGGTAATTACAGCTGCGGCGCTTTGTGATTTATAACGTGTTTGCTGCGCGGGCATAATCCATTTCCAGAGTTCAGCGAAGAGCTCGATGACCCACGCGAGAGCTACGACAATGGTTGGCCAATGCTTTTGCAGGAGAGCGGCCAGACCGATTCCAGCAACAAGTAAGACTATAAGTGCGCCAACCAGGCTTATCGCTGCGATTTTAACTCCAAGCAGCACAATTAAATAGGGCACAAACAGCAAGCAGATGATAGCGAGGAAGACCAGAGCCACTATGCAATAACTGACCAAGAACACGGGAACAGAGAGATACAACAGGGTCCGAACCACGTTATGCGTAATCGGTTCGGACACGTTCGCGCTGACTTGGTACAGCCATGACCAAATTCCGTACATATATCCAAGCGGATGGTGAGAAAGGCCGACCATGCCTGAGAGGAATGAAGTGAAGCAAATTACACCGTATAACACCCCGACGCTCAAGCAGAAACGAAGACGATTTGGTCGGTGATACACAATCATGGCTGGCCTTTTCCTTGACTGGTCTCCGGTTGATTTTGGACGCCACTCAGTATACACCACAACCGTTGGCTGCCGCAGATTGGCCGCCGCAGCCGTTACAAACGGCTATTCCAGCGCTGCATTACGCGACAAGGGAGCACAACCTAGAATAGTCCACTCAAATGAATAGGCGTTATCGGATAAAATCTAAGAACCGCTCAGCTAACCGCTGTCCGGCTTCGTCAGAAGCATTTTCAAGAGCTTTGTCTTCAGTAAATCCAGGTCCACTCGTTGAGAAACGGTCATCGTGAACCATAGTTCCACTGCGATCGAAAAGCCGGCAAGTCAGGATCAGATCACATGTCATCAAATCGCTCTCAATCGCGGCCTGCTTTCGAAATGAGTATGTGGCCTTGCCCATGAGGATGTAGTCCACACGAGATATCTGCGCGGCGCGGTTGAGAAGGTGTTGATTGCCGCCGTATAAGGTATCGAAAAATCCCTCTGTCTTCAATACTGCCGGGTCGGCGATGTTGGAAACAACCCGTACTCTAGTGGCTCGGCTTAGGATTCCTTGTAGTTGGTCGCTGACAGAACCCGCTGTTTCAGACCCAGACGCATCGATGAGCATTGCAACGTTGGGCTTAGTGGTAGAGACAGACAGATTAGTGTTGATGGACGTTATGAATTTGTCTTCGGGGCTCTGAACTGCTGTCTCGTGCTTCGCATCAGCGATAGCTGGACCGGGACTAAGTTGGTGCGCGCGCTTGTCATTTGTATCATAGCGCGGTGCGGCCTTGGCTGGTTCTAGCTGCGTGTTGTTGATCTCCTTCGGCTTTGAATCCAAGTAATGTTGGACAACAAATGCTGCGAAGAAAAGGAGTGCAAACGCATACCATACTACACGGGGGGGGGAGCCGCCACGTTGAGGCCAGGGGTGTTACGGCGCAAAAGGCGGCGCGGGTGGAAAATCGGCGGGGGAGTCAGCAAAAGTTGTTTGTGAGGCTTGCGTTGTGGAATCATTCGGCTCTTCAGACATGCGAGGAGCTCTGGCATGTACGTCTCGATCATCAGGCAATGTACCTTCTCCGGGAACTGCGTACAGAGGATCACATCTCAATACGTTACTAACTAAAGTCCGAAGCTCTGATTCGTTGAATTTAAGCGCGTTGCTCGTAATATTTCGGACTTTACTCGGTAGGTCATTTAGTCCTGTGATATGAAACCACCGATGGACGCGGTGATCAATATCAATTTGCGAGTCTGGGTGGATGCTGGGGCATAAAGTAACGATGCATGTAATACTCTTAAGGAACGGGTGGTCGGGTGGCAAAGCTCGGCTTTTCTGGTTTGTTAGAAAGGCTGAACTCTTCTCTCCTAAGTAGTTATCTAGTCTGTAACGAAAATCTCTGACTTGCTTGAACGGGTTACTTTGTAGCGCCCCGCCGGTCATAATCTTCCACAAGCCGTTTTCAGTAGCGTGTACTGGTTGGGAACATTCCTTCAGTTCCAAAATGATGAGCGCATCGTGTTTTAGTACCAATACGTCAATGTCCGCACCATTCACCGAAACATTGAAGATCGTGAACAGTGGCTCATTCTGGGCTCCAAAATGCGAGTAAAAGGTTTTTATTATTTCTTCCTGCGCTGCTCTCTCATGAGTATGCTCGAATGGCCCACCTGTCCAGAATTCTACAGACATGTGGAATAATGTACATCAAAAAAGGCTCAGACGTCATGATCGTCTGAGCCTTAGGAACGTACAGAGACTTGGGCGGGCACCCTAGGATGCCGCTTCCGACCCGCAGGGAACGTCTCTGTTTTTGTCACCTAAGTCATGCCACGCATGACCCGACATGTCCACGTTCAGCGATATACTACAGTGGAAGTGTAGTGTTGTCAAGGACTTACGTCATGTCAGAAGAAATATGCCCAAGCGTTCGTAGATTATCTTTTCCAGCAGCGCGCGGCCTAGTGGTGGTAGCCTGATCGGAGTACGATACTGATTTTCCAAGGGAGGTCGGGCGATTTAAACATGAATATGCCGACGGCATACCTTCTGCCACGTTCAATCAGAGTTGTCATGCCCTGTATGCAGGTCTGCTTCTTCGGACTCTTCTTTGCGCACCTGGCTCTGGGCGCTGTGGACGAGGAACTTTCTACAATCGCAAAAAAACTCGTGATGCAGCTTGAACAGAAATCGTTGAAACGCATCGCTATTACCGAATTTGTAACGCTGAGCGGCGAACGCACAGGCGCAACAAAGTTTTTGACGGATCAACTGACGATTAACCTTGTATCAGAGGCGAAACGATTTGACGTCATTGACCGGGCAAATATTGATTCCCTGTTGCAGGAGCATAAATTGTCGCAAACAGGTTTGTTGGATCAAGACACAGTTCGGAAACTCGGAAAATTCGCCGGCGTTGACGCTGTCCTGGTTGGCGTGGCCACTCAACGATCATCATCAGTGAATCTCTCAATTAAGGTTTTGGATGTTGAAACAGCTGCGATACGAGCTGCCTTGTCAATAAATATAAGCGTTCTTGACCTCGGTGATATTGGAACACAGAGCCCCACCGCACAGGGTATGATGGGTACTCCGGGCCGGGCGCAATTACTCCGTCCGAATAACCAAGTAGCAGGAACCAACCCGTCCTTCTCTAATGAATTTGTTCACATTGAGATCGAATCTATTGGCACTACTGCCGCACGTAATGCGATCACTCTCTCCTTAAGCATTCAGAATGTTTTAGCAAGTGAACCGTTTTCCATCGCGGTTCGGGATACCAGTTGGCTCAAAGTTATCGATAATCATGGACAAGAATGGTCCGCACAAGGGTCGGGTGGTAGCATAACTGATATTCCTGGATGGACAAAAATTTCAGCTGGGCAGAAAACATATATAAATGCTCGCTTGGTTCCTAACGGTTACCAGCAGACGAGGGATCAGGGCGAGAGTGTGGTCATATCACTGACTGGCAACCTATATAAGTTTGGGGCTGAGGAGCAAGCGATAGTTGACCAACATCCACAGAAACCCGCTCCCCGAGTTGTTCATTCATTCTCGGAGGCCGTTGCAGCTCAGGACGCAGCTAGGGCAGCTCAGCAGGCAGCTAATGGCCGCCCTTTTACTTTTGGGATATCGAACGTTGTAGTCCAATCTGGAATGCCGCGATTGGGGTTTACGCTTAAAGCTGAAACTACGGCAAGTGACCTCGCTAGAGTTAAATCACCTTACGGTTTACTTGTTGAGAAGGTAGAGATCGATGGGGCAGGCCGTCAAGCAGGAGTGCAGGCAGGGGACATTTTAGAAAAATTCGATGGAACACCGATTCGTACAAAAGCCGAGGTTGACCGAATATTGAGGATGAAAGGGGTTGGGACGTTGTTACTCGTGTTGAACCGCAGTGGAGTTCGATTGGAATTGCCGCTGCGCTTGACACATTAATGCCGTACACCGAGTGCGGCGTGGTGGGATTTGCCTGCGCTACAGCCCCAATCGCTCTTTTAGCCGCTGCTTGATCACCACCTCGCGCGGGCTCTTCCCTCCCCTTTCAATCCATTGCCGAAGTTTTGCTACGGATACGCGATGCTTCACCGTGGGCGAATGAACGATAATCTCAAGGACCGTGCCGGGCTCCGGCCGGCCTTCGACAAGATCGGCAGAGGCAAGCGCCTCATATCCGAGCGCGGCGGCTTCGTAAAGCGATTCCGCAGTGACGGTGACGGCGTGCTCGATTCTCTCATTATCGAGGTACGAAACGGTGCAGGAAGCCACGACGGCAGGATACCATCTTCGCTTTTTGTTCCCTGTTGGAAAAGGGCCAGAATTGTGTTGTTATCCGTGCAACTCAGGTGCGCGTTCTTGCGCGAACGGCCTGCCCAAAACCCGATAGGTTGCGCGGATCGCGGTAGCCAAACGACTCCGCAAGTGAGCCGTATCCGGCCCGTTTTTTAAGTGGGTCAACGCATGTCACGATGGTCGGCGCGTCCTCCGCTTCGAGCCGGGCGGCTACACCTCCGACAAGTGTATGCGCCACACCTTCAGGGCATCCCGGTGATCACGACGGTGCGCGTAGCATCTGATCCCCGGCGATACCGGTCTAGCGGTAGCCGGTCTGAATGTGC
Source organism: Verrucomicrobiota bacterium (assembly GCA_038214755.1). Taxonomy (GTDB): domain Bacteria; phylum Verrucomicrobiota; class Verrucomicrobiia; order Limisphaerales; family CANJXF01; genus CANJXF01. Next base: position 8,845 of record JBBQRQ010000136.1, read on the forward strand.
GGAGTGGACGGTAGGACAGCTCCGTCCGAAAGTTTTTGTATCCCACCACCACACACCAGATTCGAATTCCCGGCGAGCGAGCTATCGCTCGCCTTTGTCTTTAGTTCCGCCCGCCCGTTGCCCGAAGCGTTTAGCGAAGGCCGGAATCCCGCGATAGCGCGGTTCCGGATGCGCCGCAGGCCACAAGGCTTTTGGAGCGCACTGCGAATGAGCAGGGCAGACCGAGCGAACCGGTAGGAGCAGGCGGTTGCGGTAGCAGCCTGCGGCGAGGGCTCTCCGATAGGGCGGAAAAAGACTTGTGGCCTGCGGCTAGCAGGCAACGGGCGGATTCAGTTAAGCGCGCTGTTGCGCGGATTTAGTTGGCCAATCGGCCTCTCGCGATAGCGAAATCATTTCGCTAACT
>JBBQRQ010000137.1:0-9220 GCA_038214755.1 Verrucomicrobiota bacterium
AATCTAACCTATCTTGTTCTTCGACTGTGTCTGTGGAATTGGAGTCGGTTGTCCCCCTTATCGCGGTGGAGGGCCACCTCACTCCAACAAGCTCTCGCGACTTTCGAGGAGGCCTATACCCCGCGATAGCGTCTTGGAGTGCGGTGGCCCTCCACCGCTTTTAGGGGGACAACCGACTCCTATTCCACTGAAAATGTCGAAGAACCAGTTTTTTAAGATTCCCCAAGACAAGATTAACCAATGGCGCTGCCTTGGTCGTCTCACGCCCGCATCTTCTCCAAAATATTGCGCGTGATTTGTTGCGCGCGCGAATCCACCCCGCGAGGTTCGGTATAGACTTTCGGACGGACATAGCCGGGCGGCGCGGAAAGTCCATCAGCCCACCAGCAAGTCGCGGCGTTGAAAACGAAATTGCCTTTGCCGCCGGGATAAACCGTCGCGGTAAAGATACCGCCATTTGGTTTGCCAGGTTCGCTTTGGGTCGGGCTGGTGGCGACGATTTCAAGGCCGGGAATTTTTGCCGGGTCTCCATGCCATTCCCAACCGACCAAGCCAGGAATGCCGTCTCCCTTTTTCATTCCTGTTCCTTTGAAAATCCAATGGTCGGGCGCATGACAAATCCAATCCGCGCCCCCGGTCACTGGGCCGGTGCTGTGAGCGCCGATAAGTTCGTTGCCGTAAGGCCGTTCGTGCGGCAGTGATTCCATCGCGATGAAGTCGCGCGTCCCACCCGGCGGTCCGAAAACACCGACGCGCCCGAAGATGCGATTTGGATTTCCGGTTGAACTCGGTCGCAAATTGATTTTTCCGCAAGAAGTATTGCCGGAAAAGAATCCAACGTTGAGACCGTCGGCAATCGCTGCTTTCAGATGGTTGAACATTTCGATGGAATAATATTCATCGTGGCCGATGGAGATGAAACCTTTCGCGCGGCGCAATCCATGCGGGTCCGCGTGGGTGTCGAGATTTGAAATGTAAGTGATGTCATAGCCCTGCGATTCGGCCCAGAACGCAAATGGAAATTCCCAGAGAAACCATTCGCCGGAGCCGGTCGAAAGCGGCGCGTCCACGATCTGGCAATATTTTCCGTAAGGCCGGTCAAAGCTCACGTCCACGTCCGGTCCCCAATACCAGTCGTTCTTGCCGTCGTCATAAAGCGCGAACTGGTTCGGCCAGCGATTGTAAGCCTGCCACGTCGTGTCCGAGTTTTGAAAAATAAAATCGGCGCGGCGGTCGTCGCGGACGATGAAGATGACGTAACTTTGCAAGCCTTCGCGACGCTCGGTGAGTTTGCCAAGATAAACTCCGCTCAACCAATCTTTCGGAATCTTCAATGACGCGCACGGTTCCCACTGACATTCGCGCACGCGATTTTTCCCGATGGGGGGTTCGGGCTGGATTTTTCCGGTGAATGGCCCAAGCGCAGTCATGGGTCTGCCGCCCGTGCCGCCGTAGAATCCCATGCGATAGACATCGAGCGTGAACTCGGACACGGGATTTGTGCTGACGTGAAAACGGATCGTCTCGCCCGGGCGAACGCTCGTGTGCGAGCAGTAACCTTCAATCCACGGACAACGATATTTCGTTTTCGGATCGACGCGCGTGTTTTTCAGAATCCAATCTGTCGTGCCGATGTTTTCATTCTCACGGCGAATGAGATTGGAATTACGGCGAGCTTCGCGCGGTTGTTCTGAAACACAGCCGGATAACGCTGCGGCGGCGCCCATTCCGATTACGCCCTTGAGAAGTTCGCGTCGGCTGATGCCGGCAGCAGCCCCAGGGTTTATGGGTGTTTTCTTTGAACGGCTCATGACTGGGAATTTGGCGAACGAAAATATTTTTAGCGATTTCTTTTTGACAAGGGCAGGCAACTGGCCCGCGAACCGTGGGCTGGAAGCCCAGACGTCAGACAAGATGTCCGCGCTCCTTTCCATTTGGGCAACAGGCTCTCCAGATGCGCCATGCGCGACTTACCTTTGAAATTGCGTTTGCAGGAATTGTTGGTTCGAGGAATTATTCCCCGATGCGTCTGAAAATCTTCTTTGGAATCTCAGTGGCGCTGAATTTGATTTTTCTCCTCATTTGGCTGGCCGGACTCCGCCCTTTTTCCAAACCCTCCAGCGCGCCTTCCGTTCCCGATATTGATTTGGTTGCGCGCCGAAATCGCACGACAACCAACGTGGTGGTTCGTCGGCAAAATTTCACGTGGCAAGAAGTTGAGTCGGACAATTATCTCATCTATATCAAAAACCTGCGTGAGATCGGCTGCCCGGATTCGACCATTCGCGACATCATTGTGGCGGACGTGGACGCGCTTTTTTCTCATCGGCGGACGACGGAGATTGTTTCAGCCGATCATCAATGGTGGAAGTCCGAGCCGGACATCGAGGCGGTGCAAAAGGCGGCGGAAAAATTAAAAAGTTTGGAGACGGAACGTCGGGCACTGTTGACTCGTTTGCTCGGGCCACATTGGGATGCGGCGAGCAATCCGCTGCCTCCGGCCACTCGCACCGGGATCAGTTTGACGGGGCCAATTCTGGGCGACCTCTCGCCGGAAACCAAGCAGACCGTTTACGACATTGCGGCGCGCACTCAACAAAATATTGACGCGTATCAGGAGGCGCAACGCCTGGCGGGCGAGCAAATTGATGCCATGGAACTGACGCGTTTGCGGCAAGAATCGCGCGCGGAGTTGGCGAAAGTTTTGACGCCACCGCAAATGGAGGAATTTCTTTTGCGCTATTCTCACACCGCGTTTCAAATGCGGGAAGAGCTTCGCGGATTGAACGTGACGCCGGAAGAGTTTCGGATGTTGTTCCACGCGCGCGATCCGATGGACCAGCAGGCGGAGATATATTATAGCGGCAACGATCCAGCGTTGCTCAAGAGGCGGCAGGAATTGGAAGCGCAACGCGAGGCAGCAATTCAACAAGCGCTGGGGAAAGAGCATTACCCGGTTTACAAGCTCTATCAGGACCCGCTTTTTCGTGAGGCGCAAATGACGGCGCAGGAACGGGGCGCGCCCGCCGCGCTGTTGATGCCCATTTACGAAATCAATCAGTTGACCGAAGCCGAGCGCCAGCGCATTCGCAACGACGCCACTTTGAGCGCCGATGAAAAAGTGGATGCGCTGGCCGCCGCGCAAGCGGAGCAGGAGAAATCGTTGCAAAAAATTCTCGCGCCGGAAGTTTTGCAACGTTACCAAAAAACGAATAGCCCTCCACCGTGATGGCCGAAAAATGGCAGCGTCATCCCGACGCGTTGCCCAAACCCAGTGGAGCGCGGACAGCCTTGTCCGCGCCTTTCAAGACGGGACAAAAACCAGATGTTTCATTCTGCGGATTCGCGCGGACCAGGCTGTCCGCGCTCCTTTTTTGACGACACGCCCTTCCTCTTTGCCTAATACGGAATCGGATTTCGCCTGATTGTAACGACGACCCCAGAGTCTAGCCTCTGCGCAGAGGCAGAGAGGACGTAGCTTCGCTCACGGTGAGGGAGGCGATCTTCTGCCAGTTCCAAAAAATAGTATGATAATTCTGATCAAACTAGTCGCGGCAGCGGTCATCGGATTCGCGGTGTTACATCCTACCTCCACTCCCAAAGCGGACAATTGCGAGTGCAAAGCCAAGGCGAATTAATTCATTCGCGAGGAAGAGCGGTTCCGCTGGGAACCGCTCTTCTTTTTTTTCTCAACTGGCTTAAATTTTTTCCATGTATCGGGAAATTTTTACCCATCCCCATATCGGTTCCTATTCGGCGATGCTTCTGGCGGGATTTATCGCGGCCTGGCTTTTGGCGCGTTGGCGCGCCCGGCGAAATCAAATCGAAGGCCGGCACATTGATAATCTCGTTTTGCTTCTCCTCGTGATTTGCCCGATGGGCGCGCGCTTCTTCAGCCGCCTTTTTGATTTCGTTCCGTTTATCGGATTTTGGGAGGCGCTGAAACTCTGGAAAAGCAGCGGGCTGGTTTTTTACGGCGGAATGATTTTCGGCGTGATGGTGGTCATCGTTTATGCGGCCATCATGAAAATTTCACTTTTACAACTGGGCGATGTTCTCGCGCCGTCACTGGCGTTGGGACTGGCCTTCGGTCGGGTTGGATGTTTTTTGTCGGGCTGCTGTTGGGGCGATGTCTGCGTGACGCCGAGGCAATTGGTTCCAATTAAAAGCGCATTTTTACGGCATCAACTCCAAACCTTTCCCGCGCTTTCCCCGCCGAATTTTTTTCTCGCTCTAAAATTTCCACCCGAAAGTGGCGCGTACGAACAGCATCAAAAGCTGGGACTCATCTCTTCTGACGCCGCCCATTCTTTGCCCGTTCATCCGACGCAACTTTACGAAGCCGCCCTTGTCCTGGGTCTTTGCCTATTTTTGAACTTCGTTTTTAACCGGCGTCGCGCCCAGGGAGAAATCATCGCCGCTTTTGCGTTCGGTTACGGAATCATTCGATTCACCGTGGAATTCTTTCGCGCCGACACGCCGCCGATTTATTCTGGCATGAGCATTTCGCAGGTGCTGAGCATTGGCCTCGCGGGCCTCGGTGTGATTCTCTTCGTCGTCATCCGTAAGTTTCCCAAATTCGACCGGTCGCGTCAGTCTGTTGGCAAAGTGACAGAAATTATTTCGTGAAGTTCGATTGGTTAAGGCGTCGGTTTTATTTCCAGCGGCCAAAAGAAAGGAACCGCGAAAAAAATCACGACGATTAAAATCAACGTCAGCCAAATCCCCGTCTTTACAAAATCGACGAAACGATATTTGCCCGGTCCGTAAACCAGCACGCAGGAAGGCTCAAGCGGTGTGACAAAAGATACGGAAGCGGCGAGCATGATGGCGATGGCGAAGGTGCGTTGGTTGACGTGGAGAGTGGCGGCGCTGCTGAGCGCGACTGGCAAAACTACCAGCGCAGCGGCCGCGTTCGACATTGGTTGAGTGAGGAGAATGGTCAGGATAAAAAATCCCGCCATCACTCCTTTGGGGCCAAGAGGCTCAAGGAACATTACGATCCATTTCGCCAGAAATTGTGCCGTGCCCGTTTTCTCCATCGCGACGCCGAACGCGGTCATTCCCCCGATTAGAATCAGCAAGCGCCAGTCGATAAACTCATAAGCTTCCTCAATGCGGATACAACCAAAGACGAGAGTCAGGACGGCTGCGGATAAAAATGCCACGGAGAGCGGCATCCACCCCATTCCGCCGAGCAGCATGGCGACTCCGAAAAACAAAACGACCAACAAACCTTTATTCTTGCGATAGAGCGTCGGGGCAACTTCTTCGAGAATGGTAAAGTTTGGGTTGCGGCGCAGGAACGCGATGCGCTCCGTTGCGCCTTGCACCAGGAGCAGATCGCCCAGGCGCAAGCGGAGGTTGCCGATTTTTTCCAGACGCGATTTTCCGTGCCGATAAATCGCCAGCACGGTGAGGCCGAAGCGTTGATGAAAATCGATTTCTTTCAAAGAGCGCCCGATCAAATGGGAGCGCGGATTTATGAGAGCTTCGACGATCTTGACCTCTTCCGTTTGCAATGACGGGTCGTCGAGTTTCAGTTCGGGTTTGATTTCAATGCCGGCGGTAGTCTTGACCTTCATCAATTCTTCCACTTTGCCTTTCACGATCAAAATATCTTCGGCTTCAATCAGAGTGCGGCGGTCGGGCACGAAACGTTTTTTGCCACGGATTAATCCGAGAATTTGAAACTCCAATTTGGCCAGATCGGATTCGTAAATCTCTTGGCCGATAAGGTGCGAGCCTGGGACAACAATGATTTCGCTCAAATACTCCCGGATGTTGTAGTCCGCCGTCAGGCTTTCATCGGGGTAATCGGGCAGGAGACGTTTGCCGATCGTGATCATAAAAAAAATCCCGACGCCGAGGATGATCAACCCCACTCCGGTAAATTCAAAAAGGCCCAGAGGTTTGAGGCCGACTTTTTTCATGTAGCCATTGACCGCAATGTTGGTCGAAGTTCCGATCAAGGTGCAGGTCCCCCCGAGCACCGACGCGTAGGCCAGCGGAATGAGAAGCTTGGAGGGACTGATTTTTAATTTTTTGGCGACGCCCAATACCGGCGCGAGAAACAACGCCGTCACCGTCGTGTTGTTCATGAAGGCGGAAAAACCGCCCACCACGCTCATCATGATAACCAGAAAACGGTTGGGGCTGTTTCCCGAAAAACGAAATAAGCGATGGCCAATCGTGTCAATCAAACCATTTCGTTGGAGTGCGCCGCTGATGATGAAAACCGAGGCGAGAATAATGATGATGTCGCTGCTGAAGCCGGCGAACGCTTGATCGGGCGTAAGGATGCCGAAAAGAACCAGGCCGATCAAAAGCCCCAGCGTGACAAGATCCACGGAGAATTTTTCAAACGAAAACAAAACGACGCCGAGGATCAGCAGTCCCAGCACTTCAATGATTTGCATAGTTATAAGTTAGAAGTCACGCCGTTGATAATTTTTATTGGGAGCTTTTACAACAGGCGCTTCCCTGATGCCTCACCGCGCCGGTTTCGCCTCTCAGCCTCCATAAAAATTGAAACCGATGAAACCAAGAGTGACTGGCGGGCGTCCAAAACCTTGCTATATTTTTTCGCCCAAAAGGGAAATGAAGACTGACCAACATTCCGCCCGATTTCATATTTCATCGAAGACGTTCCGCTCCCAGTCACGCGCGCGGACGGGATTTACCTTGATCGAATTGCTGGTCGTTATCGCGATCATTGCCGTCCTCGCCGCGCTCCTGTTGCCTGCGCTGGCCAAGGCCAAACAAAAGGCGCTGAGCGTTGCCTGCTTGAGTAATTTGAAACAACTTCAGATTTGCTGGCAACTTTACAGTCAGGACAATCGCGACACACTTCCGCCCAATAATTTTGTTTATGATATTGCGACGGGCGGGCCGATTGCCGGAGCGACTTTGAGCGATACCTGGTGTCTGGGGAACACACGCCTCGACACGACGACCACCAATATCGAAAACGGAATGTTGTTTCCCTACAATCGCTCCGTCACCATTTATCATTGCCCGGCGGATCAATCGACAGTGGAAACTCCGGGCGTGGTTAAGCTCACGCAACTGCGCACCCGCAGCTACAACCTGAGCCAATCCCTCAACGGCAAACCGGACCTCGCCTACATTCCCGCATTCACAAAGTTTTGTCAGATCCTCAATCCTCTCCCCACCCGGACGTTCGTCTTTCTCGACGTGCACGAAGACGAAATAATTGATTCCACCTTCGGCATTCCAACTTTAGCCTGGGCGCAGGATGTGTGGTGGGACCTTCCGGCCAACCGGCATAATCAAGGTTGTAATTTTTCTTTCGCGGATGGGCATGTCGAAAATTGGCATTGGGCCGCCCCAAAAATTTATCGAGGCTCGGTGCCGCAAAGAGTCGCGCCGGGCGGACTAAAGGAGTGGAAGGATTATTGGCGCGTGCAATCCGGCATTCGCCAAAAATAAATTGGAGTCCACCGGCTGCGGAAATCCGAACTCCGAATCCCCGAAATCCGAACGAACTCCGAAATCCGAAATCCGAAAAAGGCTTTCGCACAGTGACAGAAGAAGCGCTCGGCCCACCAGTTTAGTCCCGCAGCGCTTGCGGCCGTCGGTCTTCGGATTTCTTTCGGATTTGGGATTTCGAGATTCGGATTTTGGGATTCAACCCTCTTTCGTCAGACTCACTCCGCGCTTGAGCAACTGCTGCGCATCGGAGTCGCTTTTGCCCTCCGCGTAAATTCTTAAAATCGGCTCCGTGCCCGATCCGCGCAACATCAGCCACGAGCCATCCTGCGCGACGAACTTTACGCCATCATAACTTTTCACTTCGGCAATCGGTGAGCGAAGCAATTTCGACGGCGGATTATTTTTGCAAAACGCCATCAGCGCCGCGCGTTTTTCCAGAGGGAAATGCGCATCGATCCGCGCGTAACGATGCGGCCCAAATTGTTTTTCCAGATTTTTTAAAAGCTGGTTGACCGACTTGCGTTCAGTCGCGAGCAATTCCAACAGCATCATCCCGGCAGCAATCCCGTCGCGCTCAGGAATGTGTCCGGGAAAACCGATGCCGCCGCTTTCCTCGAAGCCGAGCAAAAAATTTCCCTGTAACATTTCCGCACAAATATATTTAAAGCCGACGCCGGTCTCGACCAACTCCAGCCCATAAGTTGCGCACATTTTATCAACCATTGAAGTGGTGGTAAGCGCTTTGATCACGCGCCCCCTGCCGTGGCGATTGACGATGAAATGATGCAGCAAAAGGCAAATCAATTGATGCGTCGTCAGATAATTTCCGCGCCCATCCATTCCACCCACGCGGTCGGCGTCGCCATCCGTCACGAGACAAATATCGTGCGGATGTTTTTTTAACCAGGCGGCGCTTTTGATGTAATTTTTCGCAATCGGTTCTGGATTGATTCCCCCAAAATTCGGGTCGTGATTCCCGTTGAGCGTGGTGACGCGGCAAGTGGTTCCCGCCAACAATTCATCAAAGCAACCCGCGCCCACGCCGAACAACGCGTCATGGGCGAAACGCAATTTCGATTTCGCGATCAAGTTAAAGTTGACCAACTTTTTCACCGCGGCGTAATGCGCGGGGCGAATGTCTTTTATGAGAATCTGTTTTGTTTTTTTTCCCACGCCGGAAGCCATCGCGTGAACCGAATTTTTATCGACGAGTTTTTCCACGCCCTCACAAATGATTGAATCCGCCGAACCGCCGTAATGCGCCTTCAATTTAAACCCATTGAACGCGGGCGGATTGTGACTGGCGGTGATCATCACGCCGCCAATGGCGTGTTGCGCTTTCACTGCGAACGACACGGCGGGCGTCGGCGTCGGCGCAGAAGTCAGCGTGACCTGAAAACCATTTCCGGCAAAAACTTCGGCCACGCGCCGCGCGAATTGGTCAGAGAGAAAACGACGGTCGTACCCGACCACGACTTTTTTTTCCGTGCCCGCAATTGAATGGGCGTTCCAATAATCCGCCGTGGCCTGGGCGACGCGATCCAGGTTTGCGAAAGTAAAATCTTCGGCAATGACCGCGCGCCATCCGTCGGTTCCAAATTTTATTTCAGGCATAAACAATTGTAGCGGCGCGTCTGTGTCCGCTGCTGGAAAAACCAAAATTTGCGGCGGTCACAGACGCGCCGCTACAACACTTTCACCGGAGAAATTTTCTCCACCATTTTTCGCAAAATCGCAATGGCGCGTTTTAAACTCGGCTCCCCGA
>JBBQRQ010000138.1:0-8652 GCA_038214755.1 Verrucomicrobiota bacterium
AATACTTTTTTTTGTGTGCGCCCGCTCTCCCCCCCAAAATATTTATATAAAAAACCCGCCGGCGGCCCCCCCCCCCCCCGCTACAAGTTATTCAAACTTGTTCCAGAACTTTTCCAGTTGGTCGGTATCGAAGTCCGCCAAAATTTCTCCGTCGACGTCGAGCACTGGCGCCAGACTCTGTCCGGAAAGCTCTCGCATTTCTTTGCGCGCCGCCGCGCTGGAAATCACGTCAAGCTCCTCGTATTTGATGCCGCGCTCGTCGAGCCAGTCCTTGGCCGCATGGCACCAGCCGCAAAATGGTTTGACAAAAAGTCGGATGTTATTTGCTTTCATTTCGGATCTTCGAATTTCGATTTACAAGTGACACGCTGAAACTAATCGCCCGGAAATCGTGAATCGTAAATCGGAATTTTCCCGGTCATTCCGAGGGCAGCCAACGCGCGCCAAAAACTTTCTGCCAATTCGTCTGGCCGATTAACACACCAGCAACGATGAAAATCAGCGCAACCCAAAAAGTATTCGTGATTTGTTCGCCCAGATAAATGTGTGCCCACGCCATCGTGCTGATTGGAATCAAATTGTTGAATAGATAAACCTTGCTCGTTTTCCAGTGGCGCAGCGCGTTGTTCCAAAGTGCGAACGCAACCACGCCGCTGGCCAGCACGCAAAAGCCTTGGATGAGCACGAGGTCGGCTCTCCAGACCAGCGGCTTCATGCCGATTTCGAAAATGGCAATCGGAGCGAGCAAAACTCCAGCGCGCCAAAAAGTGTAGGCGGAAATTTCCGCGCCTGAAAGTTGTTGAGCAAAGGCGCGGCATTGGCGTCCGTAATTTGTCCAGAGCACGCTGCCGACGAGCGCGAGAATTTCGCCAGACAGACTGCTGGAACCTTTCTTGAGCGCAGGCCAAAAAAGAATCGCGACGCCGCCGAGCGCCAGCATGGCGGCAAAGTAGCGTTGAAAACTTTTCCAGTTTTTCTCCGGCCTGCCTTCCCACAACAAAGCCCAGACCGGCGACGCGCCGAGGTAAAGTGCGACGTGCGAAATGGAAGTCATCGTCAGCGCCCAATTAAACGCGATGATGTAAAGAGCGAGATTGAGTCCGCCGCGCCACCAAAGTTTGCGTTTCAACTCAGCCGAGAGTTTGGTTTTTGCTTCAAAGATTTTTGTCCAGCGGAAGAGCGCGAGTAAAATCAACCCGGCGAAAATAAACCGCGTCGCGCCGATAAAAATGGGCGGCCAGAAACGGACGAGAAATTTTGTGCCCGCATTGTTCGCGCCCCAGAGGAAGACGGCGAAAAGCAAACCGGCGGAAATGGCGCTGTTGCTCGGCTTGTCCTTCACCGGCGGAGGAATAACCACCAAGGCACGAAGTCACCAAGCGGAAAAATGGTGTGAGTTTCGGCCAGCGACCAAAAAGCAGAATTTGCCGTGACAGGCTCGGAGAGTAGAAATAGGGTTGGCGTATGAAGCCGTCGGAATTTCGTTTCGAGAATTTCGTTCTTCGTTTGGTTAAAGCCGGATTCGTATTTGCGTTAGCGGTTTCGCCCTTGTTCCCCATAAATCTCCAAGCGGACGGAGTATTCGTCTTCAAGTGGAACAAGCAAAAAGACATCAATGAACCAACCCAAAAAGCAATCATTGTGCATGACGCCGGGCGTGAAGATTTACTTTTGCAGGTTAAGTATGAAGGACCGCCCGAAGAATTTGGCTGGCTGATTCCTGTGCCGAGCTTGCCGAAGGTCGAAAAGGGTTCGATGAAATGTTTTTATGAATTGAGCCGGTTCACGCAAAAGCAATTAGGTTCAACCGTAGCGACACTCAGCGCCGGTCGTTCAAAAGGCGAAGATGAAAACGTGAAAGTCATCGAAACGAAAACGGTGGGGGCTTACGAAATCGCGGTACTCTCGGCAAAAAATGCTGGAAGTCTGGAGCAGTGGCTGAAGACGCACGGTTTTTCGCTTCCCGAAGATAAGTCCGGCATCATCGAATCCTATTTAAAGAAACAATGGTATTTCATCGCGGTTCGAGTGGGTGCGATGGAATTGTCCGTTCCAGAAAAACAAAATTTGCAGAGGAAGTTGGCGACTGGGGAACTGCATCCGCTCCAGATCAGTTTTCCCAGTGAGAAATGTATTTTTCCACTGAAAATTTCTGCGTTGAACGGAAAGCCTTCTGAAGTTTCGCTTTATATCATTGCGCGCGAGTTGCTGGTGGAGAAAGCAATTTTCGATAAAAATCTTGCGCAATTGCATCGTCAACGCGAAGAGCGGAAAAAGGCGGAGCCGGCGCAACAACGAGCCCGCGAGCAAACCATGCGAAACCTTCAGGTCATGTCCATGGCCAGCGCATTATACCAACAGGGAGTAAAACCAGACTTCGGAGAAAGATCGGTGGAAGGTTTGCATGCGCTGGCGGAACGTCTGGAAGGACCCAGGAAACCCAAAAAAGAAAAACCCCGTGATCGCGACAACGAGAGTTTCTATCCATTTCTTCCTTCCTGGCTGGTTACCACAAAAGATTTTCCAGAATGCGCCAAGTCGATCTCTCGATTGAACGATGGGTCTTGGTATTTATCGAAACAGATGAGGACATTTTCGCCTGTGGAGATGAACGATTTGGAGTTTGAATCCGCAGTGCCGATTCTGACCGCCCTATTGCCCAGCGAAGACGGCTTCGCTTCTGCTCAATTGCTCTCGCAACTGGGCACGAATGGAGCGACTGCGCTTTTGCCTGCTCTTCAAACCACCAATGCGCTGCTACGAATTCACGCATCTTCCGCGCTGCCGAATTTGCGCGGATTGCGCGCAGACAAACTTCTCTTAAATCTGATTCAAGACCCGGAACCTGAAGTGCGAATGAATGCAGTTTGGGCCGCCCATCAGAATTGGGACTCGCGCTTTGTTGATCCGTTAATAAATTTATTCAACGACGAGGACGAAGATGTGCGCCGGGCAGCGACTCAGGTTTTGATACTCCACAACAAAGACTTTGCAGAGAAAACTTCCATCTTTTTGAAGCTTCTCAAAGATCCAAATCCAGATGTCCAGGCTTGCGCGTTGCGGTTGTTGACGGGCATTCCCAATACGAAAATTCCTCGAGAAGATTTGCTGCGGCTCTTGGCTATACCTCAAAAAGACGTGGTTGGTTCTGCATTTGGGCTGCTTCGAAATGAGAAACCGCTTTCCTCGGATGAGGCTGTGCCGCTGCTGCAAAATTCGATGGGGTTTGCAAAACTTCTTGGCTTAAAGGTCTTGCAGCAAAATGGAGATAATCGCGCAGTTGATTTGGCGATTCCCCTGCTGAAAGATGCGGATGATTTTTTGAAAAAACGGGCTGGTACAGTGTTGGAGAAAATTGCCGGACAAAACATACCCTACGACCAGCCGCAAAAATGGGAGGAATGGTGGGCGGCAAATAAGACCGGATTTGCCAGAGCGCCCGAAGCGATAAGTCCTAAATCCAATTGACCGCTTGTTCGACTGAACTAAGGTTTTCTTCATGCAACACGCACTTGGTTTTCTCAAACTCGTCAACGAAGCTCGTCCGCGCGTGAAGGAAATTTCCATCGAAGAAGCGCGTGCTCGGCTCGCGCAGAATTCAAAGGCGATTTTGGTGGACGTGCGCGAGGACGATGAATGGAAAAAAGGTCATGCGGCCCAAGCGATTCATCTTGGCAAAGGAATTTTGGAACGCGATTTGGAGGAAACGATTCCGGACACCAACGCGGAAATCATCATGTATTGCGGCGGCGGTTATCGTTCCGTGCTGACGGCGGATGTGGCGAAAAAAATGGGTCACAAAAATGTGGCCTCGCTCATCGGCGGCTACAAAGGTTTGGTCGCCGCAAATTGGCCGATGAAGGGAACGGACTGATCAACTCCTTCGCGCGGGCGAGTCACTTTTTCTAAGGTAATTGCGCGTACATTTCCAAATTATCACAACGGAAACCACCGCGAGAAACACCGCTATCGCCGTGTCCATTCCGAACCCGTAATTTAAGTTTAAAAAAGTAAAAACACACGTCCCCGCTCCCACCGATCCGAAAATGAACCAAACGCCACAAACCACAATGAATTTACTCGGGTGCTGTACTGCCTGCCGGTAAACGTGACCTTCAGCGAAAAGTGATTCAAAAGGTGCTGTGGCCGCGTAAGAAGTTAACGGCGCGCCACATTTGGCGCAAAAGTTTACGGACGGTTCGTTAGGCGACATGCAACCTATGCACAGCTCCTTTTCATCTGACTCCGGCGAGTGATCAGAATTTTCAGAGACCATGATGGTTTAAGAAAAAATCTCAACGACGCTCAAGCGAGCGCGAAAACATCCAACGACACCGTCTTGGAGGGTTGCCCTACTCCGTGAACCAGTTGGCGAATTTTCTCCGTGGTTTCCCGTGAAAACGTCGGCTCACTACAACGCTGACACACCTGCGCCGGGATGTGTTCCACCAAAACGCGTCGACCATCGACGGTGAACATTTCATTCGCGAATCCTTCCTTCGCGTTCGTGTTTCCGCAGACATGACAATTAAACATGGCTACCTCCGTTTCCGGTGATCAATCCATTCTTTGGGATCAGGTTCATAAATCGTGATGATCTTCGTTACTTCTGACTCAGCGAACGATACTTAGAAATGCAACCAGCGTCCAGTCCGAGTCCCTCCCAGCAGTAAAGCGCTCGGCGAATATTTGTCGTCTGGATAATTCTCGATGAGCTCGGCGTTCGCTCCTGCCTCGCGGATTTCTCGCTCGCTGATATTTCGCTCGACTACACGACGCAATGCGTGGCGACTGAACTCAAACATTCCGGACGCCAGTTGCTTTTGTATATCCGCAAGTGTTTTCACACCTCCACACTCAATCCCGGTTGCGGCTGGAAGACTTTTATTTTTGGCCAGCGCGCTTTTATTTGTTCCTCGAACCATAGGCGCGCGTCTTCTTCGCCGTGGCCGAGGAAAACGGTGTGGGGCGAAACTTGGCCGATGAAATCCAAAAGTTCGTCGCGGTTGGCGTGGGCGGTTAAATCAAAATCCTGAACTTCGCAACGTTTGGTCAATTCGCCGCCGCTCGCGCTGAACAGAAATTTCTCGCCGTGCTTCGCGGCTTTCAAACGTCCACCCGGCGTTTCCGGATCAGCGTAACCGACGAAGAAAATCGCCTGCGTCTCGTCCTCGACCATGCGCAAGGCGAGTTCATGCGCGGGAGTTTGCTCGGTCATCATGCCTGCGGTGATGACGAAAAGTTTTCCGCCGCCGAGTCGCATTTGCGCCATTTGATTTCTTTCGGGCACGACGAGATTGAGCGCTTGGGTGAGTTTTAAATTTTGATGCGAGCGGCTGACACGATGCGATTCCATGTCGTAAATCTCGGTGAAGACGCGACCGAGACCGCCGATAAAAATGGGTTGATGCCGCAATTTCCCCTCAGCCATGAGCAAGGCGAGTTGCGCCAAAATCTCCTGCGTCCGGCCGAGCGCAAAAGTTGGAATGAGCACGGAACCTTTTCGATCCAGGACCCGGCTGATCGCTTGCGCGAGCCGGTCTGCTTCCGCCGCGCGGGTGAAGCCGGCTGGAACCTGACGATTGCCGCGCGTTGTTTCCATGATCAACACGTCGGCCTTCACGTCGGAGAAACGCGCTCCGCGCAAAAGCGTTTGGTCGTGGAAACAAACATCGCCGGTATAGAAAATGGATTGTTTATCTCCGCGAATCATCACACCCGCCGAGCCGAGCGCGTGGCCGGCATCGTAAAATTCCAACGCCGGTGAAAGAAATCCGCTGCGCGTTTTGTCGTAAGCAGCCCAGTCGATTTCGCGATTGTATTTGAACGCTTGAAAACGGGTGGCGATGTCCTCGACTTCATCGTGCGAATAAAGCGGATACTCGCTGATGCCCATTTCGTCGCGCTGACGGGTCATGACGTTGACGGAATTGTGCAGCACGCGCTCGACGATGTAATAACTCAATTCGCTCATCAGCACATGGGCTTTGGGAAAATGACGCAGTGCAACCGGCAACGAACCGACGTGGTCGTGATGGCAATGGCTGATGACAATGGCGTCTAAATCTTCCCCGGAAATAGCGGAGTAAAGGGGCAAGCTGGAGCGGCCTTCGCGTTTCGGATGGGTGCCGGCGTCGAGGAGAATTCGATGGCCTTCGATTTCGACGAACCAGGCGCTGGCCCCAATGCCCGTGTCGGGATTCAAATTGATAACTCGCATTGTCTAAAACTTTGTCCAGCAGGCGGCTTTTCGCGAGGCAAAACTGGGCGAAACTATTTTTGAACAACTCTTAAGGAGGATGCGTCAGATAATCTGTAGTGGTAGTTCTCCGAGAGAGGCTGGCCGGTTTAGGTTTTTCCGGCCAGTCGGTTCCGGAATATAAGTTGGTTTGGTTGTTGGGGTGGGGCGGGCACCGCAGGGTGCCCGCTTTTTTTCTAGTTGCGCCTCGTTCCCATTAATTTCTCCACCATCACCCGTTGGAGTTCCGGCATGGATTGATATTTTGAATAACCTGACGGCAGCTCAAATTGTTTTGGGTCCGGTTTGCCAAATTGCACCTCCTTAAACTTCAGCACGACGACGGAATCTTTCTGTTTCATTTGGATTTGTATCGGAAAATCTTTCAAATCTGTTGCGTTCCAAACCACGGCTTCGCGGATTTGTCCTTCCTCCATCTCAGAAACTTTATTTTTGATGCAGATGTGGCTATCAATTGTTTCTTTGCCCAACGGAGTTTCTCGAAGCTGTTTCAGGTCGAGAATGCGTTTGACGGACTGAGACAAGGGAAATTTTGCGTAAGCATTCAACGCTGGATAAATCACATAACCCATCCGGTTCTTCGGATCCACCATGTAAATGGTTTTGTCCGCGCCCATTTGTCTGATTTGTCCGGATGTCTGTTGGGAAATTCTCGGACTTTTCATTCGAGCAAGGTCCATTTCCACCCGCATTTTTCCATCCAGCAACGCCACGCCGACGGTCATGGTCATGGTTTCCTTTTCTGAATTATCAAGAACTCGGACATCAGCTTTGGCGGTGAAATTCGTGTTCTGGCCGAAAAGTTTCAACACGGCGGCGTTCACGGGACTGGGTATCGTGCCGGGGATTTGGGCTTGAAGAAAAAAGGTCGAAGAAAAAAACACCCCGACTGTGCTCCGCAAAAACTTTGGAAAACATTTCATATTTTGTGAAAGGACTTTCATCGAAGCCCGTTGAGAAAGGAAATGGCCGGTGAGTTGAAACCGAAAACCGAAGCGGCCATGGGTAGCACAGGCGACCCGCCTGTGCCGTCCGGCCACTGGGTGGACGGAATGGGAAGGATGTTGGCACTGGAAAAAAACGCACGGGCAAGTTCGCACGCCTCACCCGTTCCGAGCGGCGAGTCGCCGCTCGGCAGAGGCCAGCGGCCTGTGCTACCCATCGGAGTGAGCGGAGGGCCACCGCCACTTCGGCGTTCAGGTTGAAAAAGACGGAAAGCGAAGGCGCGCATTGAATTATTTACTTCGTTTCTTTTCGCGCCAGCACCGCGCCGCCTAAAATCCCGGCGTCATCACCCACTTTGCTGGCGATAATTTCAATCCCTTTCGTCGTCCCGCTCATGGCGCAATCTTTGGCCGTTTCCACGATGATGGCCATCATTTCATCTTCCAACGCGTCGATCACACCGCCGCCCAAAACAACCACTTCCGGATTAAAAATATTGATCAGATTGGCCACGGCGATCCCGGTATATTCGGCGGCGTCCTCGACAACTTTTTCCGCGAATTTGTCGCCTTTGCGAATCGCCTTGCGTAAATCGCCACTGCGCAAATCTTTCAACTCTTCTCCGAGCATTTCCGTCAAAAGAGTTTTTTGCCCGTCTTTGACCGCGGTCTGAATGTTCCGAAAAATGGCGGTGCGACTGGCCAATGCCTCGAAGCAGCCGCGATTCCCACAACCGCATTTCGGCCCGCCCACGGCGATGACCATGTGACCGATCTCTCCCGCGGTGCGGTTGAACCCGGAATATAATTTTCCCTCCAGGATCAATCCTCCGCCGATTCCCGTCCCGAGAAAAACGCCAACGACATTTCGCGGTTTGCCTTTGAGTTCCGTTTCATAAATGCCCAGCGTGCAGATGTTCCCGTCATTCTCCAAAAAAACCGGCACGCCCAGTTTTTTTTCCAACTCCTTTTTCAGCGGGACATTTTCCCATTTTAAATTCGGCGCGAAAATGACCTCGCCGCTTTCGGAATCCACCGCGCCGGGAGCGCCGAGGCCGACGCCGCGGATTTGTTTCATGCTCAGATCGCATTCATCCACCGCGTCCTGGGCGCAGCGGGCAATGCGGTCGATCACTTCCTCCTCGCCGCGCTCGGATTTCGTGCTCGCTTTGGAGCGGCCCAAACATTTGAGCGAAGAATCGAAAACCCCTGCGAGAATTTTCGTCCCGCCGAAATCCACCCCGACCAGGTATTCAGATTTGGCTGCTTCTGGCATTTCGTTTGTAGCGGCGCGTCTGGGACCGCCGCAGTTTAAAAATAATGTTTGTAGCGGCGTGTCTGTGAACGCCGCCAATTAAAAGTATTTTTAAGCGGGGGTCACAGACCCGCCGCGACAAATTTATTTACCCGCCCACACCGGGGAAATTTTTTTGAGCAATTCATTTTTTT
>JBBQRQ010000139.1:0-8585 GCA_038214755.1 Verrucomicrobiota bacterium
AAGGTCACGGTGACCGCATCTCCGCCGCCGCTGTGTTGAAGGCGCTGAAGGAACGAAATGAAAACTAAAAAATGCATCGTGAGCTTTTCGCTCCTGATGTTTTTCCTCGGACATTTTGCGAATGTGGGACGGGCAGAAAATCTTTCTCTTCCACTCCAGCAAACCAATGGCTGGCAATTCCTGACCTATCGAAAAATTCCGTCGAACACATTTCGAGCGACGACGAACGGTCTGGAAATTCGCGTGACCAATTCCGCCGCGCCCGCCGTGTTTCCGCTGACGAATGCTCCGCAAGTGACGAGACTGCGCGTCACCGGAAAAATTTCAGGTTCGTTGAATTTGTCGCCGGACAGGCAGGGCAAAAAAGGGTTCGACGATTACACGGTGCGAGTCGGTCTGGTGGCATCGGGTTCGCGCAGACTGAGTTGGCGCGAAAAAATAGTTGCGCCGGACTGGGTCAAAAAACTATTCGCGCTCGCGCCTTCGGGAACCGGCATCAGCAAAATTCATTTTTTCAACGTCGGCACGGACGCCAAACAAGTTGGCCGCACCCGAACGCATCCTCTGAGCGATTTGCTGGAGGAAACCGTCGTCGCCGTGCCCGATGCAAAGGGACGATTTTCTTTCACGAACAATTTTGCCCAGCCATTGAGCGTCGTCGCGGTGTGGATTTCCTGTGATGGCGACGATACGAAATCGTCTTACGCCGTCACGCTCAACGAAGTCGAACTGGAAAGCCCAAAACGTTGAAAGCAAAAGCCGGAGCGCGGCTGTGCCGAAGACCAGCCGCAAAGGGTGGCGTTACCGAGGCGATTAGAATGTTTTTTAAGCGCACCTCTTTGCGAAGCTGCTGCGGCTGTTAGAGGACGACACAGCCGCGCTCCGGTGCGTTGCGTTAAAGTTATGAAATCCAACAAATGGAAATGGATTGTGGGGTCGGTAATCGCGGCGCTGGTGATTGTCGCGATTTTTTATTTCAAGCTGCCCGCCATGCTCCAAGGATTATTCAAGCAGGTGCTCGATTGGATTGCGGGACTTGGCATTTTGGGGCTGATTCTTTTCGCGGCGATTTATATTCTTGCCTGCATACTTTTTCTGCCCGGCTCGGTGCTCACGCTCGGCGCGGGCGCATTGTTTGGAGTCGTCAAAGGTTCGATTCTGGTTTCCATCTCCTCCATCCTCGGCGCGACCGCCGCGTTTTTGATCGGTCGCTATTTCGCGCGAGACTTGATTGCGAAAAAAATCGAGGGCAATCCTAAATTCGCCGCGATTGACCAGGCGGTGGCAAAGGACGGTTGGAAAATTGTCGGACTGGTCCGGCTTTCTCCGGTGTTTCCATTTTCACTGCTGAATTACGCGTTCGGTCTGACGAAGGTTTCGTTGCGCGACTACGTGGTCGCGTCCTGGATTGGCATGATGCCGGGCACGGTCATGTATGTGTACATCGGTTCGCTGGCCCGCGCGGGCGCGCAAGAAACCACGCCGTTGCAATGGGCGTTGCGCGGCGTCGGACTCGTCGCCACGGTGGTTGTCGCGCTGTTGCTGACGCGTATTGCCAAAAAAGCTCTCGCCAAAAAATCGATCAATGAATAGAGCGACGAACCATTCGCTTGCGCCGTGGGATGAATACAATCAGGAACTTGTTTCTCAGGTGCATCCGTCTGATTGGTCAAATCCAACACCGGCGTCGCGCTACAATCTGGTTGTCATCGGCGGAGGCACAGCGGGTTTAGTCACTGCGGCGGGCGCGGCTGGACTCGGCGCAAAAGTCGCGCTAGTGGAAAAATATTTAATGGGCGGCGATTGTTTGAATGTCGGCTGTGTTCCTTCCAAAAGTCTCATTCGCTCGTCGCGCGCGGCTTTCGACGCACGGGATGCGGAACAATTCGGAGTGCGCGTGCCGACGGAAATCGAGGTGGATTTTCCGGCGGTCATGCAACGAATGCGAAAGCTGCGGGCGAAGATCAGCCATCACGATTCCGCCAGACGATTTTCCGATCTGGGCGTGGATGTGTTTCTCGGCGACGCGCAATTTTCTGGACACGATACCATTTCAGTTGCAGGAGAAACGTTGCGTTTCAAACGCGCGGTCATTGCCACCGGCGCGCGGGCGGTGCAACCGGCGATTGAAGGTTTAAGCGACGCCGGTTTTCTCACCAACGAAACCGTTTTCAATCTCACGGAATGTCCGCGCCGTCTCGCGGTTATTGGCGGCGGTCCGATTGGATGCGAATTGGCGCAGGCCTTTCAACGACTCGGCTCGCAAGTGATTGTCTTCCATAAAAGCGCGCATCTGCTGGATCGCGAAGATTCCGACGCAGCGGCCATCGTGCAAAACGCATTTTTACGCGAAGGCATTCGGGTCGTTCTCAATGCGAAGATCCATCGGGTAGAAAAACGCGGCGCGGAAAAGGTGATTCATTTTGAAACGAACGGCGTTTCAGAATCGATTGCCGTGGACGAAATTCTTGCCAGCGCCGGTCGCGCGCCAAATGTCGAAGGATTGAATCTCGATATTGTCGGCGTGGATTTTGACAAACGCGAAGGCGTTCGCGTGAATGACCGTCTGCAAACTTCCAATCCACGCATTTACGCCGCTGGCGATGTTTGCATGAAATGGAAATTCACCCACGCCGCCGATTTTGCCGCGCGCATCGTGATTCAAAACGCACTGTTCTTCGGTCGCAAGAAACTCAGCGCGCTAACGATGCCTTGGTGCACTTACACCGACCCGGAGATTGCGCACGTTGGCCTTTACGAACGCGACGCCGCAGAACGCGGTTTGGAGTTGGACACATTCTTCAAACCGTTCAAAGAAGTTGATCGCGCAGTCCTCGACGGCGAAGAAGACGGCTTCGTGAAAATCCATGTCAAAAAAGGAACCGACGAAATTCTCGGCGCGACGATGGTGGCGCGACATGCCGGCGAGATGATCAGCGAAATCAGCGTGGCGATGGCGGCAAAGCTCGGCCTGGGCAAACTGGCTTCCGTGATTCATCCCTACCCGACGCAAGCCGAAGCGATTCGTCACTGTGGCGACGCCTACAATCGCACTCGACTGACGCCATTGGTAAAAAAAATTTTCTCCCGCTGGCTCGCGTGGCAGCGATGATCGCAAATCGCAGGCGGATGATGACGGGAATCGAGCCGCTGAGGCTGGAAATGCAACTCAAAGTATATCCAGAAAACTCCCCTTGCGTTCACCGTGCGCTTGCTGAAAACTTTTTTCGATTTATGCCACACGTAAAATTGCACATTCCCGGCCCCGTCGAAGTCAGCGAAAAAACTTTCCAGGCATTTCGTTCACCGATGATTGGCCATCGCGGGCAGGGCTTCAAAGATCTTTACGCAAAAATCCAGCCGCAATTGCAGTCGCTGCTCTACACGAAACAACTGGTTTATCTCAGCACCTCGTCGGCCTGGGGCGTGATTGGAAGGGGGCGCTTCGCGAACGTGGCCTGCCGCAAACGTCGCCGGGACAAGCTCTGCGTGATGCGGTCGAGTGGTTTCGCGAAAACAGTTACGTGAAGAAATGAACGTTTTCTTCAAACGCCGAATTCCTTTTCTGATGATTGTCAGCGTCGTAATTGCGTCGGCGCTTTTCATTCGATGCCGTCGCAATTTAAATCCGAAGGCTATTCCAGCCAGCGGCGGAGAATCCTTCCAAAATTTTTCTGCGATTAAGACGCCGTTCTATTTGCAAACGGACGTCCGCTGGCGAGACGCGCCCATCGGCGGCAGCGGTGAAAAATTGAGCGCCGTCGGCTGCACCCTTTGCTGTCTGGCGATGGCTCTGGAGAATTACGGTATCGTTCAGTCGCCCCCAAAACTCAATGAACTTCTGAAGTCAGTTGACGGCTTTACCAAGGACGGCCTGATCCAGTGGAAAAGCATTTCAAAGATTTCTGATGGAAAAGTTCACGTTGATTATTCCAGTCCATTAAGTTTTCCGACGATTGATCGTGCGCTGACAAATCGGCAACCAGTAATCGCAAAGATTTTTCTGAACGGCCTGGCGGCGCATTGGGTGTTGATCGTCGGCAAAGAAGGCACCGAATATCTGGTCTGCGATCCGCTCGGCGATGGCCGGACTCTGAACAAGCTTTCCGATTACAACAGCGGCATTCACGCGATCCGAATCGTTAAGTCGGTGAAATATAAATAAGACGGCCCCGCTTTTTCATATCCTTCCCTGACCATGCCGTTTCAGAAAAAATCCGACTCAAGCTTCCATTCTTTCTCGATGAGTTTCAACTCCATGAGGAAAACAGTTCCGCCAATCGACGCTTGCAACCCAAGCTCCACTTCATTCGGCGAAATGATTTTTTTCTGAGTGACCCGGAAACCGACAAAGAATTTCATTTGTTCGATGAGGTGTTTGCGTTGCCAATTTTTATCCTCTTGAAGCCGACCCGCGCCATCCACGAAACATTGGCTCCAACGATCAAGATCGCCCTGACACATCGCCCAAAAAACCGTTTGCATCGTAGCTTCCGGGCTGCCCAAACCGACATCGCGCACGGCGGACTTGGGAAGAAAATCGGGGAGCGTGAGAGCGGGAGACGCAGCGTTGCCCGGATTTTTTTTAGCGGTTCGCAAGCGCTCATTTTCCGCGCGAAGCATTTTCAATTCGGCGGATCGCTCGCGCAACGCACGAACTTCATTGCGAACCTTGGGAAGCTCACGGTTTGCTTCGTGAAGTTTTTCTGCCTCCTCGCCTAACGGTCGTAAGCGAGCAATTTCGTGATCCTCCCGACGAAACTGTTTCGCTTCTTGGCTCTCAGCAGCCAGGGTTTGATTTGCGATTCGGAGATTCGCAATCGCGCCGTGATTCAGAATAATCGTGGCGGCGCCGCCAGCCAGGATTAACGCCCACAAGAATCTTGTGCTGAAAGGGGAGGAGCTTTTCATGGTTCGGAAAGAAGAACTTTCTTGCCTTTGATTATTTTCAAATACTTTTTCATTCTTTCTTCGCTCAACATTTGAACGCTTCCATCAACCAGACAAAAGTTATGATGAATGGGGCATTCCGCAAAAACTATCGAGCCATCCTCTTCGCCAACTCCCGGGGCATCCATCTGGTAGCTGACATTTCCAGCCGCAACGTCAGCCCAAGTCAAATCGGCTCGCGCTTTATCCGAAGGACACTTCACAACCTGTGGCGCACCCAATTCCATCTTCATGGAAATAAAGTCCGATGGGAAAAGGTCTGAATGATCACCAGCCCAAATTCTTCCAGACAATCCAATTTGCTTCAGATTATTTACACACGTTATGCGTTCTGCATTCCACTGGGCTTCAGCGAAGAAATCCTTGTTCGTGTTAACATCGGCCCTGGTGGCGACTGCGAGCTTTTGATTCTCAGCGCGCAATTTTTCCAAGTCGGTCGTTTCCGTTCGCAGACGGGATATTTCCTCGCGAAGTCTCGACAACTCTCCACTCTCTTTGCGCAATCGCGTTAGATCATCACTGAGAAGCAGCAATTTTTTGTATTCTGCATTTTCGTTCCGAAGCTGATCGAGAGTTTGTCTCGCCGATTGCAACGCATTGTTTTCCTGTTTCAATCGTGAACGTGTCTTGATTTGCACCGCAATCGCTGCCAGCCCGAACACCAAACAAATCGTGACCGGCAACCAACGTTTCAGCCGCAACCAAATCGCGCGTTCGATGCTTGGAGGAGACGGTTCGTGCGACAGACGAATGTCCACTCGCAATTTCTCCGCCAGAGCATCGGGAACATCCAGGCGCGGAGCTTTCCGTAATAACTTTTCAATTTGAGCTTCATTCATAATGCCTCCTAAAATGATTTGCGATTTACGATTCGATTCTGAAATTGCCGGTTTTACCTTTGAGAAATTTCAGCGCATTGCGCAGGCGGTATTTTACCGTGCTGGTGGCGATGTTCAATGCCTCGCCCGTTTCGTTCAGCGACAATCCCTGAAAATAATGCAGATGAATAACGCACCGAACATCCTCCTCCAATTCGTTCACCCAGGCGTAAAGCTGATGCGCCATTTCTTTTTCCGCAGCGTTTTCAAACGGACCGGGCGCATCTGCCGCACACGTTTCCCACCACTCATCGGTCTGCTGGTCCGAAATATTTTTGCGGCGCCGCCAATCCACATAAACGTGATAAGCCACGCCGTGAATCCACGTTGAGAAACTGGAGCGGCCTTGATACGAGCCGAGCGATCTCCAGACTTTGCAGAACGTTTTTTGCGTCAAATCTTCCGCGTCTTCATTGCTGCCGCATTGCCGTCGAAAATAGGAAAAAATTCTTTCATAAAATAAAGCAATCAGTTCCGAGGCTGCGGCTGTGTCGCCTGATTGCGCTTGCGCGCAAAGTTTTCCCACCGGATCGGACATAGTTCAGAGCTCTTGTTACTGGATTAGTCGGGGCAAACGCTCAACATGGACAACAATTTCTTCAAGATTGTTTGAAACGAAAACTCCGCTTGCCTTCACCATGCGCTTGCTGAAAACTTTTTTCGATTTATGGCACACGTAAAACTCCACATTCCTGGCCCCGTCGAAGTCAGCGAAAAAACTTTCCAAGCGTTTCGCTCGCCGATGATTGGTCATCGCGGCCAGGGCTTCAAAGATCTTTACGCAAAAATCCAGCCGCAACTCCAGTCGCTACTTTACACAAGACAACTCGTTTATCTCAGCACCTCCTCGGCGTGGGGCGTGATGGAAGGCGCGATTCGCAATCTCGTCGCGAAAAAAGTTTTGTGCTGCATGTGCGGCGCGTTTTCTGACAAATGGATCGATGTCGCCAAACGTTCCGGGAAAGAGGCCGAGGCGCTGCAAGTCGAATGGGGGTCGCCGATTCGCGCGGAGGAAGTGGACAAGAAACTCGCCACCGGCCAATTCGACGCGCTCACGTTGATTCACAACGAAACTTCCACCGGCGTGATGAGTCCCGTCGCGCAAATCGCGTCGCTCAAGGAAAAATATCCCGACGTGATGTTTATCATCGACGCGGTCAGTTCGATGAGCGCGGTAAAATTGGAATTCGATGCACTGCGGGTCGATGTGTTGCTCGCGGGAACGCAGAAAGCTTTTGCGCTGCCGCCCGGTTTGACGGTGTTCACTTGTTCCCCCGCCGCGCTGACGAAAGCCGCAAGCGCAAAAGATCGCGGGTATTATTTTGACTTCGTCGAGTTTGAGAAAAATGCCGAACAAAACATGACGCCGAGCACGCCGAGCATCGGACATATTTGCGCGCTGTCATCGAAGCTCGACGATTTTTTTGCGGAAGGTCTCGACGCGCGGTACGCCCGCCATCGTCATCTTGCGCAACTCACTCGCGAGTGGGCGGCGCGGCACGGCTTCAATTTATTTCCCGAAAAAGATTTTGAATCGGTCACGCTGACTTGCGTGAATAACGGCGCGAAGCCCGGCGAACGAAAAATCGATGCGGCGAAACTGCAGAAGCTTGTCAAAGACCACGGGTTTTTGATCGACGGCGGCTACGGAAAAATCAAAGGGACAACGTTCCGTCTCTCGAACATGGGCGATGAAACTGAAGCGACGATGAACCAGCTTTACTCGGCTTTGGACGATGCGATGAAAAAACTATGAGTGAAAACATTCCGCTATGAAAAAACTTTTATTCGCCTTCCTATTATTTTGCGCGGGCGGCGCGGCCCAGGCCCAACCGACAAATGCAATTCCCCTTTGGCCGGCGGGCGCGCCCGGCGCGTTAGGCTCTGCTGAAAAAGATATTCCCACTCTCACCGCGTATTTTCCCAGGGCCGATGCCGCCAGCGGGGCGGCGATGGTGATTTGTCCCGGTGGCGGTTATGGCGGATTAGCGCCGCACGAAGGTGAAGCCTACGCTCTGTTTTTGCGCGACAACGGCGTCGCCGGATTTGTTTTGAAATATCGCCTTGGCTCCGCCGGTTATCGTCACCCGGTCATGTTGCAGGATGTCTCGCGCGCGTTGCGTCTGGTTCGCGCCAACGCATCGGAATGGAAACTCGATTCTCATCGCATCGGAGTGATGGGATCGTCCGCCGGCGGTCATTTAGCCTCCACGTTATTGACGCATTTCGATTCTGGAAAAGCTGAGTCGGAAGATACTGTCGAAAAACAGAGCAGCCGTCCCGACCTGGGAATTCTTTGTTATCCGGTGATCACGATGGGAGAAAAAACTCACGGCGGATCGAAAAAAAATCTGCTCGGCGAGAATCCGTCGGAGGCATTGACCCAGGAACTTTCCAACGAACTTCAGGTCACGAAAGAGACGCCGCCCTGTTTTATTTTTCACACCGCCGAGGACAACGCCGTCCCGGTGGAAAACAGTCTTGCCTTCGCCAGCGCGCTGCGAAAAGCCGGTGTGCCCTTCGATCTTCACATCTACGAAAAAGGTCCGCACGGAATGGGATTGGGTTTCCGCGTCTATTCACCTTACGACTCGCTCAAGCTTCATCCATGGACGAAAGATTGTTTAGTTTGGCTCAAGCAACACGACTTCGTGAAATAGTTTCTCGCCAAAAAAATGTAGCGGCGGGGGGGGGGGGGCGCCGGGAGGACAAAAAAATAAAAAAAGGGGGCCAACACGACCCGCGCCAACACAACCC
>JBBQRQ010000140.1:0-8583 GCA_038214755.1 Verrucomicrobiota bacterium
CGCTCACGCGAATTTCGAGGAGGCCTAAACAGCGCGATAGCGTCTTGGAGTGCGGTGGCCCTCCACCGCTTTTGCCCGCGTCACCAAGTAATAGCAGCGAACAAATAATGCAGGTCATTCCACTGAAAACGTCGAGGAGCCTTTTTAGTTTCTAACATCGAACATCGAACATCGAACACTGAACATCGAAAGGGGAAAATTCGCACCGCCGGAGTTAGATGCTGGCTGCAAATTGTTCGAGGCTCCTTCAAGTGGCGCGGATGAAGCGTTGAAAAAAGAGCGCCAAAAAAAAGAACAAAAGAAAAAGGGCGCTGCTGAGAAGCGTCCCTCCGCCAAGCGCGAGCCAATCCACCAGCGGAATTCCGGCGAGCAAAAGTGAAACGGTAAAACCAATATTGCGTTGCGCGGTCCAAAAGGCGTGGCGCAAACACCAGAGAATCCAAAGAGCGAGCAGAAATGAAATGGTGGACGAAATTTTTCCGTGACCAGCGCCATTGACGAGCGCTGCCAGAACGATGGGCGCTGCCAGAAAATAGCCCGGCCAGTGCGGCAAGGAATTGCGGCTGGTCTCTTTTCGCGCCAGATAGCTCAGGCCGACGATGTAGCAGGCCAACGCGAGCGCGCTCCAAACCACGAGACCAGTCACGCCGTTTTTTGAAACCGCGGCGCCGACAAGATACAAAAGCAATCGGCAACCCGCCATCAACAGTGGCGACAAGGCGACGGCTTTGTGAATCGCGTCGTAAACCAGGATGCAACCGATCAACCACACGGTGAAGATCGCGGTGAGAGTTCCCATCAAAAATAAAATCGTTGCGCCGAGAGCGATAAAAATAAATCCCCACCACCACACTTCGCGCTCCGAAAGTGCGCCGGAGGGAATCGGGCGCTGGCGTCGATGCTGCCGATCGAAGTCGGCGTCGAACGCGTCGTTGAGAAACATTCCGCCGACGTAAAGAAAAGTGGAGCCGACACAGACTCCGAAAAATTTACCTCCGTGGCCGCCGCCACCGAGGAGCCAGCCGGCGAAACAATTTGACCAAACCGTTGGCAGATTTGAAGCGCGCGCCAAAACCAAGAGGGTTCGCCAATAGTGGGGAGGCTGATGCAGGTTCAAAGTTTAAAGTTTAAAGTTCAACGTTCCGGACGCCCGACTTTGAACTTTAAACTTTAAACTTTGAACAAATTTCTTTCCGCCAAACGTTGCAAAGTCCACTCGTATTCGCTGACGAGTTGATCGACGACGCTGCGATCCTTCAATTCCGGCGGCATGACTTCCCAAGTGTAAGTTTCCATTTCCAGATGCGAACAGAGCGGCGGATTTTGCGCGAGAATATCGAAAACGCCGATCAGGTGGTCCGTCGTGTTGCCGAACAATTCCGTCGCTTGACTGTGCAACGGGATGTGAAAATGGATGCGCCACTCCTGCGGTTGAGGGTCAATGGTTGAAAGTTGAGAGAGGGCGTCGGGCAAATCTTTGAAGCGAGTCAAATGATTCTTTTCATCACGCGAAACGACTTGATGTAAATAAATGTCATCGGCAAACGAACGGAGCGCATCGCAAACGTCTGGCGTGGGCGTGACTTTCAAAGCGGAACTCAAATGGAGTTTGCTGATTTTAATTTGATGCTGCTGCAACATTTGGATGGAATAAAAAGGGTCCTCAAATTCAACGGCGAGATGACACGCATCGTAATTGACGCCGAGATATTCGAATAAACGCGGATCGCGGTTGTGTTCCCCGCGAAGACGATCAAAAAAATGGACAGTCTCGGCGGTAGTTTCCAACAGACACAGCGGCTCTGGTTCCAAACCGAGGTGCAATTTGCGCCCGGTTTGTTGGCTGACGCGAGCGACATGTTCGACGCATTGAAAAATATTATTCCGGATGGCCCGGACCTGCTCCGGCGTTTTGATAAATTCCTTGAACGAGCCTGGGACGGTGCTGACGCTCCCTTCAATTCCAGGCGGCACAAGCTGCGCCAGCAAATCAAAAAGCCGGTTTGTATAAGTGACGCGTTCAGTCGTTGTCCAGTCCGGCAAATAAACTTGTTCCTTAACCGGCCCGCCGTGAAAACGTCCGAAGGGAAATCCGTTAATCGTAAAAATGTAGCAATGATTTTCATCGAGCCATTTGCGAAAGGCGCTGAGGGTGGCGGGATGGGATAGTTCGTAAGAGGCGCGTTCGCTCAAGCGCAATCCGATGGCATAAGGATTTTTTGGGCAAACCCGCTCACGAACAGCCAGTGTGTAATCCTGGAGCGATTGAAAGGTCTCGCGCCAGTTTTCGCCGCGATGGATGTTCGTGCAATAAGCGAGGTGAAGTCCATGGTTGAGTTTCACGACGGAGATTCAAGCGCAAAACCTGCTTCGCGGCAAGGGCACGGCGCACATCTGTCAGGCGTGTTCGCTCAAATGAAAGGAGCGCCGATTTCCAAATCGGCCCGAGGCCGAACGGTCAATTGCCACGAGCCGAATCGGAGTTCGGCGTTCCGTTCGGCAGGCGCTTTCCGCCATTGGATTTTGGAAACCAGCCTTTCAAACAGATTTAAAGTTCACTTCGGCGCGAGAGTTGCTATTTTTCCACACGACCTAAACCATTATGCAAGCGGACCGGCTGCAATCGCAGCGTTTTGAAATAAAGTTTTTAGTTCCAGAATCCGTGGCGCTGGCCGCGCGAGATTTTGTCCAATCTTATCTTGCACTGGATGATTTCTGCACTGGGCGCGGAGAGTTTTCCTACCCCGTTCATAGCTTATATCTTGATTCGGAGGCGTTGACTTTTTATCGGCAAACCCTCAACGGAGATAAAAATCGTTTCAAACTCAGGGTTCGTTTTTACGACGATAAACTCACCTCGCCGATTTTTTTGGAAATCAAGCGGCGCACCAAGGATGCCGTTTCCAAACAACGCGGCACGGTGTCTCGGCAAGCGATCCTACAGATTCTTTCTGGACAAATTCCCGAGGCCAACCTGCTGGCCGCCAAAAACCCGACGCACATGTTTGCCCTGCAAATGTTCATCCAGTTGATGCTGCAAAATCGAGCGAAGCCGATGGGGCATGTCGCTTACGAGCGGGAAGCGTGGATCAGCACGCTGGACAATTCGGTGCGCGTGACGATGGACCGAGCCGTCCGGTTCGAGGCAGATCGCACGTCGCGGTTGACCACGAGCATGCAGAGTCCCGTGTCGGTTTTTGGGTCGGAGGTTGTTTTGGAACTCAAATTCACGCGGCGTTTTCCTGATTGGTTCAAGGAGTTTGTGCGCGTCTTCAATTTGACGCGATGCTCGGCCGCCAAGTACGCGGAGGGGCTTACCCTTTTTGGAGAGCAGCGAATGAGAAATGGGGCCTACGCCACCGGATTCTCCGAAGAGCATTCCAGATTCTCGCCAGCAGATTTATTGGAGGAAGTCGCGTGAGCGACTGGCTGGTCAGCGGCGAGTTTGCCACCTCTCCGTTGGATTTAAAAACGATGTTGCTCAGCCTGCTCCTGGCCTTTCTGGCGGGGCAGACTTTGGCGTGGGTTTACATGCTGACGCATTCGGGACTTTCCTACTCGCGCTCATTCGTCAATTCGCTCGTCATCATTCCCGTGATCGTCTCCCTCGTGATGCTCGTGTTGTCGAACAATCTCGTCACCGCATTTGGCCTGATGGCCATTTTCGCCATTGTGCGTTTTCGCAATGTGCTCCGCGACACGATGGATACCACTTACATTTTATCCGTCATCGTCGTCGGCATGGCTTCGGGTACGCAAAAATATTCCAGCGCAGTAATCGGCACGTTTTTGGCGGCAACGATTTTAATTTATTTATGGTACACGTCGTTCGGCACCCGTCATCGTTACGACCTTTTGTTGAATTTGCATTGGTCAAGGTCAACAGCGGAGATGACGGAACTGGCGCGATTGCTCAACCGCCACAGCCTGCGCGCCCATTGCGCCAGCCAGCGATCGCACGACGGCACTGAAGGGGCTGACCTCTCCTACCGGCTTCTGTTGCGCGACCCAAATCGCACCGAGGAGTTATTGAAAGAAGTGCGCGCGCTGGAAGGAACCTCTCACATCATGAGCATTAAACCGGAAGACGAATCGGAGTTGTGATGGACAAATTTTCTCCCATCCCTGTTCCGCGCGCGCATCGCTGGCGCGAGTTTCGCATCAAGCGACTGCCGGCGGTAATTTTCTTTGCCGCATTCGTCGCGGTCATTTTCGTTTGGAAAGAACATGTCTCCGCTCCTTCATTTGTCGGGGAAGTGGAAACCGTTCGCGCCAACGTCATCAGCACGGTGCCCGGTCTTATTGTGGAGTTGACCGTTGACCGCTTTGACAAAGTTTCAAAAGGCCAAATCATCGGAAGAATTTTTCCGGCCGACCCGGAACTTTTGAAAGCGTCTCTGGCGGCAATTGAAATCGATTTGAAAACGCTGCAGGCCCGGGTTGATCTGGATCAAAATCGCAATGAAGTAAATTACGAACAAGTGCGGCTGGCGTGGCTGGGCCAGCGTGTCGAACTGGCCACGGCGAAGGTGAATTTAGAATTTGCGGAAAGCGAATTTCGCCGACAGTCAACTCTGCACCGGGAAAAAATTGTTTCCGACAGTGAGTTTGAGTTGGCGAAAAATCTTCGCGACGCGCGCCAGGAAGAGGTCGCCGAAAAATCAAAAGTGGTTTCGGCGATGGAGTCGCGCTTAAAAGAATTGAGCAAGGCGGATAACTCGAACGGCTCTCGGACCAATAATTTATTGGGCCAGGCCATCGCTGCGCAGGAAGCCCGCTTCCTCCTGACGGAAGGGCCTGTCGCGCTCAAATCGCCCATCGATGGAGTGGTCAGCGCCATCGAGCATCGCGTTGGCGAAAAAATCATGGCGGGCCTTCCTATCGTCAGTGTCACTTCTTCTGGCGCGAGTCGTATCCTCGCATTCGCGCGGCAACCGCTGCAACTCGTTCCCAAAGTGGGCGACCGCGTTCAGGTCCGCACACGCAGCAGCCCTCGCAAGATCGCTTTGGCCAGTGTCCTTCACGTGGGATCGGGCATCGAACAGATGGTTCTTTCTACGAGCAACAGCAAAAATGATTACAGCAGTTTGATCGGTAATCCTCTGGAGCGAGGTCTGGCCTTCTCCGTCAATCTTCCGGAAGGACTTGCGGTTTACCCAGGGGAAACGGTGGACCTGCTAATCGTCCGTTGAACATTCGCGTCAGGCAATTTTAAATTTCGACGATTGGCTCAAAAATTTCCGCGGGTTTTGATAAACAACTTTGTCGATGGCTTCATTCTTCCATTGGCGTTTTTTCATTTCGAGCGCCGTGCGTGGAACAGCCAGCGGAACACTCACGCCCCAATCGCAGGCGCTGTTCATCCAGATATTTTCGCTACCGTAAACTTCCAGCATGTCGATGGCGCGAGCGGGTGTGCATTTGGATTCTGGATAGAGCGTGAGACCGGCCCAAAAGCCCGCGTCGAGCGCGAGTTGAATCGTGTGCTCTTCGACGTGATCGATGATGACGCGCTCCGGGCGAATTCGTTTATCATTTTTCAACGCGTCGATGATGAGTTTGGTCCCCTTTAATTTATCTTCGAGGTGCGGCGTGTGGACGAGAACGAGCTGATCGTGACGGGCGGCAACTTCGATGTGCATTTCTAAAACTTTTAATTCGTTGCGCGAATTTTTGTTCAAACCAATTTCGCCGATGCCGAGAACATTTTGTTTACCCAGGAATTTTGGAATCAATCCGATAACGTCTTCCGCGAGCTTTACGTCTTCAGATTCTTTCGGATTGATGCAAAGCCAGCAAAAATGCGGGATGCCAAATTTCGCGGCGCGTTTCGGCTCGTGTTCGGTGAGTTGACAAAAATAATCGTAAAATCCATCGGCGGAACTGCGATCAAATCCCGCCCAGAACGCCGGTTCGCAAACACACGCGCAACCCGCCATCGCCATGTCGATGTAATCGTCCGTCGTGCGGCTGACCATGTGGCCGTGAGGTTCGATGTAGCGCATTTAAAAAGCTCCAAACTCCAACATCCAAGCTCCAGAGAAATTCCAAATCCCCAATGCCAAAGGTGATTCAGAGTCCGCACTTTTGAAACTGGGAAGCTTGAAGTTTCTTTGATGTTTGGATGTTGAAGTTTGGAATTTCATTTCTCCGGCCAAGCACCGGCCGCCGCTTTAGTAGTCGCCGCTGCGATTGGCTCTTTTGTTGGGTCACTCAACGAAAGCAAAACACGTTTTGCGCGATCTGGATTTCCTTTTTCCAATTCCTTCAACGCTTCACGAAATGCCTTCATCCGAAAATCTTCATCGCCTTCCGCGTGTTCAACGCGATCCATGAACGCGGCCAAATCAATTACTTTGGCGCGCGCCTCCATGAAGTAGAGGTCGAGAATCTGTGGGCGTGTCATAAGTTTCTGGCCGTGACTATAACGCTTTCGGTTTCGGCGACAACTTGTTCAATCGTAGGAATTTTGCAAAGGAGCGCAGTCCGACACGCTTGCGAATGAAAACTTTTCCCTTTTCGCCAACCGTCCCGCGACTTCTTTGAAAACCAACTTTACAACGGGCAGCCGCTTTGCGACGCTGCCGCCGCTATGCGAACCACGAAAAAATTTCTTTTATTTTTGCTTGCCCCTTTATTGCTGGCCGGCTGCAGCACCATCACCAATTTGACTCCCAGTCAACAGACGCGAAATGCCACCGGTCTCTACCCGGTGGAAGCCGCGTGGGATTCTCGCCAGCAATCAATTCGCCCCGACTCCTTCAAACCCTCCGTGATGGTCGGCCTGCAAAGCTATCCGATGCGCAAAACGCCGTTGATGCGAAATCGTTGGGAAACTTTGGTGCCGGTGCCAGCGAATAAAAACAGCGTCAATTATCGTTTCAAATTTGATTTCGAATACAACGCCATCCCGGCGCCGCAGCCCGAGAGCAAACTCTCGCGCGAATACCGACTCGAAATTCTGGACAAGGCGGGCGCAAAATAATTCACGGAAGAGTTAAAACGCCGCCTCGTAAATTTTGGCGAAGTCCGCTTCCGCGACCGGGCGAGGATTAAACTTCGCCGTCCATTGTTCGGCCGCTTCGCGAGCCAGCCCCGGAATTTCTGAATGCTTGATCCCGCACTCCGACAAGAAACGTGGGATTTCAGCGGTATTCAAAACCGAATTCAGCCAGCCAATTAAATCGACGCGCGCGTTTGATCTGGAAAAAGTCTGCGCCTGCCGGGCGAGTTCTGCGTAAATTTTCCGCGCGTCGGCCTCCTGTTCGTTGAAGTGAATCACATGCGGCAACATCAGCCCCACCGCTTCTCCGTGAACGATTCCGAAATGCGCGGTCAACGGATTCGCCGCCGCGTGCGCCGCGCCCAACATGCTGTTCTCAATCGCGGTCCCGGCGAAAGCGGCGCCGAGCAACATTTTTCCACGAGCCGAAACATCACTTGGATTTTCTAAAACGATTGGAAAATTCTCCGCCATCAATCGAAACGCTTCGCGCGAATACATCAGCGACAGCGGATTTCGTTTAGTTGACACGGCGGTTTCAATCGCGTGAGCAAGGGCGTCAACTCCTGTGCAAGCCGTGACTCGCGCTGGCTGCGACAAAGTTAAACTCGGATCGAGAATCGCGATGCGCGCGGCCGCTTTCGGATCGAGGCACGCCATTTTTTGGTGAGTGATTTCATCGGCAATGAGCGCCGCGCTTTGGCATTCGCTGCCGGTGCCGGCGGTGGTTGGGATCGCGATGAGCGGGAGCATGGGCTTCGTCGCTTTGCCCACGCCCCAATAATCTTTCATCTCGCCGCCGTTGGTCAGAAGAAAATTGCAGCCCTTCGCTGTATCAATGGAACTGCCGCCGCCCAAACCGACGATGGCGTCGATCTGATTTGCTCGGGCGAATTCGACGCAATCATCAACACAGCCGGTGGTTGGATTTTCGCGAACTTTGTCGAAAACAAACACGGGGAGATTTTTTGCCTCCAAAAATTTTTGCACGGTCGCGGCGTGTCCCGCCGCAACGATGCCCGCGTCCGTCACAAGCAGAATTCTTTTTGCGGGAAGGTTTTTCGCGAGTTCGCCAACGCGCTCGATGCTGTTGATTCCGAAGACGAGCCGTGTGCGCGATTGATAATCGAAGGAGGCCAGGGACGAGAGTTGCGCAGGGGAACGGCGATCCTGTGTTTCGGTAATCATCGGCAATGCTCAGACGCTTGTAAGTTGCAGGGCGTTCAACCGGGTCGGCAAGTGAAAATAAGACAGAGACAAATTCTCGGGCGCATCTCGCCACTGCCACCGTAGCGCAGGTTTCCAACCTGCTGTATCGCCGGTTTCTCACCGGCAGCGCTCGAACCATTCCCGCGTCTGCGGATGGGCAATCCGCAATACGGCAGATTGGAAATCTGCGCTACCCAGTCCCCGCTCAACGTTTTGGTGGTGGTGTCGAGGATGTGTTGCCCAAATGTTTTTCCATCGCGTGTAGGGCAGGCTTTCCAGCCTGCCGGTTCCGGGGACTTTCTAGTCCCCGGAAATCTGCGAGAAAAACGTCATATCATTTTTTACGAAACTGGAAAGTTTCGTAACCGGCA
>JBBQRQ010000141.1:0-8573 GCA_038214755.1 Verrucomicrobiota bacterium
TTTTCCACTCGGCCAGAAAACGCGGATGATCATGCTGTCCCGGCCCGTGAGTTTTCACTCCAGCGCGAATGAAGATGCGGAGCGGCTGGTCCGCTTGAACAAAAGTTGGAAAAACTGAAACGAGCAGGACCAAAAGCCGAATAAGTTTTCGAATCATATGGGTCGGAAAAGAATACCGGCGGGAAAATGTTGAGCAAGAGAATGTGCGCCGCCCCGATTCAGGAAAGAAATCCCAAAACTATTTCAAGGTATTTAGGCGCCGGACACTAAAGTCGTAGTAAAGATAATTTCGCACCGCAGGACTTTGCTTTCCATGCACGGGAAGTTTCGGGATGTAATCGATATAACTCGCCGCCGTAATTCCGAGCGCAGTCAAAAGTTGATTGTCGCAATCCGTCATCGCCCATGATGTGGATGGAAATCGAATCGTCGTCGTCTTTTTTGTATAGGCGAAAGGATTCTCGGGACGCCCAAAAGGGTAGAGGACGTCAATCGCGGGGTTGAGGATGATATTTTTTCCCACCTGATTTGTCACCCAACTGGCGGAGAAATAACTGACGTGGACATAAAGGGGAGGCGCAGGAACTGCGGCGGGATTGACCGCCCCTTGCGGCACTGCACGGACCGAGGCGGGACAGCGCGCTACTTGCGAAGTGCGGACTAAACTCGAAGATGGCACCGGCGCAGGCTGGGCTAAATAAGTGGAGAGGTAATAAAGCAAAGAACCGTCCAAATCACCCTGCACAGACGTTCCGGGAAATGTGCCGAAGTTATTTCCTCTGTAAGTGGAAAACATTCCGGTCCAGGTTGGCCCTGGCAAA
The DNA here is from genome assembly GCA_038214755.1 of Verrucomicrobiota bacterium. Taxonomy (GTDB): domain Bacteria; phylum Verrucomicrobiota; class Verrucomicrobiia; order Limisphaerales; family CANJXF01; genus CANJXF01. Next base: position 822 of record JBBQRQ010000141.1, read on the forward strand.
AAATCTTTATTGTCACTCGTGTACATACTGATGGCGGTGGCGATCTGTTTCATGTTGCTGGTGCAGGCGGCGAATTGAGCCTTCTGTTTTGCTTTGGCCAAAGCGGGCAACAACAGCCCCGCCAAAATCGCAATGATGGCGATAACCACCAAAAGTTCGATGAGGGTGAAGGCGTTTGTTTTTAAAAAAGATTTTATTGAGGCGCGCATAAAAGGTGATGAGCGAGAATGCCATTAACCTTTTTTCTTTCAAGCTAAACCAAGCCGGGACATTCAGTGGAGAAAGTTGCTCGCCCTCACCCTAACCCTCTCCCCCGAGGAGAGGGAACCGCCATGGGCACCTCTCGCAAATTCTTATGCCCGTTGGGCCATTCCCGCGTTCGGGTCATTCCGAAAAGAAAGCGGATAATAATCCGCCCGTACCAAATTACAAAAACGCGCCCAACGATTCTCCCTCTCCTCGGAGGAGAGGGCCGGGGTGAGGTCGAGTGTTTCTTTTTACTGGATGGTTACGGCTAAGATGCGAAAACTCTTTTCGTTTGGCTTTAACAACCGGACAAAGTTTACTCCGCTCTCCATGAAAAACTTTTTGCTCTTTTTGTTCGCCTCGTTGGTAGGGGCAAGCTCAACCTCCGCCGCAAACCCGCTGCCCGACTCCACCAAAGTTGGCGGTTTCGCGCTCGGTTGCCAGGCTTACAGTTTCAATCGCTACACGCTTTTCGAAGCCATTGACAAAACAAAAGAAGCTGGTGGAAAAACCATTGAACTTTTCCTCTGGCAAAAATTTAGTCCTGAATTTCCAAAGGTTGAAGTCAACGCGCAATTGTCGGGTGAGCACATCAAGTTGCTCAAAGAGAAGTTGCGCTCGGCGGACATTCGAGTTGTCAGCGCCTACTTTGGTAACACCGCTTTCACGCAAAATGATCCCGAAGCCGCGCTCCGCAAAGTTTTTGAGTTTGCGAAAAAACTCGACATGGTTTCGCTCACGGGCGAACCGCCTGACATCGAGAAAAATTTGGATCTGGTCGAAAAACTGGTGAAGGAATACGACATCAAATTTTGCCTGCACAATCATCGCAAAGATGAAAGCAAACCGGAGTATAGAAATTGGGATCCGAATTATACGATCACGCTAATGAAAGACCGCGACCCGCGTATGGGTTTTTGTTTGGACACCGGACACTTGGTGCGTTCGGGTTTGAAACCGGTTGATGCGCTCAAAATTTTGCAAGGTCGCGTGAACGCCCTTCATCTCAAGGATCCAATCAGCGAGACGGATCACGACACGATTTTCGGCGAAGGCGTTGGTAAGGTGAAGGGTGTTTTGGATGAGTTGAAGCGCCAAAAGTTCAATGGCTACATTTCCATTGAATACGAACATAACTGGACGAATTCCGTGCCGGATATCAAACAGTGCGTGGAATTTGTGCGGCGCGAAGGAACCATTTTGGGGGACAAAAATGACGTGAAGAAAATCGATTAGCCTCTTGCGTCTTCGCGGTTTCCTGAGTTCCGAATTCTTTTAGCTTTTTGCCATGCGAATTTTATCCGGTATTCAACCTTCCGGCGCGCTGCATCTCGGAAATTATTTTGGGATGATGCGCCCGGCCATCGAATTGCAGGAGCAAGGCGAAGCATATTATTTCATCGCCAATTATCACTCGATGACTTCGTTGTTCGATGCGAACGAACGCCGGAAAAACACGCTCGACGTCGCGTTGGATTTTCTGGCGTGCGGACTCGATCCAAAAAGATCCGTTTTTTTCCGCCAGTCTGATGTTCCCGAAGTGACTGAGCTTGCCTGGATTTTGAGCACGGTCACGCCGATGAGTCTTTTGGAAAAAAGTCACAGCTACAAAGATAAAATCACAAAGGGCGTTTCTCCCAATCACGGTTTGTTCGCCTATCCCGTCCTGATGGCGGCGGACATTTTGATTTACGATTCCAATGTGGTTCCGGTCGGGCGCGACCAAAAACAGCACGTCGAGATCACGCGCGACATCGCGATCAAATTCAACGAGCAATACGGAAAAACTTTCCGGACTCCCGAACCGCGCATCCGCGATGAAGTCGCGCTCGTCCCTGGAATTGACGGTCAAAAAATGAGCAAGAGCTACGGAAACACCATTGAGATTTTCGGCGATGAAAAAGTGTTGCGAAAAAAAATCATGAGCCTGGTCATGGACAGCCGTTCGCCGGCCGAGCCGAAACCTGACGCGGAAAAAAATCTGGCGATTCAACTGCTCAAACTTGTCGCGCCCGGGGAAATCGCCAGGGATTTTGAAGATCGTTTGCGCGCAGGCGGACTCGGTTACGGCGATTTGAAGAAAGCGCTGTTTGAAAATTATTGGAATTATTTTGTCGAAGCACGAGCCAAACGCGCCGAGTTGTCAGCGAATTTAGATTGCGTGGAAAAAATTCTCGCCGAAGGCGCAATCAAAGCGCGAACACTCGCACAAAAAGTTTTGATCCGGGCGAAAGTGGCGAGCGGCCTTGATTAAATCGTAGCCGCGTCTCGTGAGAGCGCGGACTGACTATTCATTCTTGAATCGAGTTTAAAATCCCGCGCTCTCACGAGGCGCGGCTACGAGTCATTTTCGTTCGTGCTTTAAGAACCATTCGTAGAGTTCCGGATTATTGTAAGTTTCCGTCCAGGAATCGTGCTGCGCTTCGGGATAAACGGTGAACTTCACTTTCTCGCACTTCGCTTCTTTGAGCGCTTTGATCATGCGCTCGGATTCATCGATCGGCACGACGGGATCTTTCGCGCCGTGAAAAGCCCAGACTGGGAGCGTTCGCAGATTTTGAATTTTCACCGGCCCAACGTAGCCGCGCGCCCCGAGCAAAATCTCAATGCGTTCGCCGCCTCCGCAAATCGGCGCGATGGCTGCGAATTTTTCCGGGTGCGCCAACCCTAAATTCCAAACGCCATAACCGCCCATGCTCAAACCGGTGAGATAAATCCGATTGGTATCCACGTTATTTTTTTCAATCACTTCATTCAGCAACTCCAGCAAAACTTCGTTCGACCAAACTTCTTCCGCCGGACAAAGGGGCGTGACGAGGATGAATGGGAAGTCAAGATGTTGCGCCGCGTATTTCGATGGGCCGTGAATTGATGCCTTCCAAACGTCTGTGCCGCGTTCGCCCGCGCCGTGCAAAAATAAAATCAGCGGCGAACCTTTTTTAGATTTGACGTCGTAATTTCTCGGCAACGAAATTAAATATTGGCAGCCGACGGTGCGCGTAACTTTCCTGGAAAACTTCTTTGCCATTTGAGTTTTGTCCTGAGGTTTTTCTTGCGCGTTCATCGGTAAAAGGCACACACAGATTCCAGCGAGAAGCGGCGCGACGAAGTGAATTTGCATAGTTGAATTAGTTTAAAATTTTTCACGAAGCTCACATCAATTTTAACTTCGGCAAATCCTGCGAATCCACCAGGCCGACCGGTTCTTTCTTCGCGTTGATCACAATCAAATCGTCAATGGTGCGTTCGTTGAAAATCTTTAGCGCTTCTGCAGCCAGCGCATCATCGCGAATACAAATTGGATTGGGCGTCATCACTTTTTTCAAGGTTTGGCGGAGCAGGTTTTCATCGTTCGCCATGTGGCGGCGGAAATCTCCATCGGTAAAAACGCCAATTAATTTTCCGCGTGCATTCACGACGCTCAAACTTCCCGACTTGGCGCGAGTCATCACCATTAACGCTTCTTTGATCGTCAAAGTTTCCATCGCTACCGCGTTGCGATTTCCGGTGCGCATGATGTCGCAAACTTTCACGAGCAACGCGCGGCCAATCGCACCGCTGGGATGATGTCGCGCGAAATCCTGTTGCTTGAAGCCCCGCGCCTGCAAAACCGCCATGGCCAGCGCATCGCCCATCACGAGCATCGCCGTCGTGCTGCTCGTCGGCGCGAGGTTGAAGGGGCACGCTTCTTTTGGAACTTTCACGTTCAGCACGACATCGCTGTAACGAGCGAGCGAGGATTTTATCGAGCCGGTGAACGAAATTATTTTGACGGAAAATCTTTTCAGCGCGGGAATGAGATTGAGCAACTCTTCCGACTCACCGGAGTAACTGAGCGTGAGAATCACGTCGCCATCGTTCACAATTCCGAGATCGCCGTGGAGCGCGTCAACGCTGTTCAAAATGACGCTGGTTGATCCGGTGCTGGTGAGCGTCGCGCAAATTTTTTGTCCAACGTTTCCGGATTTTCCGATGCCAACGATGACGATTTTTCCCCGTTGCTTGAGTGCTGCGACAATTATTTCCACGGCCGCATCGAAGGAGGAATCGAGTTGTTGCCGGACGGATTTGACCGCGGCCAACTCGATATCAAAAACTTCCCGCGCTCTGGTCAGGTGGCTCATGAAAGGGAAGTAAAAAGCAAAAATACAAAAGGTAAATCACAAGAGGAATCGAGTCAGTTTCCGTTTCGATAAGCCTCGGCCAACAAAGTAATCGGGTGAACCATTCGCAGCGGAAGATTTTGTCGGCGGGCGCCGTTGGTCATGTGCGCGAGGCAACCCGGATTTCCCGTCGCCACAATGAGCGCACCCGTCGTTTTGATATGTTCCAATTTGCGGTCGAGAAGTTCATTCGCCATTTTCGGCTGAATCAAATTATAGATTCCAGCGCTGCCGCAACACCACATGCTTTCGGATAGCTCGACGAGTTTTAAATTCGGAATCGCTTTGAGCAGTTGCCGTGGTTGCACCGTGATCTTTTGTCCGTGACAGAGATGACACGCTTCGTGATACGTCACGGTTTGTTCCGGTTGATTTTTGTTTGCCGGAGGCTGAATGCCGATGTACGCGAGCCATTCGTGAATGTCTTTGACCTTCGCGTCCCAGAGTTCGGCGCGTTGGTGATACGCGAGATCGTCGGCCAAAAGTTTCGCGTAATGTTTCAAATGCGAGCCGCATCCCGCCGCATTCGTGATGATCGCGTCGAATTGTTCCGGCGGGAATTGGTCAATGGTTTTTCGCGCCAGACCTTGCGCCATTTCCCATTCGCCGTTGTGCGCGTGGAGTGAGCCGCAACAGTTTTGCTTTGCTGGCGTGATAACTTCGCAGCCATTTCGCGCCAGGACTTCGACGGTGTCGCGATTGACATCGCTGAACATCAAATCCTGCGCACAACCGGTGAGTACCGCGACGCGATATTTTTTTTCGCCGCGGGGCGAGGTGATTGGCGCGATCAAGTCGGCGGAAAATTTGGGTTGAATGATGGGAGTCATCGCTTCCAATTCGCGAAGTCGCTTGGGAAATAATTTCATCACCCCGCTTTTGCGAAGGAGCGTTTGCAAACCGAGTTGTTGATAAAACCGGATCAATCGCCCTACTCCCCGCAGCCGCCCCATATCCATGAAAAGCCAGCGCAAGGTGAGTGCGCGAATGAAGCTGCGTTTTGGATTTTTGAGCGCGCCGCTTTGCTCCGCCTCAGCTCGCGCGTGCTCGAAAAGTTCGGCGTAATTCACACCGGCCGGACAAGCGGTCATGCAAGCCAGACAACCGAGACAAAAATACATTTCGTCGCCGAAAGTTTTGGTCGGCTCCATTCGTCCGTCGGCAATGGCGCGCATCAAAGCGATTCGTCCGCGCGGGCTGTTGCGCTCGATTTTCGTCGCGTCATAAGTGGGGCAGGTGGGCAGGCAAAGCCCGCAATGCATACATTGCTGCACGACGGAGTAATCCAAATCTTTTAGGTGGGAATGGCGTTGGGGGAAAGCGGTCGAAATGGGCGGAGCTTGAATCATGAAATTCTGAAATCGCGGTAAACTTCGGAACAATGCTGCGCTTTGGAGCCTCCTTCTATTTGGTAGAACATGGCAGGTGTCGTGGCTTCCAAGGCTTAAATTTTCCAGCAAGATGTTCGGCTCGCGTTTGCTTGAGTTCTCGCATAATCGTCGCGTTTTGTGACATCAGCCAATCTTCGAGTTCACCCAACGTGTCCACCGATTCCAGGATTTTTACCGGAATTTCCACAACTGCTTGCGGCGATTTCATGCGTTCAATTTAGATTTTATGCCTGAATCGGCAACGAAAATTCATCCGCGTGATAGGAACTGCGCACCATCGGGCCGCTGGCGGCGTGAGCGAAACCCATTTTCTCCGCGACAACGGAGTAATCCAAGTCCTTCAGCTGGAATGACGCTTGAGTAGGATGAAAACTGGCTCAATAACCACAGATTCAACGATGAGACAATGGGCTGACCAGGAGGATTCATTCTGCTTAGGCCAATGCTGGGAAATGTTTTTTTCGCAGCGCCTTTTGCGCGTACTTACGAGCTTCCCGTGCTCCTCGCAATAAACAGTCTGAACTCAAATCGCAGTCCAGTTTTGGCCAGTGAACCGAAGAATGACAAATCTCGTATTCATTGCGGTGTGCCGACGTTGCCAGCAGCAAAGTCGGATAAAAGGCCAACGGCACGCTGACGGACCGACCATCTTCCAGATCGAAGGTCAACCGGTCTTTCGTGAAGTGAACTGCCGAGATGTCTGGTGGTGGAGTGTTATTCAGTTTCATTCCAGGCTTTAAGCAATTGGGTTTCGTGCGCTTCCAGAATCCGCACAATTTCCCGCAAATCAGGATCGCGAAAACCCTTGTTCCAACTCAATTGCGCGGGTGAAAGCCAAAACTTCGCTTCGCATCCACTTTTAATGACATGCACATGCGCGGGTTCTTCCGGTTCCGAACTGTAAAATCCAATGCGATAACCCTTCACGCGCAATACTGTTGGCACATATCCGAGTCTAAATCGCATCCGCCGGGCTGGCAAGCCAACTCAAAACAATCCACGTGAAACGGGCAGAGAAAATTCATCCGCATGGTAGGAACTGCGCACCATCGGGCCGCTGGCGACGTGAGCGAAACCCATTTTCTCAGCGACGATTTTGTATTCGGTGAATTTCGCAGGCGAAACAAACTCAGCTACGGGCAAATGTTTCAAGGTCGGCTGAAGATATTGGCCGAGGGTGAGAATGTCACAACTCGCGCTCCGCAAATCTTCCATCGCTTCAAATAATTCGGGTTCCGTTTCACCGAGGCCGAGCATGATTCCTGATTTGGTGTGAATGGTTTGACCCCGTTTCGCTTTCACTTTCGCGAGAACAGAGAGGGAGCGTTCGTAAGTCGCGCGATGCCGAACGCCTGGCGTCAAACGTCGCACCGTCTCCAGATTGTGATTGTAGATATGTGGATCAGCGGAAAGCACCGCGTCGATGGCGAAATCCTTGTCCAAAAAATCGGGGACCAAAACTTCGATGATGATTCCCGGATTGAGTTCGCGAATTTTTTCGATGGTTTGACGAAAATGTTCCGCGCCGCCGTCGGCCAAATCATCGCGCGCGACGGCGGTGATGACGACGTGTTTGAGTTTCATTCGCCGGGTGGCTTCGGCAACGCGCGCGGGTTCGTCGATTTCGAGCGCGAGCGGCTTGGCTGTTTTCACGGCGCAAAAACCACAGGCGCGCGTGCAATTTTCTCCCGCGATCATGAACGTCGCCGTGCCTTTGCTCCAACATTCCCAGTGGTTGGGACATTTGGCGCTTTCACAAACCGTGTGGAGTTTCAATTCGTCGAGCAAGGCGCGCGTGTGGGAAAAGGTATTCGACGTGGGCAATTTCAGCCGCAGCCATTCCGGCAGGCGTGGGCGGGGATTCAATTTTATTTCGGCGCAACTCATTTTCTTGTAGCGGCGCGTCTGTGACCGCCGCAAATTTGGAAATATAAAATGCGGCGGTCGCAGAC
>JBBQRQ010000142.1:0-8538 GCA_038214755.1 Verrucomicrobiota bacterium
AAGACGACGGTCCCGTTGGATTATTTCTTCAGGTAGAGCCACAGTTGACCTCGGCGACACTGAGCTTCGACTCCTACTCCGCCCGCTTCCCAAACGCCGGATCGATCTTGATCAGCGCCGCCGCCCCAAACGAGGGAATCGTCGCGATTAAAACCCAGATGAAGAAGTTCACGTAGCCGAGGTGATCCTGAATCGCGCCGGCCGCCATGCCCGGGAGCATCATACCGAGCGCCATGAAGCCCGTGCAGATCGCGTAGTGCGCCGTCTTGTGTTCGCCGTCAGAAAAATAAAGCAGGTAAAGCATGTAAGCCGCGAAGCCGAATCCGTAGCCGAATTGTTCGACCGCGATGCAAAGATTGATCACGAAAAAATTATCGGGTTGAACGAATGACAAATAAACAAAGGCGGCGTTCGGTAAATGAATCGCGCAAATCATGATGGGCAACATTTTTTTCAGCCCGTATTTTGCCGCCAGAAATCCGCCGAATAATCCACCCAACGTCAGGCAAATGATCCCGACTGTTCCGTAAACAAATCCGACCTGCCCGGTGGTAAGTCCGAGGCCGCCGACTTCGCGCGCGTCGAGTAAAAAAGGAGAAAGCAGTTTGATCGATTGCGCCTCAGCGAAACGATAAAGAAGAATGAACGCCAGCGCCGTGAGAATGCCCGGTTTCTGAAAATACGACCCCAGCGTTTTGAAAAATTCGGCAAAAAGATTTCCACTTTTCGCCGTCGGCACATCACTGGCCGGTCGTGGCAAAACAAATTTGTGGTAGATGCAAAACACGAGAAACAACGCCGCCAGCACCAACAACGTCGTTGACCAGGCGAAGGGAATGTTTCCAGAACGCGCTTTGAAAGTCGCGCTTGTCGCCGTCTCCAACTTTGGATCGAGTTGAAGCACCGCGGCGAACGGCGTGTTCCAGTTTTTCGAGTTGAAAGTAAATCGCTCGCCTTCACGCAGCGCGATGCTTTTGTCTCCTTTTTCAAATCCAAAATTGACGACGATGTTTTTGTCCGCGGGCGGTTCTTTCGAGAGAGTGAAAAACACGATTTCCGCGTTTCCGGCGACGGCACTTTTCTGAATCGTTTCCTTCGGAAAAGTTTTCTCCAACCAGTCGCCGAGTGGCGCGGAAAGAGTTTTCTTCCACAATGATTCGGTTTGAGCTTTGGTCGCGGCGGATTTTTCCCCGGCGTAAAATCCGTGCTCCTTGTTCCAGTTTTTTGCTTTCGCCATGAGCGCGTCCACTTCCGCTTTCCCACGAGGATGCGGCGCGAGTTTCAAAACTTCCGGTTGGGCCACGAGATGCAATTCTCCCTCTGTCGGCGGAGTCTGAATTGAGCCGGGATCAAAACTAAAATCATTCGCCGCCGCAGAAATTGTTGGATCGGCTTTAACCTGCACCGCTACCGGCGGCAGTCCCGTTTTACTTTCAATCGCTCCGGCCAGCATAATGAGCAAACCTTGTCCCGTAATCATCGCCAGCCGATAAAAAGTGCTGCGTATTCCAACGAACCATGCCTGATCGTGTTTCGACAAACCGAGCATATAGAAACCGTCGGCGGCGATGTCGTGCGTGGCCGAACTGAACGCGAGCAACCAGAAAACGGCGAGGCTCGCCTTGAAAAAATTCGGCGCCGGAATGGTCAACGCGACCGCGCCCAACGCCGCGCCAATAATCAATTGCATCGCGACTATCCAGGCGCGTTTCGTTTTTAGAATATCGACGATGGGACTCCAGAGCGGCTTGATCACCCACGGCAAATAAAGCCAGCTCGTGTAGAGCGCGATGTCGGTGTTGGAAATTCCCAGCCGTTTATACATGATGACCGACAGCGCCATCACGACCACGTATGGAATTCCTTCGGCGAAATAGAGGCTCGGAATCCAGGCCCAGGAGGTCCGTTTGTTTTCTTGTATTTCCATTAGCAAAGTTTTTGGAACAAACGCGACCTTATCCGCGGGTGAAAATATTTCGAGCGAAATTCGCCGGGTAGCATCTGCCTCCGGCGGGTGCGAATTCGTTCTTTCGAAATTGGATATTCGAAGTTCAGTGTTGGAGGTTCGATGTTTCTGAATTTTAAACCTCGAACCTCCAACACTGAACATCGAACACCGAAGTAATGGGATTGTTAAATGAAGAATTTCCGCACCCGCCAGAGGCAGATGCTACCCGGCGGTCATAGACGCGCCGCTACAACGCAGCAAAACTCCTTTTCGCCAAATTGCTCCTCTGCTAATCCAGCAGCATGAAATTTCCCCCGCGTTTGAGACTAGCCCATCTCCCGACCCCGATTCAAAAACTCGAACGCGTTTCCGCGCAGCTCGGGAAAAACATTTTCATCTGGCGCGATGACCTGACCGGCTTCGCCGAATCCGGAAATAAAATTCGCAAGCTGGAATTTCTCCTGGCCGACGCTCTCGAAAAAGGCGCGACCCGAATCATCACCACGGGCGGACTGCAATCCAATCACACGCGCGCCACTACCTTTGTGTGCCGGCGGCTTGGACTGGAAGTTTCCCTGGTGGTTCGAGAACCGAAAACAGGCAGAAACCGCCACGATCCTCTCACCGCAAATCTCTTGCTCAACAAAATCGGTGGAGCAGATTTGAATTTTATTTCCTACGCCGAATACGAAACGGCCGGGTCCACTTACTCGCCGTGGCTGGAAGAAATTTCCGCCGCTTCGAGACAGCGTGGCGAAAAACCTTACATCATCATGGAGGGCGGCAGCGTCCCAATCGGCTGCTTCGGTTACATCGCCGCCGTCGAAGAAATGCTGGCGACTTGGAAAAATTGCGGCGCGAAAACGAATTTCCCCGATGCTCTTTGTTTTGCGGACGGTTCCGGGGGCACCCACGCCGGCCTGCATCTGGGCTACGAACTTCACGGACTTCCAACCAAAAAACTTTGGGCGATCAACATTTGCGATTCAGCGGCATATTTTCAAAAGCGGGTGGGAAACCTGATGGAAGAAACGGCCGCGCAATTCCAGTTGAAATTTTCTGAGCGGGAGTTGCAGGTGCTCGATGGCCATTTCGGGAGCGGCTATGGCATTGCGACGGACGACGATTTGAAATTTTACATCCAGCTCGCACAAGAGGAAGGCGTGCTGCTCGATCCCACTTACACCGGCAAAGCGTTTCGCGGAATGCTGGCCGAATTGAAAAAAAATCCCGACCGTTTTGGCGACGAGATGTTATTTCTGCATTCGGGCGGGACTTTCGGCACGTTCGCTTTTCAGGAACGCTACGCGCAATTGTTGGATTAAAGGGCTTTTCTCCTTAGCCGTAACAATGCAGTTGAAGTCACACGCGCTCCTATCCCAAGAGCAACTTATTGCGTGCTGGGCGTCATTTCCCAACTGCATTGTTACGACTTATGACTGGAAAGCGGGAACACTTCCCCAATTCTTTTTTTCCAGATCGTGTGTCTATTGAACAAGCTGCACGCGGCAATGTGATAGTTTGAATTTTCGCTTTCAAAGCTGGTGATGAAGATTAAAATTATCGCATCGTGACAACCAAACCAGACAACGTGAAATTACTGCCAGCATATCCGCTGGCTGCCGCGGCGCGTCTGGTGGGCGCAAACCCCAAAACGTTTCATGCCTGGTTTAGGGGTAGAAGCTACACCGCTGCTAGCGGTAAAAAAAAGAAATCCGCGCCACTTCTTTCGACGATTTCGCATCTTGGCGCACCAATTTCTTTTATTGATCTGATTGAAGCTCACGTGTTTTTTTTGATTCGACGCCAATACGACATTCCCATTCGCAACATCCGAGCGGCAGCCGATTACCTTGCATCGATCAAAGACAATTTAACATTTTTGGCACATCGAGATTTTTATCTGGATAAAAGACATCTTTTCCTCAAAAGAAATAATGTTCTTGTATCGCTTTCTGAACGCGGCCAAACAGTCGATAAGGACATCATTGCGAGCGGTCTTAATCAGTTAAATTATGGTTCGGATGGATACGCTTCTGAATTTTATCCAAAGTCGGGAGAGGAAGATCAAAAAGAGTTTGTGGTGACGCCCGAGCGCAATTTCGGTCGTATTTGCATCGCTCGCTTAGGCGTGGGTGCGGACATTATCGCGGAACGGTTTGTTCGCGGCGAAAAGATTGCGGACATTGCGGCAGATTATGCAGCCACTGAAGACGAGGTAGAAGGAGCTATTCGTTGGCATGATAGGCTTGCCGCGTAAAACGGTATTTATCGACCGCAATTCGGGCGGGCGGGCGTTTAAAGACATAATTCTCGCCGCTAATATCCGCGTTGTATTACACGACGAACATTTCTCTGATCCAAAAACTCCTGACGAAGTCTGGGTAAAAGAAATTGGAAGACTCGGGTGGCTGATGGTTACGGGGGATGTTGCCACTGAAAAAAACCCTTTTTTCCTGGACGCTTTTAAGCACTCTCGGTCGCATGTCTTCATCCTTTGTGGTCTCAATCACGCATCTCCGGAAGAAAGGGCAAACTGCGTAATTAATGCATATCCCAAAATGATTAGTCTGTCTCTCGGACATAAAGGCCCACGTCTTTGGAAGGCCACTACTGGCGGAAAGATTCTTGCCGTCAATTTCCGAGAGACACTCGGAAAGCTGCGCAAATACGGACGGGCGGCAAATTAGTTAGGCATTCCCGAAAATCCGCACACCTTGACTTGAGAAAAACGCTTCGTTACGGTCACGGCCATGAATCGTTGGCCTGTTCGCGTCGCGCTAATTTTAGTTTGCCTGATTGGTTTTCCGTCCCGCTCGCCCGCTCCGTTGATTTTTGTTCCGGGCGAAGGTTGGACTTATGAGACGCCCGGCACGACCGGCAACTGGCAGCGCACTCGCGCCAAAGACCAATTGCAAGTCGCCCAGGAAGCGTTTGACCGAAAAGATTTTGGCCTCGCATTGAAAGCGGCCCGCCGCACCGTGAAAGTTTTTCCGCTCTCCGATTACTCACCGCAAGCGCAGTATCTAGTTGGCCGCTCTCTCGAAGCGCGGCACAAGGACGAAAAGGCTTTCGCCGCGTATCAGCAGGTGCTCGAAAAATATCCGAAAATCGAAAACCATCAGGAAATTCTCCAGCGGCAGTTTGAAATCGCCACCCGTTTCCTCGGCGGCCAATGGTTCAAACTCTGGGGCTACATCCCGTTCTTTCCGTCGATGGACAAAACCGCCGAGATGTATGCGAAGGTCGTCAAGAACGGGCCTTACAGCGACATCGCGCCCAAAGCGCAAATGAACATCGGCGCGGCGCGTGAAAAAAAATCGGACTTTACGCTGGCGGTCAAAGCGTACGAACGTGCCGCCGACCGTTACAACGACCGCCCGGAAATCGCGTCGGAAGCGATTTACAAAGCGGGCCTGGCCTACAACAAAGAAGTCAAGACGGCCGAGTACGATCAAAGTGTGGCGGGACAGGCGATTGCAACGTTTACTGATTTCATGGCGCTCTATCCCGAAGACGGGCGCGTCCCGCAGGCGCAAAAATTAATTACTTCGCTGAAAACAGAACAGGCGCGCGGCAGTTTTCAGACGGCGCGGTTTTACGAGAAGAAGAAAAAATGGGACGGCGCATTGATTTATTACAACGAAGTTTTGCTCAAAGACCCTGAGTCGCCCCTCGCCGGCACCGCGCGAGGACGAATTGATTCACTCAAGAAACGACTCGCAACAAGATAAATGCGCCTTCGAATTTTGAATTTTTTTCTGCTGGTTTTTCTGCTGGGGACGGGTTGCGCTGGATATAAACTTGGGCCAACCAACGGCCTCCGCGCCGGGGAAAAATCGGTCCAGATAAATCCTTTTCGTAACGAAACTCTCGAGCCTCGCCTCAGCGAATCGATCACGTTGGAAATCCGCAAACGAGTGCAGCACGACGGAACCTACAAACTCGCCACGCACGACGATGGCGATTTGATCGTCAATGGAACGATCCTGAAATACGACCGAAGCGCGCTGTCCTTTGAGCCGAAGGACGTGCTGACGGTGCGGGATTATTATCTGACCATTTCCGCTCGAATTTTGGCGACGGATCGCGGGACGGGAAAAACCAACGCCGATCAAATTGTCCATGGCCGAACCACTGTGCGAGTTGGAAGCGATTTAACCAACGCGGAGCGACAGGCCATTCCGCTGGCGGCGGCAGCGTTGGCCAGGAACGCCGTCGCGGCACTCGCGGATGGAACCTGGTAATTTTATTGTAGCGGCGCGTCTGTGACCGCCGCATTTTAAATTTTCTCCGTCGCCAAAAATTGTGGAACGCCTCTTTATTATCGCACTTGTTTTTACCGGAATTTTTTCCGCGCGCGCGGGCGATTGGCCGCAGTGGCTCGGTCCGACTCGCAACAATCACGCTGCCGGAGACGAAAAAATCCCCAACAAACTTTCTCCCGATTTAAAACCAGTTTGGAAAATTAAAATCGGCGAAGGTTTTTCGTCGCCCGTTATCGCGAACAGCAAAGTGATTTACTTCGACGAGAATGGAGAGAAAGAAGTCGTCCACCAACTCGACGCCAAAACTGGCAAAGAAATTTGGCAAGCCCCCATCGCCAGCCGTTATTCCGATGAATGGAGCGCCGGTCCGCGCAGTACCCCTTTTGTCGATGGCGACCGCGTTTACGTCCAATCCTGCAATGGCGAGTTCCGCTGTCTGAATCTTGCCGATGGAAAAATTTTGTGGGGCGCTAGTTTTGAAAAAGATTTCGGCGTAAAATTTCTCGGCAGCAAAGCGAATGAGGGCGTCGCTGCACGCCGAGGAAACAACGGCTCCGGCCTGGCGGACGAAAATGCGGTCATTGTCCCCGTCGGCAGCACCAATGGCGCGACCTTGGTTTGCTTCGACAAACTGAGCGGAAAAGTTTTGTGGAAATCCGGTGACGACCAGGCGGCCTACTCCTCCCTCCAGGTTGCGACTCTCGCTGGCCGCAAACAAGTGATCGCGTTCACCGCCGACGCGCTGCTGGGAGTCGATCGACAAAACGGAAAGTCCCTTTGGAGAGTGGCGCTCAAAACAATGGCCAAGCGCCACGCCGCCACGCCCGTCATTTTTGGCGACCAAGTCATTGTAAATTCTCACACCATCGGCTTGGTCTGCGTCAAAGTTTCGAAACGGGAGGAACAATTCGACGCCGCTTCAGCCTGGGCGAACAAGAGTTTAAAAATCAATGTCTCCACGCCCGTTCTCGTGGGCGATTTTCTTTACGGACAGGGTCCGGCGAAAAATTTCATTTGCGCCAGTGCGAAGACCGGCGAATTAAAATGGGCGCAACCGGGATTCGGTCGCGAGAATTCTTCAACGATTTGCATCGGCGACAAACTTCTCGCGCTGACCGATGACGGCGAACTCGTATTGATTTCAGCGACGCCCGAAAAATATATCGAGCTGGGTCGCGCTCAAGTTTGCGGCAAGAATTGGAATTTTCCCGCCTGCGCCGATGGAAAAATTTACGTCCGCGATTCCCACGAACTGGCCTGTTACGATTTGAAGTAATTTATGGCGGTGTTGCGTCGTATCTCTGCTTGGACCGAAGAGTCTTGGCGCGTGGAAACGCTTTCGCCAATCGGACAAGCTGCTCCCTCTTGCGGATTTTTCCTCGAAACTTTCGCGGGCGGGCGAGCGGCGCATTTCCACATTCATAACTTCGGCAGCTTCAAATTATATCGCCGCAAGATTTCATCTAGCAGCGTTTTGTCGAGGTCGGCTTGCTGAGGCATTTGCTCGATGCGGGCCAGATCTTTCAATCGTCCAACGCTCGCGGCAATCGCGACGATGTGTTCGGGACGGAAAACTTTCGCAGGCACGCCTTCGTATTCGATACGCTGCGCTTCGCGGACGGCTTCCTCGGTCAACCCGTGGGCCGCCCTAAATTGAACTGGAAATCCTTTCAAGAGGAGATGTTCGCCTCGGCCTTGCCAGCCGCGCGATTGCAAATGCTCATAGATAGCAGGCACGCCTGCGGTCAAACTTTTGTCAGCCGGAATGAAAAAAATGTCCGCGTCGTAAGTAGTGAACGGTTCGACATAGTAAATGGCCGCCAGCGCACCCCCGAGGGCGTAATCTCCGATCAATTTGGCAGCGACCAATTCGTTTGCCGCGCGCAAAATTTCGGCGAGCGGAATTGAGGGCGAGCCGGGGGCGTCCATGCGGCGAATCCAGCAGAGCGATGGAAGTTTTCAAGAGGAGAGGATTGCGTTTTTTTTCCCAGTGATTCAGCCTCGAACTATGAGCGAGAAACAATTTGCTATCCAAATGACCCAGGGTCAGCCGCATCACGCGAGCCTTGATGTCATCTCGCGCCGGCTTAATTTCGTAGCTGCGATTCGCAAAGGGCTGGATCAAATCCAAAAGGGTGAAACTCTTCCGCATGAGCAAGTCAAACGGGAACTCGCGACATGACGGAACAGCCCCGGTACATCGTGACCCCTCTCAGGCGGTTTACCGGCTGAGGAAAATTCAATGTATCTCTCAGAAAACATGGAACCGTTTGCGCTGTTGGTTGCGAGGATCCCGGCCCCTTGGCCGCCCAGGGGGGAAGG
>JBBQRQ010000143.1:0-8537 GCA_038214755.1 Verrucomicrobiota bacterium
CACGTACGCAACGGCGCACTTGGATGTTCGGTTTGCTCTGCATTTATAAACCCCTGTAAAGGTGCTGCGGGAATAACGATTGGCGCGGGGACGTTCTCGACCGGGTTTTAAAAAAATTAATTGGCGTAGGAGAACGTCCGCGCTCCTATCGTTCTGCCGGCAGCACGTTTACAGGAGTTTATCATTCCTGAGCAAAGCGAACTTCCTCTTCGGCGTTGCGGAACTTGCTGCGCTATTGGAAAACAGAAAATATTCCCGTGGTCGGGATGCAAACAAACGGAGCCACAAATTTTCTCGCACTGACTTTCAAACGTCAACTCGCCGCGACGAACCTGACGCACACGGTGGAAGTCTCCGACGATTTGAGCAATTGGCTGGCAGGCTCGACTTATTTTGCAACCAATCTTCCACCCGTAACCACCAACACGACGGAAATCAGCCGCAACGGGACGAACATCGAAACGATTGTGGTGCGAGACAATGTGCCGGTTGATTCCGCTGCAAAACGTTTCATGCGCGTGCGCGTGACTGCGCCGTAAATTATTCGTCCGCCCAAAAGTAGCGCAGTGCGTCTCGCCTGCGCAGAAAAAAAGGGAACAAAGCCGCAGGCGAGACGCGCTGCGCTACTTTGGCCGCGTTCGTCCCATTTGGCGTACTTCCCAAGGCGTGTTGCCCAGACCAAGTGGAGCGCGGACAGCCTTGTCCGCGAGTTTTGCAACCGATAAAAATCAGGCGTTTTGGCTTCTCCATATTCACGCGGACAAGGCTGTCCGCGCTCCTTTCCGTTTGGGCAACACGCCCCCAAGATGCGCCCACGCGGATGCTGCCAATAGAAATTGCGTTGCGACGTTGGTGCAAATCTTTTTCAATGCGGTGATGAATCCCCAACTTGCTTTCGTTGCTGCAATCTTGGTTTGGAGCGGCGTCCGTTCTTTTGCCGCGGAAAACATTTCAGCCTCTGCACGCGAACAAAAAATTTCCGCCGCTGCCGAATCGCTACGCGCAAAATTGATCGAGCAGCGACGCGATTTTCACATGCACCCGGAATTATCCAATCGCGAGGTGCGCACTTCGCGCGTGATCGCCGAGCGATTGCAAGAACTCGGTCTCGATGAAATCAAAACGAACGTGGCGCATCACGGTGTGGTTGCTTTGCTCAAGGGAAAAAAGCCGGGGCCGGTCGTGGCGGTGCGCGCGGATTTCGACGCCTTGCCGATCAATGAAACGATGGACGTGCCTTACAAATCTCTCAATCCCGGAGTGAAACACGCCTGCGGTCACGATGTTCATACGGCGGTGCAACTCGGCGTGGCGGAAATTCTCAGCCAAATGCGCGACGAAATTCCCGGGACGATTAAATTTATTTTTCAACCGGCCGAGGAAGGTCCGCCGACCGGAGAAGAAGGCGGTGCCACGATGATGATTAAGGAAGGCGCCTTGGAGAATCCGAAACCGCTCGCGATTTTTGGTTTGCACACCACGACCGAAATTGACGTCGGAAAAATTGGCGTGCGCGCCGGGCCGGCCCAAGCCTCTTCGGACATGTTTGACATTACGATTCACGGAAAAATGTCCCACGCCGCGCAACCGCAGAAAGGCGTCGATACGATTGTCGTCGCGGCGGAATGTGTGAGCGCGTTGCAATCGATCAAGAGCCGGCGCATCGACACTTTTGAGCCGATGATTGTAACGATTGGGACCATTCACGGCGGCACGAAACGGAACATCATTACGCCCGAAGTAAAAATGGAGGGAACCATTCGCACATTGAGCGAAGACGTGCGGACGCGAGTGAAAGACTTGATGAAGCAAACGCTCGACGGCGTGACGGCGGCTTACGGCGCGACGTACGATTTGAATATCATCGAAGGAACCGTGGTTGTGGTGAACGATCCGAAATTGGTTGAGGAAACTTTGCCGGTCATGCGCCGCGCCATTGGCGAAACCAACATTATCAACGCGCCGCAACGAATGGGCGCGGAGGATTTTTCTTATTTTCAACGGGTGGTGCCGGGATTTTTTTATCGGCTCGGCTCGGGTAATCCGGCCAGGGGAATTATCGCTGAAGCGCACACGCCGGAATTCGAGGTCGATGAAGAATGTCTCGTGGTTGGAACGAAGGTGATGGCTAATGTGCTGGTCGATTTTCTGGAGCGTCACGCTCCGAAATGAAACCACGTGGCGTCGGCGCGCCGCCGCCTCGACTGCTGCTGGACGGTCCATTTGCCTTGTCGGGTTTTCCCTGATTCGTATAGTGTGCGGCGTGTTGCTCCATGAAACTGCCCTCTGAAAATGAAACGCGCCGCCCGAACGAAATTGGCAAAGCCAGCGCCTCGGGAATGACGGCGCAAATTTCCGCGGAAAACCCTCTGCAGAAAAACAAGGCGGAGTATCGGATTTTTTTCGATGGGAACCCGAATCCGATGTGGGTTTTCCATCAGCAATCGCTGCGTTTTTTGGAAGTCAATGAAGCCGCCATCACTCACTACGGTTACTCGCGTGCAGAGTTTCTCAATCTGACCATCAGCGATATTCGCCCGCCGGAAGACGTGGCTGCTCATGCCGAATATCATCGCAAAGTCATTAGCGGCGAACTGAAGTCGGGACTGGTCACGCCGAGCATCTGGCGGCATCGCAAAAAAGACGGAACGATTATTTACGTCGAGATCAAGTGGACCGCCATTGAGCTCAACGGAGCCAAAGCGCAACTGGTCTTAGCCAATGATGTCACTGAACAACGGCGCAACGAATTTCAGAATGCGGTTTTTACCCGACTGGCGCAAAACCTCGGGGGCGCCAGTTCGGCGGACGAGGCGGCAAAAATTATTGTCAAAGCCGCCGATGAATTGCTCGGCTGGGATGCGTGTTCGCTTGATTTATATTCCGCCGAGCACAACACCATTCGTCCGATTCTCAATCTCGATTTGATTTATGGAAAAAGATCGGTCGTGGCGCCCGCGTATGAAAGTTATCCGCCCTCGCCGCGCATTGCCGAAGTGATCAAAAATGGCGGCGCGTTAATTTTGCGAAACCCCTCTTTGCCCGACTTGGGTTTGGAGCTGCGGCCGTTCGGGAACACCGGCAAACTTTCCGCGTCCATTCTTTTTGTTCCAATCCGTCATGTCACAAAAGTCATCGGAGTGTTGTCCATCCAAAGTTACAGAAGAGATGCCTATTCCCAAAAGTCTCTGGAGATTTTGCAGGCGTTGGCGGACCAATGCGGCGGCACCTTGGCGCGGATCGAGGCGCAGGAAGCGCTGCGAATTTCCGAAGCGCGTTTCCATTCGGTCTGGGAAAATTCGGTGGATGGAATGCGTCTGACGGACGAGAACGGAATCGTCGTCGCGATCAACAAAGCCTTTTGCAAACTGGTTGAGATTGACTACGAAGAATTGGTCGGCAAGCCCTTCACCGTCATGTATGCCTCGACTGAAAATCACGCCGAAGTCTTGGAAAAATATATCCAGCGCTTCCAAGGCCGCACCGTGGAAAAATTCATCAAACGCACGATGACTTTTCGCTCGGGAAAAACGGTTGATTTGGAAGGAGCCAATTCCTTCGTCGATTTGGAGGGAGGGCGTCCTCTCTTGCTCGTGCTGTTTCGCGATGTCACCGAGCAGAGGCGGCTGGAAAGCCAATTGCGCCAGTCCCAAAAAATGGATTCCATCGGTCAACTCGCCGGCGGCATCGCGCATGATTTCAACAATCTTCTGACCGTCATTCAGGGGCATGCCTCATTGCTCCTCGCCACGG
Source organism: Verrucomicrobiota bacterium (assembly GCA_038214755.1). Lineage (GTDB taxonomy): Bacteria > Verrucomicrobiota > Verrucomicrobiia > Limisphaerales > CANJXF01 > CANJXF01. Next base: position 3,754 of record JBBQRQ010000143.1, read on the forward strand.
AGAAAGGTGATATAGCTGATTCGCTCCAGCAAATTTCCATGGCGGCGGAGCGTTCCTCCAATCTGACCCGCCAGTTGCTCACCTTCAGCCGGCGCCAAATCCTGCAACGCCACGCGCTTGACCTCAAAGAAGTCGTGGACGAAATGACGAAAATGCTGCGCCGCATTTTGGGCGAAGACATTCTTCTGAAAGTTGAAAACAGTTCTGATCTCCCTCGCATTCACGCCGACCGCGGCATGATGGAGCAAATTCTTTTGAACCTCTCCATCAACTCGCGGGACGCCATGCCGCGCGGCGGAGAACTGACCATCGCGACCCGCCCGGTTCGGATTGACGAGACTTACACTCGTGGGAATTCAGAAGCGTATCTGGGCGAGTTCGTTTGCCTTGAAGTCAGCGACAACGGCGGCGGCATCCTTCCTGAAAATCTGGTTCATATTTTTGAACCTTTTTTCACCACCAAAGAAGTGGGAAAGGGGACCGGTCTCGGTCTGGCCACCGTTTACGGCATCGTCAAGCAACATGAAGGTTGGATCGAAGTGGCCAGTGAAGCGGGCAAAGGGACGCGTTTTAAAATATTTTTCCCGCGCAGCCCTGAGCAGAGGGAAACTCCGGCCAACGCCAGCGCGCAGAAATCCACCCGCGGCACGGAAACTATTTTACTCGTCGAAGATGAAATGCCCTTGCGCCAACTGGTTCAGTTCCTGTTGGAACGCGAAGGTTATCGTGTGCTCGAAGCCGAATCGGGCGTGGCCGCGTTAAAAGTTTGGGGAAAACAAAAGCACCTCATCGACCTTCTTTTTACCGACCTTGTCATGCCGGATGGAATAACCGGACGAGAACTCAGCGAACGGCTTCAGGGCGAAAAGCCGACGCTCAAAATTATTTTTACCAGCGGCTACAGCGCCGACATCGTGGGAAAAGATTTTGTCCTGCGCGAAGGTTTGAACTTTCTGCAAAAACCGTATCACCCCGAAAAACTCACCCACGCCGTCCGCGATTGTTTGGATGGGAAATAAGCGGGCTGGAACTTCAGGAAAAAATTTCCGCCTTTGATTTTAAGGCAGGAGGAAACGATTTCCCGTTTCCGTTTGCCCGCGGCGGTTGCAACTCTTAACGTCCCACGGATGAAAATCTTCGCTGCGCTTTTTCTTTTGTCCTTTCCCGTTTTCGCCGCAGCGGAAAATGAGATTCACCTTCGCGCCAATCAACTCGGCTATCGCCCAGGAGATCCAAAAATCGCCATCGCAGTCTCCAACGACAATTTGCCGAAGAATTTCTCAGTCGTGGCTCCGGGCGAAAATAAAATTGTTTTTCATGGGACAACTAAAATGTTGCCTGGCGAAACCTGGGGACAATTTTCTCATCATGCGGAATTAGATTTCTCCAGCCTCAAAAAACCCGGAAAATATTTTCTGGATATCGGCGGCGCGAAATCTTTTCCATTTGTCATCCGCGGAAAAGTTTACGCCGATCTACCCGATCAACTTCTGGAATTCATGCGCCAGCAACGATGCGGTTATAATCCGTGGCTCGATGCGATTTGCCATTCCTTCGACGGGCGCACCGCTTACGGCCCGATGACGAATGGGACTTTTCTCGATTGCAGCGGCGGCTGGCACGACGCGGGTGATTTGCTGAAATATTTGCTCACGTCGGGGAATGCGACTGCGCAAATGTTGTTAGCGTATCAACTTGGACACCCTCTCCTCGGGGGAGAGGGACGGGGTGAGGGCGAGCGTTTTGCCGACCGCTTTAACGCGCTCGGACAACTCGGCGCTAACGGCATTCCCGATATTCTCGACGAAGCGAAATGGGGTTTGGACTGGATGCTCAAATTGCATCCGCAACGCGACCAACTCTGGCATCAGGTTGCCGACGACCGCGATCATCAAGGCTGGCGTTTGCCGCAAAATGAAACGGTCGATTACGGCTGGGGCGCGGGAAAAGAACGCGTCGTTTATTTCGCCGATGGTCAGCCGCAAGGTTTGAAAGATTATCAAAGCGAATCGACGGGAGTGGCGAATCTCGCGGGACGTTACGCGGCGGCAATGGCGCTGGCGTATCAGATTTGGAAAAAGGAAGAGGAGCGCGGACGTTCTCGTCCGCGAGTTCATAAAGATATAAAATCGCTCGGAGGCTCTCGAAACGATTCACACGCGGACGAGAACGTCCGCGCTCCTTTTTTCGCCGAACAATGTCTGCGCGCCGCCATTGAAGTTTACGAATTGGGTCGCGCGAAGGAGGGCGTGCAACAAGGAAATTCTTATGGCGCTCCGTATCGCTATGCCGAAACGACCTGGGCTGACGACATGGAATGGGGCGCAGCGGAACTCTTTCGCGCCACCGGCGATCAATGTTACATCGACGACGCCAGACGCTACGCACAACTAGCCAATACCGACACCTGGATGGGCAAAGAACAAACGGGCCATTACCAGTTTTATCCGTTCGTGAACCTCGGCCACTTTCGCCTCTACGATTTGGTGGATAAAAATTTTCAAAAAATTCTGGCAGGCTATTACCGCGAAGGCATCGAGCAATGTTTGCGGAGGGCGCAGAAAAATCCGTATCGCGCCGGAGTGCCGTTCATCTGGTGCTCGAATAATTTAATGGCCGCGCTCGCCACGCAATGCCTCCTCTACGAACGCATGACCGGCGACACCCGTTATCGCGAATTCGCCAGCGAGCAAAGCGATTGGCTGCTCGGTCGAAATCCGTGGGGCACGTCAATGTTCACTGACATCGGCGAAGTTTTCCCGCGCGATGTGCATCTGATGGCGAACAAGATTTTGCACCGGACGATTCGCGGCGGATTGGTGGACGGCCCGGTTTACGAGCGCATTTTCAAAAGTCTCAAAGGCGTGAGCATCACCGAGCCTGATCCATTTGCGTTGTTTCAAGACGAACGCGCCGTCTATCACGACGACATCAAAGATTATTCCACCAACGAACCGACGATGGACGGAACCGCTTCAGCGATTTTGTTGTGGGCGCTTTTAAATTAAATTTGTGCAATCGGAGACAGCGGTTTTTAACGCAAAGGACGCAAAGGTTTTCGCAGAGGAACGCAGAGCGGAATTTTCCTGGCAAATTCTTTTTTTACCACCCTCCTCTGCGACCTCCGCGTGAACCTTCGCGGCCTCTGCGTTTAATCCGAACATCGTGTTCAGCTTCGCGCAGAAGGTGAACGCTTGCCTTCGGGAAATTTTCGTTGGCCAGAAACCGCATGACTCAAACTTTTGGAAGTTCGTAAAAAGATTATTCGGCCAAACATTCAGCGGCGAAGGAAAAACACGCTTGCAGAGCTTCAGGTGTCAGACGCGGATAATTTTCCAGAACCTGTTCGCGCGACCAGCCGTTGGCGAGGAGACGCAAAATAAAATCCACTGACAGCCGCGTGCCTTTTACGACCGGCTTGCCCACCAGAATTTTTGGATCGGTGTGGATGTATTCCTGCCAATCGAGCATAGGAAAAGTAAATCGCAGTTGTGCTGAGGTGTCAACGCGCGGTCTTGTCCGACGACATCAAAGATTACTTCACCAACGAACCCACGATGGACGGAACGGCGTCAGCGATATTGTTGTGGGCGTTGTTGAATTAAGTTTCTTTCGCGTAACGGCGCGGAATTAATTTCTGCGGACGTTTCCCGCGTCGCACCGCGCCGGTGATGGAAATGTATGCAAGCTCGGTCTGGTGCGGCACAACACAGGAACAGGTTCAGAATTATTTTTCCAAATCATCTCTGGACAACTCGGAATCTTTCAAAATTTTCAGAAGCAAACCGGGGCCAATGATTTCGCCTGCATGAACCAGAACCACGGTGTATCTGCCATCTGGATGACGCAGAGAATGATGGCTGCCGCGAATGCGAACAATTTGAAATCCATGTTCTTCGAGAATTCGGACAAGTTCTTTTCCCCGAAGCCTGGGTAAGCGTGGCATGGTTAAATCCGAATCCGTTGGACGCCGATAAAGTTGGAAGAACCCGCGTGATTTTTTTTATCTTCCAGACAAAGTTCGATGACTTCACGAATCCGTTTCATCAAGACATCGAGGGACTTTGCTTGCGTGTGACACCCGCGCAAATCGGGAACGGACGCGACGAAATATCCCTCAGAATCCTGTTCGATGACAACGTTGAATTCGCGTGTCTTAGCCATGATTCAATTATGCGTCGGCAATGAAACTATGTAATTGGTAACTCGCCAACGCTTGCTCGTTGTTGCGATCAAACTCGGCCATGCGGGCTTCGGAATAAATTTCGACCAAAACTTCCTGTTCGACTTCGCGGGTGGGGAGAACGTCAGCCAACATTTCCTCTTCGCGCTGGCGTGCGAGAAATTTCAGGTAATGCAGCACTTCGCGCAGCACCGGTTCGGGCTGTTTTTTGATTTCTTCAACCAAGAGTTCCTGAGTGCTCATAACAATTTAACTGTGAAGGTGGTTAAACCCGAATCCGTTGAACGCCGATAAAGTTGGACGAACCCGCGTGATCTTTTTCGTCTTCCAGACAAAGTTCGATGACTTCACGAATCCGTTTCATCAGGACATCGAGCGACTTGGCTTGCGTGTGAGCGCCGCGCAAATCGGGAACGGACGCGACAAAATATCCCTCAGAATCTTGTTCGATGACGACGTTGAATTCGCGTGTCTTAGCCATGATTGAATTATGTGCTGCCAATGAAACTATGCAATCGGCAATTGCTATCGAAATTGATCACCCGTTGATCGAACCAGCTTTTAGTGCATTGCCGACATTCCCTTTGCATCCCCGACCTTC
>JBBQRQ010000144.1:0-8535 GCA_038214755.1 Verrucomicrobiota bacterium
GACCGCGACGGTTCAAAAAATCATGGACAAGGTCGCGCGGGGGCGAGCCGCCTTGGAAACGATCAAGCCGGGCTGGTCGCAAAAGAAAAAGCGGAAAAAGCGAAGAAAATAAGTATAGTCATTTATGGGACACTAGACTAGTAAACGATTTGCAGTAGAGCTTTGGAGAAGCACGGTAAGGGGATTCGCCGTAACATAATCACGTCTCACCGTGGCGGCAACGGTCAAACCTTCCGTCACGGAATTGGTGGCAACGGTCAACCTAAGATTCGGCACTTGCGCATCCAGCACGATTAGCTGCGCCAGCGCAGTCGGAAAGGTAGGAGCCGAAGCGAAAATGTTGACCAACTGCGAACCATCCACCATGCCATCATTCAATGCTCGCACGGAAAATTGTGCTGAAGAGGAACCGGCAGGAATCGTCACCGTTGCCACTGATGTTGTAGCGCTGAGGCTGAACGAAATCTCTGTCACCCGGTCATTCGTTATTGTCACCGTCAATGGCTGGGACGTGCTGCCGTTGCGGAAAACAATGCCAGTCATCGTCGTGCCTTCGAGCAACTGTGTGCCCGGGAGTTGCAAGGTCAGCAGGGCTGGGATCACCGTGGCATTGGTCGCGAGGACAAGATTGTTAGTCTCGTTGGATTCAACCACCGTGTTGCCGCTATCCACCACAACCACGAATCGCGTATTTCCGAGCGCCGAATTTACCGGAACTGTCACTATTTGCGTTCGCACCAGAAACGCGCCCGAGGCAAAAGTGTTCGTTGTCGAGAATGTTTTCATCGTACCATCCGGCGTGAGGAGCTTTGAACATTTGTGGTATCCAGGCCAGAGTCGGAAACCAGATAGATCGTTTCGCTCCAAATTACATTCGTCAAACCCGCCGCGCCCGCGTTCGTTACCATGTAAGTCAGCGCCACATTCTGTCCGGACGAAACTGAAGTTGGCGTGGCCAGTTGGGCGGGAACCAAATCCGACAGCGGCGGAAACACGAGGGTCAAAGGAATGCTGCGCAGATTGTTGTTTTCATTTGCTTCGGGTTGCGACCCTGAACCATCCGTCTGGACGTTGAGCCAGTATGAACCGGGCTGTGATTGCGCATTGAGAGGCAGGGTAATTATCGTGCTATTGGTATAGTCGCCGGAAGCTTCCAGCGGGTTGGCAACTGCTGCGACCGTAGCAAGCAAAGTCGCTCCTGCCAAAGAATTGCTGGCTTGCGATAGCCACACCCTGTCACTCCATGAAGCGAATGCAGCCCCGTTGCCTGAGTTTGTCACGCTCCAGTTCACTGCGAACGATTCCCCAAAAACCGCCGTAGCCGCCGACGTGAGAAGGCGGACTTGCAAATCTGGCGATTGAATCCAGATCGGTTGCGGATTGACGAAGAAATTATTCGTTTCACCATCGCCTTCGCTAATCTGGCTGGCGCTATCCACCTGCACCGCTAACCAGTAGGTACCCGACAAACCGGCGGGAAAGATCACAGTTTGCGTGCGTGTAACAATGTTACTCGCCAGCAAAGGACTAGTCGAAGTACGGGTGAATAGCACAGTGGCATTAGTTCCCGCTGAATTATCCGCTGCTAGCAATTGCTCCTGCCAGGATGAAGTCGCGGTAGAGTTACCCGCGTTGGTCACAACCCATGCGACTGTCACCGCTTGTCCCGCGAGGATATTGGTTGGGCTTGCAAGGCTGAGTGTGAATAAGTCCGGCGGAAGCTGGTTCACCGTCAAAGTTGCAGGCAAACTGTTTGTTGCGCCAGCCACATTAGAAACCACGACCGAGTAAGTCCCCCCATCAGTGAGATGGACATTGGTTAAAGTGAGCGTCGCATTAGTTCCGGCTGTTAACGCAGTTGCGCCGTGCCGCCATTGATAGGTCAGTGGTGGTGACCCTTGCGCAACGACACTAAAGGAGACGGTGCGTCCTTCATAGACGTTGGTGCTTTGCGGCTGTTGCGTTATGATCGGCGGCATAGGTGGCCTGATGTTAATTTGTTGAGGGGCAACGCCGAGATTTGTTCCCACATCCAAATGTTCGTACACGTCATCGTTGGCATCCGCTAATACGAAGAGAAAGTAATTGCCCAAAAGATTCGTGGATGCCTGGACGGACGTGCCTTGCAAATAAGCGCTGCTGACCGTCAAAGCGCCCGAATGAGGGTAGTTCAAAAGCACTAAGTCGTCCGCATCTCCAAAGACGTTATTCCGCGAAAGCACAACCCTGTCTCTCCATGAGCTGACTGGGGTTCCATCCCGCGTCGAAGTGAGGCCGGTCCCTTTGTTCGTCACGAACCAACTGATTTGGAGATTTTGCCCGCTATAGACCGATGTCGGCCCAGTGACGTTGGTAATGACAAGATCGGCAAAATTGCCCGAAATAGGAGTAGGTGTGGCCGAGACTGTTTGAACCGTTGGGTTTTCGCTCCCGTTTGTATTTAGGGTGGTCACGGCAAAGAAATAAGGCGTCCCGTTCACCAGTCCAGTTATATCGACTCGCGGATTTCGCGAGGACAAAACTGGTGTCATGCCAGCAACATTCGTGAAAGTAGAAGTGGATTCATAAACGTTGTAAGTCTTGACCAAATCGTTCGGTTCGGCGTGCGTCCATGTCACTCGCACCATGCCGTCAAAGGATTGCGCGACCACGTTGGTTGGATTCGGTAGCAATGTCGCCGCGAGTAGAGAAACTCCCGCGCTCTCCGTGTTGAACGTATCCACCGTAGCGATACGGAAGGGATAACTAGTGGCAGGTTGTAGCCCGCTGGCATCGTAACTCGTGGCCGACGCGGTCAACGAAATTGGGTTCGTCGCGCCGCCGAAATAGACATTGTAATGTGCCAGGAACGCATCAACGACCTCCGGCGCAAGCCAGGTAAAATGGAGTGCATTGGCAGAAGAAGTTGCCAGTAGATTACGCACCTCTCCCAGCGCGCCGATGGATGCCTTCGCGGAAACCGAGCGCACCGTCGGATTCCAGTTTCCTAAAACATCTTCAGCGACGACCGCGACGTAATAAATATCTCCGCCGTGAAGTCCTCGCAGCGTGTAGCGGTTCGTCCCGGCTGGTGCGTAATCGACCGGTTGCATCGCGGAGACATCCGTAAAAAATGAGGAGCCGGTGTAAATGCGATACCGAACCACGTCACGTTGCGCGAGTTCGTTGTAGGCTGACCAGTTCAGATCAAGCGCGCTGAAAGCAGAGACCGACGTGACCGCCTCAAATCCACTCGTCAGGCCAGTGACCGGATCAGGGGTAGTCGCATCCGGCACCAGTATCGAAATTTCCCGAGAAATGGTCTGAGCATATGAAGAAGCCGGTTCACCGCCAACGAAGAGGGAAAACTCACGCGAGATCGCTTCGGGAGCCAACACATAGGCAGCGGAATAACTCACTACAGCATCGAATCCGCCCAAGGCGTCCACTGCGACCACGGCGAAATAATGGTCCTGGTAGGCGGTAAGATTGGAGGCTGTCAGAGAAAATGTTCCCGCTGGGACGCTGGCAAACGGCGTACGATTGGAGACCGTCGTAAAGGGCTGACTCGAAATGTAAATGTCATACCGCACCACGTCTCGTTGCAGCAATTCGTTATAGGCGCTCCAGTTTAAGGCAGCACTGTCTCCCGTTGGGGAAGAGTTGACGGTGAGTTGCGAAACGCGATCGGGCGGTGATGGCGTCGTAATCAACACGCTCATTTCGCGGGAAAAAGTTTGAGCGTAAGGAGACGAAGGCTCCCCTCCCACGAATAAAGAGAGTTCTCGCGAGATAGCTTCCGGGGCTAAGACATAAGCGGCGGAATAATCTACCACCGGGTCGTAACCGCCGAGCGCGTCCTCAGCAACGACGGCAAAATAATGGTCCTGCCACGGCGTCAAGTTCGTAATTGTGAATGAAAATGTTCCTGCGGGAACCGTCGCGTAGGGTGTCAGGTTCGAGATTGTGGTGAAGGGGGTGCTGGACACGTAAATGTGATACCGGACGACGTCGCGCTGTAGGATTTCATTGTAGCCGCTCCAGTTCAAAATGGCGCTGTCACCGGTGGGACTCACCACGACCGTCAGTTGAGTCACGCGATCCGGCGCTGCGGGAGTGGTGACCAGCACACTCATCTCGCGGGAAAAAGTTTCCGGATAAGGCGCGTCGAAACTGGTTCCGATGAAGAAGGAAACCTCTCGGGAAAACGCTTCTTTCACCAACGGTGTCTGTTCGCCGCCGACATGGATGGAATACTCGCGCGAAAAGGCTTCGCGCAGGAGCAGCGGACCTTGCGCGAAAGACGGCAGGATCGAGAGCAGCCAGAGGAAAAGCAGAAGTGGACATCGCCCGTAACTTTTTACTTTGGCAACGCGGCGTCCCGCGGTATGTTGCGGGCAACTACCGCCGCGTGTCCGCGGCCGAAACTGAATTAAATTATGCCAAGCAAAACCATCTCGCTGGAGATTCCGGCCAGCCAGGCGGCGAAGTATGCCGCAGCGATCGATGACTGCATCGCCCGGATCGACCAGTCCCTGAAGCAATCGAAACACGAGCACGAAGAAATTGCCCGGCTGAAGAAGCAGTCGCGGGCCAAGCTCGCGCGGTGGAAAACTCAACTTACCTGACCTATGTGGAAGCAAGTGCTGCAGGTGGCCACCCGGTTCTGGAAGGTGGCCGAGGAGACGCAGCGAAACAGCATGGAAATCCGCGAGTTGCGGCAGGAATTGAACGCCATGGGCAAGATTCTGGACCAAGTGCTCTACGAACTTCAGCGGCAGAAAGAGAATGAAGCGCATGAACGCGAGAAGTTCGCCTTGCGCCTGGAAAATGAATTGCTCCGGTTCGAGCGCCGTCTGCCGCCCGTGCGCGGCAGGTGACGGCTCGCCCGCGAGTGACCGGCGAATCCATCGGAGCGCGGACTTGCAGTCCGCAGCAGCTTGGGAGTTCGTGAGCCGAATCAATTCCGGTGGCCTGCGACACAACCACAGGCTGCGGACTGCAAGTCCGCGCTCCGCCTCCTCCTGCGGTGCTTTCATGGAGAACATCGTCAAGGATTGCGGCAGGTTAAGGACGCACGACTTTTACTTGGACAGCCGAATAGCCGTTGTTGACAGGAACGTTCGCGGTCCAGCGGAGCACAAGCGGGCTGGTGCTATTAGTCTGCGTCAGCGTGGCAGTGGTTTCTGTATAGCTCCCGTTGGCGCGAGGAGTCACGCGGACCTTCACTGTCGAGGCAGTCTCGGCATTGGTCGTTTCGATAATGACCGGTGTAGTTGAAACTTGCGGCAGAGTTACGTCGGGTCCGTAAGTGCCGAAAGAAGCACGGGGATCGCCCGGTGCGGCTACAGCACCAATGGAAACAATCCTGGCGGTGGGGCCATCACTCGGCAGCCAGATCACCGGAGTGGCAGCGGCCTGTAAAGTCACGACGCTGGGATCGGGGGTGACCTGCGGATTGCCGCTGTTCGTGACGCGCTCAATTCGGATGCGCCCCAACCCGCCGACGTAGCCATTAATGCCGCCAAGACACTGTATGATCCCGTTTCCGGTAAATAAATTGGCTACCAAGCGGACGCCACCACCGCCGCCGCCGCCAGCTCCGTCAAAGTCCCTCCCCCATTTGCTCGAATCGTGCCGGGAAGGGAAATCGTACCCGGACTTGCGATCAGTATCGCTCCTGCTCCCGCACCGCCTCCCCGTCCGTCACCTCCGTAGCCCCCACCGCCCGAGCCGCCCAGTAAAGGGATCAACGAAGGGTTTCCATAAGTTGGCGGCCCGTAGGCACCGGCGGAGCCATAGCTTCCGCCCCCTCCCCAGCCATTACCAACAATATTCCACTGGCCACCACCAGGCCCAAAGCCAGCGGAAGCGCCGACATTAGAAGCGAAATAACCCGTTCCTCCCCTAAAGCCGCCCGGTCCCGGTTCAGCGAGCGTCGGTGCAGATGGAGCGTCCTGCCCATTCAAACTCAACACTCCATCAATCGTCACATTTCCGTTTACCAACCACACCACCGGCGCACGCCTCGGCCGGTTCGCGAAAGTCACCGTAGCGCCATTTGAAATCGTCACCGATGAATACTTGAACACCACCGCCACTTGTTGGAGTCGTAAATGCCTTTGCCTTGATTGGCGGAGTTGTTCGCATCCCAAGCACCAGTTACGGCCCGGCTAAGATCAATCACCGTGTTGGACGTGACGACGAGCGCCCCATCCGAGCCGTCGCTCGGTATAATCAATTGCGCAAATAGAGACTGCGTCAGAAACAACGTGGATAACATGGTTATCGTAAAGATTTTTATTGGAGTTTTCATGTGGGTAATCATTTGGTTTGGTGGCTACCGCGCAACCATGCGAAAAACAAATTTTTCTTGCAAGGATTTTCCCGTACGATTCTTGAACAAATCTTTTTGGTGCCAATGCCGAGGCAAATCAGTTCCTTTGTTCCTTCGACAGTGCCAAGGGCCGTTTTACTACGAAGACACGAAGAAATACCAATGCCAGTTCGCATGGAGTGACGCGCCTTACCCTCGTTCATCAAAGTTAATTTCGGTCGGCGAATCGGCCGCGATCTTTTTCAACTGTATCGTTGATAATGTGTTTGCAATCAGCCGCGACCTCGGCAACTTTTCCTGCCCAGTGTCGGGACGTAGCGTAGCCTGGTAGCGCGCTTGTTTCGGGTACAAGAGGTCGGGGGTTCGAATCCCCCCGTCCCGACCACTTTCTTCCGTTGCGCGTTTTTTCAATATGAAATTTAAAAACTGGATTTTCCTCGCGACAATTATTTTGTCCGGTTGCGGCTTGGTGGAAATTTATGCGGCCACTGCGCGCCAACCGAACATCCTTTTAATTCTCGCCGATGATTTGGGACGCGAGACGATTAACTGCTACGGCGGCACTTCCTATAAAACTCCGCATATCGATGCGCTCGCAAAATCCGGCACGCGCTTCACCCACTCCTTTTCCACACCGCTCTGCTCGCCATCGCGGGTCGAGTTGATGACGGGTCGTTACGGATATCGCACGAGTTGGATCAACTTGATTGGCCGCGGCGGGAGCGAAGAAGTGAATGATTATTTCGATCCAAAAAAAGAAACAACCTTCGGGCGCGTCCTGAAAAATGCCGGTTACGCCACGGCGATTGCCGGCAAATGGCAGCTCTGCGAATTTCCAAAACATCCCGATCATCTGGCGGAGTGCGGCTTCGATCAATCGCTTTGCTGGGCCTGGGAAATTGACGGGAAGCAAACGTCGCGCTACTGGGCGCCGGTGCTTTGGGACAACGGCCAGTTGGAAAAAATGCCAGCCGATAAATATGGCGATGATTTGTTTTCCGATTTCCTGATTCACTTCATGGAACAAAATAAAGACAAACCGTTCTTCGCTTATTATCCGATGGCGCTGGTCCACGGCCCGCACATCGCGCCGCCAGGAAGTCCCCGCGCCGCCGCTGCGCAAAAGGCCGCCGCCGACAACAAAAAACGAGGCGGGAAAAATGCAAAGAGGAAAACCAATCCAGCCCTCGGCCACGATGATGAAGTCGTCAATGACCCCGCCAATTATCCCGACATGGTCGCTTACATGGATAAAATTGTCGGGAAACTCGTCGGCGCGGTGGAGCAACTCGGTTTGCGCAAAAACACGCTGATTATTTTCACCGGCGACAATGGCACCGACAAAAAAATCACGTCGATGATCGGGAATATTTCCGTGCCTGGAGGAAAAGGAACCGTGACAGAATTAGGAACGCACGTGCCGCTGATCGCAAGCTGGCCGGGGAAAACGCCTGCGGGCAAAACCAATTCAAGCCTCATCAATTTTTGCGATGTCCTGCCGACTCTCGCAAAAATCGGCGGAGCAAAATTGCCGTCGCAAACCAAAATCGACGGACAAAGTTTCGCGCCGCAGTTGCTCGGAGAAAAAGGCAGCCCGCGCGATTGGGCTTTCACGCAACTCGGCCACAAACGTTACGCGCGCGACCATCGGTATCTGCTCCACGACGACGGGCGACTCTTCGAAATTGCGAACGATTTGTTTGAGAAAAACAATTTATCGGCAAGCGAGAAACCGGAAATCCTTTCCGCGAAAAAACAGCTACAGGCCGTGCTGGACAGGAACAAATAAGTTGGTTGAACATTCCGCTTTACCTCTAGCGAGGCGCGGCGGTGTCGCAGACCAGCCGCAGCATCTGCAACGCCCTGCGGCTGGTCGAGACGACACAGCCGCGCTCCGCCAAGTTCAATCAGAAAACGGGCGCATCTTGACACCACCACCAAAGTAGTGGGGCAGACATCTTGTCTGCCATCTGGGCTTCCAGCCCCAGGATTCGCGGGGCAAGATGCCCGCTCAGACAGCCTGGAAGCCTGCCCCACTGCATCTGATTGGATTGGTGGCGGTGTCAAGGATGTGTTAACCAAATGTTTTTCCATCGCGTGTAGGGCAGGCTTTCCAGCCTGCCGGTTCCGGGGACTTTCTAGTCCCCGGAAATCTGCGAGAAAAACCTCAAATCATTTTTTTCGAAACTGGAAAGTTTCGTAACCGGCAGGCTCGAAAG
>JBBQRQ010000145.1:0-8298 GCA_038214755.1 Verrucomicrobiota bacterium
AGCGCGGACGTTCTCGTCCGCGTGAATCGGGAGGGACGAAAACGCTGAGGTTTTTGTCCGTTTTGAAACGCGCGGACGAGAACGTCCGCGCTCCTAATTGGTTTGGGCAACACGCCCGCGAGATGCGCACTTCTTAGATGATCAGTTCATTTCTTCCTCGCGTAATTGCGGTGAGGGATTAAGGTGTCCGATGCTTTTTTAAAGAAGCGACTGAACCGCAGGTGGAAAATTTTCTGAAAAAGAAAAATGGCAAACCCCGATGGTGCTTTCACTCGCGAGTTTGAAGTTACAAATGGCAGTCACCCAACAATGAAGATTCTTGTTACAATTTTGGTGGTGTTAGGCGGCGTTGTTTCCCTGGACGCCGGCAACTGGCGTCCGCCAGAGCGGCTCCTCGATGCCGTCAGGGAAGTAGAGTCGAATGCGGGCGTGTTCACCTCTGGAGACCGAGGAAAATCTCTGGGACATTTTCAACTCAAAAAAAGCGCTTGGACCGACGTGGTGGAGTGGCGGCGGAAACAAAATTTGCCCACACATGATTATCAAAAAAATGTTTTGAAGGAAAAAATCAGCCGGCTCTACGCGGCGGATTTCCTGACGATTCTTCACGACAACCTGCTGCAACAATACCGGCGCGAACCGACTCCCGCTGAAATTTACGCCGCCTACAACCTCGGATTAAGCCGCTTTCGCAAATGCCATTATAGCCTCGCCCAGGTCAATCCAATGACTGAAGCGAGGTGCCGCCAGGTGGAGGCTTTGTTGGAATAGCAGCGGTCTGTGATGGTCTTCCCTCAGCATTTTTAGGGAGAAAAAAATGTGTTGTTCCCTGATAGGAAGTTTCGACCTCGCTCCTATTCTCGCCAAGGAAACAACGACGGAAAGACAGGAAAACATCTTATGGCCAAAGCCGTTTTTTGCATCGCAACAAGTGAGTTCCAAGCGGAATCCATCGTCAACGAATTGAAGATGGCGGGGTTCGCGGACAACGATATTTCAGTGCTGTTTCCCGATAAGACCGGCACCAAAGATTTCGCGCATGAACAGCACACCAAGGCCCCGGAAGGCACTGTGACCGGGGCGAGCGCGGGGGGCGTGCTGGGAGGCGCGTTGGGCTGGCTCGCCGGGATTGGCGCGCTGGCTATACCCGGAGCGGGTCCCTTCATCGCGGCGGGGCCAATCATGGCAGCGCTCGGCGGCGCCGCGGTGGGCGCAACGGTGGGAGGCATCGCCGGAGCACTGGTCGGGATGGGCATTCCGGAATACGAAGCCAAACGTTACGAAGGAAAAATTAAGGCGGGCAACATCCTCATTTCTGTCCACTCGGAAAGCAGCAGCGAAACAAAACGCGCCAAAGAAATTTTCGAACAAGCTGGGGCACAAGACATTTCCAGCAGTTCGGAAGCCGGTGTTAAACAAGATCAAAACGCCGCGCGCACCCATAGCGATTGATCAATCCATCCGACTGACTAACTCAAATAACCCAACTCAACCCAAAAAAAATTATGCTTTGGACCATTGCTGTAATCTTATTGATTCTCTGGCTGCTTGGAGTGGTTTCCTCCTACACCATGGGCGGATTCCTCCACATCTTGCTGGTCGTCGCGATCATCATTGTGTTGGTGCGACTTATCAGCGGCAGAAAAGTCTGACGCTGTTTGGCGAGCGGTGTGCCTGTGGGCCAGCGCGACTTCGTTGAGACCCATTATTTTGGGCGGAGGCTGGCTCGAGCGGATTTTGGAGACGCAGACTGCAAAAGTCGGGCGGCAAAAATTTTTAGCGGAGATTCGGATTTTTAGGAAAGGCCGGTCGCGGCTCGAATTAGGGTTTTAGATCTCAGTCTCCTGGAATTTTTCGTCCTCTATGGATGCCAAGGGAAAAAAAGCGGATGAGTTGATGAAGACCGACACGCCATCAAAAAGAAACGACGGGGCAAAAACGATCCATAAAATTCTGATCGTGGACGATCATCCAATATTGCGTCAGGGGTTGGCGCAATTGATCGACCAACAAAAAGATCTCTCCATTTGCGGACAGTTCGAAGAGGCAGGCCAGGCTTTCGACGCCATTGGCCAGGTCAAACCTGATTTGGCACTGGTGGACATTTCTCTCAAAGGCAGCAGCGGGATCGAGTTGCTCAAAAACATCAAGGCAAAATATCCAAAACTCTTCGTGCTGGTCCTCTCCATGCACGACGAATCACTTTATGCCGAACGCGTCCTGCGCGCCGGCGCCTCGGGCTACATCATGAAGCAGGAAGCCACCGAGAAAGTTCTCGAAGCCATCCGCAAAGTTCTCGCCGGAGAAATTTATCTCAGCGAAAAAATGAGCACCAAGTTCATGCACCAATTGGTGGGCGGACGCGGGGTGGCCGGCGGTTCGTTCATGGATCGGCTCAGTGATCGAGAACTGGAGGTTTTCGGTTTCATCGGACAGGGGCGCGGAACGCGCGAGATCGCCGAGCAACTGCATCTCAGTGTAAAAACCATCGAGTCTCACCGCGCGCACATCAAAGAAAAATTAAATTTGAAGAACGCCACGGAACTTGTTCATCGCGCCATCCAGATGCGCGGCGAGTAGTTCCCAAGCAGGTGAGAAAGTGGGAAAGGGAGAATCGTTTTTCCCGGATCCTCCCTGCTCACTTTCCCACTTTCCCACTTTCTCCCCTTCTCGTAACGTCCGCCCATGCAACTCAAACTCATCAGCCTCCTCGGGCTGATCGCAATGGTCGTCTTCGCCTGGCTCTGTTCCTTTAATCGAAAAAAATTTCCCTGGCACACGGTCTTCTGGGGGATTGCTTTGCAATTTGTTTTCGGCCTTTTGATTTTAAAAACGAGCGGCGGCGTCGCCATTTTTGATTTTGCGCAACGTGCGGTCAGCAAGCTCATCGGTTTTGCCGACGAAGGTTCAAAAATGGTTTTCGGCCCGCTGGCCAACACCAGTTTTCTGGCGGAAAAATGGGGTCCGGGAAATTCCTTCATCTTTGTCATCACCGTTTCCGCAACCATCATTCTCGTCTCGGCGCTTTCTTCATTTCTCTATCACTACGGAATTTTGCAACGCATCGTGCGCGGCGTGGCGTGGGTCATGCAACGCGTCATGCGCACGAGCGGCAGCGAGAGTCTGGCGGCGGCGGCGAATATTTTCATGGGTCAAACCGAAGCGGCCCTCGTCGTGAAAGGTTATCTACCTGGCATGACTCGCAGCGAAGTGATGGCGTTGATGACGGCAGGAATGGCCACCATCGCGAGCGGCGTTTTGGCGGCGTATGTTTCGTTCGGCGTTTCGGCGGGACATTTGTTGACCGCTTCGGTGATGAGCGCGCCCGCTGCGTTGCTGATTGCAAAAATCATGTTGCCGGAGATTGAGGAGAGCGAAACCAAAGCCGGGGCGGGCGCGACCATTCCGCGCGAAACCATCAATGGCCTCGACGCGCTTTGTCGGGGAGCGAGCGATGGGTTGACGATGGCGCTGAATGTCATGGCAATGTTGATCGCGTTTGTCGCGGTCGTGGCGCTGGCGAATTATCTCGTGGTGTTGCCGCAACAAAAATTGGGCGTCGAAAATCCCGTCACCTTCCAAGCCATTTTCGGTTGGATTAATTTTCCATTCGCCTGGCTGATGGGTATGCCGACGAAAGATTGTTTTGCCGTCGGACAAATCCTCGGTGAACGAATTGTGCTTAACGAATTTATTGGCTACGTCTCCCTCAGCAAACTCAAGGCGGCGCTTGATCCTCGCAGCTACACCCTGGCTACTTACGCTCTCTGTGGCTTCGCAAATTTTAGCAGCATCGCGATTCAAATCGGCGGCATTGGCTCGCTCGCTCCGAGCCGTCGTGGTGATTTGGCCAAACTCGGATTTCGCGCCATGATCGGTGGGCTGCTCGCCAGTTATCTCACCGCCACCGTCGCCGGCATTCTCATCAATTCTTAAAAACGGAAAGTGTCCTAATCGAAATTGATTGTAGCCGCCGACGTGAGGAGGCGGATTCGGCGCTGTGGTTGGCGGCCGTTTAGAATCCGCCTCCTCACGTCGGCGGCTACGACTCGTGAAATGGCTTCCGCTTAAAATTGAAATATCTTTCGTTCTCGTCGAACTTTGTTTTATTAGCGGCGATTGGGCATGAATCAGAAAATAAAAATAGGGCTATACGTGACGCTGCTCATCGGCGCGATCGTTTTTGGCGCGCTGTTTTATTCCAGTTATAAACGAGTCAACAATCCTCCTGCCTCGACGAACTATCCGCCCACGCAAGTTTCCACGGCGACAACCACCCCGATCACTCCTCCTCCAAACGTCACTGCCACCAACGCTCTCGCCGCCCCGACAAACCAAGTAGTTGAAACCAATTCTGTTCCTCAGTTGGCTACAAATGTCGCTTCGACCAATCTCGTCGTTGCTCCACCGCCCGAGACGTCGCCGCTGGCCGTCGCCACGGCACACAAACCCGTCACCGGCCGAAGCACGATGATCGGTTATCTTTTTGCGTTTTTGGCCACGGCGATTTTTCTGGGACTGATGATGGCGCGCGACCTCTCCGATTTTTTGGGGAACCGCAGTGTCGATTTTCTTTTTAACGATCAAGGCACCGGCATCAAAAATCCGGAATACGAAGAAGCCGAGCAGGAATGGGCCAATGGACATCATCTCGAGGCGATCCGGTTGATGCGCGACTATCTCAACCGAAATCCGCGCGAACAATATGTGGCGTTGCGCATCGCGGAAATTTACGAAAAAGATTTGAACAATTATTTGGCCGCAGTGTTGGAGTACGAGGAAATTTTAAAACATAAACTGCCTCCCGACCGTTGGGGCTGGGCGGCGATCCACCTCTGCAACCTCTATTCAAAAATGCACAAGCCGGATGAGGCGGTCGCGCTGCTGCGCCGCATCGTCAACGAATACGGCGAAACTCCCGCCGCCGTGAAAGCGCGGAAAAGGCTCGCCATGTTCGAGACGGTTGGAGAAGAGGCGCTGGATGGAGAGTTGCCGGAGTCCATTCAGGCCGCCGCGACAGATGTTTCCAAGTCGAACGAAGACACTCCCGCTTCCAATCTCCCGCCGGGGTTCCGTCCAAAAAAATAAATCCAAGCGAGGCGTAGCGCAACTTTGCAAGCTGCTGTATCGCAGGTTTTCAACCTGCAACGGTTCGGCCATTTCAATCGCGTCAGTTTTGCCAACGGTCTGCCGGTTGCAAACCGGCGATACGGCAGGATGCAATCCTGCGCTACGACCGATAACGTTTTCTCCAAGTTCGGAATTTAGAAAATTGAAAACGCAAAGTCATCGCCACGAGTAAAATCGTGAATCCAACACAACTCCAGCCGAACCAGTCTCCATGTTGACGGTAAAAAGTCGGCGTGCGTTTTTCTGCGAGCAATGGAATTTCTACGATGAGAAATCCTTCACGGTAAATATTTCCGGAACTATCACCAAAATATTTTCGCAAGCGGCCAAATTTATCCACCCAACAGGTCAAGCCATTGTTCGTGCAACGAACGAGCGGTAAACCGTTTTCCACCGCCCGGAAAAATGCGTTGGCCGCTTGCTGCCATTGCGCGGAACGTTCGCCGAACCAGCCGTCATTCGTCAGGTTCAAAAGAAAATCAGTGTCGCTCTCCACCTGCTCGCGGGCGTAATGCGGAAAAACATCTTCAAAACAAATCAGCACGGAAATTTTCGCGCGAGGCGAGCCGATTTGAAATGGCGACGCTGTTTCACCTTGCGCAAAACTTCCGCCGATCGGCGTGAGCCATTTCATAAACGGCAGCCAGCGCTCGAACGGAACGTATTCGCCAAAAATGACCAGCCGCTGTTTGTGATAAGTGGCCACGGCGTTGCCATCGGGTGAAAAAAGAAAACTGCTGTTGTAAAAATTCGTTTCCAATCCGCCGCCAGTCACGGTGCGAACCTGCGCGTCGTCCGCGCCCAGGATCATCCAGACGTGATGGCGCGCAATAAAATTGGTGAGCGCGCCAAACATTTTTTCGTCCAGCGGCGGCATGGCGGCTTCAGGCCAAATCAAAACGTCGGGCTTTTCACCGAGGGCATTTTCGGAGAGTTGAATGATTTTATCGAACCGAGTTTGGTCCTGGCTCGGATCGAAAATTAAAGTTTGCGGAATGCTCGGTTGCACCAGCGCGACTTTGAGTTGCCGCGCGGGATTTTCTTTTTCGGAAATTCGTGTCGCGCCAAACCTAAAAACCAGCGCGACCGCCAAAGCGGGCAGAATTATTTCCGCCGACCAAACGCGCGACGGACGCGGACGTTGCATCAAAAGCAAACCCGCGCTGCACAGTGACACGGCAAACCAAACCAACAAAAACGAGACGCCGTAAACGCCGGTAATGGACGCGATCTGGATGAGCGGAATAATTTTGTATTGGGTGATGCCGAGAAAAGTCCAAGGGAATCCGGTGAACAAACGGGCCAGGGTCATTTCGAGCGCGACCCAAATCGCCGCGCAGGAAAGAGACCAAACCGCCCGCTGTTTCCAAGTGGTTTCCGAAAAATTTTTGGCGTCGTTCCCCGCAGAAAGTTTTGGAAAAATTTTCCAGCAAAGCCATACCCATATCGCCGGAAAAAGCGCGAGGTAGGCGCTGAGCGCGATCCATCCGGCGATGGCACCCGCCGGAAACGGAATGGAAAGGAGCCAGTTGAGTGTCACCAAAAAATGCGCCAGCCCGGCGACGTAACCGATCCAAAATTTTTGTTTGCCGGTTTTGCCGATGCCGCAAAATAAAATTAAACCGGGCGCGATCCAAGCGAACCCAGCGACGTTGAGTCGAGGGTACGAAACGGAGAGGATCAATCCTGCGAGCAGCGCAAAAAAATAGCAGCTCCGCAAAATGGTTTTAGATAAAACTTGGTTCATGTCGTCGGGACTCGAAACCGGAGCGCGGCGTTCACGCCGCTTCATCGTCCACAGGTCAGGTTGTTTGAGAATTCATTTCTACACTCGTGAGCCGAAGCGGCGTGAACGCCGCGCTCCTTTTCGCGTCACAACCTTTCGGAACATGCCGTCACGTGCGCCCCCCAACGTAGCGCAGTGCGTCTCGCCTGCGCTTGTAAAAATGTAAACACCGCCGCCGGCGCGACGCACTGCGCTACGTTAGCCGTCTTTCCACCCCGCTCGCAGCACTTTCAATATCCGCCCCGTCGGAAACCTGATTATTTTTCCAGCTTCCCTAATTTTTTGGGTGGTTCTAATCTGTGCGCAAGTTTTATGGAAACAGTTTCGCTCGGACGAAGTGCTTTGCAGACCAGCCGTCTCGCCTACGGCTGCTGGAGAATCGCGGGCACCACCAATCCATCCGAAGTCACTCCCGAGAAAGAGGACACGGGTCGTCGCGCCGTCGCCGCCGCCATGGAAGCGGGCTACACGCTGTTTGATCACGCGGATGTTTACTGCCGCGGGCACGCCGAAACAATTTTTGGGCAAGTGATGAAAGCCAATCCCGCCATTCGCGATGAGATCACGATTGCGACCAAATGCGGAATTCGTTTTGCGGGCGAGCCTTGGTCTGATTCGCCGCATCGTTACGATTTTTCCGCCGAACACATTGTTCAATCATGCGAAGCGTCTTTGAAACGGCTGCAGGTGGAAACCATTGATCTTTTCCAATTGCATCGGCCGGATTATTTGACCAACCCGGAAGAAGTCGCCGATGCGTTCAACCAATTGATGCGTTCGGGAAAAGTGCGCGAGTTTGGCGTCAGCAACTTTCGCCCAAGCCTTCTGACCATCCTGCAACGAGCCTGCCCCATGCCGCTGGTCGTGCATCAAGTTGAAATCAGTCTGGCCAAACTGGAGTGCTTCACCGACGGAATTCTCGACCAATGTTTGCTGGAGAAAATAACTCCCCTCGCCTGGAGTCCACTCGGCGGAGGCGTCCTCGGGGCGCCGGAAATCAGTTCGGGCACAGGTGCGCGACATCCGGTGTCAGCGCATTTGCAGGAAACTCTTTCCGCCATCGCCGAAGCGCGGGGCGCGAGTCGCGCGGCCATTGCGCTGGCCTGGCTGCTCAAGCATCCGAGTAAAATCGTTCCCATTGTCGGCTCCACTGTTCCCGAGCGGATTCGCGAGGCGGTCGAAGCCACCGAAATCGATTTAACCCACGATGAATGGTATCGCCTGCTGCTGGCCGCGCGTGGAGAGAAACTGCCGTGAACGTTTTAAGTTTTGAATTTTGAGTTTTGAGTTTGGGCTTTGAAAATTTTCCCGCAAATTATTTCCCAAATCGTTTGAGCAACTCAAAATTAGATACTCACAATCCAATACTTCCCTCTAAGCTT
>JBBQRQ010000146.1:0-8228 GCA_038214755.1 Verrucomicrobiota bacterium
TGGAAAACCGGCAAAAGCCAGTGATCCACCCTCAAAGAGTCGTCGTGAAATTGAAATCGAAAAAAGCTATGACCGCAAAAGAACGCCCGTTTTATATGGGGAAAATTGCTGTCAGCCAAAACTTAACCGGACAGTAGTGATCTTGGGTCTGATAACCTATTTTATCAGACCTAAAGAGGGGAGCAATTTCAGTGGGTTCCAAGGACAACGAACATGATTACTCAAGCATTCCAACTACAGTTAATGAGGAACGTCTTCTTTCCAAAACAGAATTCCAACGCCTGACAGATGTTCCACCTGAAGCCGAGTGGTTTGCCAATCTCACCAATGAAAATACGCGCCGCGCCTATCGAAACGATGTGGGCTCATTCATGCGCTTTATTGGAATAAGAACACCGATAGAGTTTCGTTCCGTGCGACGTGCGCATGTGATCGCGTGGCGTAAAGAATTGGAAAGAAAAAAACTTTCCACCGCAACGGTTCGTCGAAAACTCTCAGCCTTGTCAGACCTCTTTAATTACCTCTGTGATAAAAACGCTGTTTTAGATAATCCAACGCACGGCGTTTCCCGCCCGAAGGAAGGTGCAAACGAAGGAAAAACTCCGGCTCTTTCTGACGCGCAAGCGGCAGCGCTGTTGGACGCTCCCCGCCCCCATTCGCTCAAAGGAAAACGGGATCGTGCGATTTTAGCAGTTTTACTTTTTCACGCCGTAAGGCGAGCCGAACTTTGCGGGCTTCGAGTCAAAGACTGCGCGGAGCGAAAAGGCGTGAAACATTTCCGTGTGCATGGAAAAGGCGGAAAGATTCGTTACATCCCTGCGCATCCTCGCGCCGTTCAGCTATTGGAGGAATATTTTGATGCCGCCGGGCATCGGACGGACTTGGAGGGGTGGTTGTTTAGGCCTGCAACAAAGATTTCTGATCAATCAACCATGCGACTCAGCGCCGATTCGGTCTACCGGAACGTCGTCATGTATTACTGTAAGCGGCTCGGAATTTCGATGGAACTATTGGGACCGCATGCGCTCCGCGCAACCTCTGCAACGAATGCACTTCAGAATGGTTCCGACATTGCTGAAGTTCAGGAGTGGTTGGGGCATTCTAATATTTCGACGACGCGACTTTACGATAAGCGAAAGATGAAACCGGAAGATTCCCCGACGTTTAAGGTTAAGTATTAAGATTTCCGTGATACTTTAAATAGTGCTTATTTAGCGAGCGGAACGCGATGATTAAGAAAGTGATTCAACGGGCTGGAGAAACATCCTCGGAAGCTGTTCTTCTAGCAGGCTTCGGCTTGACCGGGCGTGGCCGATACGGAGAGAATTGAGCAACCGCATCGTCAACGTGGGGACAAATTCACAGGCATCATCTGTTGTTTTGGTTTGCCGAGCACGAATAACTGATGCCAGTGTTGCTTACCGTCTCGATTTTTTGATCACCTGAAAGCGGGAGTTAGTGAAGCGTTGCGGTGTTTGCAGAAGGGCCACCTCGCGTCGCTGGATTTGGCCCAATTCTCCGTCGGGCCAGGCGTGATTTGCGATCGCCGCAAATGTGCGCAGGAAGCTATTGTCTCCAACGCGCTCGCCCTCCGGCCGACGTGCAACCGCTGGCCGATGAAAGGAAAGCCGCAGCGGCAACACAGGCGGAATTGATTTGAGAGAAAGACTGAAAGGACTCAATAGAACATAAAAACAAAACTCCAATTACTATCTATTCTGATTACGGCGGTCGTTTTGGCAGGCTGTTGTTGCATTAACAACCACCCAGACCATTCTGGAGCTATTCAGCCAGGACAATCACCGACGGTCACCAACATTGTCGTAACAAAGCCGCAGGACCGTAGCTTCACGGTGGGAGAGAACGTTTCTGTAGTTTTCACAGCGCAAGGATGTGACACGAACGTCAAGTGGACCTTCGACCCGCTTCCGCCGAGATGGGCGGTTCTGACGAATCTTGGCGCATCCATTTCTGTGGGCGGTGAAGTGCCAGTCGGCTCGTCCGTGGTTGGCATTGCTCTGGCAGCCAGCGCTTCATGCAGAACTAACCAACCTTTCAGAGCGGAAACTCGTTTGGTTGCGAAGGCCTTCGTGAAAGAAATGCCCGCCATAAATCAGCCCGTTCGGAAGGGAACGGTTTGGTCAGATTATTCTGTGAATCTCGGTCGCGGCTTTACTTCGGATTCGTTCGTTCAAAGCTGGGTGACTGTGGGAATTGACACGGGCGGACTGATTAAGACCGACGGCATTCAAATCGTAAGCCAGGATGCAAACTCCTCGGGGCTTCAGCACACGCTCGATCAAATCGACGGACAAACCACATTGAGCGTTAACTCGCGAATCCCTTTTGAAAGTGGCGAGCAATTCGATATGGAAGAATCAGGCTTCCGCATATTCGCGCAACACCCATTCAACATTCGGCTTTTCTTTGTCGATCGAGGCGCGAATGAGCCAGACCGCTACAAGCGTCGGGACACCCATCAAGTTGGCTTCATCCGAGTGGAAGTGAAATAGCAGGCCATGAAACGCTAAAGAAAAGAATTAACATGAGCCATCTGCACTTAAACATTTTCCCGATTAACCTGCCTGACGCCGAAATCTCGGTCGGCGTCCAGCCATTCGATTCCAAGGACGCGATGCGCGAATTGCGTAAGACTCACGCGGGCACGCACGCGTTCAATCGCGTGAGCTTGGAGGAGAACGGGAAGAAGCTGGATCTGATTTACACGGTGCGGCTGGATGGCGCGGCCTGCACCATTGCGCCGGAGACAAAGAAGATTCGCTTGCGGGAAAACCTCGGCGTCGCGCGCCAACTGGTGAACGAGAGCTTCATCGCCAGCTTCGCGGGGAAAGCGGGTCGGAAAATCGTGGACGTTGGGCCATTGAAAGTTTTGTCCTCTGAGAAGGACCACGACTTCATCGCACAGGCTGTGAACGGCGCTACTGTTCCTCCGTGGTTGCTCGTGCGTCTGGCGCACGCCATCGAAGCGCGCGTATTTCAATTTGACGGGCAAGACCCATTCCTCGGCCTGGTGTTCGACCATCACACCTACCGGCGGATTACTCGTCCCTGCTCAGAGTGGCTCGCGGAAGGATTCGAGTTGAATGGGCTCTATGTATCGGAGAATTCGCCATTCAATGACGCCCGGATTGAGCCGCGCGCCCGACTGGTGGGCCGTGTCTCGGCCATCAACGGCAGCACGCTGCAACTGGCGGATTGTCGTGAGGGCCGGAACACGGTGGACGCAAAGGACGTTGAGATCGAGGCGGACTACGACGGCTTCATGCGTTGTCTCAACACCACATTCAATGGCAGAGGCAACGCGATTGACCGGCGGCTGTTTGACCTCCAGTCGGCGGCGCAGGTTGGCCCGAAGAAACTGAGTGAACTGACGCGCATTGAGAACCGCCTCACCGCAAAATCGCTCCGCCTGCTTCCGGGGCTTGAAGCGCCCGTGCTGCCGCACCTCGATACCAACGGAAAGCGGTTTCCAACGATCCACCAAGCTCCGCAGGCGCTCTATGTTTTTGACCGGACGTTCAACAAGCCGGCGTTGACCGACGCAAAGCGCGGAATCTTTGAACTCGGGCCATACAGTCAGCAGGGATTCACGCCGTCGAAGCCGCGCATTTGCGTCATCTGCGAGCGCAGCCGTAAAGGCGAAGTGGAACAGTTTCTTCAGAAGCTACTGGAGGGACACAACGAGCCAGGACGGAAATGCTTTTTCCCAAATGGATTCATCAAGACCTACGGGCTGCAAGGGAAGGACGTGCGTTTCTTCGTGGCGGACAACGCCACCGCCGTCGCCTATCGGAAAGCTGCGCAAGAGGCATTAGCGGCGGTCACGACCGAAGCAGAACGCTGGCATCTGGCTTATGTGCAGGTGAACGAAGCCAGCCATGACATGCGCGGCGAAACGAATCCGTATCTGATCGCCAAGGCGACATTCCTTTCCCAGCAAATCCCGACTCAGGAGTTCATGATCGAAACCAGCCGTCGCAAAGGATCGGGCCTGGACTTCATCCTGAGCAACATTGCGCTGGCGAGCTACGCGAAGCTGGGCGGAACACCGTGGCATTTGAAAGTAAACAATCCGATGGCGCACGAGTTGGTTGTCGGACTGGGAAGCACCTCAATCAGCGATTCAAAGCTTGGCGCACGGCAACGCATGGTCGGGATCACCACCATGTTCACTAGCGAAGGGCGTTACTTGCTCGGAAACATGTCGAACGCCGTGCCCTTTGAAGATTACGGCAAGGCCGTTGTGGAAATGCTCACAAGTTCCATTGAGCGCGCCCGTGCTGACATGAACTGGCAAAAGGGCGATGAAGTCCGGTTGATCTTCCATTCATTCAAACCACTAAAGGATATCGAAGCTGACGCCGTGAAAGCCGTCGCGGATAGCTTGAAGGACTTCCACGTTGATTTTGCGTTTCTCCATGTGGCGCAGGAACACGACACCGTTTTGTTCGACAGCAATAATCCTGGAGCGAAATCATTCAGCGCGGGATTCGCACGGGGAGTGGATGTCATGAAAGGCGAATTCGCGCCGACGCGGGGAACATATCTCACGCTCAATCGGTCCAGCGCGATTCTGTCGCTGACTGGCGCGAAAGAGGTCAAGAAGCCAACGGACGGGCTGCCATACCCCGTGCTTCTCCATCTTCACCGTTGCTCGACGTTTACTGACATGAAGTATCTGACCGAACAGGTTTATACGTTTGCCTCCCACTCGTGGAAAAGTTTCGACATGGCGGGAATGCCGGTGACGATTGGCTATTCACAACTCATCGCGCGCCTCTTAGGGCGACTTGGCGGGCTGTCACACTTCAGCGTGGATTCCATGCACGGGCGACTCAATCGGCTGAGGTGGTTTCTATGAAAACGGAGAATGTCATGTTGATAACCGACGCGCGCGCGGTCTTGCTCAAGACCGCCGTATCTGACGCGAAGCAGAATCCGCTCGTGGCGGCATTCTTAGGATGGCTGCTCCGGGGCGATGACGTGCTGACGCTGTTAGAGGAAGCGGCAAGCCGCGCCGCAGCGGCGAAGGGTGCAGAGCGGAATTCACGAAACGTGGCGGTGCTCGGATTTGCGTGTGGCGTTGAGACGTTGAAAACCCGTTTTGCTGCGGAGTTCGCTGCCCAATTGGAATGGTCCATCGGAAGGCCGAACTTTGCAACGGGAGGCGAGCCGTGCGGTATCGTGGCTGACCCGCTGAATTTTGCCGGAGTCGTCGCCGGAGCGGAAAGTGTTTTGGGCAACGAGATGCGCCAGAGATTCGAGCAATGGTCAGCGGCGGTTTGGAAAGACGCAGATAGCTTGGTTCAAGACGGAGGCTGGCGACGAGGCTTGCTCGACATTTTGGGACGCCAAATTGCCGTTGCAAAGGCAACCGGCAACGGCAGCGAACCAGTGTGGCTCGCGGCGGCATTGCATCGGCGCGGATGGAGCGCTCCAGCGGAAAAGTCTGTCAGCGATGTCCTCAAGGCCGCTCTCAAGGAAGCCCCGAGCGTGACCGACGGCTTCGAGGCCGGATTACGTTTGGCGGCGATAGATTGGGCTGTCAGTCGGGCGATGGATTTCGACATTGCCGCCCTCACGGTAACGGATGTCGCGACGGTTTTGCGTCGGGTGCCGACGGCGTTCCAACGATGGACGTGGGAGGACAAACCGAGAACGGCCAAGCAAGGCGCACAACCGTGCCGATGGCACATTCAAAACGAATACCACTTTCAAAGTATGCTCTACGCGGTTTTGAAACCGCTAATTCCGGCACTGGAGGAGGAACAGTATTTGCCACCAACAGGAACTTACCAGCCTCGCGCTGATCTTTGCATCGTGGGGCTGGAACTCGTTGTTGAGGTGAAATTCTGGTATCGAAAAAAGAGCGTGAAGGAGTTGACCGAGGAAATCGCCGCCGATTTGACCCTCTATCTTCGCAAGGATTCCCCGTATCGCTCGGTCATCGCCGCGATTTGGGACGACGGCGCACGCACCGAGGAACAAGCGGAGTTGAAGCGCGGCCTGAAAGGACTCAGCGGATTGTTCGATGTAGTCATCGTCAACCGGCCTTCGTGCATGAACGACCTTGTCCCGGTCTCTTCTATGCCGAATAACCGCTTGGCTTTCCCCACAAAACGACATCACTCCATTCGAAAGAAACGCACTCCTGTGTCCATCACCAATCGCTGAGCGCATCGAAAATGTCTCGAATAGTTGACTTCAGGATGCAACCGTTCTTTAAGCAAGGGCTGAAAAGCAATTATCAGGACGAGTGGTTTGCGGAGACCTGGAAGACATTAACGCCATTCAAGTGGATTTCTCCGCATGCCAGACAACCCCCAGTGGGACATCGCCAGTCTCCTTGCACCTTTTTGAATCAGGAGAATTAACTGAGGATTGCATTTGTAACAAATAACGCCGCAGATCCAAAGACGAACAAATTGCCTTCTTGCGGCCAATTGAATCATACCGAAACCCAACCGGGAATCATAAAGGACGTTATGATTCATCATAATACCGCAAATTACGCAGGATTAGAGTTTTGCAGAATAAAAACCAGTTCATTGCAAAAGTGCAACCATAGACCTGACGTCGAAATAGAATCCGAACGAGGAGAAACATAAAATCATGGATTCCGAAGTAAGGTCGATTGTTTAATTAGTTTCCCGCACCGAAGCTAATACGGTAAAAACGTGCTAGCGGCCCCGGTTCCACAGTCTTCAAAATTGCACTTTCTCCAAAAACGACATTGATGTTTGTATTGGTCGTCCAGTTGATGAGATTAGTTGAAACCTCCAAGTGATAAACGGTTTGAGGCGCTCCAGCAATTCTTAACTCAAATTGTCCGGTGCCTTGACCCAATGAACGAACACTGAGGTGTGGTAAAAATTCAAATTTTTCCAAAACGACTTCAACGTCATGTCCATCTACTGGCGGAACGCTTTTGAAAAGCCAGAGGTTAAGTCTAACGCGCTCGTCATAAGGAGTTGGAATCGAGTTTGTGTTATTATATATCCAATTTGCAATGAGGTTTCCACCATTCGTATTTAGTGGATAAGATCCAGCCAAGGCTTGAAAATATATTTGCGGAGGCTCCCATACAAAACTAAGCACAGAATTTGTAACTTCTGGTGGAAGAAACCATCGAAGGAGATTACCGGCTTGACCCGAAGGCTGTCTTACGAATTGGGAATTATTTGTATCGGCTGGTCTTCCCCAACGAGATGCTTCAATATCGATTTCTCGATTTACTTGAATTGTATTATCACTCCAAGTAAATAGCCCCAAAACCACATTTGAGTCTAAATAGTCCACTGAACTTGAAAGATAAAACCGATAAGTGCCATAACCCAAGTGGGGACCGATGATCTCAGGACAACGCCATTGACCGTTTCTAAACGTGATAACTAAATGCAATTTGCCGTCTCCTCCTACCCAAACATTTTCGTTCCTAGACGAGAAAATGTTAGGGCCCGGACCCCAAATTGATCCGTAGGTGTCTTTTATTTCCCAATCTAAAGAACTCCATCTTATGTTGCGTAGATTCGGAGAAGGCCGATCAACAAAAATATGTGCAACAGAATTTGAAAAAATAGACGGTGGTAAATCAGCATCGCCGCTCCTAAGTTCGGGCTGATAGTTCGCCGGAATTAAAAATACTGCATACCCAGACGCGAAACGATCTAATCCTCCGGTAACGACAGATGTGCACCATGTGCCGTTTGATTGTATTATGGTCACAGGTTGGTCAAAGCTAGGTTTCGTCCAAATAGTTCCTAATATTTGAAGATAGACTGCTATGCGAAAATCAGTAGGTGACGCATTATACACCATTCCACAAAGCTGACTGCCTTGATCAAAGACCGGAATGTCAGTAATCTCCAGTTGCGGAGTAGAAGGCGGAGGGTGAACCGCTAAAACAGCTTCAGCGTTATTGGTTCCGTATGAGTTCGAGACTATCACACGATAAAGACCTGCATCGGCAGCTTGAATGTTTGTAAGAGTGAGGTCCTTAAAAATCTTTCCGGGAATATTTGTGCCTTGATGTTGCCACTGAAAAGTAAGCGGAGGCGTGCCTTTTGAACCTTGCTTATCCGGTTGGATGACAAAATCCTATTTTTGGGACTTTACAGGTTTTTTTAATCGGCGCAATCTGACGTCGATATGAGTAACAAACTCTATAAACCGCTTCCAAAACCCAACGTTGTTGCGCCAATGAGCGG
>JBBQRQ010000147.1:0-8191 GCA_038214755.1 Verrucomicrobiota bacterium
ATTTTGTTTAACACCGCCCGCGCGTGGCCGGGGTCCCCCCATTGCGCTACTTTAAATTCGCTCGAATGAAACTGCCTTTCACCGCGCTAAATTTTTTTATTCTGGTTTTTCTGGGCGGCGAAAGTTTTTTGCGCGCCACGCCACCCACAAATATTTTGTCGCAAATCTCTCCGGGCGTTTTCCAAATCGGTTCCGTGCGATTGGACAAAGAAAAACGAGCCATCCAATTCCCCGCCACCATCAATATGACAAATGGTTTGGTGGAATATTTTTTGGTCAATGGAACCGGCAAGTTACACGAGAGCGTTTTGAAAACCCAAACCGAGCCATCGCAGATTCACATCGCCATGCTTTTTCTCGGAGCAAAAGGTGAGAATTTAAACGTGAAGGAAATTGCGCCGGAAAAATTTGTGGCCAAAGTCAGCACGAACAAAATCTCTGGCGACAAAATCTCCATCGAAGTGAGTTGGAAGAGGGGCGATTCGGAAAAGCGCGTTCGCGCGGAAGATTTCATTTTTAACACGGAAACCAAATCACCCATGAGCAAAAGCGACTGGATTTACAACGGTTCAAAAATTGTGGGCGGCACATTCATCGCCCAACGCGACGGATCAATTGTCTCGATTATTACCGATCTGTTCGCGCTCGCCAACAACCCGCGGCCCGGTCATGAGCGCGACGAAATCTGGCTGGTCAACCCAAACTCCATCCCGCCATTGAACACTTCGGTCGAAGTGACTTTTAAACTGGAATGAGCCAAAAACTTTTAAGCAGCCGAATGGGTGGATTGTTTCTATTTTTTATTTCGCTTGGTTGCGCCTTTTCCACTGGCGCAGCCGAATCTAAATTTTCCAAAGGCGCTTCGTTCCGGACGGATATTTCTTTTCGCAACGAAGTTCAGCGCGCGATTGACAAAGGATTGTCGTGGCTGGAGACGAATCAAAGTACCAATGGCTTCTGGTCCACCGCCGATCATCCCGCCGTAACGGCGCTGGCGTTGAACGCTTTTGCCGGCGAACCGAGCGGTCGTTACAAAACCAATTCCACAACGTCGCTGAAAAAAGGTTACGCCTTCGTTCTCGATTCCATTCATGCCGACGGCTCGATTTACCGAACCGGTTTGCAGAATTACAACACGTCGCTCTGTTTGCTGGCGCTGGTCTCCGCGCGCAAACCGGAATACGAAACGGCCATTCGCAACGCGCGAAATTGGTTGATCACGCAAGAAGTCGATCTCGGCGAAAAAGGAAAAATCGACAGCCCATTCGATGGCGGCATCGGCTACGGCAGCAAAGGCGATCACTCGGACATGAACAATACTTACACCGCGCTGGAGGCGTTGTATTACAGCAAAGATTTTTCGACGGACAAACATTTGGATGGCGCAAAAGATTTGAACTGGGCGGCGGTAATTCATTTCCTGGAAAGCTGTCAAAATTTACCCGGACGCAATAAGGAGCCGTGGGTTCCCGGCGACGAAAATAATCGTGGCGGATTTATTTACGAACCGGGCGAAAGCAAAGCGGGCGCGGAAACCAATTCGGCGGGCAAAGTGGCGTTGCGCTCCTACGGCAGCATCAGTTACGCAGGATTGCTCAGTTACATTTACGCGGAGTTGAAACCGGACGATGCCCGCGTCGTCGCGGTGCAAGAGTGGCTGGCGAAAAACTTTTCGCTCGAAGAAAATCCCGGCATGGGCGAGCAGGGCTATTTTTATTATCTCTATCTCATGACGAAAGCATTGACAATTTGCGGCGTGGACAAAGTTGAGTTGGCCGACGGCAAAAAACTTGATTGGCGACGAGAGGTCGCGATGAAGTTTATCAATCTGCAAAAAAACGACGGCTCCTGGGCCAATCAAAATGGCCGTTGGTGGGAAAAGGATCCCGCGCTCGTCACGGCCTACGCGACGATTTCTTTGGAGATGATTTATCGCGGAATGTAAAAAGTGCTGCCGACAGTGCCGGGTAGCATCTGCCTCCGGCGGGTGCGAAATGGAATGCCGGGTAGCATCTGCCTCTGGCGGGTGCGAAATGATTTCTTGGAGGTGAACTCGCACCCGCCGGAGGCAGATGCTACCCGTCCTATCGGCAGCACTTGGTTTCACTTCCAAAATCTTTATTTGCTTTTCCGCGAGGAATCCCAAAAATTCGTTCTGCAATTTCCGATTAAAAAATTAACTAAAAAATTTATGTCAGAAAAAATTGGATTCGTTGGCGTGGGCAGGATGGGCGCAAACATGGCGCGTCGCTTGAAAGATTGCGGCTACACCATCGCTTCTGTTTACGACGTGAACACACCCGCGGCATTGGCGCTCGCGCAGGAGTTGCAATGCCACCCCGCGACTGAACTCGCCGATGTCACGAAAGCTTCCGACATTATCCTCACCGTCGTGACCGACGATAAAGCGATGAAAACAATTTTTAAAAAAGGTTTGCTCAAACGCGCCAAAGGAAAATTGTTCATCAATTGCGCGACGATTTCTCCCGCCATTCACGTTTGGGTGGAAGAAAAATGCGAAAGCAAAGGCGCGAGTTCGCTCGAAGCGTGCATGGCGTCGAGCATCACGCAGGCGCGCGAAGGTTCGCTCTATTTGATGTGCGGCGGAAAAGAGGAAGTGTTCAATCGCGCCAAACCGATTCTCGAAAAATTGAGCAGTTCGCTGCGTTACATCGGGCCGGCGGGCAGCGCCGCGAAGGTCAAAGCGCTCGTCAATATGGTGATGAACATCAACACCGCCGGACTCGCGGAAGGGCTTGGATTAGGCGACGCGCTTGGCCTTGATTTGAATATGTTGCGCGAAGTTTTTTCGCAAACCGGCGCGAATTCCCGCGTGCTGCAAACCGACGGCGAAGATATGCAAAAGCGCGATCACTCCTGTTTCTTTTCCGCTGCTCATGCCGCCAAAGATTCGGGCATTGCGCTGAAACTGGCGAAGGAACAAAAATTGAATCTGCCTCTCGCCACCGCGACGAAAAAACAATTCGAGTCGATGATCAAAGAAGGTCTGGGTGAATTGGATAAATCCGGCGTCGCCGAACTGACTTTCAAAGGCCGGCATTTGCACAAATAGTTTCTGGAGCGGCGCGTCTAGTCCCCCCGGAGTTTGCCGCATAGCGCAGGTTTCTAAACCTGCGGGTGTGATTAAAAGTGGGTGAGGTTGGAATCGAACTTATTTTGGACTGCGGGGACACGTCCCCGCTTTGGCTGCACGGTGGAAAAGCCGGAAAGGTTCTTCATTTTGCGCACTTTCTCCATCGCGGAACGTGCAGGAAAAGCGGCGTCATGCCGCCGCAGTCCAAGAAGACAAATCCAGCCTCACCCGCTTTTAAGCACACCCTAAACCTGCTGGCTACCAGTGCTGTCTTGACGGCGGTGACGGTTTAACTTCCATTCATCCCGCCCAAATTTCCTTTCGTATTTTCTGGGGGTGATTCCATACTTTTCCCAACGTTGTTATGTTCGAGCAAATCACGACTGATATTTTAATTTTGGGAACTGGCGGCGCGGGTTTGATGGCGGCGCTTCACGCGCACTGGCGCGACCCCGGTCAAAATATTCTCCTCGTTTCAAAAGGGATGCTCGGCAAAAGCGGTTGCACACGCATGGTGCAAGGCGGTTACAACGCTGTCCTCAACGAAAAAGATTCTGTGCAAGCGCACTTCGAGGACACAGTGCGAGGCGGCGGTTTCTTAAACGATCAGGAACTCGCCTGGCATCTCGTCGAAGATGCGCCACGCATCGTCAAGGAATTGGAAAATAAAATCGGCTGCATGTTTGATCGCAGGCCGGACGGGCGCATTCATCAAAAAGCTTTCGCGGGACAAACTTTTGATCGCACGGTGCATGTCGGTGATTTGACGGGCATCGAAATCATGTCGCGCTTGCGCGACCAAATTTTTGCAGCCCACATTCCGTGTCTGGAAAACACGCGCGGTTTGGAATTGCTCACCTCGGCTGACGGCCAGCGAGTGATCGGCGCGGAACTTCTCGATATTCAAACCGGCAAATTTCTCACCGTGAAAAGCAAAGCCGTGATCCTTTGCACCGGCGCTGGCCCGCTCATGTATCAACGCTCCGCCTGTGCCCAGGAAAAAGCTTGCGACGGGATCGGCATGGCGTTTCGCATCGGCGCGCACCTGATGGACATGGAGATGGTGCAGTTCCACCCGACCGGTCTGGTCGTGCCCGGATCGCGATTGAACGGCGCGTTGCTCGAAGAAGGGTTGCGCGGCGCGGGCGCGCATCTTTTCAACGGACTCGGTGAGCGCTACATGGAGAAATATGATCCGGAAAAAAAAGAACGTTCCACTCGCGACCGGGTTTCGCGCGCGGGCTACATGGAAATCATGGCTGGGCGCGGGACGGAAAACGGCGCGGTCTTGATCGACGTATCCCATCTCGGCGCGGAATTTGTGGAGAAAAATTTCACCGGCATGCGCGATCGTTGTTTGCGCATCGGCTACGATCTCGCGCGAGAAAAAGTTGAAGTCAGCCCGACCGCGCATTTCAACATGGGCGGCATTCGCATCGACAAAAATGGCTTCACAAATATCGAGGGACTTTTCTCCGCCGGCGAAGATTCCAGCGGCGTGCATGGGGCAAATCGTCTCGGTGGAAATGGCGTGGCCGAATCAACCGTCTTCGGCGCGCGCGTCGGCGACGCGATTTCTGCCTGGATAAAAAATGTGAAACAGGATCCTCCGCGCGCTGAGCAAATGGCCGACGCACAAAATCTCGCCAACAAATTTTTCGAGCGAAAAGAAGGCGAAAGTCCGTGGAGTCTCCGCGACGAACTGGGAAAAATCATGTGGGAGCGCGTCGGCATTGTTCGCAGCGGCGAGAAATTGAAACTCGCCTTGACCGAAATCGCCTTGCTCCAAAAAAGTCTTGAATACACCGCGGCCTCTGGGGGACGCGTTTTCAATCTCACCTGGCAACAAGCCCTCGACCTGCGCAATATGTTAACCGCTTCCGAACTCATCGCCCGCGGCGCGCTGCTGCGGGAAGAAAGTCGCGGCGCGCATTATCGTGAAGATTTTCAAAAACTCGACAATGACAACTGGCTCAAAAACATCTACCTCTCGCGCGATGGCGCCAGCGTGAAAAATTGGGATGAGCCGGTGCGGTTCACAAAGTTGAGGCCGTGAATTTCCCGGAGTCCGGCCGCCTTGTTCTACCGCGATGGTTGCTGGATTACTTCTCAAAATAAATTTCCGAAAAGGTGGGCGACGATCTGCGGATCGTCGCGGCAAACCGGCAGGTTTGCCCCACTTTCTCGGAAATTTATTTTGAGAAACATTATAAAAACTTGCGCGAGAGTTTTTTTTGGAATTTTTCAAATCGCGTGAGATGCGTTCGACATTTTTTTTAAAAGGAGAACTCGCACGAACGCGCAGTAAAGAAGCATACGAATCAACTCTGGCTTCACGGCCCGCGCTGGCAAAGCCTCGCGATCTGTTTTTCACGAATCCCACCAGCGCCAAGCCGAGTTATTTGACGTCGGCGAATGAAACCCGCGGCGGATGTTTCTTACGCCATGCCACGCGCCGCTCCTCTATTTGGTTTTCCGCAAGCACGCGCGGATGATTTTTTGGCAGCCATCGGTCGCCGACTTCGTAAAGATATTCATGAATAACACACAGCGATGAAATGCTCCATTGCTGTCCGTCCTTTTCCACAATCATCGTTCGATACTCTTGGGCAAGAAGTTTAACCGTTTCGCCGTCGGCCAATCCGTCCGGCAAAAAATAGGAATTCTCCGGCTGCTTGAGGGTGACTGTTCCGCCAATCCTGGGTGTGATTTCTCGAATGCGCATTGAATTTCCTTTCTGTTTTGTTGTTGGAAAACAATCTATTCGCTGCGGTGGGACAAAGACCGGCTAAGCAACTCGCGAGGGCCGCAGAGGTGTGGAGAGTAATCTTTTGACTCCGCCAAAGATTCCGAGCAAACCAACGGCAGAATTTCCATCCGCAAAAGATTTGTTCCCGGACGCCATTCGGCAGCTTGTTTTGTCGCGATTGCCGACGACATCACTTCGACCCTGCAAGGTTGTCCGAGAAAACTATGACTATCGAAGTTGGTTTGGTGCCCCCTCTCAATTTTTCGTGCTACGGTTTGCCCGATATCGGCTGGCAAGTCGAAAGGCGGTTGTAAGCCAAAAGAGAACCGTTACCCAGCGAGTAAAATGTGAATAACTCATTGAATAACACGTGAGTAAAAACTAATACATTTGGCTCATGGAAACTCGATGGCGGTAACATTATTGAATCACACAATACGAAAGACAAATACACCAATGGCAACAGAAGAAAGAGTACTTTGTTTTGAGCGGGAACTTTTAGAAAGGCTGGGCCTATTCCAAGGTCTTAGCCCAGAAATTGAGAAATATTTACCTGTGTTAACTTCCTCTTCGAACGTTTTATACCTGAACAGAAGTGAAGCGGAAGAAGACAAATGTTACAAACAGCTTATCCCTTATGTCCTCATTATCTGCCATGACAAGATATTGCGGTATCGGCGGGGCAAAGGTGGCGGAGAAACCCGATTGCACGGATTATGTTCCGTCGGAATCGGCGGCCATATTTCGGAGGAAGACAATGTTCTGTTTTCAACGGGTCTCGGATACCACGAGGGCATGCGCCGCGAATTGATGGAGGAAGTTGCCATTGATGAAGTGAAAGAAGTCGCCGTCGCCGTAATCAATGATGACACCACCGAAGTTGGATATGTGCATTTTGGAGTTGTGCATATTATGCACGTCGCCGATGAGACAGTCGCAGGCAGGCGGAGCGGCATCGTAAATCCTGAGTTTGTCTCAATCGCTGATGCTTTGAAAGATCCTTCAGCTTATGAATCATGGTCCCGTTTGTGTCTGGAAAACCTGGAATTACTTTTGTCCAAAGCCGCGGCTTCCCGCGCCACTGTCGCCGAACAGATAATGGATTAGTTATCTGTAGCGTGCGCTAACAAGATGCGTTGTTTGTGAAAATCATGAATAAGGACATTTGAAGAATACCAAACCCTTGCGACGAAGGTGCCGATTTCTTTGCGGAACAACCGTGACCGGATAGACATTCCAGTTTTAGGATTGCAGCAAGAAGCTGGGAAGATAGGCTCGCTGCTTTCGGCAGGATTTGCGTCCGGTAAATTTGGCCTGACGCAGGAACAAAACCGTGAAGTCAAAGATAGACTCTCTGAAATCCTCTGGTGCGTGGCTCTTGTCTGCGAGGAGACCGGGATCGCAATGCAGGATGTGGCTGCGCACAGCGTCAAGCAGCTTCATACCAGAGCTAAAAAGTTTGATTCGGATCGGCGATAGAATAGGGCAAAGGGCGAGGCTCATCCAATGCGATAATTGAATTTCCTTTCTGTTTTATTTGTTGGAAAACAATGTATTCGTTGCGGTGGGACAAATACCGACGAAGCCTTTCCTTGGCCTCGCGCGTGATGGTTCACAATGGTTCACAACGGTTCTTGACGGCATAATTACAGCTTGTATCGTATTTACGAATCGCTGCTACTTCCGAAACCTGCCCCTTATGGGGTAGCTCCCTGAAAAGGGTGTTCCGCAAGGAACTAGGAAATAGGGCGATTCTTTTTTTTGTAATTTTCCTTTCGTTGCATCGCAACTTCTACGTCGAAAGTCCATAAATTGAAAGCGGCGCGGACGGTGGTGTCCAATGCAAAACTTGTCCCCGCCTTTTCCTGCAAGAATTTAACCATTTCAATTCGGGCGGGCGACGCGTCTGGTTTCTGAATGTGCGCGTTGCGGACATAGCCAATTGCGCCGATCAAAATATCAACAATCTGAATGAATGGCTCTACTCGTTCGCCGCTGGAATGGCGCGGTTCCACGTTTGCAACCAGCTTTCCGATTTTCAGCTTACGAAAAAGATTTAAGTTCAGTGTCCGCTTGAGCGTCGGCAATTGGAAGGGGTAGCGATTACGTTTGTCATCCAACAGAATCAAAACGTTGCTTCCATCTTCTTCCGCCGCCAAACGGCTGACACTTTGGAAAAGGAGGTGATAATAAATTTTGTAAAAAGAACGTTCCAAATCGCCTTCGCCATATTGCCGGTAAACCCGCGAACTTGTATCCACAACATGCGCCCGAAAACGAAAATTATTTGATTTTAATTTTTCAAAGAACCACGAAAGCAATTTCTGATACCGCTCCAAATAGGTTTG
>JBBQRQ010000148.1:0-7751 GCA_038214755.1 Verrucomicrobiota bacterium
GCGCCCTTCGCGTCCTCTGCGTGAGAAACAAAAGAAGCATCACGCCAAGGCCGCAAAGGGCGCAAAGAAAAACCAGTCCGCTTCCGAACCGGCGAGACGAATGGCGAGAAAGTATGCATGACGTGTGACGCCGCCTAACGACCCAAGCTCAGCGACGGCGGCCACGAGACGCGCCGATTGCAACCGCGACGGCCCGCCGCCGTTCGCTGCAGCGCATGGTTAGGCGGCATCACAGTCCAAGCCAATCCTTCAAGAGCCCGCTCGCATAAAGATACGTAAAGCATGAAAGCGCGACCGTCCCGAACAGCGCGGTGCGGCAGAACCGGACGCAAAGCCGCTCGACACGAGCGAGATGCCATCCGACCACTGCGCCAACCGTGCAGGGAAGCGCGCATACGATGGTCATCCGGTGGAGGGCATCACCTGCGGCCTTGTGACCAGTGCCACAATAAACTCCGACGTAGCTTACGTGTTGAAGATACGACTCAGCGCATAACCAGCAGCTTGCGACAGCCCCGAGGGCAGCAAGGGTAACCAGACCGACTCCCATCTTGGCAATTGTCACGCGTGACATGTGCATGTGCGTAGTGCCGCCTAACAGTAAATATGCCGCTTCAATGTTGGCCTAATTTTATTAGGAGACGTTAGGTCGCAGTGGCGAACTAAAATTTAACTGACAAGTAGGTGTCATGTTGTCTTCTCAGTCAATTCAGTTATGAGCGAAGCATCGGAGAATTTTCCGCGAAGACAAGGACAAAATGGCCAGCCCCTACTGTTGTCGGAAAAAGTCCGGCAGACCTTGCGGCTCAAACATTATTCGTTGCGCACGGAGGAAGCTTCTGATGGTTGAGAGTTGAGGGTTGAGGGGGGAACAAGTTCCGACCTCAACTCTCAACCTCTCAAACCCTCAACGACTTTCGCAGTCCGCTCAACATCCGGCTTTGCGTTTCGGCGGATTGGTAGAGTTGTTGGTAATCAGCTTCGTTAAGAAAACCTTGGTTGCACCCGATGGTAGCTTGGGAAACGACTTCAAAGAGGCTGCCGGTCGCGATTTCCACAAAGCGCGCGTAGTCCACTTGGGAAGATCGGGAGCAACCTTCGGCGATGTTCGATGAGATGGACACAGCCGCGCGCCGCATTTGATTGGTAAGGCCGAATCGTTCCTCGTCGGGAAAACGGCGGGTGAGTTTATAGACCAAGTCGGCGAAGGAGATGGCTTCGTGCCAGATTTCAAGTTTTTCAAAGTTGAACATTTTTTTGCAGAGGTTGAGGGTTGACGGTTGAGTGACGGACTCGTGTTATCCTCTCAACCCTCCCTCAACTTTTTTTTGGCCCTCAACTCTCAACCTTCAACCCTCAACCTCTGCAAACGGCAACTTTTCCGGGCGCGCGGGGTTCATTCTAAACGCGGAACTTGGAATTCGGAACGCGGACGCGGGAGAGCAAAGAGGGTTTGCTGATTTTTCCTGGATCGCTAAGCTGAGTGGCGAAAACACAAAGCTGAAAAGTGAAAACGGAACGCTGATCGCCGACGGACGATAATCGATAGTCGCTAACTGAGGCCCGATAGCCGATAACTCATCGCCGATAGCCAATAGCTGGTAACTGATAGCTCAAACAATATGGCCCAATTTTCTTACAAGGCGCGACGCCGTTCCGGTGAAGTCGTGCAAGGCGTGTTGGACGTGCAGGATCGTTCGGCGGCGCTCTTGCAAATCGAGCGGCTCGGTCTCTTCCCGGTGGCGGTCGATGCGCCGAAGGCCGGCGCGGTCATCACGGTGGATCGCGCGGGCGTGCCTCAGACAGGTTCGCAGATTTTGCCGCCATCGCTACGGCAATTTTTAAATCGCAAACGCAAACCGAAATTGCAGGAGTTGGCGACGTTCACCACTCAGTTGTCGAACCTGCTCAAATCCGGAATGCCTCTGACCGTCGCCCTCAACAGCATGACTCATCTCGAGTCCAAAGGAATCCCGTCAGACGTGAGCAAGGAACTGAAACAGGAAGTGATGGAGGGCAGAGGTTTGTCGGCGGCGATGGCGAAACAGCCGCATATTTTTTCCGATCTTTATATCAACATGGTGAAGGCGGGAGAATCCAGCGGCGCGTTGGTGGAAGTTTTGAAACGGCTGGCGACGCATCAGCAACAATTCGCCGAGGTGCAGGCGAAATTTAAATCCGCCATGATTTATCCCATGCTGGTTTGTTGCGTGGGAGCGGGCATCGTCGCTTTTTTCATGTTCTTCATGCTGCCGCGATTCATGACCATTTTTACGGGCTTCAATATGGAGTTGCCTTTGCCCACGCGCCTGCTGATGGGATTCAGCAAAATGGTTTCGTCCTATTGGTGGCTTCCTATTTTAGCGATGATCGCCATCGTCGTTATTTTTAAACGGTTCCAATCGACCGAGCAGGGCAAACGGAAAATTGACCAGTGGAAAATGAACGCGCCGGTTTTTGGCAGAGTGGTTCGCTTGAATTTGTTCGGACAATTTTGTCGGACCTTGCAAACGCTCTTGGAAAATGGCGTGCCGGTTTTGACCGCGCTGAAAATTACCGAGGACGTGATTCCGAACCGCGTGATCAAAGAAGCCATCGCCCGGACTCGCGAAGAAGTGACTGATGGAAAGACCATCGCTCAACCGATCGGGCGCAGTCAGATTTTTCCGAGACTGATGGTGGACTTGATAAAGATCGGCGAGGAGACGGGCGATGTGCCGGGTGCGTTGGGTAATCTGGCCGACACTTACGAGGGCGAATTGAATATCGCGCTGCGGGTGATGACGAGTTTGATCGAGCCGGTTTTGATTATCATCATGGCGGTGGGCGTGGGCTTTTTGCTGTTGAGCATTTTGTTGCCGATGTTCAATTTGATTTCCAACATCAGCGGCGCGCGATGAAAATTTTTAATCGAGAATCAACAGTCGCGAGTCGAAGGAACTTTAAACTTTGGACTTTGAACTTTGAACGCTTCGCCCGCCACGCTTTTACGTTGATCGAAATAATGGTGGTGGTCGCAATCATCGGCATCATCGTGACGATGGGAATTCCCTCGGTGGTTCACGCGTTGAAAAAAGAAGGGATGCGAAAAGCGGTTAGCGATATGGTCGAGGCGTGCAACTCCGCGAGGGCGGCGGCAATTCTCAGCGGAAATATTTCGGAACTCGTCATTCGCCCCAAAGACAAGACGGTCACTGGCGGTTCGTTTTCGGGAACGATTCCGAACGATGTCGGGATCGAAATTCTCGGAGTCAATTTTATCCAGTTCGAGGACGCGGACGAAGCGCGCGTGCATTTTTACGGGAACGGGACCTCGGACGAATTTACCATCGTGTTGACTTCGAGCGATCAAAAGTCGCGAAAAATTAGTTTGGAAGTTGTGACCGGGTTGGCCGACGTGGAGGTGCTGCGATGAAAATTTCAACTGGTTTAATAAGTCCCTTGACGCCCGTAGCCGCCGCCGTGAGGAGGCGGATTTCCGCTGAAGAACCGCGCATCCGCCTCCTCACGTCGGCGGCTACGACTTATGTTTCTCGAGCCACGCTGGCCTTCTCCCTTTTAGAAGTGATGATTGCCATGACGATTTTTTTCGTGGCGATGTTTTCCATTCTTGCCTTGGTCGGACAATCGTTGCGCGGGGCGCGTATGTTGACGCGCAATGTGCCGACGCCAGGGATGGCGATCGCGCAACTTTCACTGACCAACAAATTGGAAGAAGGCACTGACTCCGGCGATTTCGGCGACTTGTATCCCGGCTACGATTGGACGACTGAGACAAGTTTGGCGTCGACGAATGGCTTGTTCCAAATCGATGTGAACGTTTTCAACAAAGGAAATCCCGATTCGTCGATGAGCATTTTTTTATATCGGCCTGATTCAGCGACTGGCTTGAGCACGCGAAGCAAATTCAGATGAGAAACGTTAAATTTTTTTAAGGACAAAATGTTTTTGCGCGATCTCTTAGCCATCGGGTGGAGAAGGTTGCTCGCCCTCACCCTAACCCTCTCCCACGAGGAGAGGGGACCGGCCGGCGTGCGCGTCTTGGCTGTCAATAACCTCACCCTCGCCCTCGCCCGCGAGGAGAGGGAACCTGCACTCAGCACGCGCGATCGGTCGTTAAGCGGTGAACATTTTCCAGCGCTGAATAATATTCTCCCTCTCCTCGGAGGAGAGGGCCGGGGTGAGGTCGAGCGTTTCTTTTCACCAAATAATTCCGGCTTAAATGCTCGACGTTCCTTACTTGTCAGTCGATCACATCGCGCTTTTACGCTGATAGAAGTCATGATCGCGATGACGATTTTCAGCGTCGTGATCATCGCCGTTTATTCAAGTTGGTCGGCGATTGTTCGCGGATCGAAAGCCGGAATGGACGCTGCGGCGGAAGCGCAACGGTCGCGAATTGCGATGAGCACCATTGAAGACGCACTCTTGACGACGCAACTCTACACCGAAAATATTCGCTACTACAATTTCGTCGCCGACACGAGCGACCCGAAATTCGCGTGGCTGAGTTTGACGGCGCGCTTGCCGGAAACTTTTCCCGGTTCAGGATTATTTGGCGATCAAGTGGTGCGGCGCGTCACGTTCGCCGTGGAACCCGGCGCTGATGGAACCAACCAACTTGTCATGACGCAAATTCCTTTGCTGCTCGTGACGAATTCCGACGTGTCGGCGTATCCAGTCACATTGGCGCGCGACGTGAGTTTGTTTGTCTTGGAATTTTGGGACGCGCAGTTGCAGGACTGGGCCAGTGAATTGCAAACAACCAATGTCATTCCGCTGATGGTGAGAGTTTCGCTGGGACTGGGTCATCTCCCGAAGTCATCCTCACAACCTTCAGAAATTACTTCCCGAATTATTGCGATGCCTTCGATAGCGGTCGGAGCAGATGTCCAACGACCGGCGCGGCAACCGGGGAACCCTCGCGGCGCTAATCCAAACGATCCTCGGAATCCGAACGACCCTCGAAATCCAAATCCGAATAACCCGAATATCAATCCGAATAATCCAAATCCGAACAATCCTCGAAATCCCAATCCGAATAATCCAAATGGATTCCCACGAAGAGGTCCTGGACGCGACGGAGATCCGCGTTTTACTCCCGGGGGACCCAGTGGTCCCGGACGCGGAATCAATCCTGGCGGTGGACTCCCGCCGCCGCGGAGATCGCGTTAACGCATGAAAATTCGACTCCAATCTTCATCCAGTGGAATCGCGCTAATTATTGTGATGCTCGTCATTTTAGTTTTGGCGACATTGGCCGGAGCATTTGCCTACTCGATGAAAATCGAAACTACGCTCGCTCGAAACGCGAATAACGATTCACAATTCGAATGGCTTGGACGCTCTGGAGTAGAACTGGCGCGCTACGTCATCGCGCAACAAGCCACCATTCCCAACGAGGGAAATTACGAAGCGCTCAATCAAAAATGGGCCGGAGGGTCAGGCGGAATTGGTGGGAGTAATTCTCCGTTGGCTAACATTTCCCTTCAAAATATTCAGTTGGGCGCGGGAACTTTTTCCGTAAAAATAACTGACCTCGAAAGAAAATTTAACATCAACTTGGCTGACCAAACGATGTTACGAAAGGCAATGACGATTATGGGAGTGGACGCGAGTTTAACTCCGGCGATTGGCGACGCGATTCTCGATTGGGTGGACAAAGATGAGGATGCGCATTTGAGTGGCGCAGAGAGTGATTACTACATGAATTTGAATCCGCCCTATGTCGCAAAAAATGGGCCGCTGGATGACATCTCCGAATTGCTTTTGATCAAAGGAGTTTTTGAAAATCCAGAAATTTATTGGGGCTCCGCTTCCACCAATCATCCGGCTTCCGCATTTCAATCGCGCGGCAACCCGATTTTCAATAATAAACCGCCGCCCTCGTATCCTTTCGGCTTAGTGGATTTTTTCACAACGCTGTCGAGTGGAAAAATCAATCTCAACACCGCGTCGCAAGCGGCGCTTGAAATCATAGATGAAAATATCGCCGCGGGAGTAATTCAACTTCGGTCCGGACCAGATGGGGTTGACGGTACCGACGACGATCTTCCTTTGCACAACGTGGGAGAAGTGGTGAACGTGCCGGGGATGCGACGCGAGGCTGTCGCGCAATTGTCGCAATATTGCGATGTGCGAAGCTATACTTTCGAGGTTCAAGTCGATGTGGAATTGGGTGGCGTCACACGACATTATTTCGCCGTCATCCGGCGCGGAAATCGTGGAAGCGATTTCGGGATTTTAAAATTTTATTGGAAGTAAAAAAATTTCGTGGGCGAAATTATTTTTATCACCGGCACAGACACGGGAGTCGGAAAGACTGTGCTGACCGCGCTCCTTCTTCAATATTTGCGCGGCAAAAAAATTCACGCGCTTGCC
Source organism: Verrucomicrobiota bacterium (assembly GCA_038214755.1). Lineage (GTDB taxonomy): Bacteria > Verrucomicrobiota > Verrucomicrobiia > Limisphaerales > CANJXF01 > CANJXF01. The sequence continues at coordinate 6,382 of JBBQRQ010000148.1, forward strand.
ATGAAACCATTCTGCACAGGTGATCGGAATGACGTAAAAATTTTACAAAAATTTCAACCCGGAGAATTGTCCGACGTGGACATGAATCCCTATTTTTTTCCGGAACCGATTGCTCCATTTGTTGCGGCAGAAAAGGCTGGGGAAAAAATTTTATTGACGGAGGTGATGGAGAAAATTAGCGGAATAGAAAAACGTTGTGATGTCCTTTTGCTGGAAGGGGCCGGCGGAGTCATGGTTCCTGTGGGCAGAGACTTTTTGATGTTGGATATCATCGCAGATTTGCGCGCCAAAGTTGTGGTGGTGGCCCCAAATCGATTGGGCACAATCAACCACTCGTTGCTGACCCTTTGCGCCTTGCAAGAGGCTGGCTTGAAGGAACTTGCCCTGGTTCTCATGGGGAGGGTTAGGAAGGATGTTTCTGCGCTTTCCAATCAAAGGACCCTCCGGAAATTGGCCTCTGGCGCGAAGGTTTTCTCGATGCCTTTTTTGGGACAAATTCCAGTGGGATTTAGATCAAAAAGCAGCACGCAAAAAAAAGTAAAAAAAATACTTGCTGCTCTGTTGAAGTAAGTCTAGTTTCTGCGCCGCTCGCGAAAACGGGGCGAAGAAAAGCTGAGGATTTTAAAAAGTTTTTTGACAGTTTTTCCCAACCAAATGAATTGGTTGCAGTCTTTGACAAAGCGGCTGAAAAAATTTAAAAAAAAGATTTTGACAGCCGACGCGATTGAGATAGTTTCAACGCGCAACTAGAACGAGGTCTGAGAGGCCGAGTGTGAAATACGAGATTCGGCTCTCGGATTTTTTATCCCCCTGCATTGAGGGAAATCCCTTAAGAGGATCACGAATTTTTCGGGTGGAGTCACCCAATGCTCATTGAAAATTGAATTGTGCGATAAGTTAGAGCCCCTTGAAGTTGACCCAAGTTAGTTTGGTCAGCTTCGAGTTTTAATCAGTAATTAACAGTTCGAACCTAATCAGTTCGACGAATCAACTAACGTTTATACGGAGAGTTTGATTCTGGCTCAGAACGAACGCTGGCGGCGTGGATAAGACATGCAAGTCGAGCGCTAATTTGAAGGTAGCAATATTTTCAAGTTGGAGCGGCGCAAGGGTGCGTAACACGTGGGTAATTTGCCATGAAGTTTGGGATAACTCGCTGAAAGGCGAGCTAATACCGGATGTGAAAATCAGAAAGCATTTTCAGATTTTTAAAGTTGGGGATCGTAAGACCTGACGCTTCTTGATAAGCCCGCGGCCTATCAGCTAGTTGGTGAGGTAATGGCTCACCAAGGCTAAGACGGGTAGCTGGTCTGAGAGGACGACCAGCCACACTGGAACTGAGACACGGTCCAGACACCTACGGGTGGCAG
>JBBQRQ010000149.1:0-7574 GCA_038214755.1 Verrucomicrobiota bacterium
TTTCATGCGAGTGACCGCACGTTGTAGGGCAGGCTTTCCAGCCTGCCGGTTAAGCGACTTTCCAGTCGTGTTTTGGTTTTTATATTGTCAATCGTTATAGAGACACCGGTGAAAATAGATTTGTTCCCCTCGAAACACGGCGCTGAAAGCGCCGCACACCGGCAGACAAGAATGTCTGCCCTACGGCGAACGAGTTCGCTACCATCGCGCACATGAACCCGACTAAACCTCATCTCGCCGCTGGGTTTCATCATCGCGATCATTTGCCGCATCTGAAACGCAACGCCGCTTCTTATTTCGTCACTTTTCGATTGGCAGGCACTCTGCCCGCCGATGTGCTTTTGCGATTAAAAGAAGAACGCGAAAAGATGATCGCACAGGCGGTCGCGGCAAAACGTCCTCTCACTTGGCATGAACAACAGGAACTCTTTCATTGGTATTCAACGCGTGTGGACGCTTACCTCGATATCGGGAGAGGCGATTGTTGGTTGCGCAATCCTGTGATCGCCGAACTTGTTTCAAATGCGTTAAAATTCCATGCCGGACAACGATTCGATTTGCTCGCCTGGGTGGTCATGTCCAATCACGTCCACGGCGTGGTCCGACCATTGGGCGAATGGACGCTCAGCAAAATTCTGCAAAGCTGGAAGGGCTTTAGCGCCCACGAGGCAAATCGCCGGCTCAGCCGGGTCGGAAAAAATTTTTGGCAAGCCGAATCCTACGATCACCTGATTCGTGACGATGAGGATCTGCATCGTTGCCGCAATTATACAGCCATGAATCCTGTGAATGCCGGATTGTGCCAACGCCCCGAAGATTGGCCGTGGAGTAGCGCGTATCATGCATCGTCGTAGGGCAGGCTTTCCAGCCTGCCGGTTACCGGACATTCTTGTCCGGTGTTTTTTGCCGCGGCGACTACTCGATCTCCGGGCGACTGGAAAGTCGCCCGCACCGGCAGGCTGGAAAGCCTGCCCTACAGTGACGGATTGCGAGGAAATTTTGCGTAGGGCAAACGCGCGCCGCGAAAAATAAATCGGTCGGCACGAATTTTCTCCGGCGGCAAAAAATTTACCGTGCCCGAGGCCGCGATGATGTCGTCCTGATCGATGCCGTCGCCGCTCACCCCGATGGCGCCGATCAAAACGCCGTGGCGATAAAGAGGAAATCCCCCGGGGAAAATTGTGATTCCATTCGTCAAGTTGGGATCAATCGGAGGCAGATTGGTGGCGACGACGCCGTTCAAGATGTTGGTCAAAGGGATGGGCGCGAACTGAGAAAACATTTCCTGCAATCCGAGAAACGGGCCAGGCGCGGCTTTGGTGATTCCCGGGGGATAATGACTTTGCGCGAGAAAGCCAACCGTGCGCGATGACATGGCAATGTCAGCAATGGAAAATAAATTTCGGTTCGGATCGGAAAAATAAACCGCCGTGCGCGCCTTTTGCACCGAGACGTCCCAACTGAAAATCGTCGCGCCCGGCGTGCGAATGGTTCCGAGAATCGACGGAGCAACACCGTCCGCGTCAGGATTGTTGACCACAGAAATAAAGACCTGCGCAGGCTGGCCAGCGGGCAAACGGATTCCCGCGCGTGTAATGCGTGCGCGTTGGGCGGCCAGCGTGAGAATCGAAGTCACTTCATTCGAGGACAAGCGTGGCTGGCCGTTCACTAAACCCGGAAGTGGATCGTCGATGATCGGCGCGCGAATTTCATTGGTCATTCGCGCAAGAAAGATTGTGGGATAACGCACCGTCGGCGAGTTGGTCACGGGATAATCCGGGAGAACCATTCCGATGCTGCCCAACGGCGCGTTGGTCGTGAGGCGCGTGGAACTGTTCACATAGGGCAAACGAATGCCGTCGATGAAAACATGCGTGCCCAAAAAATTTTCTCCCGGACGAAAACCCTTTTGGCCTGCAAGCGCGATGTCCTCATCCACGTCCCCGATTTGCGCGGCCTGAATATCGTCGAGCGCGGGAATGCCGGTTTTCTTTTTTCGACTGTTTCCGGCCACGCCGACTCCCCCAATTAATTTTCCATTTTTGAACAATGGCACTCCGCCGGGCGACCCAGCCAGGCCACTCAACGCCGCCACCGGCCCAATCGCGCCGCCGTTCGTGCCGCTGCCACCGTAAACATTCGTCGAATACGTGCTCGGATTTTTAAATCGGTTCACGTCGCTGAATGAGAGATTGGAAAAATTCACACCAACGAGCGGGCCGGTTGGTTTGTTTTTCACTCCCGGTGGAAAATTTTGTTGCACGATAAATCCGGCAGTGCGCGAGGTGAATGCATGTTGGTCGCTGCTCAAAAAACTCGCCGTGCCCGCCTTCGTAATGCCATCTTCAATATCCAAAACGAACGTGGGCGAATTGGTCGTCACCGCCCAAACGCCCAGAACAAAACCTTCGCGATCCACTACCGCGATAACACTGTTGGAAGCAATTTGTTGGGCGCGTGTGGCGGCTTGCGCGATGACTGCCTCCACATCGGCAACGGACATCTGCGCCAAGGTCCGATTTCCAAGCAGCACCAACGAAAACAAACAGATGGCAAATTTTATAAAGTGGGATTTCACTCTGGAAATAATGATTCAGTTTTGTTAGTTGCTAGCACAAACAAATCCGTGCGCCAAACCCGAAAAATTTTTTCACGAACCATTGGGTACATATTGCGGACGGGTTGCTCCAACCAACAGGAGCGCGGACAGCCTTGTCCGCGTTTTGCGAGACGGATAAAAATCCAGGCGTTTCCACCCCTCACGGTTCACGCGGACATGGCTGTCCGCGCTCCTATTGATTTAACCGCCTGCTTTTCCTGATGCAATTTGCCGCGCACATTTTTGGAAATAGGTTTCGCCGATTGGCGCTGATGATTTTCTTTATTCCTTTTTCTCGTGAAATACTTTTGGGGCAATTGACGAATGAAGTTTCTCCGCGGGAACTGACTGGAACGGATGGCGAGACGGTCAAGTCCCACCAAAAAATCAGCCGCGAATCGCCGCCTCTGCCGCCCTCGAAATTCAATCCTGATTCCGGGATTGCCCCGCGAAGAATTTATGAAACCACCAACGACATCACGTTGCAGTTGCGATCAACGAACAGCGTCAACGCGACGACAAATTATTTTTTCAATCCTGATCCCGGCGCCATGTTGAAAGCGCCCGTGACGAATGAAACTTTTTTTCAAACCAACTTTGGAATTTTTCTGGAGCCGCCCGACCAGCCATACGAAAAACTTTTGCAACAGCCGGGACGGGAAAATTTAAAATTGAATCAACTCGAAGCCGTCGAGCAACAAACGACCAATAGCTATCAATTGGAATCGCTCCCCGATCGTTTAAAATTGCCGCGCGAAGGCACCCTCGCCAACGAAAAGATTCCGCACAAATTTCACAACCCGGATTATCGTTTCAGCTACGAGCCGCCCAATTATCCAGCCAACGCGGAGCCGGTCACGAATCGTTGGCGGATTGGTTTTACGCCGTGGCGGCGTTACACCAGCGGCAAAACCGAAATGCCTTATGAATCCCCGCCCGCCCTCTGGCATCCGTATCGCCAAAGTCTTCTGAAAGGTGATTTGCCGGTCATCGGTCAAAATATTTTTCTGAATTTAACCGCCGAATCGGAAACGCTTTTTGAAGCGCGCCGCTTGCCGACACCGAGTGGTGTGAGTTCGTCGCGACCCAACAGTTCGGAATTTTTTGGCGAGAGCGAATCGATTTTTTTCCAGAATAACTTTTCCGTCGCGATGGAATTGTTTGAGGGCGAAACCGTTTTTCAGCCGGTGCATTGGGCCATTCGTTTGCGTCCGGTTTTCAATGTCAATTACGTCGATGCGCCAGAGACTGGCGTGATCAGCCCGAATCCTGCCAGCGGCGACACGCGCTTTCGCTCATGGTGGGCGTTGCAGGAAGGATTCGGCGAACTGCATCTCGGCGATCTCTCGGACACTTACGATTTTTTTGCGATGCGCGTCGGCAATCAGGTATTCAACAGCGACTTTCGTGGATTTATTTTTAACGACATTAATTTCGGGGGGAGACTTTTCGGCAACATCGACAACAATCGCTACCAATATAATTTGGCCGTGTTCGACATGCGCGAGAAGGAGAGCAACTCCGGTCTCAACACTTTCGATCAGCGGGACCAACGCGTTTTGATTGCGAATATTTATCGGCAGGATTTTTTGGCGAAGGGCTACACGGCGCAATTGAGCTTTCACGCGAACCTCGATGAAGGCCGCCCGCACTACGACAAGAATGGAAATCTCGTGCGACCCGCGCCGTTCGGCACCGTCGTCTCGCACGATGTGAATGCGTATTATTTAGGCTGGGCGGGCGACGGCCACATTGGACGGCTGAATGTGAATCACGCTTTTTACCAAGTGCTGGGTCACGATGATTTCAACGGACTGGCCGGACGTCCAGTGGATATCAATTCGCAAATGGGCGCGGTGGAATTTTCCTACGACCGCGATTGGGTTCGTTACAAAGCTTCGTTTTTTTATGCGTCCGGCGATGGCAAAGCGGAAGATGGCACCGCCACTGGATTCGATTCTATTTTGGACAATCCAAATTTCACGGGCGGCCCGTTCAGTTATTACGTGCGGCAAGGATTCAATCTCGCGGGAACTTCGGTCGGATTCAAAACGTCGAGCAGTCTCGTTCCAAATTTGCGCACAACCAAAACGGAAGGTCAGGCGAACTTTGTAAATCCGGGCGTTTTTATTTATGGCGTCGGGACAGAAATCGAACTCACGCCGAAGCTGCGAAATTTTATCAACGTGAATTACATTCGCATGGCAGAGACCGCTCCGATCAAAACCGCGTTGCTCACGGATAAAATCAATCCGGAAATTGGTTTGGATTTGAGCATCGGTTTTCAATATCGGCCGCTGCTCACGGACAACATCATCATCTCGGCAGGATTTGGCGCGTTGATTCCGGGACGCGGTTTTCGCGATATTTATCGGCGCAGCACAGATCCGGTGCCGGGATACAATACGCGGAGCAGACGCGGTCAAACGGATGATTTTCTTTACAGCGGACTCATCGCCGTGACACTGACTTACTGATTGCTGGAGGAAAGTTCGCGAAGCAATCAAGCGTGTGGAAGGCGATGGTTGGTATCTCGACCGTACGCGCGGCAGTCATCGCCAATACAAACATGCGAGCAAGCGCGGGCTGGTCACGATTGCCGGCAAGCCCGGCGATGAGCTTGCTCCGGGAACTAAAAACAGTATTCTCAAACAAGCAGGACTTAAATGAACCGTTATTTAATTATCGTTGAGCAGACTTCCACCGGGTATTCCGCGTATTCTCCATATTTGCCGGGCTGCGTCGCAACCGGCTCTTCACGCGAGAAAGTCGAACGTGAAATGCACGATGCCGTTGAGTTTCACATTGAGGGTTTGCGCCTGGCTGGAGAGGAAATTCCGGAACCGCGCTCAGAAGCATCGTATTGCGAAGTGACTGCTTAGATATAGTGAAAGGGATTGTGACTTTCCATCCGTCGAACGGACATGACACACCGGCGAAAACTTGGTCTGAACTGGAGACTCAAGGTGTTAAACCTGCATCGCTCCAAATTCTTTAGCCTGATTTTTTCCTTCGTTGTCCTCTGCGCATCCGCTTTTGCAGAAAGCTCTGCCTTTGGCCCGCCGATTTCTGTGCCGCATGATTTGCCGAAAACAGTTTCGCCCCAGCCGCGCAATTGGATTGATCAAACTCACGACGAAGCTTTCGCCAAAAGTCGCGGCTGTTTGGAATGTCACAAAAATTCCAAGGACATGCATAACTCGCCGAACGTCGTGCTGGGTTGCGCCGATTGTCACGGCGGAAATCCAACTCCCGGACTCACGCAACGCAAAGCTCACGTCGCGCCGGAGAATCCAGTGTTCTGGGAAAGCTCGGCGAATCCCAGCGACTCCACTGTGCTGCTCAACCGGGAGTCGGCGGAATTTATTCGCTTCCTCAACCCTGGCGATTTGCGCGTGGCGAAAGAGTCGTGTGGACTTTGCCACAAGGAATCCATCGAGCACGTGCAGAACAGCATGATGAATCACGGCGCGATGCTTTGGGGTGCGGCGCTCTACAACAACGGCAGCGTGCCCCACAAAAATTATCGCTACGGCCAGGCGTATGGTTTGCATGGAGAACCTCTGAGGCTGGTGAATCCTTATGTGCCGAGCGCCGAGGAAACTCGCACCAATGGCGTATTACCATTCATCGATCCATTGCCGCGTTTCAACATCAGTCAGCCGGGAAATATTTTGCGCATCTTCGAGCGCGGCGGAGAAAAGCAATCGCAACTCGGAATTCCCAATGCGTTTGAAGCTCCCGGGAAACCAGCGCGTCGTTTGTCGGAACGCGGACTTGGAACGTTGAATCGCACCGATCCAGTTTTTCTCGGTCTGCAAAAAACGCGATTGCACGATCCGCTGCTTGGCTTCATGGGTTCCAACGATCATCCCGGCGATTATCGTTCGAGTGGTTGCACGGCTTGCCATGTCATCTATGCGAACGACCGCTCACCGGCCAACTCCGGTTGGTATAGCAAGTATGGCAATCAAGGTTTGAGCTTCGGCGATGACCCGATGATTTCCAAAAAAGAGCGTGGCCATCCTATCAAGCATGAGTTCACGCGCTCCATCCCGAGCAGCCAATGTATGAACTGCCACATGCATCAGGGTAACCTCTTTGTGAATCCTTATCTCGGTTATACCTGGTGGGACCAGGAGAGCGACGGCGAGTTCATGTATCCGAAGAAACAAAAAAATCCGACCGATACGGAATTGCTTGCCTCGTTGCAAAAAAATCCAGAGGCTGCGGCGGCGCGTGGATTGTGGGGTGACCTGGAGTTTTTAGAGAAGGTTGCCGAGCTAAATCCAAAGCTGAAAGAAACTCAGTTCGCCGATTACCACGGGCATGGTTGGATCTTTCGCGCGGTCTTCAAGAAGGATCGCAAAGGCAACCTGCTCAGTCTCGATGACAAAGTTATACCTCACGACGATGATCATAGATTTTCCAAAGCGGTTCACTTGAAGGATGTCCATCTCGCGCGCGGGATGCAGTGTGTGGATTGCCATTTTGAAACCGACGTTCACGGCAACGGAAAGCTCTACGGCGAACCTCGCGCCGCTACGACCATCGAATGTATTGATTGCCACGGCACCATTGATAAACGACCTACGCTGGTTACGACTGGCAATGGCGGAAAGATTGATCTATCGCAAGGTTCTACTCCCTGGGGGCCGCGTTTCGAATGGCGTTCAGGAAGGAAGTTAATTCAACACTCCATGATGAGTCCCGAAATGGAATGGGAAGTTCCCCAGACTCGCGACACCATCGACCCTGCCTCGTCTCACTACAACGCGAAGTCGCGTTACGCCAAGACACTTCAGCGAGATGGTAAGAGATGGGGTAACGTTTGCATTCGCCACTCCGACCTCGCGCACGATAACTCTTCTGTCTCCTGCCAGGTCTGTCATACCTCATGGGCGACGAGTTGTTTTGGTTGTCACCTTCCGATGAAGGCCAACCAACGCGTCCAGCTTAACAAGTTTGAAGGAGT
>JBBQRQ010000150.1:0-7545 GCA_038214755.1 Verrucomicrobiota bacterium
AAGAGACGGAGCGCGCGGAGTGACGGGCCGAAGAATGTTTTGCCATGACCGCAGCGTGAAAAACTTTGACGGCAAAGTCCAGCACGATCGATCAACTGACTTCCAATCAGCCGCTTATACCGCCAGAAGAATTTTCCGTGCGCGTTGAAGCTTCACGCCAACGGGTGGAAGCCGAAGGATATCCGCGCGTTGGTTGAAATATACTATGAACCGTGACGTTACCTTGGGATCGGGAGCCCGCCTGGTCGCTGGCACGAGATCGATGTCTGATTCGATGCGAATCATAGTGAGTTGATTTGCATTGGCAGCGAACGACTTCGTCACCGGGTTTCAATTGAATGCGCAGTTGTTGCGAGCCAAGGTTGCAGGAATCACGGCCAATTTTCAAAACCGTGCGCCTACTCCATGCGCAAGGCCCGCCGAACATTTGTGGGGCGGGCGCACACAAAACGTCCTTCATTATTGGGCGAGGTTCTATGCGTAGTCTTGGCAGTAGCCATCTCACGGAATGCACGCAGAATGGGAGCAGTTACTGCAGGACTGTCAGCAAAAACGTCAGCAAACGTGTAATGAAAGTGTAGTTTAGGTGTAGTGATAGAGTTAGCTTGACTACCTCGTAAAATGAAGCATGTTTATATCGAAAGACGTTGCTTAGGCGACCAATTCCGACCCTCGCCTCCAACTCCAAGTTGCAATTTGGCAATGAGTTGCAGATACCAGAGAAGGCAAGTGCCAGTAAAAGTGCCAGTGAAATCATTACCGGGATACGACTCAACAGTCACCCCGGCATTACTCGGCAACTACTGGTAAAGACGGGATTCGCAACCCGTTTGGTGTAGCAGATACACCCAAAGCCGCGCCGATAGTGATGGATTCTGACAGCACACAGTATGCAATCGGGAGCGGGTCAACATTCACCGTGATGATGTAATCGAGCAGACGGAGATTTGTCAGGCGCTGAATGATTCCTGGGTAAGTCGTGCGCGGCCAGCGAGTCAGGACGATGAGTGAGTGATAGTGGCCGTCGAGGAAAAAAACAAAATCACTTTGGCCGTTGCCTTCGCTATGCCAGCAATTTTCTTGAATCGAAAGTTCCGACGCAAATCCCTCTGCCGGGTCGAAATCAAAACGGTCGTTGAGCGATGGATTGAGGAAACGTTTGTAGTGACGGAAATGGTCGAGGTCGGACATCGGCAGAACTCGCGCCGCCTGAACCAAAGATTTCCAAAAGCCATCGGTGGATGTGCTCGAACTCGGTTTCGAGTTGGTCGAGCAACGTGTTGTAGTAGTCGCGGCGCGCGGCGACGGTCTGGAATGCCTTCGGCACATTTTCCAATGAACGCGAAATGTAGAAGATGACACGCTGGCGCCGAAGTTTGCGTTCCGACATGGTCTGCCAGTAGCGGGCGAAACGTTCGTTGCGGGCGCGTTTCGTCCAAACGTTGGAAAACTTCTCCGTCTCCTGCTGGTAGGGCAGCAATTCCCTTTTGTAGTAGGAATCGCAGAAGTATTGGACTTGCAGCCGTTGGTGTTCGTGGAGAGACGCCAGCAGGAGACAGAGTTGATCTTGGAAATCGTTCAGGTTGTTCGTGCGGGAGGAGAGGGCCGGGTGAGGTCGAGTGTTTCTCTTCAATGAACGGCTACCGCCGTTGAAGTCACAAACCGAATTGTCGAACCAGTCGCAGCGTTTTTTCCGGCGACTCCTGCAAAATTGTCTGCCAGTTTCGCGCCGCGCCCGCCGCGATATTTTCCGTCCGGTCATCAAGATACAAAATTGAATCGCCGCGCTTGCCGGACACGTGCTCAACGACTTCGTAAAGTTTCTCATCCGGTTTCATCGCGCCATGTTCGTAAGACAAGACGTAGCCGGAAAAATTTGCAAAAAACGGGAAGCGCGCGCGGATGTGGCGAATCGCCAATTCATTCGTGTTGGAAAAAATATAAGTCGGGATCCCTTTTTTCTGAAGATCACGTTGCCATTGAATCATCGGTTCCATCGGCGAAAAAATATCGCCGAAGTGTCGGGCGAACTCCTCGAATTCGCCGCAGAAACCGGTCGCCGCGCAAATTTCAGAATAGAAATTTTCCTTCGTCATTGATCCAGTTTCATAGCGAAAGAGCAACGGCGGCTGCGAGATCAGGTCCTGCACTTTGTCGGCGGACATTTTGCCTCGGCTGCAAATTTTCTTCGCCGCGATACTATAATCAAAATCGAGCAGGACTTTGCCCAGGTCGAAGACGACTGCTTCAGGAATTTTCATAGCGAAAAAGCCGAGCGGCGCAATTACTACGAAGACCAGCGCGAATTATCATTTTTTTCTCAACGCCATCCGTCCCATTCCAAAAAGGAAAACCCCGCAGGCGAGCAGCGGACCAATGGCTGGCTCCGGAACCACGGTGAAAAAAGCGGATTCGCCGACTCGCAATGAGGGAACGCTGTTATCCCACGCGCCGTTGTGAAACGTTGTTGTGAAATAATTTTGTGAAACCGGATCCAGCCTGCGCACCGATTCGCCGTCGTAAGGATTCCGTCCCATGACCAAATTAAAATCTGCCACTTGCGGAACCGAACAGGAGATCAGATGCGTGCCGGGTGAAAGCGAAGGGAAAGTGTAAATCGGGCTTCCATCGAACGGAACCTCTCCCACAAATGTATTGGTGAAAGGCGAGTTACTACGGAACAGCGCACCGGCACCGACCAATAATTCATAGTTGATGCTCCAACCGTTCGCACTCGTGTAACTGGAGATCGGAAAAAATTGCGCCGAAGCGGCATTCCAGAGCGTGCAGGTCGAACCTTCGGGCGTAGTTTGCGCCAGGATGCCATTCAAAGTGTTGTTGGTGTTGTGCAACATATTGGCGATCAAATTGTCTCCCGCAACCAACGGCAAATTCACGTAACCAACCACGTTCTGGCTGGAGACGTCAGGTGCCGCTAAAAACAACGAACTCACCAGCACGAAGAAGATTGAAAATGACTTAAAGAATTTCATTGGAGATAGAGAGCGCAGCTTCTAGAAAACTAAATAAAAAACAAGCTCGGATTAATTCTCGCCGACCTCCCAATCCCCGACTGTTCCGAAGGAACATCTGACAATAGCCCGGCGTTTATACGCCAGGTTTCTGGCGACAAGATATCGCCCCCGAAGGGACGGCTGAAATCAATCCCACAGATAATGTTCGGTTATATTTCGTCTCATGACTCCCGCGCCCCGCTGTCCCTGGTGGCCTTATGTCTGGAGCGTGCGCACCCAAATCAAAGTTGGCGGCGACGGTCGAGCGCCCATCGGCACCCAACGTCTCCGCCTGGAGAAATCGACGGGAGACAAAGTCATCCTCTGCCTCCATCCCACCGGCCATCACTCCGTGGTGGCCCACACCCCACACCCCAGACCCCAAACAAAAACCCGTCCTCCTCTTCACCAATCGCCCCAAATAATTTGTCCTGTTTTGAAAACTACAAAAATTCCTGTTTTGAAAACTACGCGACACCCTCTGTTTATTGTGTTTTCTTTTCCAGAGTGCATTTCTACTATGCGCCCCCCGTTCGCGAAAACGAGCGAGTTGAACCCGGAAAATTATGCCACTGACCCACACCAAAGATCTTTTTGCCAAAGCGTTAAAAGGCAAATACGCGCTTGGCGCTTTCAACGTGAACAATATGGAGCTTCTCCAAGCCATCATCGAAGCGTGCGAAGAAGAAAAAGCTCCGGTGATGCTTCAGATTTCCAAAGGCGCGCGACAATACGCCCATCCCACTTATCTCAAAAAACTCATCGAGGCCGCCGTCAGCCTCTCCAATATTCCCATCGCGGTTCACCTCGATCACGGCGACTCCTTCGAGCTTTGCAAGGAATGCATCGACGAAGGTTTTACCAGCGTGATGATCGATGCGTCGCACGAACTGTTCGAGAAGAACGTTGAGACCTGCAAAAAAGTTGTGGATTACGCGCACCAGCATAATTGCGTGGTGGAAGGAGAGTTGGGAATGCTCGTCGGCGCGCAACATGACGAGGGCGAAGAAGGCGGCGGTTACTCCAAAGGCGGCTGCTACACCAATCCCGATGAAGCGGTCCAGTTCGTCAAAGAATCCGGAGTCGATTCGCTCGCCGTCGCGATCGGAAATTCTCACGGCGCTTACAAATTTAAAGGCGAACAACATTTGGATTTGGAGCGTTTGAAAGCGATCAAGAAAGCGTTGCTCGACGCGGGCTTGGGCGATTACCCGCTCGTGTTACACGGGGCCTCCAGCGTTCCGAAAGAATTGGCGCAGGAAATTAACAAGTACGGCGGAACGATGGGCGAGAACACCGCCGGCGTCCCGGAAGCCGACATCGAAATCGCGCGACGCGTCGGATGCACGAAAGTTAATATTGATACCGATCTTCGTTTGGCCATGACCGCGGCGATACGCAAAGTGCTTTTTGAAAATCCAAAAGAATTTGATCCGAGAAAATATCTCGGTCCCGCGCGAACCAAGGTGAAGGAACTGGTGCGCCACAAGGTTCGCAACGTTCTTTGTTGCGCCGGCCATGCATTTGATTAAACGCGGATTCGCCCGTAGCGCAGCTTTGCAAGCTGCTGTATCGCCGGTTTGCAACCGGCAGGGGATCGGATAGACGACGTCCAGCGGGTTGCAAACCCGCGATACGGCAGGTTAAAAACCTGCGCTACGGCCTTAACGCAAAATCTTTTGGCGGCGAATTTTTTCGCCGCCTTTTTTTTTCGCAAAATTTTCCGCGACCGCATTCTCCCCGCAAGAGGATCAATCACGCGATCAGTTTCTCCACCACTTCGCCCTCGACATCCGTCAGACGAAACTCGCGGCCTTGAAATTTGTAAGTGAGTTTCGTGTGATCGAATCCGAGTAATTGCAAAATCGTCGCGTGTAAATCGTGGACGTGAACGCGGTCTTCGACGATGTGAAAACCGAGTTCGTCCGTCGCGCCAATCGTCACGCCGCGTTTCACGCCGCCGCCCGCCATCCACATCGTGAACGCTTGCGGATGATGATCGCGTCCCATTTTACGTCCCGCTTCCGGATTGGTTTCCACCATCGGCGTGCGACCGAATTCGCCGCCCCAAATCACGAGCGTGTCATCGAGAAGTCCGCGTTGCTTCAAATCTTTGATGAGCGCCGCCGCGGCTTTGTCGGTCAAACCCGCTTGTGTTTTCACACCGCCGGTCACGTCGCTGTGATGGTCCCACGCCTCGTGAAAAAGTTGCACAAAGCGCACACCGCGTTCGACCAGTCGCCGCGCCAGCAAACAATTATTCGCAAAACTATTTTTGCCGATTTCGGCTCCGTACATTGCCAACGTCTCCGGCGATTCTTTGGAAATGTCCATCAACTCCGGCGCGCTGGTCTGCATTCGATACGCCATTTCAAATGAATTGATCCGCGTCGTGATTTCAGGATCGCCGACGACATCGAGGCGGTCCTGATTCAATTGCTTCAACGTGTCGAGTGACTTGCGTTGCATCTCGGCGCTGATCCCTGGCGGGTTCGTCAGAAATAAAATGGGATCGCCCGTCCGCCGAAATGGAACGCCTTGATAAACCGTCGGCAAAAATCCGCAGCCCCAATTCGATGCGCCGCCGCTCGTTCCGCCCGCCGAACTTAACACGACAAATCCCGGGAGATTTTGCGACTCGCTGCCCAGGCCGTAAGTCATCCAGGAACCCATGCTCGGCCGGCCAAATTGCGTCGAGCCCGTGTTCATGAAAATCTGCGCCGGCGCGTGATTGAATGCGTCGGTCGTCATCGATTTCACAATCGCGATGTCATCCACGATTTGAGCGAGGTGCGGCAAGACTTCAGAAATTTCCGCGCCGGATTTTCCGTGTTTCTGAAATTTATATTTGGATGCGAACAACTCCGCATCGGGCCGAATGAACGCGTATTTTTGACCTTTGACGACTTCGGCGGGGACGGGTTTGCCGTCGTATTTTTGCAACGTCGGTTTGTAGTCGAACAAATCGAGCTGGCTCGGCGCGCCTGCCTGAAAAAGATAAATCACGCGCTTGGCCTTCGGCGCAAAATGAGGGGCGCGCGGCGCAAATGGATTTGCAGCAGCGGACGTCGCCGCGCCGAAAGCGTTGGTGCTTTTCAGCAACGAGCCGAGCGCCATCGCGCCGAGGCCGACTCCGCATTCTTTAAAAAAATAACGACGCGTAATCAGCTTCCTGACTTCCTGTTTAATCTGTGTTTCGTAATTCATTTCGCGATTTGTTCAGTCCTCTGTCAGCACGGGCACATGTTCGTCTTCGTATTTTTCGATCAACACACCGACCACGTCCATCAGGGAAGCGAGC
Source organism: Verrucomicrobiota bacterium (assembly GCA_038214755.1). Taxonomy (GTDB): domain Bacteria; phylum Verrucomicrobiota; class Verrucomicrobiia; order Limisphaerales; family CANJXF01; genus CANJXF01. Next base: position 6,316 of record JBBQRQ010000150.1, read on the forward strand.
GGATGATTTTCGTCGCCGCGCACCTCATCAATTAAACGGTCAAGAAAGCTGACCAGTTCGTTGTACTGATCTTCGGATTGAGGAACAAAGAGCGCCGGACGGACGTGGGGCCAGGCGCAAAGCGCTTCAGTAAGTTGGGTGTTAGACATAGCTACTCCTTCCACTTTTCTTTGTCCTATCGCTCGTGTGTTAAGATATCCCGCACGTAAAGTTTGCGTCGATTAAAATGGATCGAGGCAATCAAGCGAACTTTGTTCCCGCCGATGTTAAAAACTATTAGACCGCCAACCTGGTCCGCGCTCGGAAATGTTTTTCGCAATTCTACAAAAGAACCGAAGTTTTCTCGTTTCATAACCTTAAACCAATGCGCCAAGCCACTGCGTGCCGTCGGATGTTTCTCCGCAAATTCGTTCAAACGTTTTCGACTAATGACGTGCATACGAATGACGCGGCCTTTCTACTCCTTCGTAATCGTCTCATCCAGATTCAACAACACGCGCGACACCATTGTCCACGCCGCGACTTTGTGCAAATTCACCTCGGCTGGCGGATTTTTTTCGTCGTGCGCCGCAACTTTGATCGCCGTCGTGGTGCGGTCGTCGAAATAATTTGATTGGTCATTCAACAACGCGAGCGCGTGCTGAATTTCTTTTTCGCTCGGCTTGCGGCCGACGCAAAGTCGAAACGCATATTCAATTCTCGCGCGATCATTTTTGCCGCCTTCTTTCCAAACGCGAAGCGCCATCGCCTGCGCCGCTTCCTGGAAAACCGGATCGTTCAAAGTCGTGAGCGCTTGCAACGGCGTGTTGGAACGCAATCGCCGCGCACATGAAAAATCCGCGTTCGGCGCGTCGAACACCGACATCGCCGGATAGGGCACGGACCGTTTCCAAAAGGTGTACATACCGCGACGAAAACGATTTTCTCCGGTTTCAATTTCCCATTTCATCGGTGCGCCATAACCGAGACTCAACACGCCGTCGGGAATCGGCGGATAAACACTCGGCCCGCCAATTTTCGTGGTGAGTAAACCGCTCGCAGAAAGCGCAATGTCGCGAACGATTTCCGCCTCGACGCGAATTCTCGGCCCGCGAGCGAGCAAACGATTGTATTGATCGCGCTCGTAAAGTTTTGGCGTGACGACGGATGATTGCCGGTAAGTCGCCGATGTCGCGATGAGCCGATGCATTTCTTTTGTGCTCCAGTTTCGCGCCATGAATTCCGTGGCGA
>JBBQRQ010000151.1:0-7484 GCA_038214755.1 Verrucomicrobiota bacterium
ATGCACAATTTTTGGGAGGTGGAAATAGGGTAGGTCTTCACTACAGCCACTTTTGCCCTTTTCACAGACCTGCCTTACCAGCAAATCAACCACTTGCGTCATGAAAAAAGTTCAACCCAGGGTCGAATCCGCCAAGTCGGGCTAACATTAACCTGCTCAAGGCTAAAACGGTACTCGGAGGGCGAAGGATTTTTTTCATAATAATTGTGTGGACGATGTTACTGCGGTCAGAAGATGGCTCAGATGCGAGTGAAGCATTCTTTTTTTTTGGAGGCAAGCTCTATTTTTTGCTTTGCCGGTGCTCGGGCGCATCTCACTAAATTGCAGGTTTCAAATCTTCGGAAAGAGGTGGCAACGGAACGCCGATCTCCTGATCGGCATTGGAACGCTCTACATTTTCGGCGAGCCGATCAGGAGATCGGCGTTCCGTTATTTTGCAAGAAATTGAGAGGCGCCCCCGGTGTTCTTTGCAGTTTTGGAACACTCTTGCTTGATTACAAACGTAAAAATATTTTGCGCCGATACAAAAAGTAAACGAACCAGAAGGCCAGAGCTAATCCGACGAAGGCCACGAGCAAATCCCCTGTCCCTTTGGCCACGTGTAGGTCGAAAAAATTTCTGACATCACCGCCGACAAATCGTCCCGCCAGTCTTCGAAATCCTCCGATCACACTGCTCGTGACATAAATCGTAATTGAGTTCATCCCCATCCAGACGAAGGGCTGGCACCAACCCTGCCATTTCATCACATCCACCATCCAATAAAAAATTCCCATCAGGATTGCGCTGTAACCTCCGGCGACCAACACGAATGATGACGTCCAGATTTTTTTCACGACCGGAAATTGCAGCCCCCATACGAAACCTAAAATCACTGCCGCGATCCCAAACGAAAACAAATAAAACAATTTCGTCCTGTCATCGTGAGCTCGACTACGAAGAAGCAGGCCGGCAAACACACCCAACAAACAAGTCCCTATCGCCGGGATGGTGCTCAGGAAACCTTCCGGGTCCCAGTACACATCCCATTTCTTCCCGGGCAGATACTTATAATCAAAATGATTGGCCAGATTCAAACCCGGCTCAAATTTCCCATGAGTGGTTTGCAAAGTGGAGGCATACTTCGCCTGGACCCATTGATAAGGCGCGCTGCGGGAATTGGTGGAAAAATTTTTGCCGTCGCGCGTAATCGTTTTGCCTCCTCGCAGTGAAGCGGCCATTTGGGCGTCGCCTTCGTTTTCCGCTAGTTGCGCGAGATGATCGTTCTCCAATTGCAGGTCGCGAATCGGAACGAAATTCATCAACGCCCAATAACCCACCAGCAACGCCATCGCGATTGCCGCCATCGCTTTTGGTTTGAAAAAAATAAAAATCAATCCGCCAAAAAAATAGCAAAGTGCAATGCGATTGAGCACGCCGAGCAGACGCATGTCCGGCCACGGATTGGTGAAGCCCCCCGAATAAAGCAACGCCACGATAAACAGTAAAACGAAACGCCGCGTCAATCGTTTCAGCGCCTCCTTGCGTCCGCCCGCGGCGATCTGTTTGCTTAACGAAAAAACTAGCGATACGCCCATGATGAAAATAAACAGGGGAAAAATCAGATCGTAAAAATGAAACCCCGCCCAATCCACGTGTTCAAATTGGTCTGCCAAAAATCCTGTCAGCGAAAAACGGTGCGTGCCATCCGCGCCCGCTGGCGCGCCGCCCTGGCTCATCCGGTTGAACGCATGAACCAACGCTTCTGCGCCGATGATCCAAAACATATCGAAGCCGCGCAAAGCATCGACCGACATCAAACGCGGGGTGGTGAAGGCGGTGGTGGGTTCACCGGCGGCCATTGGGTTGGAGACAGGTTCGGGCATGAGCAAGCAGTAAAGAGTTAGGGGGCGAAGTTCAAGCCGTAAAGTGCCTGGGATGTTTTCCGTCGCGGGCGTAAATAATCTTTTGCCTTCACGCCGAACGTGACGAAGGCGCTTCGAGAAACTTCATCGCGCCTTCGCACCGGTTGCACCTGACTTGCAAACACGGCTCCAAGTAACCACCCCTCTCGGGTGTCATTAAAGCGGGTGAAGCTGGATTTGGTTTTCTTGGACTGCGGCGGCATGACGCCGCTTTTTCCTGCACGTTACGCGATGGAGAAAGTGCGGAAAATGAAGAACCTTCCCGGCTTTTCCACCGTGCAGCCAAAGCGGGGACGTGTCCCCGCAGTCCAAAATAAGATCGGTTCGAACCTCATCCACTTTTAATCACACCCCCGCCCACCCTCTCTGATTGAATATTTCCTATTGTGTCCTGACCCGAAAGAACCTCGCCACGTTCGTTGCGGGCGTTTGAATGGTTTTGATCGTTCCATCACCGGACAGGTTACTCACCGCAGTCCACGTTCCCGTAGCAACATCGGGGCGCGCTTCGACGATGTGGGTAAAGCCCGACTGCGATAGGAATTGGAAGGTGAAGTTTCCACCGCTCCGCCCCGGATTAATAATCGTCACGGGTGCCGCCGCCGCTGTGCCATCGGTGATTTTAGCGAGATAGCCGCTGCGATGATAAGGAGGGATGCCGCCAGAAATTGTGTTGGCGCCAAAGATCCCGATCTGGTTGAAGAAACCGCAGGCCCACACACCATCCGAGGCGAGGGTTATATCGCGCATGTTGAGATAACTGGATTGCGATTGCGCGAGCCGCGCCCAGAGGGGATTTCCGTTGCGATCGAATTTGGCAACGAACGCCTGTCCGGGAATTCTAACGTCGGTATTGGTTCCAATGGATTGAACGGTTTCATAAAATGGGGCGGCGATGATGTAGCTGCTGAAGATCGAGTAGGTGTCGAAGTCGGCGCCGACATAGACGTTGCCCGAAGCGTCAGCGATGGCGGCCCAAGTCCAGGTGAACCGGCTGCCGAAGGCGGTGGCTACCTGGGCGTTTCCGCTGGTGTCATAACGCGCGAAGTACTGGCCAACGGTGTCCGGGAAGTTCAACGCGTAAGGGCCAAAGACGATGTTGGTTCCATAGGCACTGCCGATGACGAAGACATTTGTTCCTGAAACTGTGACGGACGCGTTATTGTCGCCAAAACCGTTGGGACTACCCTGATCCTTCTGAGCGGCGAAGGCTCGCAGCCAGACGCCCTGGCCATTGGTGGCATTGATGGAGAACAGCGCCCGGCGACGATCCGAAACATTGGTAACTCCACCGATATAGTTGGTCAAATTGCCACCCATGCAACCATAGATGGACCCGCCGCTGTAAACCAGACCATCGGGCCAGGCGGAAGGCATTTGCAGCCAGCGCAAATTTCCATTCGCATCGTATTGCGCCAGGACACCTCGCTGTCCCTCGGCAAAAATGTTCGTGGTGCCGAAGCTGGTGTAACCCCAAATGAGCGCGGACAGGGTGACATTCCCGGCGGGGTCGGAGACCAGTGCGTGGTGGGTGGGAAAATTAAAATTCGTGCCGAGGATGGTTCGTATCCAGAGATTGCTACCGTTGGCATCGAAACGCGCCAGATAAGTGGACGCCCCCGCGGTATCGACGAGTTGGTTGGTGCCGAGCCAGTTGGTGCCTCGGAACAATCCAACTACATAGAAGCCATCTCCGGGAGCGGCCGCGAGGCCACGCGGAAAGGAATTGCCGTTCCCATTGTTGGTCATGCAGCGACCCCAGATGGGAACGCCGGTGGCGGTTTGTTTAAGGAAAGAGCTTTCCGCGAAGCCATTGGCCGAGATCAGCGTGTCAGACCCGAACACGTTGGTGCCGGTCACTGAACCGACGGAGTAAATGTTGCCGGCTGAATCCAGCATCGACGCCAGGTTAAAGTTCTCCGTGGTATTGGCTGGGTTCTCGGTGAACGAAGACCTAAAGGCGCGGGACCAATCGGGCGGCAACGGCGCGCTCAAGAAAGTGACGACTGCAGTCAGGCTGGTGGCCGAACCCGATGAGTTGTTAGCTATCGCGAAGTAACTGCCGCTGACGCTGGCGTTGCCTGAATTAGTAGGAATGAAAAGTTTATTGGTCGCTCCTGGAATAGCTCCTGAACTAACTTTATACCATTGCCAGGTCGGCGTTGGAGTGCTGGGAGAATCGGCCAGCAGAGCCACGTTATAACCTGGATAGTTAGTTTGGCTGAATGGATTCACGGTAATAACGGGCGCCGTGCTATTAGTAGTAGGGACATAACTCACCTGATCAAGAAACCCCGCATCCAATCCGCCAACAGCGCTACCATCCTTGTAGTAGCGCCAACGCAGCGTGTGTGTTCCCGAGGCAATTTGATAGATTTGCTGCCCCCAGTTAATTTCGCCAGTCAAGTCGTTTTGAAAGTTTCCATCCAATAGGAATTCGAGAAAGTCGGCGCCATCTTCGCTCGAAACCTTCCACCAGAAGGATAACGTTCCTGGCCCTGTAACACTCGTCTGGATCCACGTCTCCTTGTTATCGCCGATTGCGCCGCTTTGGGCGGCGTCTATTCCGTCGTGCGTCACGGTCGTCTCACTGAACCAATTGCCATTGCCTCCCGTCGTCCAGGTAAGTTGCGGCGCATCTACAGCATCACCCAGCGCGGCGAAATTAGTTATCTCCTGTCCGGGGTTGGCGAAGAGAGTAGCGATATCCGAGGAGGTCAACGGTGCGCTATAAATTTGCAAATCATCCAGCAGACCGTTGTAGGTCACGTTGTTGCCATAGCCCACTCTGATGGCATCACCTTGATCCAAGAGATTGGTGTTGCCCGTCGCGGAGTTGTCGAGCACGCCATTGATGTAGATGCGTTTCTCGCCGGTCGCTTGCACACGAGTGACAGCGACGTGAACCCAATTGGTGCCGCTGTTGTTGATGTTGCTGATCGAGTGCAAGGTCTCTGAGTTGCTTTGATTGGCCGTCAAGAAGCCCGCCTTCGAGCCATTCAAGGCTATAGGAATCGTGTTGTTGCCCTGCTCGCCCACAAAACGTCCCACGATGCCCGCGCCATTGATAGCGTCATCGCTGTCACTGCCGGGGTTCTGTGTAGTCTTGACCCACACCGCCACCGTAAAGTCCGCTCCCAGCGTTTGCGAAAAAGCATCCTGGAACTCCAACCAGCCGCCCTGGGTGAAACTGACCGCGCCATTTAATTTTCCATTGGCGTTGTAGGTAGGCGGGTCACCAAACCAGGTGGAGTTCGCGTGATTGTCTTTGCCGGAAGAGTCTAGTCCCAAGAAACCTGAGTCATCGAATCGCAAATGCGCCTGCAAGCCGGGCGGTGGTGGAATAAAGAAGCCTACCCGAAAGCGAATACCTCGGCGTGAAGTGAGCTGCGAACTACCATTCCAATTCGCTAGAGGTTGGTTCGAGGCATTGGTCGGCGTGGTTATACCAACCCAGCGCGAGCCGTTGGTGCGCAAGTAAAGATTAAAGTCATACCTGCCCAGGTTAAGCGTGGGCGCATTCGTCCAGCTAGTGCTACCCGATGGGACGCTGGTGGAGGCAAACGTCGGCCCATCTAAATCGAGATGGTTGGTAGGCCAGACCCGCGATTGGTTCCAGGTAAACGGAACATTCGTTGCGTTACCCACAGAGCCATCCACCGGCGACGTGATGTTAATGATAGCATAATCGTTCGTAGTAAGGTTCGTGACGCTCACGGTGAAGCGATAGGTCTGTTCATTAGTCGCTCCCTGGTTGAGCACGATTGTCCACAAGCCATTGGTCGCTTCCGTTATCGCTTCACCCAATGTGTTATAGAGAGACCCGCTTCCCGTGAAAATCCCGCCGTTCGGTCCGCCAATGCTGAGGAAGTGATTGGTGTGCGTGGAATAGATTGAGTTGGTGCTGCTGAACGGCGCGGGGATGATGGCGAAGTCAATTCCCAACCCGTAATATTCGTTCATCCCTCGCTCCAGCGCATTGATCTCGCGCGTGATCTCGATGTTCACTCGCACCGCTGGCTGGGGCGCGGGAGTAGTTACACCTCCTGAAGCAAAAATGTTTTGAACCTCGCTGCTCGTCAGGGCGCGGTTGAATAATGACACCTCATCGATACGACCATTGAAGGAGCGGTCGGTGAAGACCAAGCTGTTGCCAATACTGATTTCATCCGTGCTGCCCGTCAGGTTGGGATTAAGCGGCAAGTTGCCAACCAACACGCCATTGAAATAAAGCCGTTTGAACCCAGCAGCGTTGTCGAAGGTGAAGGCGACATGATACCAGGTGTTCGTGGCCAGCGCCGGATTGAAGTCATAATAAACCGTCGTGTAATCACCCGCGTAACCTACCAGCCGATTGTTCTCATCGAACAGAAAATCCAAAGGGCTGGTGAAATGCGACTTCACAATCATCTCGACCGGCCGTCCCGCAACACTCGGCAACTGGCTGAAGTTGACCCATGCCATGAACGTTCCGTTACTGGCGAACATAAGCTGATTGGTGACGCCAGTGCGAACAACATCGTCATTCCCATCAAGTGACAACGCGCGATTTCCTGTCACGCCTGACAACGGCACACCGCCTCCTGCCGCCGTCACGGTCGCGCCGCCTTGAAACGAGTTCGTGAAAGAGTTGGTCAGACTTACATCATTGACCGATTCAAAACGCCAGTAGGCGGCCGGGCCAGCGCTCATGACAGAGTCTGGATAAGCTGCCGTGCTTAGGTTTGAGATGGCAATTAGCGCGGTAAACAAGGTAGCGCCAGGAACGAGACGGAGGAGAGGATTCAATTTCATAGCGAGGAAGGTTTTAGCTAAAAACGAACGGAGCAAATGTTGTTAGAATTACGCCCAATATGTTCTCACTTAAAATTAAAACAAACTTTTATTTTGAATAAATTTGTGATGGAACGATTCACGATTTCGGATGTAGCGATTGAACGATTCTCGAGCGGTTTTATCGGCGACTTGAGAAACGCGCCTGCGAGGAAAACCTTGGCCGCTCCTATTACAACGCTGAATCGTAAAGCAGGGCAGGATGGACTTTTACATCCAACTGAATTTTTCGTCCCTACACCCCGCACGAAAGCTGAATCGGCTGGCCTCCTGCATTCGGAGACTGGATCGGACGCAAGGATGGCTGGCCGCAAGACTCTTAAGACTCGCACAGCCTCCGCGACGACTGGAACTGAGACGCCGCCGAACAGGATGGCGGTTGAGCACCGTCCAAGGTGGTTGCGGGTGGATCGGTTGCTGGGCGAATTGGGTATTCCTCAAGACTGCGCGACTGGCCAAGAGCAATTGGAGCAATCCGTGGAAACGCGGCGACGCCAGGAGGACGGTGATGAATTTAAAAGTATTCGGCGCGGCTGGTGTTTGGGTGATGAAACGTTTCGCAAGGAACTATTGGAGAGCGTTCACAATCGCGCCACGGAAAGTCATCATGCCAATACCCGCCGTGAAACCACCGATGAAAAAGGCAGTCGCATTTTGAGAGAAGAACTGGACAAGCTGGGTTGGGCGGTGGCAGAGTTGGCGGCGCGGTCGAAGGGTGACACAAGAAAGATTCGGATAGCGCAACGG
>JBBQRQ010000152.1:0-7226 GCA_038214755.1 Verrucomicrobiota bacterium
TTCCATCGCGTGTAGGGCAGGCTTTCCAGCCTGCCGGTTCCGGGGACTTTCTAGTCCCCGGAAATCTGCGAGAAAAACGTCATATCATTTTTTACGAAACTGGAAAGTTTCGTAACCGGCAGGCTCGAAAGCCCGCCCTACGATTTGGGCAACACGCCCTCGAGATGCGCCCCAAATTCTCTGCTTGACACCAAACTCGCCACTGTCATAGTGGCATAGGACAAGAGAGCAGTATGGTTTTTCGAATCGATTTCAAAGCGGGCAAGCCGGTCTATCTGCAACTGGTCGATCAAATCCGTTACGCCGCGGCTTCCGGCGTGCTTCGTCCCGGCGAACCGTTGCCCTCCATTCGTCCGCTCGCCGAGGAATTGCGCGTCAATCGCAACACCATTGCCAAGGCTTACACGGAATTGGAAAGCCAGGGAGTGATCGAAACGATTCCCGGCAAAGGTTGTTTTTTGAAAGAGAACAACTCTCCGTTCACCAAACAGGTTCGCCAGAAATTGCTGATCAAGGAAGTCGATGAAGCCGTCGTCACCGCGCATCACCTGCAAGTGGATCGCGATGCCTTTTTAGAATTGGTGGAGGAACGATTGGATTTCTTCGAGCGGAAACTTTCTGCCAGCGAGAAAAATAAATAAGTATGAGTGCGTATTTAAATAGTGGGGCAGGCTTCAATTTATTTAGTGGGGCAGGCTTCCAGCCTGCCGCGCCGGGCATCTTACCCGCGTTTCGAGTTCGCGGGCTGGAAGCCCGCAAGACAGGCAGGATGCCTGCCCCACTATGCAAACCCACACTAAGGAAAAATTTATGAGCAACGAAACGCCCGTCATTGAAATTCAAAATCTCCATCATCGCTACGGCAGGATGGACGCCGTGGATGGTCTCAGCCTCAAAGTGCTGCCCGGTCGATGCTATGGTTTTTTCGGACGCAACGGCGCGGGCAAAACCACCACGATCAAATGTCTGCTCAACTTGCTCCGCCCCATGTCCGGCTCCGTGCGCGTGTTCGGTCTCGATCCGCAACGCGATGAAGTCGCCGTGAAATCGCGCCTCGCCTACGTGCCGGACGCCGTGGCGTTTTATCCGTGGATGACCGTGCGCGACACGCTCCAATATTTCGCTTCCTTCCGCCAACATTGGAATCGCGACATCGAATCCGATTTGTTGCGCCGCTTCGGTCTCAACGAAACGCAAAAAGCCAGTTCGATGTCGAAAGGTCAGAAGACTCAACTGGCGCTCATCGCCGCCATTTGTCCCGAACCTGAATTGCTCGTCCTCGACGAACCCACTTCCGGCCTCGATCCGATTGTGCGCCGTGAATTCATCGAGACCGTCATCGGCGCCTTCCAATCCGGCGACGCCACGCGCCGCACCGTTTTTGTTTCGACGCATTTGATTTCCGAGTTTGAAGGTTTGATTGACGAATTCACCATCATCGAGCAAGGCCGCGAACTCCTGAGCATGAACGCGGACGAAGCTCGTGATCGTTTCAAAAAAATCCGCGCGCGCTTCGCCGAAATTCCCTCTAACCTCAATTTCCCCGACGCGCTCAACGTGAAACAAACTGGTCGCGAAATCGAAATCCTCGCCAACGGCAACGGCGAAAAAATTTTAGCCGCGCTCCGCGAAATGCAGCCCGAGAAATTGCACCCCGAATCCCTTTCCCTCGAGGAAATCTTCGTTTCCTCCGTCATTTTGAAAAAGACCAACCCATGAACGCATTTCTCAAAAAAGAAATCCGGTTGCTGCTGCCGAGTTGGATTCTCGGACTCGGCGCGACGTTCCTGGTGTTTTTCTACCAGAACGATCCCAATTATCATTCTGGTTTTAGAATGTTAGTAAACGCGGCTCCGATGTTTCTTATTCCGGCCATGGTGCTGATGATGGCGCTGGATTCTTTCGGACGGGAACTGAGCGCCGCAACTTTTTCAAATCTTTTGACGCAACCCATTTCGCGTCGTCGTATTTGGAGAACCAAAACATTTCTGCTGGCAGCAGCGATCCTAATCATTTGGCTGACTTTATGGTGCGCGCTTCTCGGCAACAAAAATATCGTGTTCAAGCCTGAAGAGTTTCGTTATGTATTTTTGACCACCGTTCTTTTCGCCGTCTCTCTCGGTTCCGGTGGACTTTGGACAACGCTGTTGTTGCGCCAGGTTGCGGCGGCGTTTTGGTTTACGCTATTGGTTCCGGCCATTTTATTGGTTCCGATCCTTAGCCTTCAGGAAAAATATCCGGCGTCCACGGTTCCGGCACTTGTTATCGTGTTGAGTCTTTACAGCGTCGCTGGATTTCTTTTTGCCCGCCGACTTTTTCTCCGCGCGCAAGATGTGCAATGGACCGGTGGCATCATCGCGCTGCCAGAATTCCGCCGTTGGGGAAAATCGGAAAGTGTTCTGCTCACGAAACGTATTTGGCGACCACGCACCGCTTTGTTTGTTAAAGAATTCCAACTCCACCAATCTCAATTTGTCATGGCGGGTGTGCTGGCGTTGTTCCATTTGGGAGTGATTTTCCTGCGCAAGTTCATTGGAACATTTGGTTCGGCGGGAGTTGAATTCATTTACCAGAACTTTTGGGTTTTATGGTTCGTCATGCCGTTGCTGGTCGGTTGCGCGGCTGTGGCGGAGGAACGGAAACTCGGAACACTGGAAAGTCAGCTTTGTTTGCCGGTGCGTCGCCGCACCCAATTTTTCGTGAAGTTTTTTTCCACAATACTGTTCTCCATCGTCCTGAGCCAGGCGATGCCGCTTCTGTTGGAAGGTTTCAGGATCGTGCCGGACATCGAATGGAAATTCGCCGAAGAACTTGCAAAGTATGATCCGGAGTTACCGAACGCAGAACAGATTCTTGGGCTGGCGAAAGTTTTGCAATTCATGAGACCACTTCTCCCGCTGCTCGTGCCGCTCGGAATCGCCGCCGTCATCGCGGTCGTTTCGTTTTACGCCTCCACGATGGCCCGCAACACCCTGCAATCGCTTGCTCCGGCGGTGCTGGGAATTTTTGTGACCTTCACGCTGCTCGTGAGCGCTTCGGAGGTGGAAAGACTTTTCCCATTCCCGCTCTGGCGTGGTGGGTTGATCTATCTCATAGGCGTGCCCGCCATGACGGTGATGATCTTCCTGTTAATGTATTGGAATTTCAAACGCGTGTGGATTGACGGAAAAGTTTTGCGACGGAACGGATTCGTGTTCGTCGGATCGCTCGCCTTTGTGATTGGAATCACGACGGCCATCTTCCATCGCGCGTGGGAATTTCTTTCGCCGCTTGAGCCAGCGCACGGCCCGGCTCGCCTGAGATCAACTGATTCTGTGACGCTGCAGAATTTAGGGCAGGCAATCACAATCCAACTCCCCGATGGGAAAATTTGGTCCGCCATCTTTGAACCTTCGGCTCCAAATCTAATGACGATGCTCTCGGGTAATTGGAAAATGAAGCCGCTGTTCGGCGGTGGAAAATTTCTGGAAGCAACGAATTGGGCGAGCGTGGCGTTGAGTTATCAAGGCATGTTTGGCGTGCAAAACGACGGGAGCCTCTGGGCTTCGGAGAAACCGCGCGAACGCTCCACCCCCGAAACGCCCGCCTTGGTGCGACTCGGCGCGGACAACGATTGGAAAGCGGTGAGCGGCCATTTCCCCTGGGCGTTTTTCTTGAAGCGAGACGGCACGTTATGGCGTTTGAACCGTAAGAGTTGGCTTCGAAAAACACCGTGGCCGGGAATCCAAGCATTCGAGATGCAACGTTTGGGAACGAATTCAGATTGGGCGGAGATTTCTCAGATAGAATGGAGAACTGCTTTTCGCAAAGAAGATGGGCAGACGTGGGTGCAAGGTGCTGCGTCCGAGACGAACAGCGTCAAGTTGGACGAGGACATATTCATCTCTCGCGCAGAACGTCTCGATGGCTTGAAGTCGAGCGCATGGTTCTGGTCGCAGTTTGGTGATCCTGGCCGCTTTCAGATTGCCGTTGGGCAAAACGGAAAACTCTTGCTGGCATCCGATTTGCGAGTGGGAACACAACGCTTCGATCTGGCTCAACCGCGTATTCAACTTGGTGACGAATCAAATTGGCTTACCGTCACGGGTGGGGGCGAAACCTTGATAACTCTCAAATCCGATGGCTCTTTGTGGAAATGGAGTTTTACGGACGACCCCGTTGCAAAACCCGATTCCGCCGTTGCCGTTCGTTTCGGGAAACATTCCGACTGGATTGCGATAGCCGACGAGTTCGGCGGTGTCACCAGCCTCGCCGCCGATGGCAGTCTCTGGTTCTGGCAATTTGATTCGCGCTATTTTTCGCGGGGGGATGAAATGATTCCGCCACTCCTGTCTGCGTCGCGGAAACCGCAGTTGATTGGAAATGTTTTCGATGCACCGCGCGTTCCGTAGCCGGATGGATGCAGTTTAATTTGGGCTTCTTGTGCGCTCATCCAAAAGCGCCAGAGGACTGGCGCACTCCAAGACGCTTCGCGTTATTCCTGCGCCATCGTAATTCGCGCGAGCGTTTTGGAGTGCGGTAGTCCTCTACCGCTTTCTTCTTTTTCCAACTGCGTCTTCAAAATTAGCTCCGCTCAATCGAACGGCGCTTGTAAAGAAACTCGAACATGTTTCCTTCATGCGGCTGGTCCCAGGAAATTTTCATCATGGAAATCGGGCCGGGGTTCAATCGCTCGATGTGGAGGAACGCGATCAATTGTTTGATAGGTCGAGTCGGCAGGCTTGCCCCGCAGCCAAACCAAGCCTAACCTCTGGCCGTGAACACGACACTCACCATCGAAGAAGCGCAGACGAAGCTGCCGGAATTGCTGAAGCTCGCGAAGGCCGGGCATGAGGTCATCATTGAAGATTCGCAGATAGGGAAAGCGAAGCTGGTTCCGGTCGCTGAACCCATGACGCAAGGGCCGCGCGTGTTGGGATTGCACGAAGGTCAGGCATGGATGAGCGACGATTTCGATGCTCCTTTGCCGGAGTCATTTTGGTTTGGCGAAAAGTCTGAATGAACGTTCTGCTGGATACGCAGGCGTTTCTCTGGCTCGACAATGATCGAGCCAAACTTTCTGCGTCCGCCGCGAAAATTTGCGCGGATCGTTCCAATTTACTTTGGTTAAGCGTGGCGAGCGTTTGGGAAATGCAGATTAAGATTGGGTTGCGCAAGTTGCACTTGCAGCGTGGGTTGTTGGAAACGATTTCCGAGCAGCAGAAGATCAACGGTATTCAAATTCTTCCCGTTCACTTGGCTCACGTGATTACGTTGGGGGACTTGCCCCTGCATCACAAAGATCCCTTTGATCGATTAATGATTGCCCAAGCCAAACAAGAAGGTTGGGAGATTGTCAGCAAAGACCCGGAATTTAAGTTGTATCCCGTGCGTGTGATTTGGTGATTCAGCCCGTGGGTTCAACACAAAGTCTCGCTATCTCGACTGCGACGCGGAGATTCACCAAGCCCGCTCAATGCTTCTTCGCTGGTAGAGAAACTCGAACATGTTTCCTTCGTGCGGCTGGTCCCAGGAAATTTTCATCGTGGAAATCGGGCCGATGTTCAATCGCTCGATGTGCGGAAACTCCGTCAATTGCTCGATGAAGTTTTTATCCTTCGTGATCGCCGTGACTGCGAGTGAATAACCAATTTGTTTTAGCATTTCGTTTGGCGGAACCTGCACCACGCTCGCGTACGGACAAAGAAATTCTTTGTTCGCCAGCGGATGTTGGAACGAATCGCAGAGCACAATCGTTGGCCGCAAATAAATCCCGCCTTCGAATTCCACTTTGCGCGAATTTCCCCTCAACCCTTCCCTCTCCCCCTCCGAGGGGGAGAGGGTGCCAGAAGGGCGGGTGAGGGGAGTTCGATATTTCGCCGTCACATCAGTCGCGCCGGGAACTTTCAATCCTTCTTCAATCTGCGCGTCGATGAACTCCGCCATTTTCACATTCGCGAACCCGGAGAGTTTCGCATTTTCATCCTCAGATTTCGTTGGAAAAATTGGACCCAATTTTTGCGCGAGCGCCTCGGCAATTTCCGCCGCGTATTTTGGAACGACAATTGCCGAAGCGTTAATGCAACTCCGTCCGCCATTGTCGGCAATTGAGGAAACCATCACGTCCAAATAATCGCGCCAATTTTCAATTTCATCGTCGCCGATGAGAATCTTGCTCCAGCCCGGGCCGTGAACTTGAATCGCCGGATTGTTCGCGTATTGCGCCGTCGTATTTTTATCGCCGAAAATCAGCGCACGCCCGCAACTTTTCAAAATTTCCGCCGCGCCTTCGTGATCGGTTGGATAAAAACCAAACGCTTCCGCCGGACAACCCGCGGCGATGAAGGCCTGAATCAAACGATACGGCGTCCACGGCTCTTCTTTCCCCGGCTTGATGATGACGGGAATTTTCAGCGCGATGGCCGGAAGCCAAAGTGAATTTACCGCTGGAGAATTGCTCGGCATGACAAGACCAAGGGCTTGAGTCGTCGGAAAAAAACTCAGCTTGGTTCCAAATTGTTCGCCGAAGCCGCGGTCGAGAATTGAGAGATCAAGCCCGCGCGTCAAACCGTTCAAAACCGTTTTCATATTGGTCAGCGCGAAATGAATCTTCTCCATATTGCGCCGCACCATCACCTGCGGCAGCCCACTCGTGGAGGAAAGCGTCTCGATATATTCCTGCGGCGATTGCGTGTGACCTTTATCGCCAAACGGCAAAGTGCCGTTCAGAAATTGTTCGCCCGCCTTCGCGGAAATTTCAATCAGTTGCGCAACAGGAAAATTTCTCAACGCTGCGCGCGATTCGCCAATGCGTTGCAGATCCTTGCGAATGATTCCCGCGTTGACGCTGCTGACCTGCGCGATGGTTTCGCCCGTGCGATGATGGGTGACGTTGATTTTATCGAGGCTTTCATAAGCTTTGCCACAACGGAGAATGGGGATGTGAGGAAGGAGCATTTACTTGCGGCGTTTTGAACCTAGTGCGTCTTCGACTGATGCGATGTGCAATCCATCAAGCGTCGTTATGGAATCATCCTCACCCATGACGACGACGACGCCTTTACCGACAATAACGAAATCGGGATGCAACACCGGCACGCGTTTGCCGCCGGAAGTTTCCAGAACAAACGGATGAAAACCATTGGATAAGCGTTCGCGGATGCGATCAAGATTCATGGGATGCAGGTTGCCCAATTTTGTCTGGCAATCAAGTGGATTACCCGACGAATAAACGCATTCAGGTCTTC
>JBBQRQ010000153.1:0-6703 GCA_038214755.1 Verrucomicrobiota bacterium
ACCGCGCATAATAATTACCGTGCTATGTCTAAAAGTCCCCTCCCCATCAACCTGCCTGTCGCCGCCGACGTGTGGCGGCGGAAACTTGCGTGGCGGCCCAATCCGCCTCCTCACGTCGGCGGCTACGGTTCATGGGTTCAATGCGCGAAAAATTTTCGGGGAAATCTCTCCTCGGGGAAGGTTAGGGTGAGGGCGAGCAATCGTTCTCGACTTAAAAGTTGTGGCTCAAGCGGTGTAATGACCAACCGTCGATGAAATTTAAATCGTCTGTTGGAAAAAAATTTGAGCATGGGTTGACGCTGGCTGGCTCAGTTGTTACAACCCAGCGTCCGCTTGAAAATCGATTCCATGAAAAAATCCGCCCCCCCAAAATATCGCCGCATTTTGCTCAAGCTCAGTGGAGAAGCATTGGGCGGCGAGAGCGGTCTGGGCATCGATCCTTCCGCCGTTCGAAGCATGGCGCAGCAGATTGGCGAAGTCCGCGATCTGGGTGTGCAAGTGGTCATCGTGATTGGCGGCGGGAATATTTTTCGGGGTCTGGCCGGAAGCGAACGCGGCATCGAACGCGCCACGGGAGATTACATGGGCATGTTGGCTACCGTGATCAATTCCCTCGCGCTGCAGGATGCTTTGGAAAAAGACGGCGTGGCGACCCGCGTGCAAACGGCCATCGCCATGATGCAAATTGCCGAACCTTTTATCCGCCGGCGCGCGGTGCGTCATCTGGAAAAAGGGCGCGTCGTCATTTTCGGCGCGGGCACGGGCAATCCTTATTTTTCCACCGACACTGCCGCCGCGTTGCGCGCCAACGAAATGGGCGCGGAAGTCATTTTGAAAGCAACGAAGGTGGATGGGATTTATGACCAGGATCCGAAAAAAAATTCCAACGCAAAACGGTTCACGGAGATCAGTTATCTCGATGCGCTGAAAAAACAATTGAAGGTGATGGATTCGACGGCGTTCTCGCTTTGCATGGACAACAAAATGCCCATCATCGTTTTTGATTTGTTCAAACCGCACAACTTGAAGCGAGTTGTGCTCGGAGAAAAAGTGGGGACATTGGTGACGGGGTAAGCGAATTGGATGATTGGATTGTTGGATTGGAATCAATCACGGATGACGAACGATTTGACCATTTAACGGTTTACGATTTCACGTTTCACGTTTCACATTTTAAAAATTTATGCCACTCGACGACATTTTATTGGAAGCCGAAGAGAAGATGATGAAGACCGAAGAGGTCGTGCAAAACGAATTTGCCGGAGTTCGCACGGGCAAAGCTTCGCCCTCGCTCGTGGAAAATATTCTCGTGGAAGTCTATGGCTCGAACATGCGCATCCGCGAATTGGCCGGCATCACCGCTCCCGAGCCGCGCATGTTGATGATCCAGCCGTGGGATGTGGGTTCGATTCAGCCGATTGAGAAAGCGATTCAGAAAAGCAATCTCGGATTGAATCCCGCCGTGCAGGGAAAATTTATCCGAATTGTTTTGCCGGAATTGAGCACGGAACGGCGCGTGGAATTTACGAAGGTCGTAAAAAAAATGGCGGAAGACGGCCGGGTCGCGATTCGCCACGTGCGCCGGGATGCGTTGGAACATCTTAAAAAAGAAGCCAAAAGTGGCGTCACTGAAGATCAGGTCGAAGCCGCCGAAAAAGAAATTCAAAAATTGACGGATCAGTATATCGCCCAAATCGAAGCACACGTCTCGGCGAAGGAAAAAGAAATCATGACGGTGTGAGGTTGGGGACGGGGTAGCATCTGCCTCCGGCGGGTGCGATTAAACCGGAAGGCGGGACTTGGAAATCCGAAATCCGAATTCCCGAAATCCGAAAGAAATCCGAAAACCGAAAACCGAAGACGACTTCCCGCCAGCACCCGGAGAAATGTTTTGCGACGCGCATCAGTTCCGCGGCGCTTTCGGCCTTCGGGTTTCGGATTTCTTTCGGGCTTCGGATTTCGGATTTCGACTAAGATGAACCCGCACCCGCCGGAGGCAGATGCTACCCGTCAGGAATATATGCGCCGAACGCTATTTCACGACGGAATTGTTGGTGGGCGGCGCTTCGAAATGGATGACAGTTTCTCCCGGCTTGGCGTAGCTCAGTTTTTCGCGCGCAAGCCGTTCCACCGTTCTGGGATCTTGCAGAGCCTTGAGTGAAGCATCGAGTTTTTTCGCGATCTCCAATTCTTTTTCGATTTTTTTGTCGAGTTCCAGCCGCTCTCGGCGCATCCGCTCGTTTTGTTGGATGACCGGCGTGTACCAAAGCGCAATCCCCATAATGCTCGCCGCGAGCAAAAGAAAAATGACCACGCAAGTCAGCTTGTCCCAAATGGTGAGGTTCGCTTTCAACATCGAGAGTGAATCACGATCTCAAAAAAAACGGAAGTTCAGAAAATTTGTTGCTGCCTATTTGTCGAGAGGACTTGGGCAGCGTTTTCAACCTCCGGAAAATCAACCCAACATCTGGCAGGCATCTTTGACGTTCCAACGTGATTTCTCCAACGCGGCTTGGGCGGCGGCCGCATCCACCGAAGCGAGTTCCTGCACGATGCGCACGGCGCGGTCACGCAGCTTCACATTCGAAGGATTCAAATCGATCATTAGATTACTTTTTACTTTTCCGATCCGCACCATCGCGAGCGTCGTCAAAATGTTTAAAATCATTTTGGTCGCAGTGCCCGCTTTCAAACGAGTCGAGCCGGTCAGAATTTCCGGGCCGACACTCGGCGCGATAATCAGATTCGGGCGCTTGCCTTTCAAAAAATTCAAATGCGGGTTGAAGCAAAGCAAAACCGTTTTCGCTCCGCGTCGTTTGGCTTCATGCAAGGCGCCCCAAACAAAAGGCGTGCGTCCGCTGGCCGCGATTCCCACCACGACGTCGCGCTGGGAAATTTCATTTTGCCGCATCGCCTCCTCGCCCGTCGTCGCATCGTCCTCCGCGCCTTCCACGGCCGACCAAATCGCCCGGCGTCCGCCGGCAATAATTCCCTGAACCATTTCCGGCAGCGTGCGAAAAGTGGGTGGGCATTCGCTGGCGTCGAGAATGCCGAGCCGACCGCTGGTGCCCGCGCCGACGTAAAATAATCTGCCATTTTTTTTGAAGGCCCGGACAATGAACTTGATGGCTTCTTCAATTTTTCCGGATTCTTCCAAAATGGCTGCGGGGATTTTTTCGTCTTCTTTCAGCATCAACGCGACGGCCTCGGACAAAGAAAGTTGATCCAGATTTAAGGAGAGCGGGTTTCGCCCTTCGGTCGGAGAAAGGGCAAAGGCCGTTTCCAGCGGAGACAAGCCGTTGTTTTTAATCGGAGCAAGCAACGGGCTTTTTTTCTCGGCGAAATTTTTTCTGGCGACAGGCAAATGAGTTCGAGCCAGTTCAATTGCTCCCCAAACACTCTCCCGTTTCAATGGCGTCACGGTCGCATTCGGCCATTGTCCTAGAATTTTTCTGCGAACCAGCGCGGCAAATTTCGGCTGTTGGAGCAAAACGCTTCCGTTTGAAATAAATTCCACAAAACCCTTCGGAGCGGATAGTTGTCGGGCGCAATCCACCGCGTCCTGCGCCAGACTTTCCGCAGCAGCCGTTAAAAGATCGGCGGCAATTTTGTCTTTTTTATTCCAAGCGTGGAAAACTTCCATCGCCAGTCCGGCCACATCGCTTTTTGACGCATTTAAAACCCAACCGATGAGATCATTGGGATGATTAAGGTGTAGCGAACGCAAAATTCTTTGGCCGAGAAAAGGCAGCTTGCCGTCGCGGTCAAAATAATAAACCACCGCTTTCAAACCGCGCAGTCCGATTTCGTAACCGCTCCCTTTGTCGCCGAGAATATGTCCCCAGCCCCCGATTTTCGCCCTGCGACCTTCTGAATTTTTTCCGAAGCAACAGGAGCCGGTGCCGCTGACGATCAAGACGCGGGTCGATTTTTTTTTGTTCGCCGTGTCAGCCGCAGCCAGGGCCGTTTCCAAATCGTTGGTCGCGTAGCACGGCACGTTGGGCCACGCTTTCGCTGCGGCGCTGCGGATTCGATTTCGATCTTCCTCCGTTCTCGCGCCGGCCATGCCGATGCCAAGCCCGCTGAGTTCCGGCAGGCCATTGTGCGCGCGCCGGATATCGGCAAAATGTCTGGTCAATTGATCGTCATTGAGCAAACGCAAGTTGGCTGGCCCGGCCGTGAATTGAAATAATTTGCGGCCATCCGACCTCGCGGCGACTGCGACGCTTTTGGTTCCGCCGCATTCCAGACCGAGAAACAGCGGCGTCTGTTGTGCAACCGAATTTTTTTTAGAAGGCATCACGTTGGTTCTTTCCGGGTCGCCGCCACGATAATGAGTTTCCCATCCAGCCGCCAGATTAAAAATAATTTTCAACGCAGGACAGTGCGTCTCTCATTTTTGCAAGATGTTCGCCAGTGCGTCGTCCCGGAGGGCCAATCGAAAATAGCCCGGCGTTTGAACGCCGGGTCGTGGTGGGAACAGAACGAGTCCCGAAGGGACGGCTGAAAAAGCGATTCCCAAGGAGTGATCTCCGCCTCTCAGCCGTCCCTTCGGGGCTTGACCAATGTAGGACGCCAACCCGGCGTTGAAACGCCGGGCTATTCTCAAACGCACCTTCGGGACGAAAGAAAGTTGCAAGAAAGTGAGATGCGCCCGGTAGGACAGTGCGTCGCGCCTGTCTGTGGTCAGGCAATGGCTCTGTTTAATAAACTCGTTCTCCATCACCCGGACAGGCGGGACGCACTCTCCTACGTTCACGCTTCACGATTCAACGCTTCACGCTTCAACGCTCCAACAAAATTTTTTACGAGCGCAAGCAAGTCGATTGCGTTATCAAATACTCATGACCGATACCGAAAAAAAGATTTTGCAAAGTCTGATTGAACTGGAAAATACCGTGCGCTCCATGGCGTCGTCGAACCCGAAGCCAAATCTGTCGCCGCTCTTTTCGCGGCTCGACGGGATCACTGCTCAACTGCCGAAAAATACCGCGCCCGATTTATTGCACTACCTCCACAAACGCAGTTACGAGAAAGCGCGACTTTTCCTGCAAGGCCGGGAATCGGAAAATGCCGAAGGCACCTGTCGTTAAGGCCGGACCTATTCAGTGAAAAGAAACGCTCGACCTCACCCCGGCCCTCTCCTCCGAGGAGAGGAAGAGTCTTTTCCGGGGCTATTGCGATGGGACGCCTTCGGGTTGTGTGCGGTTTCTTCTGCGAATAACCAGAAGGCGGGAATGACACAACGAGCTTCCGAACTTCCAACAAAGGCCGATTGTCTGTTCCCTCTCCTCGGGGGAGAGGGAACGTCCATGCACATCTCCCGAAAGTTCCGAAACGCGTTGTGCCATTCGCGCCTCTTCGTAATTCGCGGAGAACGCTGCACAACGGGGGTGAGGGAGATCGCTTCATTTCACGGAATCGTTCCGAGTTAAATCTTCTTTGTCTCCTTCGCTCTCTCCCTCGAATTCGGTCTTGATCGCCTCGGCTGCTTTTCCATTTTCGCGCAGCCATCGCACCAGCGGCCCGGTATAACCGTGCGTCGCCCAAATTTTTTCCGCGCCCGTCGCCACGATGCTTTTGAGCAGGCCATTCCAGTCGGCGTGATCGGACAAAACAAATCCTCGATCCAACGAACGGCGGCGGCGCGTCCCGCGAATTTGCATCCAGCCGGAAGCAAAGGCCGTCGAGATGTCGCCAAATTTTCGCAGCCAGAGCGAGTTATCGGCCGAGGCCGGTGCGATGACCAGGGCTTGGCCGCGCGCCGTTTTTATTTTTTCGGACTCGGCGGATTCAATCGCGGGAAATCTCACTCCTTCCTTTTCATAAGCGGAAATAAATTTGCTCACCGCGCCATGTGCAAAAATTGGCCCGAGGCTTGCGTCCACGCCGGTGAGCAGGCGCTGCGCTTTGCCGAGCGCGTAGGAAAATAAAACACTGGTTCGCTCGCGCGATTGGTTTTCGCGCCACCAGTCGTTGATCTCAGAAAAAATTTCAGATTGCGGCCGCCAATAATAAATCGGCAAAGCAAAAGTCGATTCGGTGACAAAGGTGTGACACCGAACCGGCTCGAAGGCCCGGCAAATTCCGTCGTGTTCTGTTTTGTAATCACCGCTCACCACCCAGACTTCTCCGCGATGTTCGATGCGGATTTGCGCGGAACCAAGAATGTGTCCCGCTGGATAAAGAGACACCGCGACACCGTTTCGAAAAAGGGTTTTCCCATACGGGATTGTTTCGATTTTCGCCTGCGGACCGAGACGCGCTTGCAAAACGTTTCCGCCCGTCTCCGCCGTCAGATAATTTTGCGAACCCCCTCTGGCGTGATCGGAATGGGCGTGAGTGATGACGGCAAAATTAACCGGGCGCCACGGATCGACATAAAAATTTCCAGCTTCGCAAAAGAGTCCGCGTTCTGTGTTGGTCAGTAGCATTGTTTGCCGCTCGCGCAGCGAAGAAACTTTAACATGGCCGCGGCAGAATTCCTTCGTTGGGTGATTCCCGTTCCTGGGAAAAACGGAAAGGGCGCTGTTCAACTTTTTGTGAACCAGCGCCCCACCTCCCTAGTCTAGTGTCCCGTAATTAGCTAGACATATTGGGTTTTCCGTGCAAAATTGGATTCATGGCGAAAATGGCGGCGGCGGTTCAACTCTCGGAGATCGACCGAAATCAACTCGGAACCTGGGTTCGAGCCCAATTCACT
>JBBQRQ010000154.1:0-6332 GCA_038214755.1 Verrucomicrobiota bacterium
GAAAACTTCGTTCCGCCGTGCCGAGGCATACAGAGGTCAACAAATTTCTCGCCCGAAAATCTGCCGGGACTTGGGAATTTCTGAACCATGAAACGCGCGCCGAAAATGCTGAAGGACGCACTCATCATCGTGAACCTCTCCGGTCGCGGCGACAAGGACGTGGCGCAGGTGGCGGACAAGGTGAAGTTGCAAATGCCGGAGTGAGCGGCTAAATTCGCGCCATGAAACGCACGTTCAACGCCATCATCAAGCAGGACGCAGTTTGGGGGATTGGCTGGGTGGAAGAGATTCCGGGCGTGAATTGCCAGGGGAAAACCCGCGCCGAACTCGTAAAGAATCTCCGTTCGGCCTTGAAAGAAGCGTTGGGGTTTCATAAAGCTTAAATTCTATGAAATACCGAGTCACATTGATTGAACATGAGGACGGCGTTTCGGTGAGTTGTCCGAGTCTGCGCGGCTGCCATTCTCAAGGCAAGACGCGCGCGGAAGCCTTGACCAACATTCAAGAAGCCATCCGCGAATGGTTGGCAGCCGAGGCGGACGAAGCCAAACTTTTCAAAGTGAGCGAAGCCGAAGTCGCCATTTGAATTTATGCCCAAGCTCTCCGGAGTCCGGCATCAAGACGCGGTGCGCATCTTTGAAAAACTCGGCTACCGCATCATCCGGCAAAGCGGCCACATCGTCATGTCCAACGGAGAAACGCGGCTGGTCATCCCGCGAGCGAATCCGATTGATCCTTTCACCATGGGTTCAATCGCGCGTGATGCGGGGCTCACGCCGGATGAATTCAGGGAACTATTGTGAACCTCTCCGGTCGCGGCGACAAAGACATGGCGCAGGCGGCGGACAAGGTGAAATTGCAAATGCCGAAGTGATTTGATAATTTGTTTCCATGCTGGTTCAGACACAACATCGTTTCACCGTGAAGGAGTATTATCGCATGGCGGAAACCGGCGTGCTCAAACTGGACGCGAGGGTTGAATTGCTCGACGGAAAAATCATTGATATGTCCCCCATCGGTCCTTTTCACGGAGGCGTGACCAAACGGTTAATACGCTTTTTTACCTCTGTCGCCAAAGGTCGCTGGATACTTTCCGTGCAAGACCCGGTGCATCTGGACGAATATTCTGAACCCCAACCTGACCTCCTGTTGCTCAAGCCTTCGTCCGACGACTACACCACTCGTCACCCGGTTCCTGAAGATGTTTTTTTATTGATCGAGGTCGCCGATTCGTCGCTCACCTTTGATCGCGAAGAAAAACTTCCGGCTTATGGCCGGGCCGGCATCTCAGAAGTGTGGATATTGAATCTTCCCGCCAAGACTCTTGAAATTTACCGCGAACCGCATTTCACTGGCTACGGTGCGAACAAAACTCTGCGCGCCGGCGATAAAGTTTCCCCGCTGGCGTTTTCCGATGTCGCAATGGATGTCGCGGAATTGTTGAAACTGGCCAAGTAAACAACGTCCCCAAAAAAGCACGGGCCTCTTTATCGCGAGCCGCACTTCACTGGCTATGGATCAAAAACGATTTTGCACGCCAGCGACAAGGCCATGCCGCAGGCTTTCCCCGACGTCGCCGTGGACGTGTCGGAATTGTTGCAACGCTGAATATCTCCGACTCCGGTTTTTGTCACTGGACGATCCACGACGCCGTTGCGCGCGTCTTCACGCCTTTCGAAAAAATGTTAGCGCTGGTTTCGGAAATAAATCCGTAAAGGCCTGTTACGGCGGCAATCCGTGTCCAGCGATGGAACAAGTCGGCGCTGCGTTCACCGCGTTGATCGTGTAAACTCCGCCTGAGGGACAAACCGGAAGTTTCAATCCAGACAAATAAGGTTCAATTTGCGGCGCGACGGCCAATGCAGTGGGCGGCTGTTTATTTTCCAAAGCCCACTGCTGTTTTGCTCCGTCGATCTGCCGGAGATTGTTGATGCAAATTCGGCGCGCGTTGTCGCCTTGCATTTGTTGAACAAGCTGTTGATTTCGCTGTTGCAATTGCGCTTGTTGCGTTTCTTGCGTTTGCAATATTCGCTCGTTGTTTTGTTTCGCTTGCTGAAGTTGCGTGGTGATCTGCCCTTTTTCGCGCCGCAGGATGCCGACTTCATTGCGCAAACGGATCAATTCTTGATGAGCTTTTTCAGCGGCGGAAATATCGGTTCCGCTCTCTTCCTTTTTCGCCTGCTCCAAAGCCGTCCGCAGTTGCGGCAACTCCGCGCTTTCCTGGCGAAGTTGCGCCAACTCTTTTTCTTTTTTCTGACTGCCGACGAATAAAAATCCGGCGCTCGCAGCGAAAATCAAAACCAGAATCCACGGAAGTGCCTTGTTGGAATTCATGCTCGTTAAATATTTGTGCGCGTCGGAAAACTAGGTGAACCCATTTCCTTCGGCAAATAGAAACCAACCTCTGCTATCGGTCGGGGACAACGCGACCCCGGATGTGATTAAAAGCGGGTGAGGTTGGAGCCGATTTTATTTTGGACTGCGGGGAAATGTCCCCGCTTTGGCTGCACGGTGGCCAAGTTGGGAAGGTTCATTTTAAGCAATTTCCCCCATCGCGTAACGTGCAGGAAAAGCGGCGTCCTGCCGCCGCAGTCCGAGGAAACCAAATCAAGCCTCACCTGCTTTTTAATCACAGCAGCGCGCCCGCCTCTTTTGAGCAAAAAAGTTTGCCGCTGAATGCCAATGAGCTAAACTACGTCCAGTCACCAATGGATTTTCACAAACCAAATCTGCAACATCTCGGATTTACGCGCCGCGAATTTCTATCGCGCTGCGGCATGGGCATGGGCGCGGTCAGCCTCGCCGGTTTGTTCAACGGCTTCTTTGAGTCGGCTGCGCAAGCGAGCGAAAATATTTCTCCGCTCACTCCCAAGTTTCCGCAATTCACGGCCAAGGCGAAAAGAGTCATTCACATTTTTGCCAATGGCGGGCCGTCGCACGTGGACACGTTTGATCGGAAGGTCTCGCTCGATAAATACGCCGGGAAATTGTTGCCGGTGGAAAATTTAAAAACCGAACGTAAAACCGGCGCGGCGCTGGCGTCGCCGTTTAAATTTAAAAAATACGGACAAAGCGGAATCGAAGTGAGCGAACTTTTTTCGCACGTCGGCGAATGCATTGATGACATTTGCGTGATTCGCTCGATGCACGCCGAAGTTCCGAGTCACGAGCCATCGTTGCTCTTGATGAATTGCGGCGAGGCGCGGGTGGTGCGTCCGAGTGTGGGTTCGTGGGTGACATATGGTTTGGGCAGCGAGAACCAGAATCTGCCCGGATTTATTTCGATGTGTCCCGGCGGTTATCCGATTCAGGAATCGCAAAATTGGCAGAGCGGTTTTCTGCCCGGCGCTTATCAAGGCACTTACATCGACACGCAACACACGCAAATCGAGAAGCTCATCGAGAATATCAAAAATAATTACACCTCGCTGCCGGAGCAACGCGCGCAACTCGATTTGTTGCAGCAATTAAATTTGCGCCACGCCAAGGCCCGACAAAACGAAGAGCAATTGGAGTCGCGCATTCAATCGTTCGAAATGGCGTATCGAATGCAAATGGACGCGACGGATGCTTTCGATATTTCGCAGGAGCCGGAGCACGTGCGGAAAATGTACGGCGAAGGGACGCAGGCGCGGCAAATGTTGATCGCGCGGCGGCTCGTCGAACGCGGGGTGCGGTTCGTGCAAGTGTGGCATGGCGCGGGTCAGCCCTGGGACACCCACGAAGATTTGGATGTGCAAATGCGCAATCTTTGCCGCGATTGCGATCAACCGATTGGCGCGTTGCTCAAAGATTTGAAACAGCGCGGCATGTTGGAAGACACGCTCGTCGTTTGGGGCGGCGAATTTGGTCGCACGCCCGTCGTCGAATTGCCGACACCCGGTTCCAACACCGGAAAAATAAATGGGCGCGATCATAATCCGTACGGCTTCACCATGTGGATGGCAGGCGGCGGAGTCAAAGGCGGCTACGTTCACGGCGCGACGGATGAATTTGGTTTTGCCGCAACCGAGAAAAAAGTTCACGTCCACGATTTACACGCCACCATGCTGGCACTGCTGGGATTCGATCACGAGAAACTTACGTTCCGACATGCCGGCCGCGATTTTCGTTTGACCGATGTTTCTGGAAAAGTGGTGAGAGAAATTATCGCGTAAGGAAAGTACGTTCTCCGCGAACTGCCACTTCAGCTTCATCACCGTTTCTCCTCGTAAGAAAAGTCTGAGGCGAAATCCTCATTGGCATTCAAGGGCGTCGCCTGACTGGTCACCAAAATTTTATTCGTTATATCTTTGGACGAATGAAAAATGGCACTTGGATTTTTCTTTTCGCTTTGATCCTGATGAGGGGAAAGTTATGCGCTGCCGAAGCAAAAGAAGGATTAAACATCAGATGAAATATCCAAAAATCTTTTCAGCCTGCAATAACGTGAGAATCGCACAATTCCTTTTCTCCGCAGTTTTGTTGTGTTGTTCCCCCTTTGCTCCCGGTGCTGGCGCAGAGGAAATATCTGTCCCGAGACAGCCTCACGTTTTCTCCGCCCTGGAAGAGAATGACTACCTCTACCAGCCGGAGCAGGGGAAACACCAGGACCGGCATTATACCCAGGGGTTGAAATTTATTTACCTCGAAGGCGGCGCTCCGTGGTGGGCCAAAGGTCTTGGTCTCCCGCCACTCAGCGAAACCCTTCCGAATCTCGGGATAAATTCCACCCGTTCGATTTTCGGTTTGACCCTTGGCCAAAATATTTACACCCCGGAAAATCCTTCGGAAACAAATCTCATCCAGTTCGACCGTCCCTACGCTGGTTGGCTTTATCTCGGCGCGGTCATGCAACGGCGCGGCGAAGTTTTTGGAAACATTCCTGTTCTGGAGAGTTTTGAACTGGATGTCGGCGTGATCGGGCCGGAAGCACACGCCGGACAAGCGCAAAATCAAACTCATGACTTCGAAGGCATCCCAGGATTCGATGGTTGGGGCAATCAGATCAAAACTGAACCAGCGTTTGTCCTGAAGTACGGACGAGGTTGGAAACTGGCCTTCAACGAAACGAGCAGTCACTACTTCGACGTGATTCCAAATATCGGCGCAAATCTGGGCACGGTCATGATTTCAGGAAATGCCGGAGTTACGACTCGGCTCGGCTTTAACCTTCCAGACGATTTTGGCGTTCAGACGATTGATTCGCCGATCACGTTGTCGGCGGGAAAGTCGCCGCCGATTGGCGCTTATCTTTTTGGACAAGTCGAGGGGCGCGCGGTGGGAAGAAATGCCTTCCTCGATGGCAACCTCTATCGCCACAGTTTTCACGTGAAGAAAAAATCGCTGGTCGGAGACTTGATTTATGGCGTGGCGCTATCGTTCGGCAAACATTTCGATCTAAGCTACGTCCGAGTCGTGCGCACGAGGGAGTTTGTTCTGCAAAAAGGATATGATCGATTTGGTTCTGTCAATGCGACGATCAAATGGGGATTTTAGCTCCCTTCAAATTTATGAATCCACCTTTCCCACAAATCATCGAAGAAATGAAACGGCAAGCGGAGCGGTGCCAGACTATCGCCGCTGACAAAACGCAAGAAGCTCTCGTCGGCGACTCCAGCGAAAAGGAAAAGAACGAGCAGGAGGCCAAGGAATGGCTCCTCAAATCCAGCGTGTGGCTTGAGGCGGAAACGGTCGTTCGCCAACTCGCTGAGTTGCCTCGCGACCGATGTTGACCTGCAATCTTCCATGTTTTTTTTATTTGGGCGCATCTTGAGGGCGTGTTGCCCAAATCGTAGGGCGGGCTTTCGAGCCTGCCGGTTACGAAACTTTCCAGTTTCGTAACAAATGATATGACGTTTTTCTCGCAGATTTCCGGGGACTAGAAAGTCTCCGGAACCGGCAGGCTGGAAAGCCTGCCCTACACGCGATGGAAAAGCATTTGGGCAACACATCCTTGAGGGCGTGTTGCCCAAACAAATTAGGGGCGCGGACGTTCTCGTCCGCGCGTTTCACTCCAGGCAAAAACCTCAGCGTTTTCGCCTACTCATCCGCGCGGACGAGAACGTGCGCGCTCCTTTCCATTTGGGCAACACGTCCTTGGCTCCACCACCAATCCAACCCGATGTAGCGGGGCAGGCTTCCAGCCTGTCTAAGCCGGAACTATTCAGTGAAGAGAAACGCTCGACCTCACCCCGGCCCTCTCCTCCGAGGAGAGGGAGAATATTATTCAGCGCTGGAAAATATTCACCGTTTAATGCCTGATGGCGGACCCTGCTGGCAGGTTCCCTCTCCTCGGGGGAGAGGGTTAGGGTGAGGGCGAGCAATCTGTCCAACTGAATCGTTCCGGCTAA
>JBBQRQ010000155.1:0-6214 GCA_038214755.1 Verrucomicrobiota bacterium
CAGCAACAGTCTCTGCGCGCATTGGCGCAACCGGCAGAAAAAACCGCAGCACAAAACCACCACCGACTTTTTCACCGCCATGAACGCCGAACATCATCGCTACGCCATCCGCTGCCTTCATGCCCGCCAGCCAAGCTTTCAATCATCTTCATGAATTGGCCGTGTGCTGAAGGTTAATGAAGAAAAGTTGCGTTGCTCGCCGGGTGATTCTATGTAGATTTTTTCTGCGTTTGAAAAATCCAACCTGACGAATCGGTGAACCTGCTCGAAATAAAAAATCTGCATCTGGAATTTGGCGGGGCGGAAAATGCCGTGCGCGTCGTTGATGGCGTTTCACTTTCCATGGCCACTGGGGAAACCGTTTGTCTCGTCGGCGAGAGCGGTTGCGGAAAAAGTGTCACCGCATTGTCGATTGCGAAATTGATTCCCACTCCGCCTGCGCAATATGTCGGCGGAGAAATTTTTCTCGAAGGCCGCGACGTTTTGAAAATGGGCAAAAAGGAATTGCGCAGCATTCGTGGCGGCGTGGTCAGTTATGTTTTTCAAGAACCGAGCGCTTCGTTGAATCCTGTTTTTCGCGTCGGACGACAAATTAAAGAATCGCTCAAGTTACATCGGCCGGAAATTGCCAACGACTCAGAAGTGATTCGTCTGTTGAAACTCGTCGGGATTCCCGCGCCGGAATCGCGCATCCACGATTATCCGTTTCAAATGTCCGGCGGAATGCAGCAGCGCGTAATGATCGCAATGGCTTTGGCGTCGCAGCCGAAATTGTTAATTGCCGATGAACCGACCACCGCGCTTGACGTGACGATTCAAGCGCAGATTTTGGAGTTGCTCAAAGAGTTGAAGCAGCGCCTGGGCATGAGCATTTTGCTCATCACCCACAATCTCGGAATCGTCGGTGATATCGCGGACAAGGTCGCGGTAATGTATGCGGGACAAATCGTGGAGATGTCGCCCGCTTTGGATCTCTTGCGACGACCGCTGCATCCCTACACGAAAGCGTTAATGAATTCGGTCCCGCAAATCAAAGGCGGGCCGCAACGTTTGCAGGCCATTGCCGGAAATGTTCCGACGCCGGGAAATTATCCGCCGGGCTGTAGATTTTTCCCGCGTTGCCCGACCGCGCAGCCGCAATGCGAAAGAACGATGCCGGAGTTGGTCGAGGTTGAGCCAAACCGGTGGGTGCGAAGTTGGTATGTGAACAACGCGCCTGCGTCGTTCACGCCGAGCGATCGGCCAGGCGGTCCCAAAACTTGAGGGCGAATTTGCCGGAGGGATGCACATCCAATCGACCGCTTGCGGAATCGCATTCTGAATTATTATCCACCTGAAGATGGCTATCGGCACTCCTCTGCATATTTAAAACGTCGGCTAAAAAAGTGATAACTGCGGACCAGCCGGCACGCGGAACGACTCGGCGGAAATTGGCGGCGCGGTGATTTTATCGAATCCGGCTTTTCGGCACGCGACAGAAAACATTTGCTCCAT
The DNA here is from genome assembly GCA_038214755.1 of Verrucomicrobiota bacterium. Classification (GTDB taxonomy): domain Bacteria; phylum Verrucomicrobiota; class Verrucomicrobiia; order Limisphaerales; family CANJXF01; genus CANJXF01. Next base: position 1,495 of record JBBQRQ010000155.1, read on the forward strand.
TTGCTCCGCGAAAATTCCTTCGCCGCGCATCCGCGAACCGAAATTCGGATCGTTCAATTTGCCGCCGCGCATGGCGCGAATTCGATTCAAAACTTTTTCTTTCCGGCCTGGAAAATGGACTTCCAACCACTCCTCAAAAAGATTTTTCACCGCGAACGGCAGACGCAAGGGAACGTAGCCCACGGACTTCGCGCCCGCATCGCGCGCGGCTTGAATAATTTTCGGCATCTCAAAATCGGTCAGGCCAGGAATGACCGGCGCGACTAAGACGTTCACGGGAACTCCCGCGTCGCTGAGAAGTTTGACGGCGGCGAGCCGATGTTTCGGAAGTGCCGCGCGCGGTTCCAATTTTGGCGTCAAGGTTTCGTCGAGCGTGGTAATGGAAATGTTGATCCGCGCCGCGTTGTGCCGGGCGAGTTCGACATATAAATCCACGTCGCGCGTCACGAGAAAATTTTTTGTGATGATGGCGACGGGGTTTCTGAACTCGGCCAAAACTTCGAGACAACGGCGCGTCAATTTCAGTTTGCGTTCGACGGGCTGGTAACAATCCGTCACGCCGCTCATCACGATGGTTTGCGGCTTCCACTTTTTCGCGGACAATTCTTTGCGCAACAGTTCCGGCAAATTTTCTTTCACCATGATTTTGGTTTCAAAATCGAGGCCGGAAGAGAAGCCAAGATATTCGTGGGTCGGTCGCGCGAAACAATAAATGCAGCCATGCTCGCAGCCACGATATGGATTGATGCTCGCCTCGAAACCCACATCGGGACTGTCGTTGTAATTGATGGCGGTTTGCGAAGAGTCGCGCAGAAAGAGCGTGCGCGGCGCGGTGTCTTCTTCAGGATTCCAATCCGCGTCGCGTTCGAGATGAATTTGCTCGAAGCGATTGGACGGGTTGCTCGCCGCTCCACGTCCTTTGAATGAAATTGCTGCGCCTTCCATTCGGACAGAATAGCAGCGGAAATTGAATTGGAAACTCAGGAACTCAAAGATTGATGAAAACTCCGCACCTAATTGAAAAAGGGAAAACAATCTTATTTTCTCCGAAAATCTCTCCGGCAAGAAATAGCGAACAGCAGTGCGCCGATTCCGGTCAGTGCAAACTCGCTTGGCTCGGGAATCGCCTCGGTGGAAAATTGGATATTGTCGAGGATCCGAAACTCATTCGGGAAAGCGGTAAATAACAATTCGCCAGTTTGTCCGGAAAAAGCCGAAATATCTCCCGCATAAATCGTATAGTTTACGCCGCCTCCAATTGCCATGTGCGGAATGATTTGACCGTTAAACGAAACCTGCGAAATGCCACCCCAAAATATCAACGACAACGCATCCGCAGGAATTTGTCCCGTTTGCCCAACGGCGGCGCTGCGGGGCCCCGCCCCAGTCGATCCTTGAAGGATGACGGAATATCTGCCTTGAATGGGAGGGAACCCATTCGAGTTGTGCAAAGAAATTTGTTCGCCCCCGATACTTAAGCCGTTAAAAACGACCCGATCGACCCGAGATCCGTTTAAATAGCCGGTCCATCCTGGCAGGGCGTTGGTAATGGGAACCGCACTAAATTCGTTAGGGGTTAAGGGTAATATTGGATGCTCAAAATTAAGATTAACGAAGCCTTGGGAAAATCCAGCCTGTCCTCCGGAAAAAACAAGAACGATTCCAAAAAGTGTGGGAAGAAATTTCATCGCGAAGAATTTCGCCATCGGCGTAAGCCAAAGAGTAAGCCACCTAAAGCAAATAGACCCAGTGAGCGCGGTTCCGGAATCGCCTCGGTGGAAAATTGGATATTATCGAGAACCCAAAACCGACTCGGGAAGGCGGTAAATAACAACTCTCCGGTTTGTCCGGAAAAGGCCGAAATATCTCCACCATAAATCGTATAGTTCGGGCCGGCTCCAATTGCCATATGTGGAATGATTTGACCCTTAAACGAAACCTGCGAAATGCCGCCCCAAAATCTCAACGACAGCGCATCCGCAGGAATTTGTCCCGTTTGCCCAACGGCGGCGCTTCCTTGGAAGCTCGGGGTTGATCCCTGAAGGAGGACGGAATAGTTGCCTTGAATGGGAGGGAACCCATTCGAGTTTTGCAAAGAGATTTGTGCGCCTCCGAGGCTTAAGCCGTTAAAGGCCACCCGATCGACCGGGGATCCGTATAAATAGCCGGTCCATCCTGGCAGGGCGTTGGTAATGGGAACCGCTCTAAATTCGTCAGGGGTTAAGGGTAATATAGGATGCTCAAAATTAAGATTAACGAAGCCTTGAGAAGATCCAGAATGTCCAATGGTTACGAGTCCTAAAATAACCATCGCGAATTTTTTTGATGTTTTCATAATAATTGCGCATCTATCTTGCAATGAATGGGTCTCCCACTGCTTGAAAAACAGAAATTTTTCGTGAGTTCCATGCGCTGATCGCGAAGTTCTGACCTCTAGCCCACAACCCAAAGTAAATAGAAGCGTCATTAACCGAAGATGGGTGTCCGGGTTCGTCAACATGCGTCACTGCTCCAACTGGCGTGTTCGAATAATTCGTCCCGCCGAAGGAGTTACTTGAAAACCATTTTATAAAAGTGCCTTGACCTGAATAGAAGTGTAATCCGTTGAACGATTCAACGGTTTCGATGATCCACCATCCGCTGTGGCCATTCCACTGCACCACCGCTGGATTGTTGGCATAACCGGCTCCCAAAGAACTATGACCCCCCCACAAAGATAACAGCGATTCCCCAACGTGTGGGAAGAAATTTCATCTTGAAGAATTTCGCCAGCCGCGTAAGCCAATCACAAGTCCGCCAAGAGCGAATAAGCTTAACATGTCTGGTTCCGGGATAGAAAATACTATCGAATCAAAATAATCAGTAGTGTTAGGTCCCGCTAAAGCTGTAAGTGTTAAAGCTCCGGTTTGTCCTCTGTAGGGAGATATATCCGCTCGATAGAGGGAATAGTTTACACCTGTTCCAATTATGGATAGAGGCAAATCCTGCCCTCTAAAGCTGATTGAAAAACTGCTGAAAGTTGAGGCTTTGAATTGTATTGACTCGGCATTTCCCGGCACTGTTCCTGTTTGAGAAATGGAAGCGGAAATGTTACCACTTCCAAAAGGATTAGCACCGGGTTGAAGAACTAACGTGTATTGCCCTTCAATGATTCCGCCAAAACTCCAATTTGGACCGAGTATATCGACGCTGGCGTTCCCGAGTGTGTAATTGTTCTGCAAAATCTGTGTCAGTTGGTTTGTGCCTAAGAATGCTGTCCAGCCTGGAATGCCTTGAGTGCTTGAGACCGCACCGCCAAATTGTCCTGCTGGAACTGGAGATAAGTTTGCTGCTTCAAAATCTAGATTTTGAAAACTTCCTTGTCCTCGCACAGAAAACGTGGCGGAAATTACACTCAGATGGAAAAATAGTTTATAGGTGTGCATATACTTATCTAGTTAAAAGTGGATCCCCAATGGCTTGAAAGTAAGGTGTGATTGCTGAAACCCAACCCTGCTGCGCGGAAATTAGAAAAATCGCGATGATGACCGTGCAAAGTTTCATTGTTTTCTTTTCAACGTTGCTCTTGCCGCGCCGAATAAAAGAACTCCGTAGCCGAGCAATGAATAAATGTTTGGCTCAGGAACTACTGTGGTAGAGAGACGTATTCCATCCAAAAAAGAAAACGCATTTTGCGGTGCTGTAAAACGGAGTTCTCCAATCTGTCCGGCAAACGAAGAAATATCAGCGGCATAGGTCGTGTAGTTACTAGTTTGGTTTACTTGGAAATATGGAATTACTTGTCCGGCAAAGGAGAATTGAAGTGAAGAATTTTGAGCCAAAAAAAACAACGAGTTGATAGAAGGAGCTATTTGACCCGTTTGGCCAATCGCAGCACTGGTCGAGGAAAATCGATCTCCTTGAAGCAGCACCGAATAATTTCCTTGGATTGGTTTGAGCACCGAATTGCTGTCGTGTAATGAAATACCCGCAGAATCGAGCGCCCTTGTGTCATAAACAACCTTGCTAACTTGATTCCCTCCTATGTAGCCGGCCCAACCCGGCAAGGCATTTGTAATTGGCACTTGGAAAAACTGGTCGCGAGTTAATGGCAAAATCGGCGACTCGAAATTTAAGTTTACGAACGATCCTTGGGAAAAACCCTGCTGCGCGGAAATTAGAAAAATCGCGATGACGACCGTGCCAACTTTCATGGCTTTCTTTTCAATGTTGCTCTGGCCGCGCCGAATAAAAGAACTCCGCAGGCGAGCAATGAATAAATACTTGCCTCAGGAATTGGCTGGGTGGAAAGGCGAATGGCATCAATCAGACTGTTGGCATGTGACGAATCGACGGTAAAACGGAGTTCCCCAGTCCGTCCGGCGAAAGCGGAAATGTCCGCACCGAAAGTTGCGTAATTATTTGTTCTCTCCACCTCAAAGTAAGGAATCATTTGGCCGTCAAAGGTAAGTTGTGGGCCTTGGAACTCGACGAAAAAATTAGCGAAAAAATACAAGGAACGAATTGAAGAATTGATTTGACCAATTTGGGCAAGCGCCGCACTTCCTCCCACCGCTTCTCCACTCTGGAGATATACTGAGTCACTACTGTCCGGTTAAGTTTTGGCTGACAGCAATTTTCCCCATATAAAACGGGCGTTCTTTTGCGGTCATAGCTTTTTTCGATTTCAATTTCACGACGACTCTTTGAGGGTGGATCACTGGCTTTTGCCGGTTTTCCA
>JBBQRQ010000156.1:0-6082 GCA_038214755.1 Verrucomicrobiota bacterium
CACCGAGCGGGTATTACGAATCATGACGTCAGACAAAAGCTCCCGCAGACGATCGGGATTCTTCGGTGTTCTCGGTTTGCCCGTCGTCACGAACTGCTTCTTGAAATCCGCCTCGGTCGATAGCAAGCCTGGTTTCAGCACCGTAATCAGGTTATATAGCTCCAACAGGTTGTTTTCGACGGGGGTCGCGGACAACATCAGAATGAATTTCTTATTCAGGGAGTTGATCAGTTTCCAGTTTGCGCTGGTTCGATTCTTGAGGCAGTGGGCTTCATCGACGATCACCATGTCCCAGGGGATGCCGGCCAGCGTCGAGGCATGCGGCTCCAGACGCGCCATGCCGAGCGACGCTACGATCAACGGTTCCGAATGCCAGAAATGCGCGGCATCGCGGCGGAAATCCACACCGTCCGGCGACACGGGAACGAGGCTGAACTTTTCGATGAGCTCGCCCTTCCATTGCGCCACCAGCGCGGGCGGCTTGAGTACGAGCGCCTTGCGCACCATACCGCGTGTCCAGTACTCCTTCAGCACCAGACAGGCCTCGATGGTCTTGCCCAATCCCACTTCGTCGGCGAGCAGAGCGCGACCTTTGAACTGGCGGAGCACTTTGCGAACCGTGTCGTGCTGGTAGGAATAGGTATCGACGCCGTTGAGGGATCCGAGGCAGAGGAGATCCTCGAAGCTCTGCGCCATGCGGAGATCGAGGAAGCGGCGGCGCAGAAAGTAATCGGCGAGTGAACCGGCTGGCTGGCGCGGAAGATCAAGCTCGGGCGAGGGCAGAAATTCCACGCGGACTCGTGGGAGTTCGGGCGGCGGCGGGGGCGTAGGCTGCGGAACCTTTTCGGGCGCGGCGATGCGAGCGGGAGCGGGCGTTTCGACAATTGCCGCAGACCCGCTCAATAGGGCTCTATCCAGTTAACCGCATTAAGGTACTTGACATCCCCATATGTGCATGCTAACTTCTCGTCATGGATGAATGCTGTAAACGCGCCCCAGCGTGAACAGACAGACGGATGTTTATCTATGCACACAAGCGAGGACTATCGCAGCAAATACGGGCCAATGCTGCAACTCCTGAACGCCGACGCTGATCTGCGTTTCATACGAGAAACGGCCCGGCCCCACGAACGAAAAGGGCTTTTACACGATTTCGAAACACATCGTCGACAAGCGATACAAAACTATCTTACGGACCTTTGTAAAGACTATGACCAGTTGTACCAAATCGCCGCAATCGAAGCGTTGCGTAATCCGGATTTGGCAGCGTACGTCGCCGGTCTTGACAAAACGTTTCGCCAATCTATCCGAGCGATTCGGGCGCGACTGTTTTTTGAGGTGCTCTTCCCAAGTAAAACGGTTCAACGGTTTCTGCTCGCGGCCTTTTCTAGATTAACAGCAGATCAACTCGTTCTCAGCATGGAGTTAATGCGCGGCAAATTGATATAGTCATTCCTCGTCCACAAGTCTCTGAACAATGGAAGCCGTATTTAGAAACAGCTTAATCTCGGTAAGAGATGCATCCGAAGGAATCAAATCACGAAACAAATCAGCCCATGCTTTTTCCCAACCTTGGCCAGACTTGGCGCGTGGGCTTAGGAGGCTGGCTAGATAAGGTCTTAGGTCCTCGGTTTTATGCTGAAGACCCATACTCAGCCATCCCCTGAAGCAAATCAAATGACTATCCCGAATAATATCGTCAGCTATCCCGATAGGAACCTTGCTCTCCAGACCCGCCTCTCTGTACGCACCTTCACGATTACGAAGGCCGGCAACATAGAACAACCGTGCGAAGACCGACGGGATCGCTTCGAGCTTACTCCTCCATACTATTTCGCCATCAGATTTAGAAAGCATTTGGGACCGACTCTCGCAACTATGAGAGGGCATACCTTCTTTTACAACATTTCTCGCCGACCTTCAAACTTCGCTGCTAGGCGGTGTGCGGTCTCATCCCGTAACAATGCTCACGCGGTCGCGTTTAAATGACTCCAGATCTCTTAATAGAACAGAGCTGGAAGATCACCCTCCTGATTCACGCCTGTCTAATCTTGCGCCTCATTAGAATGAGAACGCGGCCACAACAATTTGTTCGGTGGGTGGTGTTCGGGTTCGCTTATAGTTTTGTAGGTAGCTTGTTTGGCGTCAAGTCACCGATATATTATTCACTGTATCTCGTGGGGCAGACAGTAGACGTAGTCCTTTCGTTTTTTGTGACGCAAGAGGTACTCGAGCAGACGTATGCAAGCTATCCGGGGCTGCCAATACTCGGCAACAGATTATTACGGTGGTCAGCTTTCACGGCGATCGGCGTTGCATGCTTAGCTATACCCGTTACGAGCCGTTGGTGGTCCTCGCCCTACTATGCCTGCGTGGGCTTCACACTTGCCGAAGTGACACGATTCCTCGATCTGACTTACGTTATTTTTATGGTGGCCATGTATTGGCGTCTACGAACCCTTCCGATAAAGCTTGGACGTTACACCAAGGTACATGGATCATTATGGTTGTTTATTGTACTGAACAATGTAGTGACTTCGTGCGTTGGCCTATATATCCATAGCAAACGTTTAAACGTGTTCCTGGATGTATACATGCTCGTACAGGGAACGATTGCCTACGTCGCTTGGATTGTTCTGTTTAGCGTCGAACCGGCCTATATCGGCGACCGGATTTGCACGCCGCCGTACAATCAATCGGAGGCCATAAGTAAACTGGCACGATTGACTCAGTTATGCAATTTTGTATTGCACCGTAGGGAAGATTATCAATAACAGTTTCGAAGGGGTACATAGAATGGAACATAACACTGAGAGCGACAACATCTCGAAAACATTATCAGCGTACAGGCTGCCGCACTTTCCTGGCTATATGAAGCTTGTACCGGCTCCAGCCGACAGGATGTGGATGGATCTCTCAACTCGAGGGTGGGCAAATCGGTGTTTGCCTCTGAGAATTGCAAATCAGTCTGGTTGGCACATCTTGAATGATTGCGAATTTGAGGCAGTATGGAACGGGGCGCCTGATCTCAACAGTGTCGAGATCACATTTAAAAAGGAAAAGAATCCGTATATTCAGAGCGCATTCGGCTTTGGAACCGTAACTTGGTACGTTCCTTATCTGTTTCGTACTCCGCCGGGCTATAATCTCCTTGCGCGTGGTCCTGCAAATGAACTGAAACATGGCATCGCACCGCTCGAAGGCATAGTCGAAACTGATTGGGCTGTTGCTAGTTTCTCGATGTCGTGGAAATTCACCAAAGCGCTTCAAAAAGTAAAATTCGAGAAGGACGAGCCAATCTGCCTGATTGTTCCCATGAAGCGCCATGAACTTGAATCGTTTGAGCCGGAAATCGCAAATCTCAGCGGGGATCTGCTATTGGAATATAGCGCGTGGCTGGAAAGCCGAAAAGCCCTGGTCGAACAAAAAGCTCAGAACGCCGCGCCGAAGGCAATGGAGGGTCACTATACCAGAGGCGAGACCGTAAAAGGTACCCGTGTGACGTTCCATCAAAATAAAATAAATCTTCGGGAATTTACACAGCACGAAGGTCCGTTGCCTTCAGATGTCAAATATGAGCTGGTAACTGAGTCCAAGAAGGGAATCATAAACCGTATCCTAGGTAAGTAGCCGACGTAAGTTAACGGTCGTTGCCGATTACGGTGCATCGGACTTTTTGGCATCATCTTTTCCCCAGCGTTTTAGGGATGCATGCCGGGCCATTTGACTCCGTTCTTCGGGAGTTTTTTTTCGCAGCCATTCCGCGTTGATCCATTCCCCTTTGGGCAATTTGACCTGAGGTCGCAGCTGGCCCCGGTGCTCCTTGAGGCAGAGTTTAATACCTCGAGCGATCAACTCCGCGGGCTTCAGACCGGTTTCTTCGGCGATCTCGGCGAGTTCTCGCCAGAATTTCTCCGGCAGATCGAACCACACGGGGGTCAGCGCCCGCTTTAGGGCTTCTTTGTTATTAGCGAGAGACCCTTCCTTTTTACGTTCCGCCAAACACTTTCCTCGAACACCAGTATACGGTTCCAAGCAGAGCCGGGCTGAGGTGGTGTCTTTATGCGGATAATTGAACAAAATATGTTGACATGCTATTAACCGGATGATATGTTTCTTAGATGAACAGACGGGCACACTTTGTGAATTTGCGGTATCGCGGCCTCCCATTTGTCTCTACCCCGTCCCAATCCACGGCTCCGACGTGGGCGATTGCTGTCATCACACAACTGAAACTCACGAACATTTAAGGAGGATATGCATGAAACACACGCCAAGAATTCCGTACTTGTTTGGGCGATACTTCGGTGTCGCCCTTATCGCGGCTTCAGCCGCCCTAGCGCAAGATCCCTGGACGGCTTCTGCCAACAACCTAAAAACCGCGTTTACCGGCCCGATTGTCACGGCTCTAATCGCTGTGGCAGTTGTGATCACCGGCATGACATTTGCCTTCTCAGAAGGGCAGGGCAAACGCCAACTCACCGGCCTTTTATTTGGCGGTGCGATGGCGCTCGGAGCCGTGCGGTTCATGGCCTGGATATTTACATGAAGCCATGCGACCAAGCTATCGCTCGCTCAACAAACACCTGACTCTTATGGGCTGTGACCGGCAGCTCATGATTGCGGCCATGTTCGTTGGCTTCGGTCTGTTTGTGACCCTATCGAGCATCACAGTGGGGCTGGTGACATTCACTTGCTTCGCCGTTCTCGGCCGGTACAAGGCCAAAGACCCTGCCACACTTCGCCTGCTTTTTAACCCGGGCACCGGGCGTAATCAGTACGATCCTGCAATGGTCCGTCCTTTTGCCGTGACATTCCTCGATGACAACAAAACGGTCTGACCTTCAACGCGACTATAAAAAAGCGGGCGCCATGCATGAACTGCTATCGCCTTGCGCCTTTGTGGGCGAACATGTCGTTCTCACCAAGAGGCAGGACCTTTTCAGCGTCCTTCGCGTTCCCGGCATCGATCCGGAATGTTTGGACGCTGCGCAATTGAATCACATCGTGCAGCGGTTCGAAGCCTCGTTACGCATTTTCGGACCGGAATACCGCGTTTACCAGTACCTTCTTAAACGGGACTCTCCCGAGCTGCCCAACGCGGAGCACCGGCACCCGGCGTCTGTCTCGCGGGCGGAGTTTCTCGCCGGCCGCGCGGAAAGCCTTTATTCAATTGAACTGTATGTGGTTGTGCTGCGCATGCGGACGCTCCAAGACAGCACCATGCGTGCGTTTCTCTCTTGGTTCTCCGTGAACCAAACGATGCAGGTATCCCGGAAGGAACTGGCCCGCGAATCTGAACTGTTGATGAATACGGTGAACTCCCTTGTGGTGCAGTTGCAGGACACCGCCAGACCTTATGTGCTCGGACGCGCGGACTCGATGCTGTTCCTTCGACGCCTGATGAATTACACACCGTGGAAAGCCGGCGTTACGTCTGCGATTCAGGATTTCCATATTGACCAGCAAATTGCCCAAGCTGGCGTGGAATGCTGGCCGCGACACTTGAAGCAGGACGATCACTTCATCAAGGTGCTTAGCCTGTCGGAGCTGCCCGCGCAAACGTTTTCCCACGTCTTGCGCGGTCTGCTCTCCGTCCCTTGCGGCTTTGTGATTTGCTCGGAGTGGAAGCGCGAGGACAACCACAAGATGCGCGCTCAGATCGACAAAAAGCGTCGGCATTACCACTTTGCGAAGACATCGATGATGTCTTATCTCGGCGCGGGCAGTGACACTAAGGAGCACGAGATTCTGATTGACGATTCGAAGACCGCCGTGGTCAACGAACTGAATCAGTGTCTGCGGGAAATGGAAGTGAACGAAAACTATTTCGGGCGCTTCTCCCTGACGATCACCCTGTACCACGTGGACGAGCCCGCGCTGAAGCGGTCCGTCGCCAAAATGGCGGAAGTTTTCTTGGGGTTGCCCCCTGAGCTGAGACAAATAGTTAAGAGACTGTTTACCGTTCGATGATAATTGCTTCCGTTCGATGGGGCAATGGTTTTATTCTGATGATGCCGGTGAAGCGGAGACGGGCAATGCTGGCGAGCAACCCGTTGAGGAATAGCCGGCCGGAACTCAT
>JBBQRQ010000157.1:0-5882 GCA_038214755.1 Verrucomicrobiota bacterium
CCGCCCCCACTCCTCCCGCGCGGCTGGTCTGTACGGCTCTTCAAAACCCCCCGGGCCCCCGTCTCTTTGCACCCGGGCTTGGGCATTTCCGCGGGGCGCTCCGGGGGTTCACCCCCGGCCGCTCCGTTGCCGCGGCTTCGCCGTAATGTGTCTCGATGGTTCATCCTCCGACTGCGGAATATTTCCGAATTCCCCGACTCCAGACAAAGCGCGCGAGAAAATAAAACGCGATGAGCCAAACGGATTGGATCAACAAACCGCGCCAGAGCGCCGCGCCATTAATTTGTCCAAGATAGACGCTGATTGGAAAAAAAAGCAGATACGGAAAGGGAGTTAAGTTCAGCACGGCGGCGATTTGACGCGGCAAAATATCGAGCGGAAAAAGATGTCCGCCCGCGATGTATTCAAAGGCGAACAGAATAAAAATAAACGTAGAAACCTCCAGAACCCAAAATGCGAGCAGCGCCATCGTATAGGACATGAAGAATTGCAAGAGTGCCGTCATTGCCACTGAGATGAAAAACAAACAGAAGGTTTCCAGATCGGCGGGAGCGACCAGATATTTTCGCATGAAGAAAATAAAAAGTCCGAGCGGCACCAACGAAACCATCACGAAAATGAATCGCCCCGCCATGAACAAACAAAAGCGGTAAATCAAATAATCAATCGGCTTGAGGAGAAACTGGCTGATGTTCCCATCTTTGATGTCGGCGGCGATTTGCCAATCGTCCTCACTCACCGCAGTGAGCGCATCGACGATGGTCACGAGCAAATAATAAGAAGTCATTCCGGCCAGACTGTAGCCCGCGACATTAGCGCCTTCTTTGCCTTCGTAAATTTTTCGCCACAGATAAATCGTGGCCATGAGCGGGATCAATCCGAACGCGGCGCGAAACAAAAAGTTCACGCGATAAACCATCATGTTTTGAATCCCGGTCGTGATGACGTGCCAGTATTTTCCCATGCGCGGGGGGAAGCTGCCACACGACGAAATGAAGGGAGAGGAAAAATTCGCCTGAAAGCGGTTCTTGGCGTGCGAATGTAGGGCAGGCTTTCGAGCCTGCCGGTGCGGGCGACTTTCCAGTCGCTCGAAGAAACACCGGACTGGAAAGTCCGGTAACCGGCAGGCTGGAAAGCCTGCCCTACGTCAAATTCCACTTGGTGTTCCTGACTTGCTTCGAGTAAACCATCGCGTGCCAACCAAAGTCATCGCCGTCGCCAATCAAAAAGGCGGCGTGGGAAAAACAACAACCGCAATCAATCTCGCCGCCTGCCTGGCCGCGCTCGGCAAAAAGGTTTTGCTTTTTGATCTGGACCCGCAAGCCAACGCCACGAGCGGACTTGGTCTGGAAAAAACAGAGGGTGCCAGCGCGTATCGTCCGCTCCTCGGCGAAGGATCCTTGTCCGAAAAAATTCTGCCGACCGCATTTGAACGGCTGGAAATTATTCCCAGCGAAGTTGATTTGTGCGCGGCGGACATCGAGTTGTCGCGCATGGAACATCATTTGTCGCGGCTGAGCGAAATCCTTCAGCCAATTCTCGATTCGCAACGGTTCGATTTTATTCTCATCGATTGCCCGCCGTCGCTCGGCATTTTAACGTTGAATGCTTTTGCCGCCGCGCACGGTTTGCTGGTCCCGTTGCAATGCGAATATTACGCACTGGAAGGAATTTCCATGGTCACCCGAATCCTCGCTCAGTTGCACGCCAGCGGAACCAATCCCGGTTTGGAATTAATCGGGATCGTGATGACGATGTTCGATGGGCGCACCAAACTTTCGCAACAGGTGGTCAGCGAAGTGCGCGAACATTTTGGCGAAAAAGTTTTTCAAACGGTAATTCCCCGCACGACGCGTCTGGCCGAAGCGCCCAGTTTCGGCAAGCCGATTATTTATTACGACAAATACAGCGCGGGCGCGGCGGCGTATGAAGTGTTCGCGCAGGAATTTTTGAAACGAATAAACTAAAAACTCAAAATGAACGTTCAACATCCAACATCCAACGTCCAACTTTCAACGGTCGGAAACCTGCCAAGAGCGAGCGCGGTTAAATACGATTTGGAGGAACGGTTGTTGGAATATGCAGCGCAAATAATTTTCCTCGTGGAAAAACTACCAACTAGCCGATCCGGCAATCACAGCGCCGGACACTTGCTTCGCTGCGGCACCTCGCCGTTGCCGAATCACGGGGAGGCTCAAGCTGCGGAATCGGCGGCGGATTTCATTCACAAAATGAGCATTTGTTTGAAAGAATTGCGCGAGACGCGACGCTGGCTTCGGTTGGTCAAAAAACTTTCGTGGGGTAAAGTGCCTGGAGAAAATGATGGTTTGCTTGCGGAAACCGAAGAACTCATTAAAATTTTTGCGTCGAGCATTCGCACCGCGAAGGAAAACAAAATCAAACGAAAAAATGTGCCCCCCTCGGCCGATCTTCGTTGAAAGTTGGACGTTGAGCGTTGAATGTTGAATGTTGAATGTTTCTAAAATTATGAAGTTTCTAAATACAATTCTTTTCGTTTTGTTCATTACGTCCACGGTCATCGCCGCCGATTGGCCGCAGTATCGCGGGCCGAATCACGACGGCTCCACGCCAGAAAAAATTTCTCTCAAGTGGCCGACCGAAGGTCCGCGTCAGGTTTGGAAAGCCGAACTCGGAGAAAGTTTCGGCTCGTTCGCCATCGCCGGTGGAAAAGCGTTTTGTTTTATTCAACGCAAAGTAAATGGACAAGATTCCGAAGTCGCCCTCGCCCTCGACGCCAACACCGGAAAAGAGCTTTGGGCCTCGCCCATCGGCAAACCGACTTACGACAATCAAGGCGGCAACGGCCCGCGCTCCACGCCGACGGTGGGCGGGGATCTTGTTTATTTTCTCGGCGCATATCAAATCCTCAGTTGCCTCGACGCCAGGACTGGCAAACCGGTTTGGCAGCACGATCTCGTCAAAGAATTCGGCGGCAAAGTGATTCAATGGAATCACGCCGCCTCTCCGACGCTGGATGGCGATTTAATTTTCGTGAACGCTGGCGGCGATGGTCAGGCCTTTCTTGCGTTCCAGAAAAAGGACGGCCAGTTCGCCTGGAAAACCGGCAGCGATAAACCGACTCACGCCTCGCCTGTGCCCGCGACAATTCACGCCGTTCGCCAGGTTATTTTCTTCACGCAAAGCGGTTTGGTTTCCGCCGAAACCAGCACCGGAAAAATTCTTTGGAAATTTCCATTTCCCTACAAAGTTTCCACGGCGAGCGATCCCATCGTCTGGAACAATATTGTTTATTGCTCGGCGGGTTACGGCGTCGGCGGAGGCGCGTGCATGATTTCAAAAACCGGCGAGATATTTTCCGCAACGCAACTCTGGCGGCACGAAGGCGCAACGATCAATCACTGGACGACCCCCGTTGGCAAGGACGGTCATCTCTACGGCATTTTTGGTTTCAAAGAATTCGGCCGTGGTCCCTTGCAATGCGTGGAGATCGCCACTGGAAAAGAACTTTGGTCTCAGCCCGGGTTCGGCACGGGCGGCGCGACGATTTTAGTGGGAGGAACTCATGTCTTGGTGCAAGGCGACAAAGGGCCGCTCGTCCTCGTCGAGGCCAAACCTGAAGGCTACAAGGAGGTCGCCCGCGCCCAGCCGCTCGGCGGGAAATGCTGGACGATGCCCGTCGTCAGCGGCGGACGGATTTTTGCGCGCAATACCAAGGAAGGAGTTTGTCTGGACGTCGCACCGCAAATTGCGACTGGAAAATAAATTCGACCCGTTTTAGCCGCGCCTCGTGAGAACGCGGGGATTCATTTTTAGAGAAAATCTCTGCGCTCTCACGAGACGCGGCTACGAGGAGATTGTTTCTTTACACAAACCAAAACGAAATTATTCTCGCGCTTTCCAAATAAATTTTCCGTATGGCCAAACAAATCGCCGAAATGTTGATCGAATCTGTCACAATGGAATTGCCGGACACAAAAACGATTCGATTGAAATGGCCCGAGGGTTACGACATTGATTTCAAGACCGGCCAATTTATTACGCTTTATTGGCCCGACACGACGAATTACAAACGCGCTTACTCGCTCTCCTCCTGCGCGCTGGATCGCGGCGCATTTGAAGTCACGGTGAAACGCGACGGCAAAATGGGGACGCGCATCGTCGATTGGGCGAAGGCTGGCGATAAACTTTGGGTCATCCCGCCCGTTGGAAAATTTCTGCCCGTTTACGAGGAGAATAAACATTTGATCTGCATCGCGGGTGGCTCGGGCGTGACACCCTTTCGCGCATTTGTCCGCGAAGCGACGCGACGCAAATTGAAAACGCGCATCACCATTCTCTACAGCGTCCGCACCACGAACGACATCATCTTTAACCAGGAATTTCGCGACCTCGAACAAGAGAACGAGCATTTTGATTTTTACGTGACCTGCACGCGTTTGCATCCCGAAGACCCATGGACCGGACGACGTGGACGAATCAACCCCGAGTGGATTCGCGAACATATCCACGATTTGCCAAACACAATTTTTTACGCCTGCGGTCCAAACGAACTTGTCGAAGCGACCGAAACTCTGGTCATCGACGATTTGAAAGTTCCGAAGGAGCAAATGAAAACGGAGAAGTGGGGTTGAAATGGGAAAGGTCCGGCGAGCCGGATATATTTTTCTCTGGTGGATCGGCGACCACAAGCCACGTCACATCCATGTTCACACGAAAGACGACCAATTGATCACGCGAATCAATTTGGATACGATGGAACCAATGGACATCGCCAAAGTTGAGCGTAAGATTTTGGACATCATTCGAGACCTGAAGTCCGAGGGACGTTTATGAAACATTCCGCCAAAAATTTCAAAGTGCCGTTCGCAACAGCCAAATATTCCAAAGTCAAAAATGTCCGCTATCTCAGTTGGGAAGACGCCTTTGATGTCGAGTTCGAGGACGGCCTTTGCATTCTCGAGCCGCATAAGACCATTCGCAAGGCGAACAGGATTTCACCAGACGCGCGCTTCTCGAATTTGGAAATCGAAGATTGGACGCAAAGCGGTTTCTTCGTGCATTACGACAACGGGCAGACGGCGGAAGTTTCGTGGTCGTTTATCCGCGAGTTGCCGCCGAAGAATTGTCCGCATTGCAAATAGCTCATGCTAAATCGCACCCCGCTTTTTTCCGCTCACCAAAAACTTGGTGCGCGTCTCATTGACTTCGGCGGCTGGGAAATGCCGGTGCAATACACGAGCATCGTCGATGAACATTTGGCCGTGCGTTCTGCCGCCGGAATTTTCGACATCTCGCACATGGGCGAAATCACCGTCGCCGGTTCCGCTGCCGCCGATTTTCTCAATGGCCTTTTGACGAACGACATTCGCAAGCTCGCCATCGGCCAGGGGCAATACACTTTGATGTGCAATGAACGCGGCTGCGTGATTGATGACCTATACGTTTATCGAATCGCGGGCGAATTGTTTCTGCTCATCGTCAACGCCTCTCGCATCGAGGCGGATGCCGCCTGGATTCGGCAACAACTGGAAAAATTTCCGCAGCGTAATGAAATAGAATTTGCCGATGGCTCGAACAATTACGCCGCTGTCGCCGTGCAAGGGCCGAGAGTGAAGGAGTTTATCGCGGACGTGATTCCAGGAAATTCTGTCGGCGGGACAAAAGTCAGTGACGTGACCGCCTTGAAGAAAAACGAAATCGGCATTTTCAAATTTCAAAATGAAAATATCTTTGTCTCGCGCACCGGCTACACTGGCGAAGACGGTTTTGAAATCATCGGCTTGAACGCCGCAATTCAGAAAATCTGGGACAAAGTTCTCGAAGCAGGAAAACCTTTTGGCTGCGTCCCAGCAGGCTTGGGCGCGCGCGACACCTTGCGCACGGAAGTTTGCTATCGGCTC
>JBBQRQ010000158.1:0-5618 GCA_038214755.1 Verrucomicrobiota bacterium
CCCCCCCCCCCGCTCCGGCAACTTGGATAGGCGGACTTGGACAAAGCATCCGAGTTTCCCGCGTCATGTGGTCAGCGGTTAAATCGGAAAGTTTTTCCAGCGGATTATGATTCGTTGCGGCCTTTTAATTATTTTTTCACTGGCGTTTTTAGGATGCAATCGCAGCGCGCCACCCTCGGCGACACGCGGCCTTTCCGATTCTGAATTGGCCCAAAGGCTGACTGGCACATGGATTCTGTCGGTCATCAATACTGATTCGGTGACTTTCTCCGGCGAGGTTTCCTATCGGCCGGACGGGACGGTGGTCTGGCAAGGAACAACGAGCGATAAATCCGGACGACAAAGTTTTTTGGTTGAGGGAACCTGGCTCATTCAAGGCGGATTTTTATTCACGCGCCCGACCCGTTCAACTTTGCCCGGAATGGAAAATCGACCGGAGGATCGCGACCAGATAATTTCGATCAGCGAAACAGAATTCACCTATCGCGACGCCGCGGGAGTTACCACGACACGTCAGAAAAAAAAGTGAACGGTCGGCCGGTATGACTGGTCCCTTATTCGTTCTCAGTTAATTTTTCATTTCTTTGTGGTGTGAGGCGTGCGCAGCATCTGTAGCGGTGCGGCTTTGCCATCCAAGAGAATGATCATTGCCGCGAACAATCCAAGGGCGCCGCAGGAAAACCAGAGCGCGGTCGAATCCAGCGCGAATAATTTCATTCCTAGCGCAGGCCCGATGATGAGTCCACACGCCCACGTCAGGCCGAACGCGCCCGAGTAACGTCCTCGCATGTGCGGCGGCGAAAGGTCCGCGATGTAAGCGCCAGCCACCGGCATCGCCACCATTTCGCCGAAAGTGAAAACCATCACGCAACCGATCAGCGCGGGAATCGTATGAGCAAAAATGTTGAGCGCGAAACCCAGGCCGAGCAACAGATAACCCAGCGCCATCACCCGCCGCGCCGGCAAACGCCGCGTGATCGTGGTCAGCGGCAGTTCACAAAACACCACCAGCGCGCCGTTCAACGAGATGAGCGCGCCATACGTTGCCGGCGAAAATCCGATCTGCGTCACATACAATCCGAAGGTTGAACTCATTTGGAAAAGCACCAGCGCAATGGCCAACGCGGCGAACATCGCTTGATGAAATTTTTTATCGCGCCGCAAAGTTTTCAGCGCGTCGCTCCAACTTACTTTCTGCTCTTTGCTGCGCACGCCGCGCGGCAACGCGAACCACGCGACCAGCCCAAATAAAACCGACGTCGTCGCGTCACCGATGAACAACCAGAAATATCCGCGCTCCGCCAGAAAACCCGCCGTCGCCGGACCAAATGCCCAGCCCGCGTTGAACGCCATGCGATACGCGGAGAACGCCGTGACCCGTTGGCCGTGGATATCGTGCGGCCGAGTTGCACTCGGCAGGGCTGGAACTTCCGAGTGCAACTCGGAATTACTTACAAGATCGGCCAGCAACGCACTCGCCGCCGGGCGATATAGTTCATTAGTCAATCCAGTCAGCGCGGCCAAAATAATAATGGCCGGCAAACCATGCGCTTGCGAAAGGAGCATCATCGCCGCTGCGCCTGAAAACATGGACAGCACAATTGTTTTGCGCCGACCCAAGGTGTCCGCCAGATAACCGCCGAGCAATGACGCGACCAGATTGCCGATGCCGTAGGCGCTGATGGCGAAACCCGCATCGGTGAGCGAGTAACCTTGTTTCGTCAAATAAATGGCGAGGAACGGCACGACGAACGCGCCGAATTTGTTGAGAAACGATCCGAAGAAAAGAATCCACACCGGACGCGGCAACGCCCGGAGACTCGACCGCAATGTTGGGTTTTCAGTTTTCATGGGAAACAAAAAACCCTGCTCACTTTTCGGCGAGCAGGGTTTGGAAAATTCTTTGGTTCGTGAGCTAGATGATTTCCTCCTGCTGGCCGGTGGTTTTAATAAGGGAGAACCAGAAACCGCGACGGTTGCGCAGCGCGACGACAACGCCAAGATTGTTTGGCATCGTAGTTTGAATTTTCGCAGCAGCTCTCATGAACGCGTCGGACAATGAACGCGCCAGGATTTTTGGTCAAGCGGGATATGTCCGCCGAAAATGGAGAAAGTCTTTTTGTGGACGGACGGGAACAAACTGATCCAGCAGAAATAAAATCGAATGGACTTGAATTACAGAAACGTGGAGACGCACTGTCTTGAGCCGCTGAACCGCACGGGATAGCGTAATATTATGTTACGATTGCTTGGCGGCTTTGCACGCTCGTCAACCAATTGCGAAGTTCGTCGATTTCTTTCTGAAGTTCTTGCGGAGTTGGAGGCGGTGTTCCAGCTGGAGCTGGTTCAGAATGTTGAAGCGTTGAGCACCTTCCGAATCCTGCTCGCATTATTGTGCAGTCCGTGTCAGTGAGAACGGTTACTTTTGCCAAAACACAAGCCCGGAAGACCATTGCACAATCTCTTTCATCGCTGCTGCGGACGACGACTGGGGCTGTGGTTGGTTCGGAATTCCGCTCATGAGTTATGTTGGCGGCCAAAACTTTTCCACGCGCAACCGTTTGGCAATTACTTCCGCTGACACTCCAAATTTCGGCGCGATGCGCGTGGCGATATAGTCGAGCGCAGCTTCGTCGCCAGCCAGCCAATCGGAATAGCCAGCGGCTTGTGCAGATTTGATCGCGGCTTGAAAAGCTTCGCGCAACGCGTCAGGCGGGACGAGCAGCCGCCCGGCGAATTCGTAGGCTTGCCATTCCACCCAACCGTATTCGACATCAGGAATCGCGGAGATGAAGTCGAACCATCCTTTGGCCGTGTTGTGTTGCAGCCCGCCATAAATGTCGCGGTGCAAAATCAGATGACCAATTTCGTGCGCGATGGAGAAGCGCAGGCGATACTCCAGGCGCGGACTCATGAAAGCGCGTTGGTCCACGAGAACGGATTTCAAATCGCCCATGAGCAGCGCTTCGATGTCGAGGTGCTCGCGCAGCCGGTCTGCCGGAATCAAATCAAGACCAAGATCAAATTCGGCAAGGTCCAGAACTTGAACGGGCAGTCCGCGCCCCGCCGGATGTGTCGCCCGCAACCGGTCGGCTTCCTGCCAGATTCGCTCCTTGGAGATGAATGGCGCTTTGAATTTGCGCGGGTTGGTCACGGCGTGCGCGTTCCTTTGATGGCGGCCAGAAGTTTGTCCAAATCTTCGCGCGACGGTTTTTGACCGGACAGTGTGCGAAAGAAAACGGGCAGATGCGCGGCAAGCTCTTCGTTCTCAAGAATGTGATCGGGAATGCGCCCGGCGTCCACAGCGGCATACTCAAAGAATTTCAGCCAATCGTCTGAACCTTCTTTGAGGCCGAGTTCCTTCGCCCACTTGCGAAGCATGGTTTCGTCGGACGGAGGCGAAAGCACTTCGCGTTCAATCTTACTCCAGTTGCTGGGGTCGTGATCGTGCTCAAGACAAAACTCGCGCAAGCCGAACCGTTGTCGCGCCCGCAGTTCTTTGATGAATGTTCCAAACATAGATTTGTTCCTTGTGGTAAAATTTCTACCACAGAGATGTGCGGGTGTCCAGAGGTGTTGTATGTAACGGTTTTGATTGACCACGGGTTTCCATTTGCTTCTTCAACACGCCTTCCGTAAACATCCCGCCATGCACGCGCGCTTGAAATTTTCGTTCCCCATCTTCACCACACTCATCGGCTGTTTTGTTTTCGCTCCGCCTGTCCGCGCGGAAAAAAATGTCGCGACCTTTGATGAAATGGTGGCCTCCAAATTGGATGTTTGGGGCGAGGCCGCGATGCGCGAAACCAACGGACCGAGCTACGAATTTTTTGAAAAACTTCTCCCGCCTCCGCGTTACGTGAACGCGGACTTTCGATATTATCCCATCGTCTTCAGCGCTCCGAACGCGAAAGTAAAAGCGCGCCTTATCTCCAATGGCGGCGGAGTAAACCTCCCCGGTCGTGCCCGCGCCTGGAATAATAACGGCGCGCCCATTTTGTTCCGCGTCGGCCCCGACGAAGGACTTTTCGGCGCTCAACTGGACCGGCTTCAACATCCCACCCTCGAGGAAGGGTATTTGCCGATTGCTACCGTCCGCTACTTGCATGGCACGCCCGTCCAGTCCGGCGGCAACATTCCGCTCAATCAAAAGCGACTTCCCCGCGACCCGGAAATTTATCAAGTCGAAGCCTTCGCCAGCGTCGATCCCGCCCTCGCGGAAAATGGCGTTCTCTTCGTGAAATTTTCCCTCACGCAAGGCAGCAACGGATTGATGACGGTGGAGATCGATTCAAAGTTGCCCGTGAAATTTGCCAACGGAAAAGCGACCGACGAAAAAGGCCAGGTGCTCGCTTACTTCGACAAATCCTGGACGTGGGAACGCGGTGCCGCGCACGCGAAAATCACCACGCAAAAATTTGCCACGATGGTCATTCCCACCAAGCCGCTCGACGGGAACGTAAATCTTTCCGCGGAACTCGCGAACTATTCGGCGCAGAAAAAAATGTGCTCTGATGCCTGGCGAAAAATTCTGGCGCAAGGCATGACCGTAGAGACCCCCGAGCCGGTCGTCAACAATGCCTGGCGCAACTTGATCATTCAAAATTTTGAACTGATCAACGGCGATCGTTTTCACTACAGCCACGGCAATCAATACGACAAACTTTACGAAGCCGAAGGCAGTGACGCCGCGCTGGCGATGCTGGTTTGGGGCTACGAAAAAGATACGCGCCGCCTGATGGTCCCGCTTTTTGATTTCACGCGAAAGGGCCTGGAATTTCACCAGGCCGGTTTCAAGTTGAACGACGTTTGCCGATACTATTGGCAAACCCGCGACGCTTCGATCATCAACGAATTTCGGAATTGGGCGAAGCCGGAGCGCTATCAAACTGGCCTGAAAGAAATAGTGTCCGGTTGGGAGAGCGAAGCGCGTCGGCTCGACACCAATCGCACCGGCGCTCACGGTTTGTATCCGCTGGAACAATATTGCGGCGACATCAGCACGCCCGTGCAAACGCTCAACGCGAATTCAAAAGCGTGGCGTGCGTTGCGCGATCTGAGCACGGTGCTCGCGGAAGTCGGCGAAAAAAACGAGGCCGGGCATTACGAAAAAGTTGAGCGCGAATTTCGCAAAACCGTTTTGACCGCCATCGAAAAAAGTGTGGATCGTTCCACCACGCCGCCGTTTGTTCCCGTTGCGCTTTACACCAACGAGATGGCGCACACCCCGATTTGCGAAGTTCGCATCGGCAGTTATTGGAACATCATCATCGGCTACACCATCGCGAGTGGAATTTTTCCCGTGGGCAGTGAGGAAGAAAATTGGATTCCGCATTATCAGGAACAACACGGCGGACTCGCCATGGGAATGCTGCGCGCGGGCGGACACGAAAGCACTTTTTGGGATACGGAATATCGCATCAACCCGCTCTACGGCACGCGTTACGCGCTGGATGTATTGCGCCGCGACGATCCCGAACGCGCGCTCGTGAGCCTTTACGGAATGTTGGCGCAAGGTTTCACGCGCAACACTTTTATCTGCGGCGAAGGTTGCTCGCTCAAACCGCTGGATGACGGGGGTCGCCTTTTTTCATTGCCCCCGAACAGCGCCGCGAATG
>JBBQRQ010000159.1:0-5582 GCA_038214755.1 Verrucomicrobiota bacterium
TGATATAACGATCTCATTCAGAGTGGTGGAGGGCCTGGCCCAATGAAACCACGGCAACCGGTTGGAGCGCGTCTTCAATGTCAGGTGCCAATTCCAGCTCAGACCGACAGCGGTTTGGGAAAAGATGAGAAGAGCGCACGAGTTTTCCGACCTCTTCTCTCACTGAGAAGAGGTTTTTTATTTCCACGAACCGTAGCTGCGTCTCGGCAGAGCGCAGTTCAAAGAAAAAGAGATTTGTCCGCGCTCTGCCGAGACGCGGCTACGAAGAAAATTTTATGGATAAACAAACTGGATTCATGAAGGCGTTGAAGTGCCGCGAGTGCGGACGCGAATATCCGCTCGCCGCGACGCACGTTTGCGAATTTGACTTCGGCCCGCTCGAAGTCGCTTACGATTACGACCGCATCAAAAAGTCGCTCACGAAAAGTGCGATCCAATCGCGCGGCAAAAATATGTGGCGCTATCGCGAATTGTTGCCGATTGCCGGCGAGCCGACCGTCGGTTGCGAAGTTGGTTTTACGCCGCTCATCAAAGCGGAGCGTCTCGCCAAACGCCTCGGCATTCGCGAACTCTGGATCAAAAACGACACGGTCAATTATCCGACGCTTTCGTTTAAAGATCGCGTCGTCAGTGTCGCGTTGAGTCGCGCGAAGGAACTTGGTTTCACGACGGTTGCCTGCGCTTCGACTGGAAATCTTGCGAACTCTGTTGCCGCAAATGCTGCTGCGGCTGGATTGAAAGCTTACGTTTTTATTCCGTCCGATTTGGAACAAGGCAAAGTGGTCAACTCGCTTGTTTACGGCGCGAACGTCGTTGGCATCAAAGGTCACTACGACGAAGTGAATCGGTTATGCGCGGAAATCGCAGGCAAATACGGCTGGGCATTCGTCAACGTGAACATGAGGCCGTATTACGCCGAGGGTTCCAAGAGTATGGGCTTTGAAATCATCGAGCAACTCGGATGGAAAATTCCGCCACACACGATTGTGCCGATGGCGTCGGGTTCTTTGCTCACGAAAATTCAAAAGAGCTATCAGGAATTTGTGAAACTTGGATTGGTTGAGCAGAGCAAATATTCCGTTCACGGCGCACAGGCGACGGGTTGTTCGCCGATTTCTGTCGCGCAAAAAGCCGGGTTGGATTTCTTCAAGCCCGTGAAGCCGAACACGATTGCGAAGTCGCTCGCCATCGGAACTCCCGCCGATGGTTTTTATGCTTTGCGAGTGATGAAGGAAACCGGGGGCGCGGCAGATGACGTGACCGACGACGAAATTCGTGAAGGCATAAAGCTGCTCGCGGAATACGAAGGGATTTTCACAGAGACGGCGGGCGGCGTGACCGTTGGCGTCGCCAAGAAATTGATCGAGTCTGGAAAAATTTCCGCAAACGATTCCGCCGTCCTCTGCATCACCGGCCATGGTTTGAAAACGCTTGAATCGGTTGTGGGTCATGTCGGCCAAGCGCGCGAAATCAAACCGAGCTTGCGCGAATTTGAAGCGTTGCTCGAAGCGGAAACCAAATCAACGGTTGCGGCTTGATATGAAAATTATAGTTCGAGCGCAGGAGCCATTGCGAAAATTATTGGACAACGAACAAGTTGTTGAAGTTTCCGGCACGACTGTTTTGGAGGTCATCAAAATTTTACAAGCGCGTTATCCAAGATTTGTCGATCGGCTTTTGGAACGCGACGGTTCTGTTCGCCGGTTCGTGAATGTTTACGTGAACGAGGAGGACATTCGCTTTTTACAAAATCAACAAACGGTCTTGCGGGACGGTGATGAAGTGAGAATTATTCCGTCAATCGCGGGCGGTTAAAACTTTCAACCACGAATGGACACGAATAAACACGAATCAGAAAACAAACCGCGAACTACACGAAATACGCGAACGCAAACTCCTTCCGATTTTTGCGTGGTTCGCGTGGTTCGCGGTTTGTTTCCGTCCTCGTTAATTCGTGTTTATTCGAGTCCATTCGTGGTTAGCTTTTAAAAATTTATGCCCATCAACGTAAGAATCCCAACTCCACTCCGCAAATTGACCAATGAACAAGAACTCGTTCAAGTCGATGCGAAAAATGTCAGCGAAGCGATCGCGCAATTGCAAACTCGCTTTCCCGGAATTCAGGAACGGCTCATGGACGAGAGCGGCACTGTTCGACGATTCGTAAATGTTTACGTCAATGAAGAGGACATTCGCTTTTTGCAGAATCAGCAGACGGTACTGAAAGACGGCGATGAGATCAGCATTATTCCCGCGATTGCTGGTGGTTGAATAATTTTAAATTTTAAGTTCGCTCATTTTCGCGACTCAGGATTCGAGCCGAGATTCAAAACGAAGTTTTACCACTTATGGCGATGCCAAATAAACCAAGTCGGACGTTGGGATCTCAGCAAACACGACTTTGGCTGATGTATCCCGCCAAATTGATTACGCGTCCCATCATTTGGGAAATTGGAAAAAAATTTCCGCTCGTCACCAACATTCGCCAGGTCAGCGTGACCGATGAAATTGGAATTGTTTCGCTGGAGTTGGACGGCAAACGCGAAGACATCAAAGCCGCGATCAAATGGCTCGAAAAAATCGGAATCAAAGTTGAGCCGGTGGAAATTAACGTCATCGAAAGTTAGCGTCGCATTCGCCACTTGACCGCCTCGGACGCGCTCGCTATACCCGACGGGTTCTCAGAACTTTCAGGCATTATGACAAAGCGCGATCTCGTCATCCAAATCAGCAACGAAACGGGTTTGATCCAGCAACAAGTTCTCGATGTCATTCAACGAACTCTTGATCACATCGCCGCCGCTGTGGCCGAGGGGAAAACCGTTGAGTTGCGAAATTTCGGCGTGTTTGAAGTCAGGATTCGCAAAGCTCGCATCGGACGGAATCCGCACGTGCCCGAAACCGATGTCCCCATCCCGCAACGCGCCGTCGTGAAATTCAAAGCGGGAAAAGAGATGCGTGAAGCGGTTCTGAAACTAACGCCCCAGTCAGTTCCGTCGCCCTCCATCCGGTAGCATCTGCCTCCGGCGGGTGCGAAATTTTTCCAATTCGATGTTGAGAGTTCGATGTTGGATGTTCGATGTTTGAATATAAAAAAAACAACATCGAACACTGAACATCCAACTTCGAACATCAAACTAAAAAAAAATGACGCACCCGCCGGAGGCAGATGCTACCCGACGAAATGTCTTTTTCCCTCCGTGCCTTTTGTGCATTTTCGCGGCTGATTTATGGAACGTTTGCCTGGCTTTCGCGATTTCTATCCCGAGCCGCTCCCTCATCCTGAAGCGTGGAGCGCCGACGCGCGCCAATATATTTTCAGCAAATGGCGCGAAATGGCGCGACGTTACGCCTTTCGCGAATACGACGGCCCGCCGCTCGAACCGCTCGAACTTTTCACTCTGAAAAGCGGCGAGGAAATCATCGGCCAACTTTATAATTTTTCCGACAAAGCAGATCGCGCCGTCGCCTTGCGCCCGGAAATGACGCCGACTTTGGCGCGCATGATTTCCAGCAGCGAACGCAATTACAAAAAGCCGATCAAGTGGTTTGCCATTCCGCAACTCTTCCGCTACGAGCGCCAGCAAAAAGGCCGCTTGCGCGAACACTTTCAATTCAACTGCGACATTTTTGGAGAGAGCGATGTTGCAGCAGAAGCGGAATTGATCGCCTTGCTCATCGACACGCTCCGCTCCTTTGGTTTGACCGCGGCAGATTTTGTCATTCGTTTGAGCAGTCGAAATGCGTGGCAGGAATTTTATCAACGCGGAACGGGGAACGCGGAACGCGGAATCAATGCGGCGCGCGAGCATCAGTTTTACCAAATCATCGACAAGCTTGAACGCGTGCAGCCGGAGGAAAGTAGAAATAAATTAGACGCGCTCGGCTTCTCGCTCGATGACGTGAATCAATTCATTGCATCCGGCAAACCCACGACTGAACTCGATTTGATCCTGAAAAATTTGGGGGCGCGCGGCCTGGGGGATTTTGTCAAAATCGATTATCACGTCGTTCGCGGATTGGCTTATTACACGGGAGTTGTCTTTGAAGCGTTCGATCGCAAAGGCGAATTTCGCGCGCTGGCCGGCGGTGGACGTTACGACAACCTCGTCAAACTCATCAGTGGCGGGAAGGTAAATCTTCCCGCGCTCGGTTTCGGAATGGGCGATGTCGTTTTGCTTGAACTTCTGAAAGCACGCGGCCTCTTGCCGAAATTCGACGCGGGCATTCACGCGTTTTGTTTGATCGAAGATGAAGGACTGCGCGAGGCTTCGACGAAACTCATACACGATCTTCGCGAGCAAGGTTATGCCATCGAATATTCATTCAAGCCCGCCAAGTCGGACAAACAATTCAAGCGCGCGATGGAATTAAATGCGGCCTATACGATTAAACTGGAGCGCAATGAAACGGGGGACTTACGAGTGAAGCGGAAAAATTTACGAACGCGCGAAGAGAAAATTTTGGAAATTGCGGAAATAGATTTTGGGTAGCATCTGCCTCCGGCGGGTGCGAATTCCTCTCTTCATTCGATGTTGGATATTCGATGTTTCCAATTAAAAAACATCGAACACTGAACGTCGAACAACGAACTTGAAAAAAGGATTCGCACCCGCCGGAGGCCTTGTCATTACCCACATCTCTGCGTGTGTCTTCAATCCTGAAAGGATTGGTCTCACTCAGCCCAGCGTTGCGAGGAACGAGCTACGCTGGGGGAGGTGAAATAAAAGTACATCAACTCTGAAAGAGTTGAATCAAATCGCTTTGAGAGGGGATTTGATGCAACCCGTTCCGGGTTGATAATTTGTTGGCAACAGAACCCAGCGTAGCTCGTTCCTCGCAACGCTGGGCTGAATGATTTCAATCCCGTTGGGATTGGGGTCACCCGAGGAATTGTGGGTAATGGCAAGGCCTCCTGCAGGTGCTACCCACACGGTTTCCGTCTCCTTGCTTGACCTCGCAAAATGCCTTACGATTTTTTTATGAAAATCTGGTTTGTCTTCCTCCTGTCTCTGACGGGACTTTTGCCAGGATTCTCTGCGAGTGAAATCGGAGCGAGAAAAGTTTACGTCATCCCCATTCGCGAAAACATTGAGCCGCCGCTGGTCTATCTCGTGCGCCGCGGCGTGAAAGAAGCGATGCAGGCCAGGGCGGATGTTCTCATCATCGACATGGATACAATCGGCGGTCGCGTCGATGTTACTGAGGAAATTATCGAAATTCTCAACCAATTCAAAGGCGACACCGTGACCTATGTGAATCGAAAAGCTTTTTCCGCCGGCGCATTTATTTCTTTTGCCACGAAAAAAATTTATATGGCCCCGCAAAGCGTCATCGGCGCGGCTGCGCCCATCATGCTTGCTCCCGGTGGCGGAGTTGAAACCCTGCCCACCACGGTAGAAGCGAAAATGACGTCGGGAATCAGCGCATTGGTTCGCAAGAACGCGCAGAAGAACGGCCACAACGATGAAGTCGCGGAGGCAATGGTGAATAAAACCAAAGAACTGAAAATTGACGGAAAGGTTCTAAATGAAAAAGGACAGATCCTGACTCTCACGGACCAGGAAGCCCGCCAGGAATAC
>JBBQRQ010000160.1:0-4996 GCA_038214755.1 Verrucomicrobiota bacterium
AAAAATTTCCTTGTTTGGGGGGCGGGCTTGTTGTCCCCCCCCCCACCCCGGGGGGGGGTGGGGGGCCCGTCCCCCCGGCCCCCCCCGTCTGCTGAGGACGAACGTTACCAGCGCAAACAAGCCGAAATCTTCCGGCAACAAATGGAAGTCGCCGCCGAATTCGGATTGAACTGCGTGATTCATCAGCGCGATGCGCTCGAAGATACGCTTTCGCAAATGCATCCGTTCGTCGGAAAAATTCGCGGCGTTTTCCATTGTTTCGCGAACGACGCCGCCGCCATGCAACGCATCATCGCAATGGGTTCGCTCGTCAGTTTCACCGGCATTTTGACCTTCAAGAACGGACAAAACATCCGCGACACCCTCGCCGCCACGCCGCTCGATCAATTCATGTTGGAAACCGATTGCCCGTATCTCGCGCCGATGCCGTATCGCGGCAAACGATGCGAGCCGGCATACGTGAAAGAAATTTCCGAAGTCGCCGCGCAGGTGAAAAATTGTTCGCTGGAGGAATTAAGCCAAGCGACGTGTACGACGGCGCGGGAGTTTTTCAGGAAAATCGTTTAGGCACCCCAGAAGCATGCAATCAAATCACCTTGATAAGTTCTTCGGCGGTAATTCCCGTCTGGCGCAGAATGGCGCGAAGCGTGCCGCGGTCAATTTGCCGATGGTTGGGAACGACGGTTTGGGCGAATGGATTATCGCGCCGCATGATGATGTGACTGCCATGTTGTCGCCGCACGGTGAAACCAAATTTCTGAAGCGCGCGGACGAGATCGGAGCCGGAAATTTGCGGAAGCTTGCTCACACGGCCAAAAGGAGAGCATCAAAACGCTCCTCGGGCACCGGAAGTCCATCGTCTTTGAGAGAGAGAACGTAACCCTCAATCGCCTCGCGGATGTTGGCGACGGTGGCTTCGCGGGTTTCCCCTTGAGAAACGCAGCCCGGAAGACTCGGACATTCAGCCACCCAGAAACCGTCTTCGCCGGGATAAATAATGACCTGTCGCATATCCGAAAAGTAAACGGCGCGACGGGAAAGCTCAACTCAAACAATTTGCGACGCGGCAAACGTTGCGAGCCGGCTTACGTGAAGGAAATTTCCGAAGTCGCCGCGCAGGTGAAAAATTGTTCGCTGGAGGAATTAAGCAAAGCGACGTGCGCGACGGCGCGGGAGTTTTTTAAGAAACTTTTTTAACATCAGAGACGAGCGCTCACCGACCTGATGGTTGTCGCTAGTTTTTGAGTTCGAGCTGAGGGCTTCCACGCAGGGAGGCGATTTTTCACAGCATCTTGATGAGCCTGTTGTAGTCGGCATGGGAACCGATGAAATACCAAAGCGCGTTATCGCCGGATCGGAGACAAACTGCTCGCCAGTCGATTCCGATTCGTGCGGAGAAGATCGGGCGCGTGGCGTGGATTTGCTTGAAGTGAAGATTCGGCTGTCACGGGTCGCGCATCCATGCGATGTAGGTTTCTCGGGCCTGTTTCTGGACATGGGGCGGCAAGTCCGCGAGGAGCTTTCGGAAGCGTTTAGTGGTGCGGGAAGTCACGCTTAGGATCCATCGGAAGAGTCTCACCGGCCTCGAACTCGCGCAACGCCTCATCGGCCAGCTGTGACAACTCGTCCTGCGAGGAAGCAAATGCGTGCGTCCAACGTTGTTCGGACCGGAGTTCGGCTAGAAATACGGAGGCCACAGCGTCCTGCTCAAGCTCTGGCAGCTTGGAAGCTTCGGCAAAAGCGCGTTCTAAGAGTTGCGTCATGGGATACAGATATTCCGATTGTGGAGTTGGAGCAAGCATTCGGAGTCGTCCAGGTCATTTGTCATTTAAGAACGGACAAAACATCCGCGACACCCTCGCCGCCAATTCATTGGAAAACGATTGCCCGTATCTCGCGCCGATTCCGTATCGCGGCAAACGTTGCGAGCCGGCTTACGTGAACGGTTTTGTGGCACGAGGTTTGGCCGCGTTTTCTTTATCCCAAAGGGATAGCCGAAAATAGCCCGGCGTTTTAACGCCGGAAAAAAAATGTGAAAAATAAAAAGTCCCGAAGGGACGGCTGAAATTTACAAACGCGTTTTCATCCGTCCCTTCGGGACTCATTTCCTTCTGCGGATTGTCCCGGCGTTCAAACGCCGGGCTATTTTCAAATGTCCCTTCGGGACTACTGAAATCATCGACGACTGATTCCAGAAAGCGGCATCGTAGCTGCCGACGTGAGGAGGCGGATCTGGAATGAAAAACACGAATCCGCCCTCGCACGTCGGCGGCTACAACTTTTACTTTAATTTCAGGTTCACCAAAATCTCTTCAACCGTTTTTCCTTCAATCCAAACGGTTTTGTGACGCGAGGTTTGGCCGCGCATGATTTGGATTTTGCCGCGCGAACAGTTCAATTTTTCCCCAAGCAAATCGACGAGCGCCTGATTCGCGGCGGCATCGACGGGCGGCGCAGTCACTTTGATTTTCAATTCGTCGCCGAGCGGTGCGCAGATTTCGTTCGTCGAAGCGCGCGGCTGCAATTTTACGGCGAGATAAACTCCGTTGGCGTGAGCGCGAATGAAAGCGGGATGCGGCATGACTCAGGATTTTTCCAGCAACGATTCGATGTAATCCAAATCAGCGGCGACGGTGACTTTCGGATTGAGCATCGCGCTTTCGACGAGTTGCACGGGTTGGCCGATGAGTTCGCAAGCAGCCGTATCGTCCGTGACGAAAAGATTTTTCTCACGAACAGCGGCGAGCGCGCGTCGGATGACGTCCACTCGAAATGTTTGCGGAGTTTGCACCGACCAAAGTTCTTGGCGTTCGAGATGGCGCGAAATCGTTTCGCCGTTTTTCGATTCCTTGATCGTGTCGGTCACGCGTTGCGCGGCGACGGCTGCGCCGGTTTTTCGCGCTGCGGAAATCGTCGCAAGAATCAGCGCTTCACTCGTAACGGGTCGCGCGCCATCTTGAATCGCGACAATTTCCGAGTTCGCCGAGAGTTGTTCCAGTCCATTCCAGACCGAGTCCTGCCGTTCTTTTCCGCCGAGCGCAAAATGAAAACTTTTTTTGAAACCGAATTTCTCAGCCAATTCGGCAAAAGCGTTTTGCATTCCTTCGCGCACCACCAAAATAATTTCGCCGATGCACGCGACGTCGTTGAAACGTTTCCAGGTATGCGCCACGACCGGACGGCCCGCGAGGTCGAGAAAAAGTTTGTCAATGTTCGCGCCCACGCGAGTCCCTTTCCCCGCCGCCACAATGATGGCCGATGTCATTGAGCAGTTCTTAATCGCTGAGCCGCGCCGAGTCGAGCATGAGAAAAGCGTTGCGAGTCGAATGTCACTTCTTTGAGGAGAATTTAATGGCCCGTCTGCTCAAAATTC
Organism: Verrucomicrobiota bacterium; assembly: GCA_038214755.1. Classification (GTDB taxonomy): domain Bacteria; phylum Verrucomicrobiota; class Verrucomicrobiia; order Limisphaerales; family CANJXF01; genus CANJXF01. The sequence goes on from JBBQRQ010000160.1 coordinate 3,374, forward strand.
AGCCTGCCGATTTTATTTCCGCTACGGCTTTGTTGGGTTCGCGCGACGATGCTTTTTGATTTCGCTCAACGGAGGCAATTCGAGAAATTCAATTGCGTCCAGGATTTCAACTTTCTCACGGGCATCTTCGGTTTGCGCGGCGATTTCTTTCAAAGAGGGAATCGCATCGCGGCTGCCAAATTGAATCGTCGCGGCCAGCGCGGCTCGGCGCACTTCGCGATTCGCATTTTTCAATTCGACGAGAATTTGCTGAAGCGATTCAGAGTCATCGCGCGCGCCCAGAATTTCCAATGTGGCAATTCGTTCCAGGATTGAATTGGTCGCCACAGAGAAATTTGTCGTGGAAGGAATGTTGGGCTGAATCGGAATGGTTTTTGGCGGGAAAATTCCGGCAGCTTCGTTCGATGCCATTTGAGGCGAAACTTTTTCAACGGAAGTTTTTGGTTTCACCTTTTCTCGTCGCAGAATAAACCCCGCCATCGCCAGCAAAATTATCGACGCCACGATCGCCGCTAAAAACTTTGGTCTCACGAGAGGAAGGGTTTACGGATAAAACTTCGGCGCGCCGATACTGTTGTAACCCCTGATCGGGCCGGTAAAGCTCCCACCGGAAGAGAGTTCTCCCACTCCATCGGTCCTCAAAGAAGTGGAAACGACATTGTAAAGTTGTCCGCCGATTCTCGTGGCAAAAAAGCGGGAAGTGTCCTGAGAAAAACTTTTGAAGGTCACTTCCAACCCTTCTGGATCGGCCGCCAGAGTAGAAAAGAAAAAGTTGTCGATGGCATAGAACGTCTGGCTGGAGGTGGCGCCACGGAAAAAAGTTTCGGTGAAAACGAAATTATCGTTCTTGGTGAATTGGAAAAATTCACTGACCTCCAATTCATTCGTTCCTTTGCGCGCTACGATTTGGGTTGGCGCATTGGTGTCGTCGAGCGACTCGACCATCAACAACGCCCCGCCTTTGAAATTTTGTCCGGTGGTGAAACTGATCTCGTCCAGAAAATCTTTGGTGGTGCTCCGAAAGGGAATCGCCAGATCATCTCCGAAACGGTTTGTGCCTTGATAAAAACCGGAGAACGCGATGGTCAACACCCGTTCCGAACGCGCCGCTTGCAGCGTAAGGGCTGACAGGCAAAGCGCGGAGATAAGGCAAAGATTTAATTTGGTCTTCATATTTTTATTTCGGTTCCATTCGATCTGCACAATAGATAGATGACTTGCCGGCTCGGAATATTCAATCGAGCTGCCGGGTTAAGCGCTTCGTGAAAGCATCTCAATCGACGCGGAGGCCGCCAAAGTAGCGCGGTGCGTCTCGCCTGCGCCGGTAGCAGCGTTATTCCCTTTTTACCCTGCGCAGGTGAGACGCACCGCGCTACTTTATGGGGGGTCTGTGATTGACACGTCTTTGAAAAAAAGAAGTATGACACTCGACAATGAATCATCTCAAAGCAGTCCTCACTTTCGGCTGGCCCTACTTGCGCCGCTACCGAGGGCGGCTGTTCGCGGGAATTCTTTTTGGGATTTTGTTCGGCATGGCCAATGGGAGTTTTATCTGGGCCACGCGGACGTTGGTCGCCCGACTTGACCCTGTGGAAATCAAAAGCGCCTCCAGCGCCGAAGCGT
>JBBQRQ010000161.1:0-4919 GCA_038214755.1 Verrucomicrobiota bacterium
ATGTTGGACGATGCCGGTCATCAGCGGGGGACGGATTTTTGCGCGCAACACCAAAGAAGGCGTTTGTCTGGATGCCGCGCCGCAAATCGCTTCGGAAAAAAAATAATTTTTTCGACTGAGATGGTTTTGTTGAGTCGCTCAGTCTGGTTGCCCGAATTAAACGCAGTTCTCCAGCACTCTCATTGTCTCTTTACACGGCGGAAAAGCTGCCTATTCTCGCGCTTTCCAAAATAAATTTCCCGTATGGCCAAACAAATCGCCGAGATGCTGATCGAATCCGTCACGATGGAATTGCCCGACACAAAAACGATTCGACTCAAATGGCCGGACGGGTACGACATTGATTTCAAGACCGGGCAGTTCATCACTCTGTATTGGCCCGACACGACGAATTACAAACGCGCTTACTCGCTTTCATCTTGCGCGCTGGATCGCGGCGCATTTGAAGTCACCGTAAAACGCGACGGCAAAATGGGAACGCGCATCGTCGATTGGGCGAAGGCTGGCGACAAAATGTGGGTCATCCCGCCGGTGGGAAAATTCCTTCCCGTGTTAGAGGACAACAAACATTTGATTTGCATCGCGGGCGGCTCGGGGGTGACGCCGTTTCGCGCATTCGCTCGCGAAGCAACGCGACGCAAATTGAAAACGCGAATCACAATTCTCTACAGCGTTCGCACGACCAACGACATCATCTTCAACGAAGAATTTCGCCAACTCGAACAGGAAAATCCCAATTTTAATTTTTACGTCACCTGCACGCGCCTGCATCCCGAAGACCCGTGGACTGGCCGTCGCGGACGAATCAGCCCCGAATGGATTCGCGAACACATCCACGATTTGCCCAACACAATTTTCTATGCGTGCGGTCCAAACGAACTCGTCGAAGCCACCGAGACTTTAGTCATCGACGATTTGAAAGTGCCGAAGGAACAGATGAAAACGGAAAAATGGGGGTGAGATATGGGTAAAGTTCGCCGTGGTGGCTACATCATCTTCTGGTGGATCGGGGATCACAACCCACCTCATGTCCACGTGCGAACGGCCAAGGGAAAGAAACTTGGTCGTGTCAATTTGAACACGTTGCAGGGATTGGAAAACTGGACTCCATCGAAAGATTTGATAAACATACTCAACGATCTAAGACGCGAAGGCCGATTATGAACCGCTGCCTCACCAATCTAAAAAAACCATTTGGCACGGCCAAGATGGTGGATATTTGCTCCGTGCGTTATCTCGCATGGGAAGATGCGTTTGAGGTCGATTTTGAAGACGGTGTCAGTTTCCTCGAGCCACACGCAACGATTCGCAAGGCCAACAAAATTTCTCGCAACGCAGAAGTTGAACGCGTCGAAATTGAAGATTGGTGTCACGCCGGATTTTACGTGCACTACGACAACGGACAAACGGCGGAGGTTTCCTGGGCATTTATCCGCGAATTGCCGCCGAAGAATTCTTCGCATTGCAAATAACTCATGCCAAAACGCACCCCACTTTTTTCCGCGCACCAAAAACTTGGCGCGCGCCTCATCGACTTCGGCGGTTGGGAAATGCCGGTGCAATACACCAGCATTGTTGATGAACATCTTGCCGTCCGTTCTGCCGCTGGAATTTTCGACATCTCGCACATGGGCGAAATCACTGTCAGCGGTTCTGCCGCCGCCGATTTTCTCAATGGCATTTTGACGAACGACATTTGCAAACTCGCCATCGGCCATGGGCAATACACTTTGATGTGCCACGAACGCGGCGGAGTCATCGACGATCTTTACGCTTACAAAATCGCGGCTGAGCTTTTTCTGCTCATCGTGAATGCCTCGCGCATCGAGGAAGATGCCGCGTGGATTCATCAGCAGCTTGAACAATTTCCGCAGCGCAATGGCGTGGTCTTGGTTGATGCGTCGCATAATTATGCGGCCGTCGCCGTGCAGGGGCCGAAGGTAAAGGATTTCATCGCCGAAGTGATTTCCGGCGCTTCGGTCACCGGAACAAAAGTGGGCTGCGTGACGGATTTGAAGAAAAACGAAATCGGCGTTTTCCATTTTGAAAATGAAAACGTATTCGTCGGGCGCACCGGCTACACTGGCGAAGATGGTTTTGAAATCATCGGACTGAACCACGCGATTGAAAAAATCTGGGACAAAACTTTGGCCGCAGGAAAACCGTTCGGCTGCGTTCCCGCTGGACTCGGCGCGCGCGACACGTTGCGCACGGAAGTTTGTTATCCGCTTTATGGCCACGAACTCGACGAGCACACCACGCCGATTGAAGCGGGCCTCGGATTTTTTGTCGCGCTGGACAAAGGCGATTTCATTGGCCGCGAAGTTTTGGCCGCGCAAAAGACAAACGGCGTTTCCAAAAAATGCGTCGCGTTCAAGATGACCGACAAATCCGCGCCGCCGCGACCGCATTATCCAATCTGGATTAACGGTGCGCCCGTCGGCGAAGTCGCCAGTGGCACGCAAAGTCCGTCGCTCGGCATCGGTATTGGAATGGGTTATGTCCCGACGGAATCCTCGAAGGCCGACACGAAGATTGAAATCGAAATTCGCGGCAAACGCGCGGTAGCCGTGATTGTGAAGAAGCCGATTCTCAAAAAATGAACGCCGGTTTTATCGCAGAGGTCGCAAAGGTTATCGCAGAGGTGCGCAGAGAAAATTCCTTCGCGTCCTTTGCGTGAACCTCTGCGTCCTCTGCGTTAAAAATCCGCGCTTAAATTCGCGACAAAAAAATTCTTCTTTGCCTCCCGGTATCTTGATGGTGAAATTCCGAAAATTTTATGAGTAATGTTCCAACCAATTTAAAATACGCCAAGTCTCACGAATGGGTTCGCGTTTCCGGCGATACCGCGACCGTCGGCATCACCGACCACGCGCAACACGAATTGACCGACATCGTGTTTGTGGAATTGCCCGCCGTCGGGCGCAAGGTGAAAGCGGGCGAAGCGTGCGCCGTCGTCGAGTCCGTCAAAACCGCGAGCGATATTTATTCGCCCGTCAGCGGAGAAATTGTGGAAGTGAACGAGGCCGTCGTGGACAAACCGGAATTGGTCAATACCGACCCGCACGGCAACGGTTGGTTTTACAAAATCAAATTGAGCGATGCTGCTGAACTGAATGCGTTGCTGACGCCGGAGAAATATAAAGCGCAAATTGGGGGTTAAAGTCTCCATGACTCATTGGATTTTTTTGTTGGCAAGTTTGCTCACGCTGTCCGCCTGCAAGGAAAAACAGGAGCCAGAAATCGTTGATCTGAAACGTGAGCAAGTTCGTATTGCTGAGGCCATAGCAAAAAATTCCACTGCAAAGTTGATTCTGTTTTCAATCGATCCTCACGACACACGGATTTTTTCAGGAAAACTACCCGAAAATTCTGATGAGGTTTTTCATCAGTATCCAATTTTAGGAAGCATCGAAATCGTTTCAAACGAAGAGAAGAAAACTTCGTTGAGAGCGTTTGCCAAAGGTATTCGGGAAAGTGACGGCACAACGATGCGCTGTTTTGATCCTCGGCACGGGTTGCGAATAATTACTGAATCAGCTACAAACGACTTCGTTATTTGTTTTGAATGTTTGTCAGTGAAAGCATACGGATTCCCTCCCGCGCAGAATTTTTTAACAACTCATTCTCCGCAAGAAATCTTTGACAATTTTTTAGATAAAAACCAGATCAAAAAAGCGAACTAAAGTTGTCGAAGGAATTGTTCATCAAACCGTATTGCAGCTGGCATTACAAAGCCATTCGCTGGATGGACGAACACTTGTAAAAATCCCTTTCTCCGACTACACATAATCCATGAAACTTTCCGTGACCATTGACCGCGATGAGGATGGAATTTGGGTGGCTGAATGTCCCTCGATTCCCGGCTGTGTCAGTCAGGGCAAAACCAAACCAGCGGCCATTAAAAATATCAAGGAAGCGATTGCGCTTTGCCTGGAAGTTCGCGCGGAACGCGGTTTGCCGCTTACGGTGGAAACGCAGCAGCCAGTGTCACCAAGCCATGCGCTGGCTCGACGGGCGCTTGCAAAAAGTCCGTCTGTAAATTAAACCGGAACCATGAGCGCGACGGAATTGATCAAAGAAATTCAAAGCCTGACGGAGCAAGAGCGCGAACGGATTTTTGAATTTGTTTTGCATGCCAAAAAACCGGATTGGGCTACACCAAAACCGCCCGGCTACTTTGCTAACTGCTATTCCGAGGACGAAATCGAGGAGTCCAATTGGTTCGCCGCGCGCGGGCCAAAAACCATCGTGCCATGAGGCAGTGGGAAATTTATCTTTTCCCGTATCGCGATGAGCAACCGCATCCCGTGGTGATCATTTCCAGTGATGAGCGTTGCGCGAACGACTCCATCACTCACGTCAACGGTTTGCTTTGCACTTCCGTTCGGTTGAACCGTGAATTGAAACGGCACGAAGCCGGCTTGGATGAAGCCGATGGACTGGATTGGAAAACCGGCGTGCGCTGCGACTTCATTTACGCATTGCCCAAAAATGAATTTCTCGAAAAGCGCGGCGAGGTGAGCCGGTTGCGGCGCGCTACCATTTCCCGAAAACTGATCGATTGCCTGCGCCTGCCGCTGGAGTTTTGATTTTAAAAGCTGTTCGGCTGAAAAATAATTTGACACCTCCAAACTAAACAATCAATGTATCCGCATTCGTTGATATAACGAATCTCATTCAGAGTGGTGGAGGGACTGGCCCGATGAAACCACGGCAACCGGTTGGAGCGCGTCTTCAATGTCCAGGTGCCAATTCCAGCGAGGTTGTAGCGGCGGTCTGTGACCGCCGAGGCTTCGAAAAGATGAGAAGAGCGCACGGAATTTTCTGACCTCTTCTCTCATTGAGAAGAGGTTTTTTTTATTTTTTGTAGCGGCGCGTCTGTGACCGCCGCTGAAATTAAAAAGGGAAAATCTGCG
>JBBQRQ010000162.1:0-4757 GCA_038214755.1 Verrucomicrobiota bacterium
TTGTGCCGCGAGATGCCAACGATGTTGGCCGCCCTGACTATTTTCGGCAGATTGGTCTGCGCCTCGGTGACGGAAACTGTAGATTTCATGTGGAAATATACGTAGCAGGTTTTACTTCGTCGGTCAAACTCGCGCGGCGGAAAGAAAGGTTGATTATCCAATCTTGCAAATGCCGCATCGCGCCAGCAATTTTTCGCCATGACCACGACGGTGAATGCGATTTACGAAGCAGGGAAACTTGTTCTGCCCGGCCCGCTATCATTGCCCGAAAAATCCCACGTGCGCGTGATCATGCCGAAGGAATCTATCGTAAATCATTTTTCCAAATCGTCTTTGGACAATTCGGAATCTTTCAAGATTTTCCAAAGCAAACCTGGGGCCGATGATTTCGCCTGCGTGAACTGGAACAACGGTATATTTCCCATCGGAATGACGGAGAGAATGGTGGCTGCCGCGAATGCGAACAATTTGAAATCCATGTTCTTCGAGAATTCGGACAAGTTCTTTTCCCCGAAGCCTGGGTAAGCGTGGCATGGTTAAACCCGAATCCGTTGGACGCCGATAAAGTTGGACGAACCCGCGTGATCTTTTTCGTCTTTCAGACAAAGCTTGATGACTTCACGAATCCGTTTCATCAAGACATCAAGCGACTTGGCTTGCGTGTGAGCGCCTCGCAAATCGGGAACGGACGCGACGAAATATCCCTCGGAATCTTGTTCGATGACGACGTTGAATTCGCGTGTCTTAGCCATGATTGAATTATGCGCTGGCAATGAAACTATGCAATCGGCAATTGCTCGCTTGGATTGGATTGCGAAATTCGCAGCCACGGTCGTCACTGTGGAAGGTGAACGTTCAGATGAGAAGCCTCGCTCAACCTAGAGAGAACAAGCCTTGCGCAAGGCAGCTTTGACAGTTTTCAAATCGGCTTCCGGCAAAAGACCAAGGCGTTTTTCAAAACGGACGGATGGCAAAGAACCGATGCCTTGCACGTTAGCAACGCTTTCAGGATCGAGAAAAGGCAAATGGCCGAGTGGCACTTCCAATTCACTGCCGCGATTCTGTTGGGTAATGGGAATGTGAATGATGAGCGAGCGCGGGGCGTCGAGTTGATCGGCGATAAGAACCACGGCGGGACGAGTCTTGGCGACCATGCCCATATCCACCAGCCAGACTTCACCGTGGCGCGGGATCATTTTCCGTCGAGGATATTCAAAACTTCTTGTTCCACTTCGCGGGTGGGAAGAACGTCAGCCCAGGCTTCGTCTTCCCGCTGGCGGGCGAGAAATTTCAAGTAATGGAGCACTTCGCGCAGCACCGGCTCGGGCTGATTTTTGATTTCTTCAACCAGGATTTCCTGTGTGCTCATGTCGATTTGAGTGTGCTTCGTTCGCAACCTGAAGTCAAAACTGGATTGACGAGCATTACTTTCATTTGTTTCGGCGGCATTCGCTTTGCCTCACAACCTTCTCGCCTAAACCGACATTGCTCGTTGAATTCAATTTACAAATCTTTCGCATAACGGCGCGGGATTAATTTCTGCGGACGTTTTCCGCGTCGCACTGCGCCGGTGATGGAAATATATTCCAGCTCGCTCCGGTCAGCAGCGCAACGGAGCATCAATCCACCACGGCTCATGTCGCCGCGCCCGATAAAGTCTGCGGGAAAACGAAGTTGCTCGCCGAAAACTTTTTGCAGCACATCGACATATTTTCCAGTGGCGACGCTGCCGAGCAAAACCACGTCACATTCAGCCTTCATGGCGGCACGAATATTCTTCGCCTCGCGGAGCAGGGGACGGCGATAGCGCAGGTCTTTTTCGTCGATGTCCACCTTGGAAAAATTTTGGAGCTGTTTCAAATCAACCGGCGTCTCGGCATCGAGCAGACCACGATTGGTAGTGATGATGAAAATTCCCGGCAAACCAGGCGGCGGTTTGGCAAAAGTTTTCGCGTAAGCCATTTTCCCGCGAAAATAAAGTCCGCTCAAAAAACTGAACACCTCGCCGAGCGGAACAGTTTTCAACCGGAGTCGCCGCGCGAGATCGAATTGCGCGCGCTCGTTGAAAAGAAGTTTGGCTCGTTCGCCGCCGCAATGCGCCGGAGACAAAACAAAGATTCGATGCACGGCGAAACATAGCATTGAGTTGCGAAGCCGTTTGGAGTGCGGTGACAAGTCACCGCACTCCAAAACGCCATTGGCTTTTTCCTTTCTTCATGGAAACTTGGCGCGACCCAAAATGGATTTGAAAATAAAAATTTGCGGCATCACCAATCTGGAGGACGCGACTGCGGCGGTGGAAGCGGGAGCAGACGCGCTTGGATTTATGTTTTACGAGCCAAGCCCGCGCCATGTTTCTCTCGAGACCGTCGCGAAAATCGTGGAGAAAATTCCGACGTGGGTGTTGAAGGTCGGCGTTTTTGTGAACCCGTCACCCGATCTCGTGATGACTGCTCTGGGAAATTGCGGGTTGAACCTTTTGCAATTTCATGGAGAGGAGTCGCCGGATTTTTGCGCGAGCTTCGGCGTGATGAGCATGAAGGCGTTTCGCATGAAAGATGCGGAGTCGCTTTTACCGATGGCGGGTTATCGCACGGATGTTTTTCTTCTGGATAGTCACGTGAACGGAATGAACGGCGGCACTGGCGAAAAGTTCAGTTGGGATTTGGCGTTGGAAGCAAAGAAATTTGGCAAACCCATTTTCCTGGCCGGTGGATTGACTCCGCAAAATATTGCGCAAGCGGTGTATGAAGTGCGCCCGTTCGGCGTGGATGTTTCCAGTGGCGTGGAATCGTCGCCCGGAAAAAAAGACCACGCGAAGTTGTGGAAATTTATCGAAGCGGCGCGGGGTGCGGCCGGGTAGCATCTGCCTCCGGCGGGTGCGAATCGAGCGATTCGATGTTCAGTGTTAAAAATTTGGAACATCGAACATCCAACATCGAACACTGAACATCGAATGGAAAAACTTCTTCGCACCCGCCGGAGGCAGATGCTACCCAGTTTCGTTTGCGCCATCCCCATCTTTGCGCGAAAGTTTCGGCCATGAGCGCGATTGCCACTGAAACTCTGCCCGATGCCCAAGGCCATTTTGGAAAATATGGCGGGCGTTATGTTCCCGAGACGCTGATGCATCCGCTCAAGGAACTGGAGGAAGAATACTTCCGCGCGCAGCGCGACCCGGAATTTCAGCGGGAACTTTCGTATTACTTGAAAGAATTTTGCGGTCGACCGACACCACTTTATTTTGCTGAACGTCTCACGCGCGAACTTGGCGGCGCGAAAATTTATCTCAAGCGCGAGGATTTGCTCCACACCGGCGCGCACAAAATCAACAACGCCATCGGACAAATCCTGCTCGCGAAGCGCATGGGCAAGACGCGCATCATCTCAGAAACCGGCGCGGGCCAGCACGGTGTTGCGACCGCGACCGTCAGCGCGATGTTCGGGATGAAATGCGTCATCTACATGGGCGCAGTCGATTGCGAACGGCAGATGCTCAACGTGTATCGCATGAAGATGCTTGGCGCGGAAGTCGTGCCGGTTCACGCGGGACAAAAGACCTTGAAGGAGGCCGTCAACGAAGCGATGCGCGACTGGGTCACGAACGTCCGCGGCACGCATTACATTCTCGGCACGGCTTACGGCGCGCATCCGTATCCGGTGATGGTGCGGAATTTTCAACGCGTCATCGGTGACGAAGCGCGCGCGCAAATTTTGGAAAAAGAAAAACGTTTGCCTGATCTGCTCATTGCCTGCGTCGGCGGCGGATCGAATGCCATCGGACTTTTTTATCCGTTCCTCGAAGACAAATCCGTGAAGATGATCGGCGTGGAAGCGGGTGGTCGCGGCATTAAGCCCGAGCAACACGCGGCGCGATTTCAAGGCGGCTCACTCGGAGTATTGCAAGGCACGCGCAGCTACATTTTGCAGGATGAATTCGGCCAGATTCAATCCACCCACAGCGTCAGCGCCGGACTCGATTACGCCGCCGTCGGGCCGGAACACGCCTGGCTGCGCGACGCGAGCCGCGCCGAATACACCTACGCCACCGACGACCAAGCGCTCGCCGCGTTCATGAAACTCGCGCGTCTGGAAGGCATCATCCCCGCGCTCGAAAGCTCGCACGCCGTCGCCGAAGTCATGGTGCGCGCGCCGAAGATGCCGAAGGACGCGCTCATCATCGTGAACCTCTCCGGCCGCGGCGACAAAGACGTGGCGCAGGTGGCGGACAAGGTGAAGTTGCAGATGCCAAAATAAACTAACTTGTGAAAGGTTTTCCGAAACAAGTCCTTGAAGCGATTGAAGGAGTTGCCGGTAGGATTTTAGGCGCGGCGTTGGCTGTCAGCGCAATTGTGATTTGTTTTCTTCAAATCGACGAAATCCAGAAATTAAGTCTTTCCGGTCAGATTGCGGCGTGGCTGCTTGTCGTGTCGGTTTGCCTGATGGAAGGAATGTATTTGGTTCTGATTTTGACTACAAAAAAAACCGATGTTGTCATTCCTCCAATTCCGGAAGTTGCAATGAGACAACCGCAGTTGCCCAAACTTCTTCGTCCCATCGCGGCTGTGTTTTGGCTGGCGCATTTTCTTTTCAGTATTGCTCTGATTTATATTTTGCGGGAGTCAACAGGATCACCTTCCTCATTGTTGGTTTGGCTAGGCGTATATTTTTTGGCATTCCTGTTTGATTTTCTTGCCTACGGATACTTGCTTTTGTTCGTCACCGCTTTTACTAAAAACAACGCAATCATCAAGCGC
>JBBQRQ010000163.1:0-4692 GCA_038214755.1 Verrucomicrobiota bacterium
GCACGCGCCATCGCTCGATCAATTCGCGCAAACATCGTCGAGCGGGTTTCGCCAAAACAATCGCACGCGCCAGATTTGATCAGCGATTCCAAAACTTTGCGCGTGACGGCGCGGCTGTCGATGCGTTCGCAGAATTCTTCGAGCGAATTGATTTTTCCACCTTCTTTACGCGCGGCCAAAATACTTTCCACTGCGCCTTCGCCGACGCCTTTGATCGCGGCGAGACCAAAACGAATCACTGTTCCTTCGCGCGCAGGCGCAAACGCGACATAACTTTCGTTCACGTCCGGCGCGAGAACTTCCACTCCGAAATATCGCGCTTCCTCGATGAGCACACTGAGTTTGTCAGTGTTGTTCATGTCGTTGGTCATGTTGGCGCTGAGAAATTCAACGGGATAATTCGCCTTCAGATACGCCGTTTGATACGCGACGATGGCGTAAGCCGCCGCGTGAGATTTGTTGAAACCGTAGCCCGCAAATTTTTCCAACAAATCAAAAATCTCATTCGCTTTCGCCTCGGGAATTTTGTTCGTTTTGGCCGCGCCTTTCACGAAGGTCTCGCGCTGCTTTTGCATCTCTTCGACTTTCTTTTTCCCCATCGCGCGGCGCAGCAAATCAGCGCTGCCGAGAGTGTAGCCGGCGAGAACTTGCGCCGCTTGCATCACTTGTTCCTGGTAAATGAGCACGCCGTAAGTCTCGCGCGTAATCGGTTCGAGCAAGGGATGCGGATACTCGATTTTAATTTCTCCGTGACGACGTTTGATGAAATCAGGAATCAAATCCATCGGCCCCGGCCGATAAAGCGCAACGAGAGCCGTGATGTGTTCGATGGAACTGATCTTGAATTTTTTGCAAAGGTCCCGCATCCCGCCGGATTCCAATTGAAAAATCCCAATCGTGTTCGCCTTGTTCAACAGGTCGTAAGTTTTCTCATCGTCCAGCGGTAAATTATCAATCGGCACATCGATCCCCTTCGTCAACTTGACCAGCTCACAAGTGTTGCGAATGACGGTCAGCGTTTTCAGACCGAGAAAATCCATTTTCAACAAGCCGAGATCGCCAACGGGATTCATGGCGTATTGCGTGACGATGGTTCCTTCATCGTCCTGTTTGAGCGGAACTAAATTGACAAGCGGCTGATCGCCAATCACCACGCCCGCCGCGTGAACCGAAGCGTTGCGCGTGATGTCCTCCAGCACAAACGCCGTGTCGATCAATTCGCGCGTGACCTCTTCCGTTTCGTAGGCGGCTTTAAATTCCGGCGATTGTTTCAACGCTTTCGTCAAATCCATTTTCAATTCGTTCGGAATCATTTTCGCCAGACGGTCGCAGTCGCCATAACTCAAGCCCATGACGCGGCCCACGTCGCGCACGACCGACTTCGCGCCCATCGTGCCGAAGGTGATGATCTGCGCGACGGAATCGCGCCCGTATTTTTCGCGAACGTATTCGATGATTTCAGCGCGACGATCGTCCGCGAAATCGATATCGATGTCGGGCGGATTGACGCGTTCAGGATTTAAAAAACGTTCGAAGAGAAGTCCGTAACGAATCGGATCGACGTTCGCGATTTCCAAAAGATACGTCACGATGGAACCGGCGGCGGAACCGCGCGCCACACAAGTCACGCCTTTGCTGCGACCGTATTGCACGAAGTCCGCGACGATTAAAAAATAATCAATGAACCCGGTTTTCTCGATGACCTTGAGTTCAAGTTGCAGGCGATCCATGACGACTTTGATTGCGTCGGCGACGGCGGGATTTTTGTGAAAAGTTTGACGCTCGCCCTCACCCCGGCCCTCTCCCCCGGGGAGAGGGAGATTTTTTTTGCCGTCTTTATTATTTTGTCTGCTCTCGTTCTTTTCATTCGCGTCCTTCCCCTTCTCCTCAAACGCAGAATCTTTTGCCGACGCGCCATTTTCACCCACGACGGATTTCTCATTCTCCCTCTCCCCGGGGGAGAGGGCTGGGGTGAGGGCGGGCGTGTTGTGATTCTCCCTCTCCTCGGGGGAGAGGGCCGGGGTGAGGGCGAGCGTTGTCTGATAAGTCGGCAACCGTGTTGGATCATCAATCCCTTCGACAATAAATTCCCCACCCTCCGCCCGCGCGTGAATCGTGTAACGGCGAACCAATCCTTCCGCCAAAAGTTTCCGCAACAAACCTTCGCGCGTGAAATGTTCGGGCGGATGAAAAACCGGCAAATGCAATTCGCCAAACTTGATTTCCAAATTGCACTTCTCGGCGACCTCCAAAGTATTTTTCACCGCATCCGGCGTCTCGTGGAAGAGCGCTTTCATTTCCTCGGCCGAACGCAGAAAAAATTGTTCCGGCTGATAACGCATCCGCTTCGCATCACTCAAATGCGTTTGGGTGCCGATGCAAATCAAACAGTCGTGCGCGTGCGAATTGCTTTTGTCGATGTAGTGAACGTCATTCGTCGCCACGAGTTTCAGCCCGAATTCTTTCGCCCACGGAATCAACTGGCGATTGATCTTCGTCTGCTCGGCGATTCCATGATTTTGCAGTTCCAGATAAAAATTTTCCGCGCCCAAAGTCTGCTTGAACCAATCCAACGTCTCGCGCGCTTTGGGCAACTGATCCTTCGCGATGAGTTCGGGAATTTCACTGGCGAGACAACCGGACAGCGCGATCAATCCTTCCTTGTGCGCGGCCAAAATTTCTTTGTCGATGCGTGGCTTGTAATAAAAACCTTCCAGATGCGCCGCCGTCGCGAGCCTGACCAAATTCTGGTAACCGATTTCATCTTTGGCCAGAAGGACGAGGTGATGATAAACGTCGCGACTGCCGCTACTCGTTTTTTTTTCCAGGCGACTTCCCGGTGCGACGTAAACTTCGCAGCCGATGATCGGCTTGATCCCTTTCTCACGCGCGGCCTGATAGAAATCAATCGCGCCGTAAAGCACGCCGTGATCGGTAATCGTGAGCGCGGGAAATTTTAATTCGTGCGCCTTGGCCATCAGCTTGTCCAAACGACACGCGCCATCGAGCAGGGAAAACTCGGTGTGCAAATGGAGATGAACAAAGTCCGCGTGATGCGACATGTGAAAAATTTACTTCGCCAAACAAATGTTGCGCAAGTGAAACGAACGCGCCGTGGCTGATTCAAACTGGCGGTCGAACGCAACGCAGATTTCCAATCGGCCGTATCGCAGCGCTTCCAGCCCGCGCCGCGTGGAATTTCAAGGAAATTAAAATGGTCATGCTCGGCCGATGGGAAATCAGCGATAAAGCAGCGGTAGAGCGGGCTGGAAGTCTGCGCGACGTTTTGAGCCTCCGTTGGAATCAAACCACGGCGTAATCGCCCTTGCCTCGCGCTACTCCGCTCGTTATTTCTTTGCGCTCTTTTATGAATTACAAAATTGCCAAACGCGCGTCGGCGTTGACTCCATCCATCACTCTGGCGATTGACTCGAAGGCCAAGCAAATGAAAGCCGACGGGATCGACGTGGTCGGCTTCGGCGTGGGCGAACCGGATTTCGATACGCCCCAGCATATCAAAGACGCCGCGATCAAAGCGCTCAACGAAGGTTTCACAAAATATACTGCGGCCGCCGGCATTCCTGAATTGCGCCAAGCCGTGGCCGATAAATTCAAACGCGAAAACGGACTCAGCTACAAGCCATCGCAAATCATCATTTCATGCGGCGGCAAACATTCCTGTTACAACATCATCATCGCGCTCTGCGAGGCGGGCGACGAAGTCATCATTCCCGCGCCCTATTGGTTGAGCTATCCCGAAATGGTCAAACTTGCCGAGGCCACGCCGATCATTTTGGAGACGAGCGACCAGACGGAATTTAAAGTCACGCCCGAACAATTGCGAAACGCCATCACGCCGCGCACAAAACTTTTTATTTTAAATTCGCCGAGCAATCCCACCGGCTCTGTCTATACCCGCGAAGAAATCAAGACTCTTGGCGATATCTGTGTCGAAAAAAACGTGATGATTCTCAGTGACGAAATTTACGAACACCTTCTTTATGACGGAGCAACTCACACCAGCGTCGCCAGTTTTTCGCAGGCGCATTACGATCACACCATCATCGTCCACGGATTTGCCAAGGCGTGGTCGATGACCGGTTGGCGTCTCGGTTTTCTCGCCGCGCCCGAGCCGATTGCCAAAGCCATCGACGCCATTCAAGGCCACAGCACCAGCAACCCGACTTCCTTCGCGCAAAAAGGAGGCGTCGCCGCGTTGAACGGCCCGCAGGATCATTTGCAAGGTTGGCTGGCGGAATTTTCGAAACGCCGCGCGTATGCCCACGAGAAGTTGAACAGCATTCCGGGAATTTCGTGCGTCAATGCGAAGGGCGCATTTTATTTGTTTCCGAATATTTCCGAGACCGGTCTCAAGTCGGTAGACTTTTGCGCCAAACTTTTGGAACAGGAAAAAGTGGCGGCCGTTCCCGGAATTGCGTTTGGCGCGGACGACTACATCCGCATCAGTTACGCGACGAGTCTGGCCAATCTGCAAAAAGGTTGCGAACGCATCGAAAAATTTGTCCGCAGTCTCGGGAAATGATTTGGATGAATCGAAGAAAGGGAGCGCGGACGTTCTCGTCCGCGAGGGGGGGGAGGAACACGCGGACGAGAACGTACGCGCGCCGGCCACATGGATTAGCGGGCATGGGCAAAGCCTACCACTTTACCCCGTCATGTGGTCAGCGGTTA
>JBBQRQ010000164.1:0-4585 GCA_038214755.1 Verrucomicrobiota bacterium
CGCCGCGCGCCGGAGGAGCAACCCTTGGCCAAAACTTTCCAATATGTGTTTCCTAAAAAACATTTTCACCCCACCTGACCAACATCAGATGGCACACCGATTTTCACACTTCCCCTGACCAACATCAGATGACACTTGCCCCACCAGTGGTGGTTTTGGATGGGCAAAACCGATTCCAGGGCTGTATGATAACGTGCTTGGTGCTGGTGAAGTTGCTGCTGCCGCCGTAGATGGAGCAGGTAATGTTTATATGGCGGGATATTTTGAAGCAGGAATGATCTTTGGATCTTTCACCCTGACAACCACAGGAGCAAGTGATAACAGCTTTTTCTTAGCAAAATTCGATTCTAATGGAACGTGTCTCTGGGCTAAAGCGGCAAGTGGAACCGGCGGTTCACGGGCGAAAAGCGTAGTTATCGACGCGGCTGGAAATCCAATATTGAGTGGCTTTTTCCTGGGCAACACAACTTTTGGAACTAATAACCTCAGCAGCGCCGGTTCATGGGACATTTTTTTGGCAAAATTTAATACAACTGGTGATGTGGTTTGGATTCGTCCGTCAGGAGGAATCGATGACGATTATGGGTATGGAGTCGCAGTTGATTCAGGAAATAATATATTTTCGGTCGGGCAGTTTAGAAACATCTCCAGTTTCGGTAGCACTAATCTCACAAGCGTTGGCCAGCACGATGGATATATTGCTCGTTATAACACCGACGGACAATTGATTTGGGTTCGTCCAATGAAAGCTCAATTTAACGACGTTGTCGCTGCGCCGTCACTCGCGGTTGATACATCCGGCAACGCTTTTATTGTCGGTAGTTTTCATGGCTCTGTAATCTTTGCACCATCAAATTTAACTCTTAATGAAACGGCACCGCAACATGACGGAGATGTATTTGTAGTGAAGTATTCAAACGCCGGAGAACCTCTTTGGGCATACAATCCTACCGGATCGGGAACAGAAATTGGCAGAAATATTGTCATCGATGTTAACGGCAGCCCTTATGTCACAGGCGTCTTTGATGGTCCTGTGAATTTTGGCAGAGCGAGCCTAGCTACTATGGGCAGCACCTTTCTTGGCAAGATGGACATAATCCCTGCTACCCCCACACTTTCGTTGCAGATGTTTGCGGGCTTGCTGATCCAAGGAACGCCGAGCGCAACTTACACGATCCAATATGTTTCGGATTTGCAGGGGACAAATAACTGGCAGCCTCTCACGACAATACAGTTAACGAACAGCAGCCAACTTTGGTTTGACTTAGATTCTCCTTTCCACCCACGCCGGTTTTACAGATCTGTTCCTTAATACTTTGACTGTAATCTTGATTCGTCTTCAAAGACCAAAACCCAAATATGCAGCACAACATTTCTTGGTGTTACCTCTGCCGAAGCACAGAAAATTTAACGAAGGATCATATCCCGCCCCAAAATCTATTTCCCCAGCGGCACCGTGTTAATCTAATTTTCTTCGGTTGAGAGCCGATACCACTTCCATTTCTTGCGGGACGGAACAAAAACTGTCTCAATCTCCCGATGCAACTGAATTTTGATTCACGCCGCTTTTGGAGATTCGTTTTTTCAGCGATTTTCTTTTTCCCCTTTTCCGAGCAGATCAAAGCGGAGCCAACCAATAAAATTTTCCGGGCGGGCGCTGCCGCCGTGGACATTTCTCCCTGGATGGGAATCTCCATCAACGGAAACATGAGCGACCACAAAGGAACTAATCTTCACGATCCACTTCACGCCCGTTGCATCGTTTTCGACGATGGACAAACCCGTCTCGCCATTGTCGTCGCGGACAGTTGCATGATTTATCGCGAAATTTTTGACGGCGCAAAAAAATTGATTCACGAAAAAACCGGTTTCACCCCGGCAAATATTCTGATGTCCGCCACACATGCGCATTCTGCTCCTGCGTCAGTCAGCGTTTTTCAAAGCGACGCCAACACGGAGTATCAACATTTTCTCATGTTGCGCCTTGCGGATGCGGTATGTCAGGCAATCAACAATTTGCAGCCGGCGAAAATCGGTTGGGCCGTCGGCAGCGAGCCACGACACGTATTCAATCGCCGCTGGAAAATGAAACCCGGCGTCGTCAACAAAGATTTGCTCGGCGGCACCAACGATCAGGTGCGAATGAATCCGCTGCCGGGCAGTCCTGATTTGCTCGAACCCGCCGGGCCAACCGATCCAGAAATCCCGATCCTCGCTCTAAAAACACTCGACCATCATCCCATCGCGCTGCTCGCAAATTATTCGATGCACTATTGCGGCGGCGTTCCCGGCAACACTTTTTCCGCAGATTATTTCGGCGCGTTTTGCGACCGCATTCAACAATTACTCGGCGCAGATCGACAGGAGCCGCCGTTCGTTGCGCTGCTGTCCAACGGAACGAGCGGCGATTGCAACAGCACGAATTTCCGCGAGCCGCCAAAAAAGGAACCGCCCTTCACGCAAATCCATCGCGTCGCCAATGACGTGGCGGAGGTCGCTTTGGCCGCGTATAAAAAAATGGAGTGGCACGATTGGGTCGCGCTGAAATCGGCGCAAAAGGAAATTCAATTGGGCGTGCGATTGCCCAACGCAGATGAAGTTGAAAAAGCAAAAGAACGTTTGGCAAAAGCGAAGCGCTCGAACAACGGCCAACTCGATTCCTGGAGTCCGGATGTTTACGCGCGCGAAACCGTTTTGCTCGCCGAATATCCGCCGCGAGTTTCAGTTATTCTTCAAACATTTCGCATCGGCGATTTGGGCATCGCCGCCATTCCTTGCGAAGTTTTTGCGGAGATCGGTCTCGCGATAAAAAAACAAAGTCCTTTTCAACGCACCTTCACGATTGAACTGGCCAATGGTTACAATGGATATTTGCCGACACCAGCGCAGCACAAACTCGGCGGATACGAAACGTGGCGCGCGCGTTCGAGTTACCTTGAAGTCGAAGCCGCGCCAAAGATTGTTGAAACGGTCATGGATTTATTTAATGGCCTGAAATAATTAAGAACATGTTTCGATTTCTATTCTCAGTTTTCTTAATTGCAAGTTGGGCCACGAATGTCGCCGCCTTAAATCCCCAGACCAATCATCACGTCATCATTATCACCATCGATGGTTTTGCCGCCTATCTGTTGGATGATCCAAAATCACCCATTCCAAATCTGCGAAAGCTCGCTGCGGAAGGGGTCGTCGCGGCAGGAATGAAAGTTTCCAATCCCTCAGTGACGTGGCCCAATCACACGACGCTCGTCACGGGCGTTTCTCCGGTAAAACATTCTGTCCTCTACAACGGACTGATGGTTCCCGAAAAAAATGGCGAGCTTCGGCGCGTGCCGGAAACCGATAAGGCTGATCTTGTCGCTGTGCCGACGGTTTATGATTTCCTGCACAAAAAAGGTTTCACCACCGCCGCCGTCAATTGGCCCTGCACGCGGAATACGGCGACGCTCGACGATAATTTTCCAGACGTGCCCAACATGATTCATTATTCGACTCCGCAATTAGTTCGGGAACTG
Source organism: Verrucomicrobiota bacterium (assembly GCA_038214755.1). Lineage (GTDB taxonomy): Bacteria > Verrucomicrobiota > Verrucomicrobiia > Limisphaerales > CANJXF01 > CANJXF01. The sequence continues at coordinate 3,516 of JBBQRQ010000164.1, forward strand.
GTGGCCGCGAAAATTTTGGTTGATTCGAGCGACGCGACGTTTGCGGACAAAGGCGGTAAGCGCGACGACGTCTGGACAGACGCCGCGTGTTACGTTCTGCGCACACGCCGTCCGAATTTCTTTTTGCTCCACCTGCTGATCGTCGATGGAACACAGCATCGATTCGGCCCGCAAAGCCCAGAAGGCTACGAGGCGCTCGGAAATGCCGATCAACACATCGGCCAGATTTTCGAGACGCTGGAAAAAAGCGGGCTGCGCGAAACCACCTCGGTTTTCATCGTGGCCGATCATGGTTTTGAACACGTCACCAAAAACATCGTGCCCTCGGTGATCTTGCGGAAAGCCGGACTGGCGTCGCGCGTGCAAATGATTTCTGAAGGGGGCACCGCGATGCTTTATCTGCACTCGAGGGAAACGAAAAACGAGGATCAAAAAAAAGTAATCGCTCTGTTTAAAAATCACGAAGGGATTGAGCAAATTCTCGAGCCGAAAGATTTTGCGAAACATGGTTATCCTTCGCCGGAAAAAAATCCGCAGATGGCTGATTTAGTTCTGGCGGCAAAACCGGGCTACGGCTTTTCCAGTCTGACTGCGGGCAACGAATCCATTGTTCCCACTCGCTCGGGTGGCTCTGGAAGCCACGGCTATCTCTCCACTAATCCGAAAATGAACGCGTTATTTATCGCCGTCGGTCGCGGCATCCAAAAAGGGAAAAGAATTGGCGTGGTGGAAAACATTGACGTAGCGCCAACCGCCGCTTTTCTGCTGGGCGAAAAATTTCCCGGAGCGGATGGACGAGTGTTGAGGGAAATCCTGGCGGAGGAAAAATAATCCCACAATTCGTTTCGCAAAACCACACCGGCGTCCGACGCCAAACGCCATTATCCGAGGTTTTTCGGCATTTTCAGTGGAATAGGAGTCGGTTGTCTCCTGAAAGCGGTGGAGGGCCACCGCACTCCAAGACGCTCACGCGAATTTCGAGGAGGCCTAAACAGCGCGATAGCGTCTTGGCGTGCGGTGCCCCTCCACCGCTTTTGCCCGCGTCACCAAGTAATAGCAGCGAACAAATA
>JBBQRQ010000165.1:0-4514 GCA_038214755.1 Verrucomicrobiota bacterium
GTAATCACGGCCGTGTTGCCCAAATGAAATGGAGCGCGGACGTTCTCGTCCGCGTGTTTCAAAACGCACAAAACCCTTGTGCTTTCGTCCCTCACGATTCACGCGGACGATGAACGTCCGCGCTCCTACTGGTTTGGGCAACACGCCCTTGATACTAACACCAAAGCGATTCGATGTAGTGGGGCAGGCTTCCAGCCTGCCAAACGGGCATCTTGCCCGCGAATCCTGCTCTTAGGGCTGGAAGCCCCGCAGGCAGACAAGATGTCTGCCCCACTGCTTTGATGGTAGTGTCAAGATTCGCCCACTGATTTTCGACTCCTCGTGGAATCAATCGCTAATTTTGACGGAGTCGGAATTCGCCCAACACCGGCAAGTGATCCGAGGCCTCGGATTTCAGAACCTCGATCTTCAAGGGTTCGACCGTCGCCTTGGAAATCCAAATGTAGTCGATGCGTTTGACAGGTTTGTCGCTGGACAAACTCAATCCGTCCCCCCGGCCGATTAGCTCCCACGTGTCACTCAAAAAAGTTTTCATCTTCGCCTGCGTGCGACTTCCTGGTTCCGCATTGAAATCGCCGCACAAAATCACCGGCATCTTTGCCGCGGCCGACACGATTTGTTTTAACTCATCGGCGTTGATCAATCGTTCCGCGTCATCCTCCCGATAATCGATGTGCGTATTCATGAACAGCAACTCCTTCCCACGAACGTCGAGCACAAGTTGGATGACGCCGCGCTGCTCGTTTGTCCGCAACATTTTGTAGTGCGTGTTTTTCTTTTTCTTGATCGGAAATTTCGTCAAGACCGCGTTGCCGTACTGGCCTCCTTGATAAAAAATATTCCGATCAAAATAAACTTTCATGCCGGTGAGCCGAGCGAATTCCGCAGGGAAATCCAGGCGCGCCGTGCGCTCCACGCCTTGATCTACTTCCTGGAGCGCGACGACGTCCGCCTTCTCCCGTTTGATCAGCGCGGCGATTCTTTTCAGGTCAACTTTTTTATCCATGCCTTCGCCGTGATGAATGTTGTAAGTCAAAACGCGAATCGGAGCGTGGTTGGTCTGCGAACTGGCGCAACCCGCCCACAGAGCAGTCGCGAAAAATATTGGGAAGAAAAATTTCATAAGCCTGAGAACAAGAAAAAAGAACCGCCAATCAGGCGTGCCAGTTATTCCAGAAACGAGTTTCCACCCGCAAGCGGGCTTTGATGCCGGGTGGGTGCGGTTGTTCCAATGGAACTTCAAACGCGAAGGACTCGTTGTTGTCTTCCACAATCGTGGCGAGGGTTGCCGTCTGGCCTGGTTGGCTGGCGAATTTATATTCGATTTTCCAGGCTTTATTTTTGGCAGCAGGCGGCGTGGCTTCAAGCGTCAGCACGTCACGAAAGAGATAACCCCCCTCGAAATGATTTTTGAAAAACAACGCGCCATCCACTTGATACTCGGGCACGCGCACGCAAAGATCGACGGCGAACGCGAGCGTCTTGCCCGTCTGACTTTGTCCCATGTCGAGAAAAACATTGAAGAGCATCGGGCTGGCGCTGCGGTCAGGCACCCAGCTTTTTTTCGCTGAATCCCATTTAGGAAACAACTCATCGAACTTCCGAAAGATGGCGCTGTTTTCGTTGGAGGTGCGGCGGTGCAATTGCCACGGCTTGCCGCGAATGCTCACCGCCACTTCAAATAAATAAGAGGCGCGCACTTCTTTTCCAGCAGCGCGCTCTTTCTCCACCGCCGGCGGCAGCGTCAATTCATCAATCTCCAAATAGCCATCCGCCCGCACGTCGCCGAAAAGAAAGCGCGTCAGATTCTGAAAACCTTCTTCGCTGTTGACGATTCCGTAATAGCCGGAGTGACTGCGATGAACGAAGGCTTGCGGCGATTGAATAAATTTTTCCCCAACCAATCCGCGAGTCGTCGCATTTTTGATTCGCACCAATCCATCGCTCGCTTCGCCCACCGCAAAACTGGAAAGTCCCGCCGCAGTTTTGTAATCACCGGGATTTGTGCCCACGAGATTGAACACGCGCGACGCATCGAAATTCGTCAGAGTATCCACGCTCTCACCGTCGCGCTGCGGCGTGACAAGGCCGAGCAACCCGGCAATTTCAGCGCGACTAAAAGTATTCAATCCATAAAGCGACAACCAGCCGGGCACATTGCCGAGCACGCCAACTTCGATGCCATTGTGGGGCGTGGCGTAGGTGAAAACTTTGTCCACCAGCGCGCGCGCCTCGCTCTGACCGAAGCTGGCATTTTGCAGAAAGGTGCGGCAAACCAGTCCGCCCATCGAATGCGCCACCAGATAAACGCGGAAATTTTTGTAAGCGGGTTTGCCTGCCTTTTTTTCCTCCGCCGTAATTTTTGTTTTCTCGCCGTCGGGATAAATTCGGTCGCGCAGATCAAGAATCAATTGGCCTAAACCTGTGGCGAACCGTTTCATATCCGGCTTCTGCTTCGTCCCTAAATCTTCCGAGGAGGGTTCGTAGTAGCGATAAATCACCAGGCTGCGATACGGCACCGGGCGCGGCGTGTCGGCACCCGAGAGAGCGCTTCCATCGGCGACGAGATCCGAACCCTCCTCGTAAACATCCTTGTAACCAAAGTTCTTGAGCAGGCGGACCAGCGGCGATTCAAAAAAATATTTTTTCACCGTTCCATCCCAGACCTGGCGCAACTTGGATGAGCCGATGTTGAAGCCCATGTAGGGATCAGCCACCGTGTCTTCGATTTCGTTTTGGGTCATAGCATAGCCACGAACGTAGATGATGGGATGAATCGCTTTTTCTTGCATAGATTTACGCGGTTAATTTTTTCTGTTGTGCCCGTTTTTCTCAAAGCTTGCACGTAAATTTCTGGCGAGAATTTCGATGCGCTCGAAGGCGAGGTGGATTCTTCGCGAGAGGTGTGGTTTCAAGTTGCGGTCATTACCGGTGCTGTTAAAAGCGGCGGACGGCCGCCGCACTCCAAAACGCTCGCGCGAATATCGACGGCATGAATGGCGCGAAGCGTCCTGGAGTGCGCCAGCCCTCTGGCGCTTTTATTCTGACGCCAGTTTAAATCACACCCTTTGCGAGACAAAACTTCCACGCGAGCAAATGAAAAAGTATCTTTTTTAAACGATGCCCAATGACTCGATCACCATTCCCGAACAGCGTTTCAAATCAGTCGATGCGTTGCGCGGGTTTGATATGTTCTGGATTGTGGGCGGCGATTTTCTCGTTCGTTCCCTCCCAAAAATTCACGACTCGCCAGTCGCGCGCGAACTCGCCCGGCAAATGGACCATTGCCCATGGGCTGGCTTCCATTTTTACGATCTGATTTTTCCGCTCTTTGTTTTTATCGTCGGCGTGGCGATTCCGCTTTCGATTCCAAAAATGATCAAGCGCGATGGAAGAACGGCCGCCGTCAAAAGAATTTTCTTTCGTGCGCTGGTTCTGTTTCTGCTCGGCATTTTTTACATGGGCGGGGTGGCCAACGGGTTCAAAAATGTTTATCTCGCCGGAGTTTTGCATCGCATCGCGGTCGCTTATTTTTTTGCCGCGCTGCTTTTTTGTTTCTTTAAACCACGAACTTTAATTGCGCTCACCGTTTTATTTCTGAGCGGCTACTGGGCGTTGCTCACGTTTGTCCCCGTTCCTGGAATGGGTGTCGCGTCCTACGAACAGGGGAAAAATCTCGCTTATTGGATCGATCAAAACTATCTGCCCGGTCAAAAGTTCGAAGGCACTTTGCTCAGCACCTTTCCCGCAGTGGCGAATTGTCTGCTCGGCATTTTCGCGGGACTGCTTTTGAAAAACAAAACTGTCTCGGAGCAAAAAAAAGTTTTCTGGCTGATGGCTGGCGGAATTCTCAGCCTCGCTCTCGGTTTCATCTGGTCGCGGCAATTTCCCATCATCAAACTTCTGTGGACCTCCACCTACGTTCTCGTCGCTGGCGGCATCAGCGCCATTTTGCTTGGTCTGTTTCATCAAATCATTGAAGTGTGGAAATTCCAAAGATGGGCGCAACCGTTCGTTTGGATCGGAATGAATGCGATCACCATTTATCTTGTCTCGGCCATCGTCGGGTTCCAAAAACTGGCCAATCGCTTCGTCGGCGGTGACGTCGCACTGTGGCTTGGTTCATGGGCGGATTTCGTGCGCGCAGTCGTAGCGTTGACGCTGGTTTTTGTTGTCGTGCGTTTTTTATATCGGCGAAAAATTTTCCTGCGGCTGTAGAAGCATTTCATAAATCGTAGCCGCCGACGTGAGGAGGCGGATTGGAAATCGGGTAGCATCTGCCTCCGGCGGGTGCGAAGGGGCAATCTTTTTTAGCGCAACTACGGTGGTGGCCAAATGCGCCCGAAGAAATCGTTTCGCACCCGCCGGAGGCAGATGCTACCCGCGTTTACCAATCGGTCTATCCATGAACCTCAAGGCAGGGCGCGTCACTCCGTGCGCGCCGCACTTGCCAACCCGGCGCGCAGGGAGTGACGCGCCCTACCAGCGTTCGACGTCGGATGCGAGAGTCAACG
>JBBQRQ010000166.1:0-4451 GCA_038214755.1 Verrucomicrobiota bacterium
CAGTGCTTCTGGGTCATTGCCCAACGGCCCGATCCCAAAAATCCGGTCTGGCCAGATGTCCTGGCCCATCACCGCCTCTGATCCAAAAGCCGTTTCTCATTTTGATCTAACATCTTTTCTCATTTTGAACTGTCGCCGACACCTGAAATATTTTTCATTGTTAAACGTCTGAACAATCGGCTAATTCAAACTATCTTTATGAAAAATAAATTCTTCTTCATGCTCCTTTCGAGTTTTTCACTCGCAGTCTTGACCGCTGCCGCTGCCGATAAAAAAGTGGACATTTCAAAACTCCCGCCTCCTTCCGACAAGAAAGGCGTGACCTACGAGAAAGACATCAAACCGATTTTTGAGAAGGCCTGTTTCAAATGTCACGGTGAAGAAAAGCAGAAATCCAAACTTCGCCTCGACAGTCTCGCCGCTACTTTGAAAGGCGGCGAAAATGGGCCGAACATCATCCCCGGCAAGAGTGCCGAAAGCCAACTCGTCCACGCCGTCGCCCGTATCTTGCCGGAAGAAGATGAACACATGCCGCCCAAGAAAAAAGATGGGACGGTCACTGAGTTGAGCAAAGAGCAGGTCGGCTTGATTCGCGCGTGGATCGATCAGGGCGCGAAATAATTTTCAAGTTGGATTTCAAGAACTCGTAGCGGCGTCTCGGAAGAGCGCCGCTATTTTTTCCGGTTCAGTCGCATCGCGCTTTTGCGTAGGCGGTGTCTTTTCGTGGTTTTTGATAAATTCTCCTTTACGCTACTACCCAAGTAGTATTACTTCGGTCGTAACAATATGGCCAAACCAAAAGTCCACGCGCTCGGCGAACTTCAGCTCAAAATCATGCAAGTGCTTTGGGAATATCCCGAAGCCACCGTCGCTGAAGTTCACAAAAACCTCTCCACTGAAACCGAACTCGCCTACACGACGATTGCCACCATGCTCCGCAAAATGGAGGCACGCGGGTTGGTGAAATATCGCATCGAGGATCGGCGCTTTCTTTATCGCGCCGCCATCAAGGCCGAGGAAGTCACTCGCAAAATGTCAACGCATCTTGTCGAGCGGTTGTTCGAGGGAAGTCTTGCCGACATGGTCAGCCATCTTCTCACCACCCACGAAGTGAGTCGCGAAGAATTGGACAAGCTCGAAAAACTTATCGCCGCGCGAAAGAAAAAATTATGAATCCCACTTTGGAACTAAATTTCTGGTGGCGACTTCTGGGAATTCTCGCTCTGGAAATGAGCCTCGTCGTCGCGCTCGCCTTTGCCGCGCAATCGCTCACGCAATCGGCTTTCTGGCGTCGCACGATTTGGCAGAGTTGTCTCGTTTGTCTGCTGCTTCTCGTCACGAGTGACATCACCGGCCTCGGACGCGGCATGGCCGTTTGGTTCGCGGGCCAACCGCCGGTGGAACGAAAAGTATCTGTGCGAATCGCGCCAGCGGACGAACAATTTATTCCTTCGCCAATTGAAAATGAGATTCTGCCGCCGATGGCATTTTCCGAGGAAGAAGCGCCAGTTCCACACCCGGTTTGGTGGCCGGGAATTCTTTGGCTCAGTGGACTCGGACTCATCTTCGCGCGAATTCTTTTCGCTCGAATTTTGTTTGTGACATTGCGCTGGCGAAAAGCGGAAATCACCGACGCGCTTCTGTTGAGTCGCGTTTCTGAACTCGCCCATCGCCTCGGCATTCGGCGCAAGATTCATTTGTTGGAATCGCCCGGATTTTCCAGCCCGATGACTTTTGGAATCGCGCAGCCGAACATCGGTTTGCCTGCGGGTTTCGCGCGGAATTTCAGTTCCGCCGAGCAAAACGCCATGCTCACCCACGAACTCGCGCACGTCGCAGCGCGCGATCCGCTCTGGTATTTGCTCGCCGATCTGGCGAGCGCGCTGTTGTGGTGGCATCCTCTCGTCTGGCTGACGCGACGCCGTTTGCATTCCGCCAGCGAACTTGCCGCCGACGAAGCCGCCGCAATTCTGGAAAACGGCCCCGGCACACTTGCTGAATGTCTCGTCAATCTCGGCCAACGCATGACTCAATCCCGTTCCTTCGGCTGGCTCGGCGTGGATGGAAATGGTTTTCGTTCCCACCTCGCCCAGCGCGTCGAGCGATTGCTCAATTTGAAAAAAGTCGAAAAGCAAACCATGCGGGGTTGGCCGCTCTTCTTCGTTAAAACGACGGGCACAATTCTTCTCGGCAGCGTGATTATTTTCACGGCGGGTTGGATGCAAAATGGAAAAGAACTGCACGAAAAAAATTTATCGGCGGCGGTTCAGAAATCCTGGAATGGGTCTTTCGCTTCAACCGCTTTGGCGGCGTTAGCGGTGGAAAGAAAGGAGTTGATGGCGAAGAATGAAAGACAGACCTCTTCTAAAATTTCAAAATTTTCTCAAGGCAAGGACATGCTTTCTTTTGAAACGATGATTTATGAAAATTTTTCGGGGGAGCAGCTTGAGGAGATTAAAGAAATTCTCGAACCAAGTTTTGCGCTTCTGCCCTCCAATCAAAGGGAGGGCGTGCTGATATTATCCTCCAACAGTTTGCTAAATGTCCTTTTCGCACTTTCAAAATTCAGGGAACGCATGATATCGCCTTGGGATTGTGGGCGCTTTATAGCGCCTTTTGATATGGTCGGCAGCAAATTCAGCGGGGTGCAAACCATCTATTCAGGGAACCCAACCAATCGCGGGGGTGCTTGTATGTATACCTCCAAGACAGAGAATGGAGTCCGAGTAATCACACGTGGAGAAATGTCTTACCAAACGAGCAACGCGTGGAGGTTTTCGTTAGTGCCACAAAAGCGGAATGACTCGATTGAAATCAATTTGGTTTGGACAGAGGAAAACAAAGAAACAAAAAAACAATGGAAGATGCCGAATGACGGCGGGGCGGTTGTGCAACATCGCTTTTCAGACGATCCGTCGCGCAACCAGTTAATTGTTTTTTCTTCCCTCCGTTTGCCTCGAATGGATGAAAATAAATCTGATCAGAAGAATGAAAAACGGGGTGAGACTGGACGGCCACGTGTAGAATTAGTCCATCCCACAATACCACCAAAGACCGTTCAAAATTCCACTTTCATATCGCGGGAGACTAAGAGTCCGCCCGCAAATCCGGCTGCTCGCACTAACTTGATTTACACCAGCAAAGGTCGGCAAGCGATCAAGGCAAAGTTGGATCGGATTCATTTTAGCGAAATCCAGTTCGAGCATTTGCCGCTGGGAGAAGTTCTAAAATCCCTCCGAGACGAATCAAAAAAAATGGACCCGGACCACCTCGGAATTAATTTCCTGTTCAATCCTCACCCAAATTCACCAGTAGCGCCGACGAACGATCCGAAGGCGGCGGTGATCCCGCCCGCTTCCTCGGCGCCTGTCGATTTGGATGAAATAACGATTCATATCAACCCGGCGCTAAAAGATCTTCGGCTGGCGGACGTCCTTGATGCAATCGTTCAGGTCGCCAATAAACCGCTCCAATATACAATCCTCGACTACGGGGTTTGTTTCTCTCCTAAAGTGGCGGAAGACACTGCCTTTTATAGCAGGATTTTTCGTGTAAAACCGAAAACGTTTTTGCAAGCCTTGGAAAGCGTCACCGGTTCGAACATCGGGGTTCAAAATAGCACTGGCGGTGGTGGCGGCGGCGGTCAAGGGGGCGCCGCTAGAAATAGTGTGAGCAGTGTCAGCAAAACCAACCTACAGACGAAGGTGAACCAATTGGTCAAAGCATATTTTACGGCGGCTGGCGTGGATTTCGGCGCAACAACAGCGGCGGACGGGGACAGAATCGTGGCACCAAACGGCAAAGCTCTGTTTTTCAACGACCGTACCGGATTGTTAATGGTGAAGGCTTCCTTGCCGGATTTGGAAATCATTCAAACCGCGATTGAGGTTCTTACCGCCGAGCCGCCGCAGGTCACCATCGAAACGAAATTTGCAGAAATCAATGAGCCAGCCAGCCGAACCATCGATTGGGAACAATTATTGAGCGGGAGTGATGCGCGAATGATTACGAATTCGGACTCAGGTTTTAAGTTGCTCGATGGGCTTACTAATTGGCCCAAAGCGTTTCCCACTCACAGCCTCGCCAATTCCATTACGCGAAATTTCACAACGATTTTGACGGAGAAACAGTTCGAAACCGTTCTTCAGCAAATACAAAACCAAGCGGGCACGGACGTTTTGACCTCTCCGAATGCCACGACGCTTAGCGGGCGGCGGGTGCAAGTCTCCGTCGAAGATGAGGTGAACGTCCGAGCGAGGGCGAGCGCGACTGAGATAACTTTAAAAACGGGCCCTAGCTTAGACATCATTCCGCTGGTTTCGGATGATGGTTACTCCATTCAAATGCCAGTTATTGCGACGGTTCAAGAAATCCTCCAGGAGAAACGAGGTGTTTTGCGGAAGAAAATATCTACCGCCAAAATTCGGCAGATGTCCACGACGGCGAACGTT
>JBBQRQ010000167.1:0-4363 GCA_038214755.1 Verrucomicrobiota bacterium
AATAACTTTTGGAATCGTTTGGACACCGCGCGACGACGCCGCAACCACGCCGGAGCGCGGGTTTGCAACCGGATTGGCCACCTAAAATTGACCCAAAGCCGTTTGCAAACCGGCGCTCCATCACGGGAAACATCTTGTTGGAAATGCGCGATCCTTCGACATTGTAGTACGGAATCATTGCCACGAACGAGCCGGCCCGAATTCTTTGCGGCGCTCCCGATTTCAATATCACCAAAGGCAACGAAATAACTCCGATATGAAAATTGAAATACACTGGAATGAAATGCAGATTCAATCCCGCCAAGCACTTTGTTGGAGCGCATGTCTGTCTGAATCGTTCGCGTCCAAACGCTGGGCGCAATTGGAAAAATGGGTTCAGATGTTACTCACTGATAACATTGCGACCCGATCAAACCAAACAGTTCAACTAGGTGCTTAATATGCCCGATTCAAAAGGAAATTTGTTTGGAGAATATCTCGCCGAAATCCAGAAGAACCTCGCGCTGTCGTTGGCGCGATCGCCGGCTGGCTCCTGTGGAAAATTGTTCGCACGCTTTCCCGTCGGAGAGAATAACGGAGACGCTCGTTTGGAGAATTTCGGGAACAAAAAATTGCGCAAAAAAAACAATAGGACTTCGCGCTTGAGCTAGAAAAATTTCCTCATAGTATCCACCGCAATGGCGCAAGGTTTACAATTATCGCAGCGAATGTCGCTCTCGCAGGTGCTCGCGCCGCAGTTGCAACAATCGCTGGCTTTATTGCAAGCGCCCTCGCTGGAATTGAGAGCGCTGGTTCAACAGGAATTGCAGCAGAATCCGTTGCTCGAAGAAGTCAGCGATGCCGAAGCCGAGCAGGCGGAAAAAAATTCCGAAGAAGGCGCCGCACCAATCGATCACGCCGATCCCACCGAGCCGCCGCCCGACGTGAATTTTGATCCAGCCACCGAAAAACCAAGCAGCGAACCGGTTGATGATTTTCAAGCGGAGTTCGAGAAGTTGACTCAACTGGACCAGGAATGGCGCGATCATTTTACGCAGACGAATCTGCCGGCCCGCTCCAATCCCGAAGCAGAAGAGAAACGACAATTCATGTTCGATTCGCTGGTGAGCGCGACTTCGTTGCAGGAAGTTCTCCTCGAGCAAGCCCGCACTTCGGACATCACTCGCGAACAATGGGGCATCGCCGAAATGATCATCGGCAATATCGATGATTATGGCTATTTGAATCCCAGTCCCAATTCCAAACCGCCGCTCACGCCGGAGCAAATCGTCGAGTCACTCGCCTATTCCACCAACATCCCTGCCGCTAAAGTTTTGGAAGTCCTGCAAACTGTTCAGACCTTTCATCCTCCGGGAGTTGGCGCGCGCAATTTGCGCGAATGTTTGTTGCTCCAACTCGAGCGTTCTGGCCGCAAAGATTCCAAAGAATACAAAATCATTTCCAATTACATGGAGGCGCTGGGCAAGAGGCGTTATCCCGACATCGCGCGCGGCCTCGGCATCGACGTCGAGGAAGCGCAGGATCTGGCGGCGAACATTGCCCATTTGGAGCCGCGACCCGGTCGAGATTTTTTGCCGAACGATGATCGCTACATTTTACCGGAAGTCTTCGTGCAAAAAATCGGGGAGGACTATTCGGTTTCGACGAACAACGAGCACATTCCTCATCTGCGCATCAGCAACACCTATAAAGATTTGATGGCGCAGGCCGATAGTTCCTCAGAGGTGCGCGAGTATATCCGGGAAAAAATTCGCGCGGGAAAATTTCTAATAAAAAGTTTGCATCAACGCCAGGCCACCATCACCAACATCGCCAAGGAAATTGTAAAACGGCAGCGCGAATTCATGGATAAAGGCGTGGCGCATTTGAAGCCGATGACCATGTTGCAAATCGCGGAAGTGGTCGGCGTGCATGAGACGACAGTCAGCCGCGCCGTCTCGGCAAAATACATCGAGACGCCGCAGGGAATTTTCGAGATGAAATATTTTTTCACTTCGGGAATTCAAACCACCGATGGCGTCGGCATGTCCAACAAAAGTGTCAAAGACATGATCGCGGAAATGTTCCGGCAAGAGGACACGGCCAAGCCTTTGTCCGATCAGGAAATTGTGGAAATGCTCAAGCTAAAAGGAATTGCCATTGCCCGCCGCACGGTCGCCAAGTACCGCGCGGAACTGAATATTCTCCCGTCGAATTTGCGGAAGGTTTACTAAAAGCAGTTTCAAAAGTCGTAGCCGCCGGCGGGAGGAGGCGGATTTCTACCAGAGAGACTGGGCATCCGCCTCCTCACGTCGGCGGCTACGGTGTCATAGTCCCCTTTATCTTTTCAGCGCGGCTTTCGTTTCGGCCTGAAGTTCTTCCAGTTCGGGTTTCAATTCTTGTTTGTCCGCCTTGCTCATTCGATCAATGAACAGAATGCCATTCAGATGATCGGCCTCGTGCTGCACCGCGCGCGCCAAAAGTCCGCCGCAACGAAATTGAATCGGCTCGCCCTCTCGATTCGTCGCGCGAACTTCCACCGACTCGGGCCGTGAAATATCGGCATACATTTCTGGAAAACTTAAACAACCTTCCGGCCCGGCGACCACGTCACTCAACGCGGTGATTTCGGGATTGATCAAAATCACCGGCATGAACGTTTCCACGTCCGCCGGTTCGTCATTCATTTCGAGTTGCGAAGGTCGATCCTTGACGCCGCGCACGTCGATGACCGCAAGTTGCAAAGCGTGGCCAACTTGTTGCGCGGCGAGACCGACACCACGCACCGAGCGCATCGTCTCCAGCATATCGTCGATCACTTTCTGAATCTCTTCCGTCACTCGTTCGATGCGCGCTCCTTTTTTGCGCAAGATGGGATCGCCATATTTCACAATAGGAAGAATCATTTGTAATTTTTGCTATTTGAGATCGGTGGAGCGCGGTTGCGTCGTCCTCGACCAGCCGCAGCAGCGTCGCAAAACGACACGCTCGAAACATTCCGACCGCCAGTTTTAATCAAAACGCTGCGGCTGGTATTCGACACAGCCGCGCTCCGTCAAGTCCGCCCGCTACCCCATTTCAATTGCTTAATTTTACTTTTCCTCACGCGATAAATTATCTCTCTTCCCAATTTTGTAACAACTCCACCAACTGACCAATCGTCGGACTTTGCGCATTGCGAACGTAATAACCGCTGGTGGTGACGGCAATCAGCACGCTCATCGCATTATTGAATCCCAACAATTTTCCCAAACAAAATCCCGCATTGAAATGGTCGCCCGCGCCGGTCGTGATTTTTGGTTTTCCCACAAACGGGCCTTCAACTATCTCCAAATCGTTCTCGCTCACGGCCAGCGCGTAAGTGACAGGATGCACCACCAAAGTATTTATTTTTAAATGACGGTTCATCTCACCAGCCAGCGCCAAAAGGTCATTGGACGAATCTGCTTTGGCGCGCAAACCCATTGCTCGCGCGATCTCAAACGCTTCCTTTTCATTCAAACCGAGAATCACGTCGAAAAAATTTTCAAATCCCGTGATCAAATTCAGCGCGCGCAAAATATCCTGTTGTGTGCGCTTCTCGGGGTCCGCCAAATCAAAAAAAATTTTCCGGCGCGGCCCATGGAGTGTTGGGCAAAGTTCACTCAGCAACGAATCCCATAGATCGCTCATGTAAGGAATCATCGTCCAATTCACGAAGCTGATTAAATTCGAGTTGGCGAATTTCGCGGCGAATTTTTTCCGGCCAAATCGAGTTTGAATATTTGCCCAGGTGATCTCTTTCAGTTGCATCATTTTTCCGAGCATCAATTTCGCGTCATCAAATTCCACCGCGTCCGTGTGGCCGGCTTCGGCGATGGTGTGGGCTTCGACGCGTTTCGCAAAATCGTTGAAGACGGGATGCATCGTCGGATAACCGAGCGCGCCGAGATACGTCACCTTCAAACCGAGACTGGCCAGCGCGTTGGCCATGATTGGACCGTTGCCGCCGAGCTTGATCTGTTGCGTAGCCAATTCGATGTTCGTGCTTTTTCCGGCGGCGGCGGCGATGCGCTCGGCGAATTGGCTCATCGTTTGGATGCGGTCGAAATGCTCGGCACTCTCGCGCTTGTCCACCGCGTGAATGATTTCGTCAACGAAACCATCGATGCCGACGAAAGCACTGAGACTGGCGACGCGCGATTCGGCCGCCAATAATTTCTCCTCGCACTCCCGGCGCAATTGCGGTGAATTCATTTTAAAAATAAAAGAGAAATTAAATTAACCACCAGCGCGGCAGATCCGCAGCCACACCGGAGCGGCCGGGTTGGAACCCGGGGAGCAACCCGCGCGGACGCAAATCCCCGGGGGAACCCCCGGGCCCGCGCGGGGGCAGTTTTTTTGT
>JBBQRQ010000168.1:0-4346 GCA_038214755.1 Verrucomicrobiota bacterium
TGCAGGAAAAGCGGCGTCATGCCGCCGCAGTCCAAGGAACCAAATCCAGCCTCACCCGCTTTTAATCATACCCGGAGTTTACAACCTGGAGATGATGCGCAAAATATCCCGCAGCACGTTGATCGGCGTTTGAGTCGAATCGATCGTGTGCACCAAATCCTTTCCGTAATAATCGAGCACCGGTTTGGTTTCGCGTTCGTAGGTTTCCAAACGCTCCTTGATCACGTCCAGGCTGGCATCGTCGAGGCGATTTTCCCGAAGCGCGCGTCGCTGCAAACGCTTGGTCAATTTGTCCAGGTCAATGCAACTCAAATTAAAAACCGCGCGCACTTCCAGCGTGTCTTCCAGAATTTTAGCCTGGATCGGATTGCGCGGAATTCCATCGAGGATCAGCGTATCTTTATCCGCATTGAAGCGGCCAAGGCCCTGTTGAGCCTCGATGCTTTCGCGCCAGAGACGAATCGTCGGCTCGTCGGGAACCAGTTGTCCCTGGCTGGAATGCTTGATAAAAATTTGCCCCAATTCACTGTCGATTCGCAAATTGCGAAATGCGTCTCCGCAAGCGAAATGGAAAAACTGCGGAATGGTTCCAAGAATTTTTCCCTGCGTCCCTTTGCCCGAACCCGGTGCGCCAAATAATAAAAGTGTCCGCAATTTTCTTGGACTGACCGACTTGGTTTTTGCAGCGGGACGTTTGCGGCGCACAATTTAAAGCTCCTTATGTTGGATGATGACCTCCTGCACTTCAGTGAAAGGAATCATCTCGTCATGCGTGACGTTCTCTTTGAAAACCTGGAGATATAGTTCGGTTTGAGTGACGCGAGTGATGCGCTTGCCCGTGAATTCGCCTCGCGCCGACTTGATGACAATCACCATGTCCTTCTCCGTATCGCCCGGAACGAGCCGGAAGAATCCCGCCAGCTTCGTCTCGAAAAATCTGCGGTTAAAACTAAATTCGCCCCGGCGAAAAATCATCGGCGCGGGCAGCGCGACAGCCGGTTCGGTCGGCGGGGCGACGGCAAGTTTCACGTGCGGATGCAGCGAAGGCGCGATGGGAGCGAGTGGATTACTCTCGACCGTAGTGTCGCCGGGCGCGGCGGTTTGGTGGTGAAAGATCGGCTCGCCGGTCGCGACCTCTTCGTGAGACGCAGACTCGACGCTTTCGTACAATTCGCCGTGCATCGGGTCCGGTTTTTTGGGGACGCAAATAAAAATAGTTGGCCCGATCCACGGGACCACCGCCGCCACCCCGCAGACCATTGCCGGAGAAAAATTTTTGAAAAACGCAATTTCGTAGGCGGCGTAAATATTGGCAAAATACGTAATGAGAAAGATGACGACAAACACGGGACTGGAAAATCCGGCGAAGAAGCCAACCCTGCCCGTCGGACGCGGCGGCGGTTCCACTTGTTTGACCACGATTTCTTTTCGCTTGGCTTCCTGTTGCGCGACCTCCTCGACAAATGGTTCGACATACGATTTGTCTTTCGGCGTTTTCGCCTCGGCCATCAATTGCTTCAAGGCTTCCTGAGAAAACTGCGCCCAGGGCGTGCGAGTTGAAACCGTCCCGTCGCTCTGTCGCACGATCAACCCCGTTTCGTTGTAAGAAATCGGATCGCCCCGCAAGGCTTCGCCCTCGATTAATTTGTAAACGCCGGCGCGGCTCGCTGTCGGCCATCCGAGCAACCAACAAAAAATTATTAAAAAACAACTGCGGCGCATGTCGCGTTGGATAGCAAATGAGCGCGGTCAAAGGAAGGAAAAATTCCTCGTAAAGAATTTATCGAAAGCAGTAAGGCCAAGCGGGGGAACAGAAGGCAACGAAGGGAACAAAGAGGAACGCTTCAGCTATCTCTGTTTGCTCCTGTTCAAAAACGGGGAATGAAAAACCCAGAAAAATGTTTTACGGCTGGATGACCGCCAAGTCCGTCACGGCCTCGAAGTCACTGATATTGCCGGTGAATATTTTTTCACAGCCATGCAATTCCGCGGCGTAGGCGTGAAGGAAATCATGCACCGCTCCGCCGCGCACTCCGCGTTTTCTGGCTTGGCTCAGCGCGTCCAGAGTTTCTTTTCCGTCGAGCGAAATCACAGTCATTTCTTTTGCGAGAGTTGCGAGCTTGGCAGCGACCTCATCCGCGTCCATGCGGAATCCAAGCCTGCCTCCGGTGAGATGAGAGAATGTTTCGGCGAATGTGTGGCAGCGGGTAACTTTTTGCGGCTCCGTCTCGAAAGTTTTGACGGCGGCCAGTTGGTCGAGCATCGCGTCAATCAGCGCGGAGGAATCCCAATAGCTTTTCACCGGCTGTCTCTTTCTTCTCGGCCAACGCGGGCTACCATTTCACTTGTCACCTTTACCCCTTTGGGCAAAACGATCAGGGGCAATCCGTTCTTGCCTTTTCGGAAATGAGCGAGCGGCACGTTTTCCACACCGCGCGAGACAGCGTCCAGTTTGCGGTAAATAACCCGACCTTGCCTGTCTTTGGAAACATCAAAGCGGTCTCCCGGTGCGCAACCTTCAGGCAACTTCACGCGGCAACGATCATCGGCAATCACGGTATTCATCTTATGGGGATATGCCCGAAAATGCCGAGAAACTCAAATAGTTTTTCAGACCTTTCAGTTGCTGGAGCGAAAAAGGTGAACCATAATTTCGAATCCCAATCGCAGTCACCGCTCGACGGGAGTCTCGCCCCACCGCTGAGGTGCTCGCCCCAAATTTTCCACCAACTCCTGGACATTCCAATTCGGACTTTCGCGACTCAAACGATCCGCTGCCGCGCCATGTTGCCAGACGGCGTAACGAATTGTTTTCGCTGCGTCGCTTTGCAAACCCGGTTGGGCGAGCAGTCCCGCCAGATAACCCGCCAACACATCGCCGCTCCCGCCTTGCGCCAGAAATGGGTTGCCCGAACTGTTCACAAAAATTTCGCCGTCGCTTCGACCCACCAGCGTTTGATGTCCTTTCAATAGGACAAAACAATTTCCGTAACGCGCCGATAGTTGTCGCAGCGCGGCGACACGATTCGCTTGCACCGCTTCAGTGGAAATCGAGAGCAGACGCGCCGCTTCTCCCGGATGCGGTGTGATGACGCGCAGTGTTTTGAATTGTTTTTTCACCGGCGGCAACCAGTCCAGCCCGCTCGCGTCCACGACGACCGGCAATGGACTTTGCTTCCAGAGTTCGATCATCTCCTTTTTCAAATTGCCGGGCAGATCGTTCGCGGCGAATCCCGGACCAAACAAAATCGCGGTGGTGGATTCTGGAAAATCTTTGACGGATTTCCACGGATGCACCATCGCGGCCTGCAATTGAGAGGCAACCGGTTGATAAACATTTTCCGGCGTGAACACGCTGACCAATCCCGGTTGCGCCCGCAAAGCTCCGCGCGCCGCCAGCACCGCCGCTCCATGATAGCCCAGACTTCCCGCCACGATCACAACGTGGCCGTAACTTCCTTTGTGGCATGAGACTTCGCGGGCTGGTGGAAAATCCAAAAAATCTTCTGGCATCGTCCAGGCCAACTCGCTGGAAAATGGACAAGGCGTCAAACCGATTTCCAGCGCAACTTCCAATCGTCCCACGAATGGAATCGCCGTGGCTGCGAGCAGCCCGCGTTTGGCTGCGCCCAGCGTCAAAGTGGCTGATGCGCGAATCGCTGCTCCTCGAATTTCGCCGGTGTCCGCGTCAATCCCGGAAGGAACATCAATCGACAACACCGGAATATTTTTCTCGTTCACCGCCGCAATGAACTTTTTCCAATCGTCATTCAGTGGGCGGCTTAACCCAATGCCAAACAGCCCGTCGAGAATCAGCTTTGGCTTTCGCGCATCTTTGCAAGCGAGGGAAAATTTCTCCAATCCATTCTTCGCATCAAGCACGTCGATCAAAATTATTTCGTGCTCATGCAAGTGAGGCAGAGCGGCGCGGACATCGTCACCGTTATGACCTTTGCCCGCGAGAATCAGAATTTTTTCGTTTGCCGAAGTCAATTGCAGTACGCGCGCCGCCACAATTTTTCCGACGCGCGCGATGACTTCCTTCTCAGTTTGTCCCGCGGCCCAAGTGGCTTGTTCCCATTCGCGCATCTGTTGGACTGAGATGACAGGCAGAGACATTTTTAAAATGTAGCGGCGCGTGATTTAACCCCCCCCATTTGTGTTTTTGTAAAATTCAGCGGGCAAAATAGCGCCCCGAACACCGGCGCGCCTTTTGTTGGGGCGTTTTTTTCCCCCAATATTTTAAAAAAAAAAAAAATGGGGGGGGTAATTCGCCGCGCCGCTACATTTTAAAAATGTCTCTGCCTGTCATCTCAGTCCAACAGATGCGCGAATGGGAACAAGCC
>JBBQRQ010000169.1:0-4059 GCA_038214755.1 Verrucomicrobiota bacterium
GCACTCATCCAAGTGAAATTTGTTAACGAGAAAGTGGCTGAAATAGTGCTTGGGCTTCAGATTGAGCATTACCCCAACAGAACCCTGGCTATCGGTATCGATCAACAGGGTGCGCAATGCTTTCGTATTAGCCAAATACCACGCATAATTCACCGCAGCAGTGGTTTTGCCGACTCCGCCCCGTTGATTAGCAATCACAATTCGTATCATTGTCTTTCCGCGCTAAGTTCCTGCCGAATGCGCTCGATATCCTCAGGGGTCCACAGCCGGTAGTTGTTCTCAACACCGCGGAGAGGCTCGCTGATTTTCTCTGCCTTAAGCCATCGATATACCGTGTTGAGCGAAACCCCTAGCAGTTGAGCCACTTGCCGGGTTTTAAGATAATTCCGCTGCATCGGCACCTATTCTAAGATGAGTAGGGTTAGAATGCAATCACCAAACCCTACCCAAATCAACTTCTAATCACAACTACCATCAGAAGCTCAGACTATAACGCCCAAACCGATCCGTTTCAAAACTAATATAGGACCCGGTATCGCGTTAACGATTGCACGCCTAGCAGACTAAAATGCAACCGCACGCAACATACCACACACTTAATTGCGGATTGCAAAGAATGATCCCCGTTGGAGCTTTCAGAACGCCCGGTATTCGGGGCATGTGGAATCGATAACTACGAAATCCCGACTTTGACGGACTCCTTATTCAACACCACAAATCTTTGGGCTTTACGGACCTCCTCCGTCACCATCTCCTCACCTGCGCCTCAGTGCAATGGTCAAATCTTTCCGGCTTACGGCAAACGATTGGCGTAAATGCTACCAAGATGACCGGCGCCGACGACGAAGTCCCGCGCTTTCCGAAGCTGCACGGTCAGGCGCGGCGCTCTTTTCGCTACTCCACGTTTGCAAAAGATCGGCGAGGCGCACTTCGCTTTCGGCATCCTTGCAGCGCGGCGGCGAGCAGGCGCATACTCTCTTCACGTTGCCGGGGATCCTTCGTGCAGAGATACGGTTTGGATAAGGCAGGCCGAATTCGGGATTCGCCGCTGTTCGGTGCGCAAACAGTTAGCCGCCGCCAGGAACTATCTATATCTGCGCCTCACGGCGCGAATGCCGTGGTGGGTCAGAACGCCATGGCCCGATAGCTCACGACCTTTCGGCATGTGATAAGAGACGCAGTCGTCGCCCGGGCTGGCAGCTGTCTGAATATAACTCGACGCCCGCGGCCGCCGAGCAGCGCGTACGCCGCCATTGGCTTAAATGCGGTAATCCACCAGAAGTTTCGTGGCGGAAACTGCCGGCCCGAAATGTCATCGGACACACGGGCCGCTATTGCGGCCATAGAAGTCGCCGTATACGAATCAAGATTTTCGAGTCGCAGGATGAACACGCGCTGTTGCCCGACGTAAAGGGCTGGCGCGGCAAACAGCAGCATCATTGGGGCAGGATCACCCCCCGAGCGGTTCTTCGGCTAGACCCAACGTCTTGTGACAAGGCATAAACTGTAATACATCCGCACGCATGCCAGAATTTTCATCTTGCGCATTATCCCGCGGCAGTGATATCCTTATCTCCACACGATATGCAAACAGTCGCGCAATTAATCAGCCCCCTGTGGCTTATCACACTTTCCTGTTTAGCTTTTCTAATTTTACGGAGTACCAGGATTGGTATTCTGAGCCGGTACCCTGCGCTGATGATATATCTTACCCTCGAACTATTCCTGGGGGTCATCGGCACTTGCCTCGGCCTGAAATCCCTGATTTACTGGTGGAGCTATTTGATCGTGGACCGAGTAATAGGTTCAGTTCTAGTGATTTTCATGTCCCGTGAAATGTTTGCTGAGGTCTACTTTGATCATCCCGGCCTGCGGACCTTGACGATGGCAACATTAAGAAAATCACTTATCGTTGGAGGGATTACTACACTCCTACTGGGGCCGCTCGTGCTAATCCACCGGGGCGAACCCGGCTTTCAGTGTTGGCAACTCCCCTTCTATGAAATAGGGCGGTGTGTGGTGTTCGGCCAAGTTATTTTTATTTGTTCCATGTGGAGTAAATTGCGGTGGCTCCCTTTAAACATAAACAAAAATGTAAAAACGTATTCGTTAACTCTATGTGCTTCTCAACTCATTAGCGGCGTTGTAGCTACGATGATTCTGATTTTTCACTCTCGGCAATTCACGCTTGTATCGAACATCGTAGTATTGGTGGCGTCTATCAGTGTCTATCTAACCCTCGCTCTCGCACTAGAAAGGCCTCAAGCGCTGCCGCTCCCGAACTATTGTCCCGCGCCGGACCTTCAGATACTCGCCCGCCTATCAGATGTCGAGCGCTTGTTGAAGCAGATCGACGCGAGTGCGAAACTTGCCAGAGGAATCGCGCTCGAGCGCTTTAGGGTGAGGTACTGGCCAAACGCTGCCAAGCGCCGCGACATGATTTAACGGACTTACTGGCGTCGTTAATTTAGAAAGGTGGAAAGGTTTGATACCAGACTTTATCGGAAAATATGGGCCGTTGCTTCACATCCTTCAAGGTGGAGACGAGGACATCAACACCCTAGCAGGTTCTCCCGGTTACACAAGGGTGATCGGCCGCCAATGGCGCAAAACACACTGCCAAGCTGTACGGGGGTACATGCATGCTATTCGGATTGATTATGAGGTGCTGTGGCAACAAATCTCAGGAAAGGCGGTGTATGATCCGATGCTGGCCGCTCAACTCGCTAAAACGGAGAACCAACTAAGAAGGCTTGAAAGACGGATGCGGTTGTATCTCCTCATACAGAGAATCGCACCGACGCCCATGCCCGGACAGATCGGTCTTGCTCGGTCGCTATTTATGAACTTGTTTCCCGCTGTTGATACTTCCAAAATAGTTCAGTTGCTCTCAGCAATGCATACTTTACATGACAATGCTGGGGCAAAAGTCTTCCTACCTTGAACACATGAAGAGCCGCACTTTGCGATTTGCAAGAGGAGGTAGGACAATGTAGAGTCAGTCAGATGACGGATGAACTTCAACCGCTTTGGTTTAGATTGCCAAAACGATTTTACCGCAAACTCTCGATAATCGCCGACAAGGCAGGTCTCCAACCAGAGAAGGCGTTGGAAGAGGCGGTAGACGTTTTCGGGGCGTTGGTATTGGCTGCCGAAGGTGAAAACCTGCAGGTTAACGACTTTATCTCCCAGATGCGCCCCCTACTCCGAGCTTGGCAAAAAGAAGCGGCGAACCGGGGTGTAAATCTATCCCAGGCCGTTGAGGACGGGGCGAAGCTTTTCCATCTCAACGGACCGATAAATCCCGAGAAAGACGCAAGCAAGGAAACGATTCGGAATTCGCCTGCGGGTCTAGCAATTCTTCGCTGGTCGAAGGTCTCAGCTTCTGAACGTAGCGAGCATGCTCGTAAACTAGCCCAGAAACGCTGGGGTAAGAAAAGAGAGAAACGTGACAAAGCCGTTGGTGAACATCCCGCGAAATAACACCGCTTCCAAAGTCAGTCTAGAGCTGCGGCAGATCCACGCTCTCAGATGTTGGCAGGAGAAACTTCAAGCAGTCGAATCCGTCTTTGCGCGGCTCGTCTTCGTGAGTAGGTTGCGTGATGCGTCTGGCAGGTACGTCGATTCTTATTTGAGCCGAGTGTATTCGCCGAAGACATGTCACCAGATAGTTTCTGACGTCCATCTTCAGATCTTCCGACACTGGCTTCAGATCAGTGCCAAAGCAAAGCTTAGCGACCTTCGCAGGTATCACGTGACGACCTGCGCGCAAGGGCTCGCCACCGACAGGACATGGTCGCAACTATGCCGCGAGTTGATACCCTCCGGCATTTCGATAACTGAACTAACATTTTTCTCTGAGACAGTTAATAAACTTCGATCCATTGTGGTTGGCCCGCCAAACGAGCATGCCACGGTCACACACAGCTTAGGACAGAACCCGGTCTTCGACACGTGATATAGGTGTTTGTGTAGGGCAGTTCAAGGTTCAATCGCGAAAGCGTCCCACTCGCCTAACAGCTTTTCCCCGGGTAAGAACGAGCGACCGTAACTCACGCC
>JBBQRQ010000170.1:0-4043 GCA_038214755.1 Verrucomicrobiota bacterium
TGATATCGCGGGACCGTCGGCGAAAGTTCGATAATCCGGCTGGATTCATTATCTACACTATCGAGAATCAAGTTTCTGTTCCAACCAGCTTCGTTACATCGCGCCGGCTCCGGCATGAGGAGGAGGTGGCCAAAAAACAGCATGAACAAGACGCTCAGAGTCTTGGATTACAGTTAGAGCACGATGAGTGGATCGATAAGCGCATTGAAGAAGAAATCAAAACCCGGTATCCCGGGCCTGATTTGAAAAAGAAGATTAAGAAAGTTATTGCACAACGAATTCGCGCCGATGAGCGATTCAAACAAATGGCCGCTCAACACCAGGAAGTTTTAGCGCTGCAGTTTTTGAGACAGGAAACCAGGGAGGAGCTAGTTTTGCCGTCTTTTCAGGCATGGTGTCAGGAGAGGCACCAACTCAATCTGTTCTGAGCTCAAATCGCTGTTTTTAGAGTTTGGAACATGATGTACGCATCCAGCGCTGGCGGGGGTTTTTGATGAATCCAGTTTTTGATGAATACAAGTGTATTCCAGCTTCGTAACCGTATCTTAGACCGTATCGGTTATGCCCGGTTTCGATTTCAGCAACAGATCCACAAATTCAGGCCGCTCCGGGCGCGGTCCGACGATAGACATCTCACCGCGCAGAACAGTGAAAAATTGCGGCAACTCACCGAGCCGCAGCGTGCAGAGCCATTTACTGCCCGGAGTGATACCTGGATGGTCTTTTGACGCCCAGACCGCACCTGTGCGCGCTTCCGCGTCGGCGTACAATGGAACGAAAGTAAAAACGGTAAAGGGCGCGCCTTCAACCCACTTCAACCCGATGCGATTCTATTTAATTAATACCTGCCGCCAGAGCGCTTGCGGCGACCGATCACACCCACTGCGAGAAGACCGCTGCCCATCAACAGCAGGGATACTGGCTCGGGAACGTTGGGCTGGCTCAACGTGTTGCTTGCTACTGAGATGGTCGCGGTGCCTTGACCATTCGAAGCCGCCAAAATATCTTTCGATACGTCTACGCTAGACACAGGGGTCGCAAACACGACGTGTTGGATTGGCTGGCTGCCAAGTGAGTTATTGAAGGTTTGCAACGTCAGCGACGTTCCACCTACGCATCCGCCCAGAATAAGACCATTCAGACACAAAGTGTCTTTGATGGTGGCGTTTCCCGTGCCTGTGAACCCGCCAGTTTGCGTCAAGGTAGCGTCCGAAAAGAAGAGACCACGCGGAGCACTCGCATTATAAGAGAGCGTCACGTCGGCTGCTTGATTGATACCTGCGGAGAGGGGCAACGTAAAGACGAAACCTTCCTCGGGTACGCTCACCGGCTGGACACCAACTGAAGTCGCCGGTACCGGAACAGCGCCGCCACTGTTTACGTTAGAGAACGCAAAGTTGCTGAACAATTTGGGGCCAATCGTGCAGCCACCAGCATTGTTGACCGTGCTGAGGTACACGTCATAAGTGGACGGGGTAGCCATAGTACCGGGACAAACAATACTGGCCGAACCTACTGCACTTAGCAGCACGGTAGAACCCAACAACAGCAAAGACGATTTCATTTGTGAAAATCCTCCGATAGTTGAAGACTTTTGTGTCGTAAACAACTATCTTGAAGATAAAGCCATAAGCGATTGCTCTCAAGCCGATAAATACCAGGACCGAACCTACAAGAGTACTATCATCCGACCCGCACCGAGGCGCGGTCAGCAGTGTTTCTCGGAGTGCACCAGTTGGCAAATGCCATCCACCCCGAGAAAGAAATGGCAAGGGTAAAACTGAGAATCCTCAGCCGGGAACTCACCTTCATTTTTGCTGAAACCTTGCAATTCCGCCACCCGGCTTCGATCCAACGCCGAAAGGCCTCCCGCGCTGACCCTGGCCAGCAAAAAAGTTCGCAAGCCGAGCTTCGGCAAGATGCCCCGCATATTCAGCGTGATCTTCTTCCGCTGCTCGCATCCGCGGACCACATTTCCGTTAACGATTCAGGGCCGCTGCTACGTGGTTTGCCTGGATTGCGGAGCGGAACACCCATACGATCCGCGATCCTGGAAATTAGAATGACCCTTGATTTAATCCGGACTTGGGGCACAAATCGGGCCGCGTTCACGAATCGTGTAAGCGCGGGAGGCCAACTCTTCCGCGCGGGCTTAAGGTGACGCGCTTGACACAGACTACTCCTTCACTTCTCGCAAACCCGTCCTCGGACTCGCCCTAGTTACTGGAACGTTCGGGACGAATTCGAGCCTGTACTGGGAACACTTGATGTCGCAGGGCTATGGACAATATTGGGCACCGGGGCCTCATTCCGACGTAGGTCTTAGTCGTAACAGACACGCGGCGGCCGCCCTGTCGAACATGTCAGATCCATTTTTATTTGAAACTCATACAGCGATATTCGCAACTGAGGATCACTCGAACACCTCCGGCACTGATAGACACAGGGCTTTGAACGATACCGCTCTCCAACTCTTTTGTCGCGAGGAGAACAAAAGGCAGCATTCTCTGGTGCGGGCAGCTCTCGGCATCACGGATGAGCGCAACGTCTATCAGCCGTGTCGGAATGCGTCAAAACCCTACGCAAACGCAGCTTGCAGCGATTTCGACACCCAGGATGCCACGGGGCGGATCTGAAAAACATGGTACTCGGATGGACCACATTTGCAACCATCGATTTGACTGGGGCAAAAGGACTGGAAGCGTCGATACATCATGGGCCATCCAGCATCGGACTCGATGGCAGCTGTGGGGCAGCGCTTGGGTTTGGCGAAACGCGTCGGAGCATATATACAGATGTTGTGTACCTGTTGTCACGTTCGCGACTTAACCAACTCACACTCAACTAGATCAATCAGTTTAAAGACATCATCTTTGCCGTGGTAAAAGTGAAAACAGAAGCGTATGACCAAAATAGCATCCCGATCAACATCAATACGTGGGACTGTATCAAAGGTGGGGGCGGTCATACTACGGGTAGGGCCCGTGCCCAATGGTTCAGGCCGAGCGCCTGACAGATTAGGAGTTTCGATGGAGTTCCGAATTTGGGTTGAGACGCGTCTAGGTGGCCGCATCCAAGCGAGGTTCACGCCAGCGGCGTTCCGCCTGCAACACACGGGAGAATCTCCCGCCTTGAGCGATCCGGTCGGATGATCGGAAGCATCCCTGTACGGGTCTGGCCGCAGGCACTTGAAAGTTCCTATCGACAGTCATAGCAACCTGCCGCGAAAATCCAAATTTTGTGGCAGAGGTGAAGTGTTGCCAATTTTTAAAACTTGACACTTTTGTTCAGATCTTGGTCTTAAGAGACGGCTAGAGCGGCAACCTAGACGCGTCTCAACCCGAACCATTGGGCACGGGCCCTACCCGTAGTATGACCGCCCCCACCTTTGATACAGTTCCTGACAAACGAAAATGATGCCTGCGTTTCAATATAAGGTGAGAAACGGCGCGGGTCGGCTGATCGCCTTTTTTGGCCCGGTTGCCGTTCCATTGCGATCATTGGCTACCCCTCGTGGCGAGGGATCAAACGTGGACGGGGACAAATCTATCGTTTGCGTAAGTCGAGATCGGTTTCTGAAGTCATCAGCGCTACGAGGTTTTCACGCGCAAGAGCCGATACCTCGGCCCGAACGCGTGCCTCTGGAAATCAGCTGGAGGCGCGGATCGGATTCGAACCGATGATCGCGGTTTTGCAGACCGCTGCGTTAGCCCGCTTCGCCACCGCGCCGGAAAGTCTATCGTAAAGCATAGCTACGCGCGTGCGCGATTACACTGAAGGGAATGACGAAGCCACAATTGATCGAAGCGGTTGCCGCGCAAACCGAGAAGAACAAAGCGGAGGTCGAGACGGTTATCGAAGCGGTTATTCAGAAGATCGGAGATGGACTCCAATCAGGAGAGCGGGTTGACATCCGGGGGTTTGGCAGCTTTGTCGTGAAGGAGCGGAAAGCTCGCCAAGGGCGAAATCCGAAGACCGGCGAAACTCTTACCATCGCCGCGAAGAAAGATGCGGGTTTTAAGCCGGGCAAGGAATTGACTCTT
>JBBQRQ010000171.1:0-3961 GCA_038214755.1 Verrucomicrobiota bacterium
CTTTCGAGCCTGCCGGTTACGAAACTTTCCAGTTTCGAAAAAAATGATTTGAGGTTTTTCTCGCAGATTTCCGGGGACTAGAAAGTCCCCGGAACCGGCAGGCTGGAAAGCCTGCCCTACACGCGATGGAAAAACATTTGGGCAACACGCCCTTGAGATGCGCCCCTTGAAAAATTCCTGGTTTTAATAAGTCGAAACGGTGGGAGAGAGTCAGACCTTGTGAAACTTTAAGAGCTTTACATCCCGGGCAGCTTTCCCACACTTGCGGCGTGACAGTCAGCGCACCTCAGGCCGGGCGATTCGGGCACTTGGATCGAGATACGGCCGAGGGTAAAAATTCAATGGAAAACTTGGACGAAGCGATTCAGCGGTCCCAAAATTTTCTCTTGTCCCAACAAAAACCCGACGGCTTTTGGGTCGGTGAATTGATGGTCGATTCCACTCTCGTTTCCGACACCATCGCTTTTCATCATTGGAACGGAAAAGTGGACAAGGAATGGCAGCGCAAAGCGGTCAACCATATCTTCTCCATGCAATTGCCCGACGGTGGTTGGAATACTTATTACGGCGGCCCGTCCGAAGTTAATGCCACGATCAAAGCCTATCTCGCTCTCAAACTGGCTGGCATTCCCGTGACCGATCCGCGCATGTTGCGCGCGCGCGAAGTCGCTCGAAATCTCGGCGGCGTCCCGCGCATGAACACCTTTTCCAAACTTTATCTCGCGCTGCTCGGACTTTATCCATGGGAATACGTGCCGACCATTCCCAGCGAAGTCATTCTTATCGGCAAATGGTTCCACGTGAATTTTCACGACATGAGCAATTGGAGTCGCTCCATGCTCGTGCCATTGGCCATCATCAACCATTTTAAACCGACGCGAAAACTCGATCATGTCACGCTCCACGAACTTTATCGCGAAGGTTTTCACGAACGCGATTTGTTGATTCCATCGGATCCCGATCGAATCACGTTGCGGAATTTTTTTCTTTGGCTGGATAAGCTGCACAAGTTCGTCGAGAACAATCACCTCCGGCCGTTCCGAAAATTCGCTCTGAAGAAAGCCGAGCGCTGGATGCTCGAACGCTTTGAAGGCAGCGACGGTTTGGCGGCGATCTTTCCGGCAATGCTCAATTCGCTCATCGCGTTGAAAGCCCTGGGTTATCCCGACGATCATCCAGAAGTCATCCGCGCCGAACGCGAATTAAAAAAACTCGAACATGAAACGGAAGACAGCGTTCGCATCGAGCCGTGTTTCTCGCCCGTCTGGGACACCGCGATTGTGGCGATCTGCCTGCATGAGTCTGGCGTTCCGAGCAATCATCCAGCGTTGAAAAAATGTTGCGACTGGTTGATCGGAAAAGAAATTCGATTCAAGGGCGATTGGGTTTACAAAAATCCGGCTAACGTGGAGCCGAGCGGTTGGGTTTTCGAATACGAAAATAAATGGAACCCGGACGTGGACGACACTGCGATGGTGCTGCTCGCGCTGCGGAAAATTCCCACGGACAACCGGGCACTGCGCGACGAATGTTTCCAGCGCGGCCTCAAATGGATGATGACGTTCCAATGCAAAGACGGCGGCTGGGCCTCCTTCGACAAGGACTGCACGAAAAGCATTTTGGAAAAAGTTCCATTCGCCGATCACAACGCGATGCTCGATCCCGAATGCGCCGACATCACCGCGAGAATTTTGGAATTGCTCGGCTACGAAAATTGCGACCGAAAAAATCCGCAGGTCGAAAAGGCGATTGAGTTTATTCGGGAACATCAGGAACTCGACGGCTCGTGGTACGGCCGTTGGGGTGTGAATTATATTTACGGGACGTGGCAGGTCTTGCGCGGAATGCGCGCGCTCAACTGGAACATGAACGCGGGCTGGCTGCAAAAAGGCCGCGCGTGGCTCGAAAGCGTTCAGCACAAAGACGGCGGTTGGGGCGAACGTTGCAATACCTACGACGATCCTGTTTTCAAAGGACAAGGCCCGAGCACTGCGTCGCAAACGGCGTGGGCCGTAATGGGCTTGCTCGCCTTCGATGATCCGCACCGCGAGAGCGTGAAGCGTGGAATTGAATATCTCATTCGCACCCAAAACCCGGACGGCTCATGGACGGAATTGGAAACAACCGGCACCGGGTTCCCCAAAGTGTTTTATTTGAAATACGACATGTATCGAAACAGTTGGCCGCTGCTGGCACTGGCCACTTTCAAAAATCTTTTGAATAAATTAGCGCCGAAAATTAATGGCCACGCGCGCGAACTGGCGCTGGCCGAAACTGCGGGGGTTTGACCGCTTGACCTCTATCAATTATCGGTGAGCCACGTGAAAACCACATTCGCCAGCATCAAAAAACAGGAAGCGCGACAACGGATGGCCGCGCTCAAATCCCTGCGCGACGGCACGCGCACGGCGGAGGAGTTGCAACGGGAAGCTTCGTTCGTCGGGGATGGCGCGAAATGGGAAATCACAAACTTTTCGCAAGTTCTCGCGGCCATGGCTAAATGGTCAAAAACGCGCTAATCCGCCGGTGCGATTTTCACTTCATCAACTCACCGCAGTTTTTCAAATCAGAGATCAGCAGGGGTTGCCCTACATATTGATTGGGGGACAAGCCGTCAATTATTGGGCGGAGCGATTCATTGACGTTGAGCCTGACCTTTTCGAATTTAAACCGTTCACCAGTGCCGATATCGACTTTCTGGGTAGCCGGGAAGATGTGCCGCGAATTGCGCGACAACTTGGTGTTTTAGGCGAACGTGTGCCACATCCATTAGATATCACCGCTTTGTCTGGAGTCATTCCTGTTCGATTGGGCGACCAGATTATCAAACTGGAAATTGTGCGGGAAATTTTTGGATTGAAGCGGGCAAAAGTTCAGGAAGTTGCGGTTCACGCGCGTTGGAAAAATCTCGAGATTCGCGTGGTCGATCCAGTTTCACTGCTACAGGTCAAAGCAAAACTTGCCTTGACCGTCTCGCAAAAAGAGCGGCGCGATCTCGACCATGTAAAAATCCTCGTTTATTGCGTTCGCGCTTTTGTTCGCGAAGCACTTCAGGCCGTTGAACAGGACGCCAGTTTGAGCAGAGGCTGGCTCGGTGCGATTGAGAAAACGTTGGCGCTCACCGAGTCCACAACCGGCACTAGACTGGCGCGGCGTTTCGCGGTGGATTGGTCCAGGATTTTGCCCCTCGAAGAGATTAGCCGCAGTGAATCGCCCAAGGTGGTCCAATTTCGGCAAAGACGCCTGCCACTCTGGGAACAAAAATTATTTCGCAAATGAACTCCGTTTATCGGCACTGCCTCCGTCCGATGCTCTTCACGCAGGATTCGGAAAAAATTCATGACCGCACTTTGAAAATTCTCGGTTGGGCGAGCCATCGCGAATCCGTTCGCAACTTAGTGGAAAAGTTTTTTGGCGCCCCGGACCTTCCGATTGAATTATTCGGACTAAAATTTCCCAATCCAATTGGTCTCGCTGCCGGAATGGACAAACATGCGAGTGCCGTTCCGATCTGGCAGAAACTGGGCTTCGGTTTTTGCGAACTCGGCGGAGTGACATGGCATCCGCAGCCGGGAAATCCGCAGCCGCGAATGTTTCGCGCGGTCGAAGATGAAGCGCTCATCAATCGAATGGGCTTTAACAATCTTGGGGCGGAAGCTGTCGCTGCGAAATTGGCCGAGTGGAAAAAACTTGGTCGCTGGCCGAATCATCCAGTGGGCATCAATCTGGGAAAATCCAAAATTACCCCGCTGCAAAAAGCGGCGGAAGATTACGCGAATTCGCTTCGTGTGCTGCGCGACCTCGCCGATTTTTTTGTGGTCAACGTCAGTTCGCCCAACACACCGAATCTGCGTCAGCTTCAGAATAAATCCGCCCTCGATGAAATTTTCGCAGCGATTCAGCAAATCAACGTAGCCGCGTCTCGTGAGAGCGCGGATCACCCGTCTCCAGCGGTTCCATC
>JBBQRQ010000172.1:0-3539 GCA_038214755.1 Verrucomicrobiota bacterium
AAATAAATAGGCAACGCCAATTCCCGCTGTCACCTGGCTTGAACGTCCCCCGAACAACGCGCCACTCGAATGATCCCATCGAATCTCCGGTCGCACTTGCAAATCTTTGATGGGTTTTAAATTCAGCGTCAGCGTCAAGCTCGACAAATCCTGTCCGGTGTTCACGGGGAAGGGCGCGGTGAAGGGAGAGCCTGACGTGCGCGCGCCATCTTTGTCCTTGAGGTAATCAGCGCGAAACGCAATGCCCGCCTTTTCACAAAAATCGTAGGCCAGCCAGAAACCGCCCGCATACCATTTCGCATCACCGGACTGGGGCAAGGCCACGTTGGCATCCTCATGGCCATAGTCCAATTGAACCCAGCCAGATAATTTATCCGTAATTTTTCGGCTGGCCACCAACTCGATTCCTTTTCGCCACGCGCTGGAATTCCCAGTTTGTTCCGGACCGCCATAGCCAATCAGCGCAAGGCTCGTTTTATCATCCGGCGCGAATCCAATCCGGCCCATGAATGACTTCGAGGTGTTATTATCTTTCACCACATCCCAGCCGTTAATGACGCGAAATTGCGTGTCGATTTTTTCCGTCCACTTGTAGGCCAACTGCGCGCCGAGACCCGCGAAGTTTTCCACGAACAAAAACTGATTTCCTTCCGACCAATTCGGATTGACGGTTTCTTCGATCACTTCGACGCCCATCAGTGTGACCATTTTTCCGGCGGAAATTTGGAGACCTCTGCCGATGGGCACATTGACCGTCCCGAAAAGCTGTTCCAAATCGCCGTGCGTTCCGAGGTTCAGGCCCGCTGATTGAATCAACGGCGCGTCCTGGCCAAAAACCAAATCGGCGCGATAACCCGCGTCCCATTTGTCTGCGCTGAAATCCACTGGGCGCTCCATTGCAAGCTTCAATTTATTGAGCATGAATTCATCATGGTTCGCATCAAAAGAGCGTCCCGTAATTTTATCGGTGCGATTGAAATTGTAAAAATACGATCCCGAGGCAAACCCGCTGAAATGAGTTTTGCCGAAAAATTCCATCATTTTATTTTCTGGTTTTTCCGCCGTCCCAGCCGGTTCCGGCTTCGTGGTCGCCGCGGCTTTCTCATCGCGCTCGGCCAATCGTTTTTCCAGCGCTTTGATTCGCTCCAATAATTCCGCATTGTCCTGCGCGTAGCCGGTCGCCGCGCACGAGGAAATAATGGCCGCCAGGCAGAGAACTTGATTTCGTTTTCTGATCATAATTTGAGGTTTTTATTTTTGTTGGATTTTATTTTTTTACAGAGGACTCGAACTCTTTTGCGCCTTTGCACTTGTCGTGCCAGCGATTTTGCAGTTGCGAAAAACCCAATGATTACGGCGGTATTTTCGCTGTTTAATTTTTTGCTGTCGCATTTCAGCCAGCCGCAAATGACCAGCGTGGTCTAATCTGAACAGAAAAGGTCCCCATCTCAATTTCTTGCTAAATAACGGAACGCCGATCTCCTGATCGGCTCGCGGAAAATGTGGACTGTTCCAATGCCGATCAGGAGATCGGCGTTCCGTCGCCACCTCTTTCCGAAGATTTGAAACCTGCAATTTAGTGAGATGCGCCCACAGAAAACGTTTTTGCAGAATTGCTCTTGAAATGAGAGTGGAGTTCAGGCGAAATGCAACGGCTCTGATTTTCTATGAATTTGGCAGACATCCTCACCCGCGAACAAATCCTGCCCGACTTGCAGGCGACGGATCGCTGGCAAGCCATCGATGAACTCATCAACAACCTGGTCGCCACCGGAAAAATCAAAACCGAAAATCGCGAAGCCATTTCCAGCGTCGTCAAAAAACGCGAGACCTCCATGAGCACCGGAATCGGTTTCGGCATCGGCATCCCGCACGCCTCGACCGATTTGATTCAGGACGTGGTCGGCTCCTTTGGCCGCTCGAAAAAAGGCGTGAACTTCGACGCGCTCGACAATCAGCCCGTCAATCTCATCATGCTTTTTTTGGTGCCAGCCGGACAATTTCAAAAGCATCTTCACACGCTGGCCAACATCGCAAAACTTTTGCACAACCGGGATTTTCGCCAGGCGCTCGAACAGTCGCCCGACGCCGATGCGATGATCGAAATTATTCAGACCCACGCGACGCAGAAATGACGCACAAGGAAAACGGGAGAGTGAGAAAGTGGGAAAGTGAGCGGGTGAGATCCCACTTTCCCACTCTCTCACTTTCTCACTTTCTTTTTGGCTTTGCCTTCGTCACTTGCGTTTCGTCATCCGTCATTTTCTCGTGATCCACGAAATTCTCCAGCAGCGTTTGCAAGAAGCTGTCCACGCCATTTTGCCGGACGCTTCAACAGAAAATCTTTTTGTCCGCCCTTGTCCCGATCCCAAATTTGGGGACTACCAGACCAACGCGCTGATGTCGCTTGCCAAAGAACGGAAAATGAATCCGCGCCGGCTCGCCACGGAGGTTCTTGCGAAACTCGAGATGAAAGACCTTTGCGAAACAGTCGAAATTGCCGGCGCAGGTTTCTTAAATTTTCGCGTCAAAACTTCCGCCATCATGCAAATGCTTGGCGCGGCGGCGAGCGGTGAACATTTATTTTTCGAGAAAACGCAAATTCCGCGCACTGTCGTGGTTGATTTCAGTTCTCCCAATGTCGCCAAGCCGATGCACGTGGGCCACATTCGCTCCACCATTCTCGGTGATTCACTCGTCCGCGTTTTGCGAGCGCTCGGACACCGCGTCATCACCGACAACCATATCGGAGACTGGGGAACACAGTTTGGGAAAATTCTGATCGGATGGAAACAGCATCTCAATAAATCCGCGCTCGAAAGCGATCCGATTGGCGAGATGGAGCGGCTTTACAAATTGGTCAACGCCGCGAGTGATTTGGATGAAAAAATTTTGGAAGGAGCGCGGCAGGAACTGGTAAAACTGCAAAGCGGTGACGCAGAAAATCTCCGCATCTGGCGCGAGATGATCGAACTTTCGCAACATCAGTTCGATGAGGTTTACCGGCGGCTCGGCGTAAAATTCGATCACGCTCATGGCGAGAGTTTTTACAACCCGTCGCTCAAAGAGGTCGTTCAGGAATTGCGCGACAAAAAAATTGCGACAGAATCCGAAGGCGCGATCGGGATTTTTTCAGACGGTTCGTTGCCCCCAAAAGAAGATCCGTTCCTGGTGCAACGCGACGGCAATTGGCAGCCGAACCCTTGTCTCATCGAAAAAAGCGACGGCGGATTCAATTACGCGACAACCGATCTTGCCACGTTAAAATATCGTTTGGAGAATTGGCATCCTGACGAAATCCTTTATGTGACGGACGGACGGCAACAACTGCATTTCCGTCAGATCTTCGCCGTGTTTCGCCGTTGGCATCCCGAGAGTGGTGCCGAGTTCCACTCGGCAGATTCGGCATTGCCCAGCGCTGCCGAGTTGCACACGGCAGGCCTCGAACTGCCGAGTGCAACTCGGCCGCACACCCCCGCGACAAAAATAAAACTTGGCCACGTCTGGTTCGGCTCAATACTAGGCGATGACGGCCAGCC
>JBBQRQ010000173.1:0-3360 GCA_038214755.1 Verrucomicrobiota bacterium
GCCAGAACATTTCCAAGAGACCACAAACGCTTTGACGGGTTCCAGTCCAATCCATCGCTCGCCCAAGAATTCTCCTTTTGATCCAACAATTATTCTCGTTTTGATCTAACAATACTCTCTCATTTTGTTCCGCTCCCGACACTAGTTATTTGCAAAACTTCTTAAATCGTTTGAGGAAATTAAACGACTCGTTTCAGGTGTCAAAAATCCGGCCCGTTTTATGCGGGTTTCCAGTCGCCGGCGGCCTTTCAACCGTCTGGTGAAAAACAAGGCCGACCTCTTGGCGCGCCATGGCAAAAAAGTTTTGATCTCGCGGTAAGCCGTGCCTTCGTTGCTTGAGCGCCAGCACGCATCTGCCTCCGGCGTGTGCGGATCCAGCAATCCCACAATCCACCAATCCGTCGAACATCCAACATCCAACATTCAATGAGGGAAACCTCTTCGCACCCGCCGGAGACAGATGCTACCCATCGACTTCTTGCCAGAACTTCTTCGCCGGTGCTTAATTCTTCCCCATGTCCACGCCGTCGTTGCCAAGCCAAAGCGCCGAAGATTATCTCGAACGCATTCACGAGTTGATCGAGGAGAAAGGTTACGCCCGCGTGGTGGACATCGCGTCGTCGCTGAAAGTGCGACAGGCATCCGTCACCAGCATGGTGCAACGACTCGACGAACTCGGTTATCTGAATTACGAAAAATATCGCGGCCTGATTCTCACCGACAAAGGCCGCGCCATCGCGACGCAAATCCAGAAACGCCACGAAACTTTGACGCGATTTTTTTCGTTGTTCGGTTTGGATGAAAAAACGCAACGCCACGACATCGAAGGCATCGAACATCATTTGAGTCCGGCCACGGTGGAAATCCTTTCCAGCCTCGCGAAGTTTTTTGAAGAGAAACCGCAAATGCTCAAAGCGTTTTTGACGTCGCGCAAGAGCAGGAAAAAGTAAAAGAGAAATCTTCCATCCGTGACTCTGCCAAATTCAGAACAGGCCATTGTGGATATCACCAAACTGCGGGGCTATTGCCTTAATCCGGTTCACGAAGAAGGCAAACATAAAGCGCGAGTCTTTGCATCAGCTTTGGGACTCAACCTGGAGAGTGCAGAATGGTTGCAAGGACAATTGCTGGCAATGGCTCGACAGAAAGAATGTCAGACGGGCAAAAAAACAGATCACGGACAGCGCTATCAGATTGATTTCACATTGACGCACCAGGGAAAAACCGCGCAAGTCAGGAGCATTTGGAATATTCGTCCGACAGAGCATTTCCCTCGTTTAGTAACTTGTTACGTGCTATAAAAAATTATGCAAACAACGTCCGTTAAATTGTTGGATGTGGTGGCTTTGCTTGAAGACAAACCAGCAGAACGGCTGGTTGCCGGACAAGTGGGGACGGTGGTGGAAGTATTGTCTCCAGACGTTTTTGACGTCGAATTTTTAGACGCGAATGGCCGGACG
Organism: Verrucomicrobiota bacterium; assembly: GCA_038214755.1. Taxonomy (GTDB): domain Bacteria; phylum Verrucomicrobiota; class Verrucomicrobiia; order Limisphaerales; family CANJXF01; genus CANJXF01. The sequence goes on from JBBQRQ010000173.1 coordinate 1,461, forward strand.
ATTGCAATAGCGGAACTGAACCGCGCCGAATTGCTGGCCTTAAAGCACGAAGCGGTCGCGGCGTGAAATCTCCAGTTTTCTTCGGGTGATAAATGTAACCAGTGACCATGGGATTTCGGCGATGAGGAATTGGGATGCGCCTTTTGCCTGCTTCTCCCGATGCAAGATTGACATTGAATTGTTCGCCGTGAAATTATGCCGCGTCACACTTGAAATGAAAAAAAGTTTTCCACTCGTTGTCATTGTTGCCGCCGCTTTTTTTGTTCTCTCTCCACAAACCGCTCGTGCCGCCGTCGATTTCGTCAAAGACGTAAAGCCCATTTTGGAATTGAATTGCCTCTCTTGCCACGGCGCGAAAAACGCCCACGAAAATGGCGAGTTCGATCTCACCACCAAAGCCAACGCGCTCAAAGGCGGCGACAAAGGCGATGATCTGGTGCCGGGCGATCCCGAAAAAAGTCGCATCTACACATTGACGATTCTTCCGCCCGACAACAAAAGAGTCATGCCGCCGAAAGATAAAACGCGGCTGCGAAAAGAGGAAACTGAAATCCTGCGGCAATGGATTGCGGAGGGCGCGAGCTGGCCGGAGAACATCACTTTGACCAACGTGATGAAAATCGATTTTGTGCGAGACGTTCAACCGATTCTCGAACAAGGCGGGCCGCTTTCCGAACAGGCGATTGGCATTTTAAAACTGTGGGTCGAGCAAGGCGCGGTCTGGCCTAAGGATATAAAAATCGGGGGCGGAGTGCCTGACAAAGAATTATCCGTCGCAACCGATTTGCAGAAACTCATCGTGTCCGCCTCCAAAGAACAAGCCGAGTCGGAGATGAAACCGTACACCGACAAAATTTTTGGAACCACCACCACCTTCGACATGATGCCGATTCCGAGCGGCGAATTTCTGATGGGCAGTCCTGAGTCCGAACCGAATCGCAAGCCCGACGAAGGTCCGCCACACAAAGTGAAACTGGACGCGTTTTGGATGGGCAAATGCGAAGTGACCTGGGATGAATACGAACTGTTCATGTATCCCGACGAAAAGAAAAAAGACGCCGCCGGTGTTTACATCAGCGACTCCGCCGACGCCGTGACGCGCCCAACCAAGCCGTATGTGGAGATGAGTTTTGGCATGGGCAAAAATGGTTTCCCGGCCATCAGCATGACGCAGCACGGCGCAAATAAATATTGCCAATGGCTCAGCGCGAAGACCGGGCATTTTTATCGCCTGCCGACCGAGGCCGAATGGGAGTACGCCTGCCGCGCTGGAACCACGACGGTCTATTCTTTCGGCGATGATGTTTCGCAACTCGACGATTACGCGTGGTCCACGAACAACAGCGATGGCAAATATCAAAAAGTGGGAAAGAAAAAACCGAATCCGTGGGGTTTGCAAGACATGCACGGCAACGTCGTCGAGTGGACGCTCGACGGATACGACCCGGATTTTTACAAGCAGTTCGAAAATGTCGTCGCGCAAAATCCGTGGAATAAAGCGATGAAGCCGTATCCGCATTCCACCCGCGGCGGATCGTGGGATGACGACGCAAAAAAACTTCGTAGCGCGGTGCGGCGACCTTCAACCAAGGATTGGAAAATGCAGGACCCGCAATTGCCCAAGAGCATTTGGTTTTTGACCGATGCGCAATTCCTCGGGTTTAGAATTGTGCGTCCATTGAAAGTTCCCACGCCCGAAGAAATGAAAAATTATTGGAACAGCGGAGTGCAAAACGAATAACGGTGCAGCGGTGTGTCTGTGACCGCCGTAGAAAAATATTGTAGCGGCGGGGGGATATTAGGCCCCCAGTTTAGTGAAAAAAATTTGGGGGGGGCCAAACACGCCCGCCAAGGAAAAAAAAAAATAAGCGGGGAAATACAAGCCCCGCCAAACAAAAAA
>JBBQRQ010000174.1:0-3333 GCA_038214755.1 Verrucomicrobiota bacterium
CCACAATTTTACGATCCAAAACGCGCGCCAGCCGCATCCAAGGCGTTGGTGAAAAGCGTTGGCCGGAACGGGCGAAGCGTCACGTTCGATATGATTGCAGTCTCTGAAGAATAGTTTTTCCCGTGATGGAGCGCCGGTTTGATTGCGGCTTTGCCGCGCTGTATTCAATGTCGCCGAATAAAATGAATCCCTATCTAAAATTGATTTCCGAAATTGAGAATCTGAATCAAGAAGCAAAAAAATTGCCGCTGGGCGGGGTTTCCAGGTGCAATCGCCCCACCATTCCGGAAAATGCGCCGAGCGTTTTATTTTTTGCGCCCCATCCCGATGACGAAACGATTCAAGGCGGTCTGGCGCTGCGGCTTTTGCGTGAGGCAAAATGGAATGTGATCGACGTTGCGGTGACGCATGGCCGCAAAAAAGAGCGGCAGGCGGAACGGCTCGCTGAATTGAGAGCAGCTTGCGATTACCTCGGTTTTGGACTTTTGCAGACTGCGCCCACCGGATTGGAAAATGTCACACCCACCACACGGGACAACGACGAACCGCTTTGGTCGCCAATGGTCAGGCTGATCGCGGATATTTTGGCGGAGAAAAAACCAAAAGTTATTTTTTTTCCGCACGATCACGATTGGAACAACACGCATCTCGGCGTAAATTTTTTGGTGATGGACGCCTTGCGAAGTTTGCCCGCGAGCTTCCATTGTTTTTGCGTGGAGACAGAATTTTGGGGACAAAATGATTCGCCGAATTTGATGGTTGAATACGACGAGCAGGATGTCGCGGATCTGATGGCGGCCACTTCTTTTCACGTCGGCGAAGTAAAACGGAACCCGTATCACATTTTGATTCCCGCCTGGTTGATGGATAACGTGCGTCGTGGAGCGGAATTGGTCGGCGGCCAGGGAGGCGCTGCGCCGCAATTTACTTTCGCGCAACTTTATCGCCTCCGAAAATGGAGCGGCGGCAAACTGGAAAACTTTTTCGAGGGGGGCCGCATTTTGCCCAAACAACAAAATGCGGAAACGATCTTTTCGTAAAATAACTCACGCAAATTTTTTCTCGCGCAGAGGGAAAAAAGTGGTGGGCTGGCAGGGACTCGAACCCTGGACAAATGCCTTAAAAGGGCACTGCTCTACCAACTGAGCTACCAGCCCACTATTTTGAGCGGCGCAACCTAACGACGACGAACGCCCCGCGCAAGCGGGAAAAAATAATTGACGCAGGGTGAAGCGCGCAGGCGAAACGAACTGAGCTACGTGGGCCGAATTTTGAGAGAAAAAAATAATCATGACCGCGCCAACACTTCCTGCGGGAGCAAAAAATATTTTTCTCTTCACCGTTTTTAACGCCCTCTCCTATCAAATAATTCTCAGCAGCCCAATGGTGCTCTACGCCAAAACTCTCGGCGCCAGCGCGACGGTGCTGGGAATTCTGGCGGGCATGATGCCGCTGCTCGTCATTTTTCAAATCCCCGCGGCCAAACACGTCGAGCGCGTCGGTTACAAACGGTTCATCTACGCCGGCTGGGGCACGCGCGTTTTGTTCATCGTCGGAATGGCGCTCGTGCCCATGACCGGCCGCTTTCTGGATTCCACAACGCAACTGGTGCTGCTTCTCCTGTTTTTATTTTGTTTCAATTTGTCCCGCGGAATTTCCAGTTGCGCGTGGCTGCCGTGGATGACTGCGCTCATCCCGACGGAATTGCGCGGGCGCTATTTGTTGCGCGACGCGGCGTTCTTAAACGTGGCGAGCTTCGCGGTTTTCTTGATCGTGGCGTGGAGCCTCGGCGCCAATCCGCGCTCGTGGCAATTCGCTTCCCTGTTTGCTTTCAGCGCGGTGATGGGCGCAACCAGTTTGGTTTTTATCAAACGAATCCCCGAGCCGGCAAAACCTGAACAAACTCGCACCTCCACCCAACCGGTGCCATGGCTGGAGATCGCCCGCTATTCGCCTTTTCGGAAATTATTGCGGATGAATTTCGCGTGGGCGCTCGCCTACGGCGGAATCAATACGTTCGTCGTCGCATTTTTAAAAACCGAATTAGGTTTGGCCGATCGCGACATCATGGTGGTAAGTTCGACCACTTTTCTCGGCGGTTTGGCCAGCCTGTGGCTTCTCGGTTCTCATCAAGACAGGCTGGGCAGCAAAAGAGTTTTGACGTTTTCGATGGCGGCATGGATCGGCATTTTGACCGGATGGATTTTTCTGGCTGCAAAAATATTCGCGCCACGACTTGGCTTGTTGCTCACGCTGCAATTTTTGATGGGACTTTGCGCTTCGTTTGTCACTCTCTCGAACACACGACTGGTCATGGCCATCGTCCCGCCGATGGGGCGAAGTCATTTCTTTGCTTTATTTTCGGTGGTGGCAAATCTCACCTTGGGACTTTCGCCGATTTTTTGGGGACTTCTGATCGATGCCGCGCATCCGCTGCACGCGGTTCGGCATGGGTTTGAGTGGAACCGTTTCAGTCTTTTTTTCTTGGCAGTAGGCGCGATGTTTTTCGTCACGCTCGCACTCTGTCGCAGATTGGAGCAACCCGAGTCGCACTAAGTATCGTAGCCGCCGACGTGAGGAGGCGGATTTCGATTTGAAAGACTTGGAATCCGCCTCCTCACGTCGGCGGCTACGATCTCACGTTCTAACAACTTTTCTTTTTGCAAGCGCCGCGTTTTTTAAACTCGTCGCAACTGGCCGTGATTTGCAGACGATGTTTCTTTACCGAAAAACCAAGGCGATGGCTGATCTCATCTTCGATTTTTTCGATTTTTTCGCTGTCGAACTCCACAATTTTTTCGCAGTCCTGGCAGATAATGTGATTGTGATTGGGATGGTCGGCATAGTTCGGGTCGTAGAATTTGTAGTCCTTGCCGAAATCCATTTCGTGGACCAAACCGCTTTCGGTCAACAGCGGCAGAGTGCGATAGACCGTGGCGCGCGAGACGGACTTATCTTTTTTGCGCGACCATTCGAGCAATTGTTCAGCGGTAAAGTGTTCCTGAGTGCCAAAAACTGTTTCGATGATTGCCTGGCGTTGGGAAGTGATGCGCAAATTTTTTCCGCCGAGAAATTTCATGAATCTCTTTTTCGCCTCCAACTTTTGCGGTGCTGCCATCGGTGAAAATTATATTTGAACGATGCTGCAAGTCAACGCGGTTGCCGGTTTGCGTGCGATTTCAATTGGCGGTCACGTAGCGCAGGATTGCATCCTGCCGTATCGCCGGTTTGAAACCGGCTGAACGTCGCAAATAGAGAAAGCCTTTAGTTTTCGAAAGTCTCCCCGTTCTGGCGGCATCTCGCAGGTTGAAAACCTGCGATACGGCAGGATGC
>JBBQRQ010000175.1:0-2429 GCA_038214755.1 Verrucomicrobiota bacterium
ACGGCGAGATTACGCCGGTTTTCGCCGGAGACAACCTCATTTTTGCAGATTTGTTGGCGCGCGAGCGGATCCGCCTGGGTTTCCGGGCCGAAGCCCGCGACCGGGCACGGTTGTCGCGGCAAACCGGCCTGGCGGCGGCTGGTCTGGTGCACACCCCACCGGTTCACCGCCGTTAGGTTCGGCGGAAAAACTAATAACTGATAGGAATTTGCTTTCTGGACGCTTCGCGGTTCAATCAACGTCCCTGCGCTGAGACACGATAAAATGCGGACGCTGGCGGAGTCGGATCGCTGAGATTCACAATCGGCGCGTTTGTTTGAACCTGGCGGACGAAATTTGACACCACGACCCAGTTCGGCGCGGTCAGATTTGTGGCGCGCACCAGACTGTAAGCAATACCGAGTTGTTCCGGCACCGAGATTTTCGGCGCGCCAGATTCCACCTGTGTTTTGGTGATGACAGGCGCGCTTGGAGGATTATGCCATCCCGCCAGTCGGTTGGTGAGGCCGGTGTAAGAAGCGAGTTGCGGTGATGTGAGATTGGCGACGTCGTTCGGATTGCTCAGCAAGTTGGTGTGTTCGTAAGGATCGGTTTGAAGGTCGTAGAACAGTTGAAAACCGCTATCGAGTTTGATCACTTTGTATCGTTGTCCCCGCGCCGCAACGCCGCGCAATGGCGGAGGAATGATGCTTCCGAAATTTTCGGAAAGAATCACCTGTTCGGTCGGATTCCAAGGTTGATTTCTCAAAACGGGAGAGAAACTTCGTCCGTCAAAAACTATGTTCGTCGGCAGCGTGGGAAAATTCACCCCGGCCATGTCGAGCAACGTGGTTGTCACATCCACTGTGTTCACCACTTCGTCCGCCCAGCGATTCGTCCCCACCACGCCCGCGCCCACGGCGAACATCGGCAAACGAATCCCGCCTTCAAACAAAGTCCCTTTGCACTGATTGGTGGTATAAGGCGATTGGATGGTATCAATGGGCGTTCCATTATCGCCGAGGAACAGAACCAACGTTTCGGCGAGATTGATGTTCGTCATCACGCGGCCCATTTCAGTGTCCAACGCCTCGATCATGGCTTGAAAATATTGTTTCGAAAACGCTCCATTCGCCGGAGGCTCTGGCGGGAGGAAATCGTAACTGTGCAAGTCATTTGGCGGTTTGTGCAGAGGAGAGTGCGCGGCTTTCGGAGCGAACCAAAGGAACCAGCGGTTGGTGCCTTGCGCGGTTATCCAATTAATCGCGTCGGTGGCGTTGTCGGACGTTGCGTAATTCGTCGTGTGCGCCGTGGTCACGCCGTTCACGGTTTTTCCCCAATCAAAATAACTTTCGCGTTCGCCGGCGAGATAGCCTGAGAAATGACTCCATCCGCCAATCACATTCGGGTCAGAAGCCTCCGCGCTCAAATGCCATTTGCCAACCTGTGCGTGACGAAAGCCGAGTTGCGGATTGGCATCAAGCGCCTTGGGAATCGTGTAATCGCGTGGAGAAAGATAAGGATCGTGGGCATCATCAATGGCCGCGCCAATGCCGGTGCGAAAACCGTACCGTCCCGTGAGCAGACAAGAACGGCTGGGTGAACATGATGGATAACCATAGCAGTGGCGGAACTTCACGCCTTGTGCCGCCAGCGCATCGAGGTTGGGAGTCGGGGCAAAACTCGTTCCAACAGTATTAGTGTTAAACATCGAGAGCGCATCGGTGCCGATATCATCGCCAATCACCAAAAGAATATTGCGTGGATTCTGCGCCCGAAGTTCACAAAGAAAAATTGCCGGAAGAATTACGAGAAATATGACGATACGGCCGATGATGTTTTTTTTCATGACTCAGACCCTGACTTCAGCATAAAAAACCGTGTGGGTAAAGGCCGTTAACCAAAAACAAGCGTCATTTGCCGCAACTCCGAGCTCGCATCTCGACGTGAAGAAACTGATAGGAATTTGCTTTCTGGACGCTTCGCGGTTCAATTCCCCATGCGCAGCGTCATTTCCGTGCGCTCGTAAAAATCCACCAGACTTTTCTCACTCGGACTGAGCGCGCGCATCTGGCCGAGTGTGCCGCCCGCGCGCCGCAGCAGTGCCGCTGCATTGGTATGTCCTTCGCGCAAGGCGTAGCACAAAGGCGTTTCACCGCGCGCATCCGGAAAGGAAAGGGGTCAGAAAGGGGTCAGTTCTTGATAATGGCTACTCCTCGCGGGACTTCCTCCGGTTATTTGGCGCGGCGCAGGCATGGTTGAGCCTCCCACCGCCGCCTCATGTATCATTATCAAGAACTGACCCCTTTACGTGGACGTTCACAACACCAGCGAAGTCCTCTTCCGCCTCTGCGCCAACACCGACCCGCAACGCGACAGCATCTTCACCAAAGGCCCGTCCGACGTGCTCGACCACGCCACCAGCGAAATCGCCAGCGGCAGCAAACTCG